>WUAI01000010.1 GCA_009827225.1 Flavobacteriaceae bacterium | reverse complement strand
TCTTTTCAACAAGTGCCACCTCTTCCTTTTTGCGTTCTTTCGTTTTGCTAGTCAAGGCATTAACCAGGCTATCCTGAACAGGGTTCGTTACCCGAAAAGTACCCGTCGTATAATTGATACGGCTATTGTTATAGATACTATCTACCATCCTTATCTTTTCCTTTTCCAAAAAATCAGGGTCAAAGACACCTGTAGAATCCAAGTATTTTTCGTCATAAATACTAGGTGCGTTGGTTTGCCTGACTTCTTTTAAATCATCCACTGCATCCAATCTGGATGTATAATCATCAATAGGGTTTTCCAATACGGGAACCTGTGTCTGTCGCAGTTCATCTTTTTGGGAATCATCTTCACCAAATGCCAAAATGGAATAGGTGACAATGAAAATGACCACTGCTCCGATGACTGCGATGAACGTTATTTTTTTCTTATCCAGTTTCATAATCTTAATTTTTACTTTCGTTTATCGACTTTCTTTAAAGTGTTCTCGAAATAATCTGTTATCAATAGCGCGTGGGTGTTATTGGGAAAGTTTCGTTTATCCAAATGCAAAAGTTTACCCGTGGAAACCAGTTCATAGGTGTCAATTGCCGACCCCCTGTTGATTTGAAAAATAGTGACCGTTCTAAAGGGGTATGGTTCTGAGGTAAGGTCTAATTCTGATTCAATGCTGATAACCTTTTGCACCAAGGAATACTGCATCAAACGGTTATAGACACCATCAGCTTTTTTCTGTCGATACACATTATCAACGGAACTATCCCCCAACCAAAGGGCTTTTTCAATATGGTTTTCAAAGTTTGTGGCATCCAACCCATAAAAGTAGGAATGAAAGAGTCGTAAATGCTCTAGAGCTTCCACCTCTAAATTTTCCTTTTCCTGTACCCATTGCAAAGGGATAACTTCTCCATTTTTACCGATGGCAAAAGAGCCATCCAGCGCCTTATTGTACATTTTGTAGGATATCAAACTTGAAATGATGGTGGATAGAAAAGCCATTACAATGACGGCCAGTACTATAAACCGATTCATCTTCAATACCTCGTATATATTTTTATATGGAGTTTTCATAAGCTATTTTTTTATTACGTGAAAAGTTTAAAAGTGAACGAGGTGGCGCGCTTATACAGTTTGAACTTCAGAAAGACGATAAAACCAATCGTACCCAATTCAATGATGGGCGCAAAAAATGAGCTTCCGAAATCAAAGCCAAAGAGGTTCACCCAAAAATTGGTGGTAAACTCCGTGTACAAAGCATTGATAAACACATTCACCAGAAAAAAGGCGGGAACGAGCATATACACTGCGGCATACAATTTAAAAAAGGTATAGGCCATCGACCTAAACTTCTCGAATACGGCAAGGCTTATCACCAATGGAAAAAAGGCTTGCATTATCCCTAACAGGAAAAACCGTTCTGCCAGAAACAAGGGGTAAATGAACAGGTCGAGTAACCACAGGAATACGCTCAGAATAAAGGCCAGTATTTTTAGGCCGAACAAAGGAGAACTTAATGCCTCGAACAATAAGGCCAGTCCTTTACTGGCAGCTTCCAATCCACCTGCGTCTTCCTCAATCTCCACATCTTGCAATTGTAAGGGCAATAATGCTGGAGCCGTATTTCGATACTGTCCTTCAATAGCTACCAAAATGTTGTCAAACACTTCCAAGACCTGACTGGAAAAGATGACCAGAATGACAATAATGAAATTCTTTATCAATTCTGTTGGGGTCAACCCCCAGGTATACCCATCCCTATTGGCAACACCTTCATTATATTTTTTGAGGATATTGATTAAAAAGAATAGGATGGCAAGGGCTTTCATACCTACAATGGTATACTGTAGAAAATCGCTGTCCTTTATGGTCTGAAAGACAGCGTCTACATACTCCAATCCTCCTATTAATGGGATAGCCAATTGCATCGTTTAATAATTTGTAGCCCTGTTGTTTATTTTGTCCTGCATTTCCCGAAAGGAAATGATGTCCTGGTATCGCTTGGTCTTACGCTCTATTTCGGCGACCATTTCCTTAGACCGTGTTTCACGTTCCTTTAATACCTCAGCTCGTTCAGCATCGGTCATTTTTAAGTAATCACTGGAAAGTATCTGTTGTACAAAATCCAAATCCTCTAATGAATTTTCAATGATATTTTCAAAGGATTGCGATACTCTTGTGATTTCTTCGGGCTTGATGTATGGGGAGTTCAAAATATGCCGCACATCGTTCCGAACCACATCAAAAAGACGTTCATTGTTCCGCGCAAGCTCACGAACTGCCTTTAGCTGCTTTACCACATTGCTCACCTTTTCAATACGTTCTTTCTGTTGTCGCATAAACTCCACCGTTTTGATTAGGTTTTCTGTTTGCTTCGCGGCTTCCAAAATTTGTTTGCCCAGCGTGATAAAATTGGTGTTATCATACACTGGCATTCCCTGGCACGTAGCACGTACAGGCAATAAAAAAGTTCCAAGTGCCAAGAGGCACATAAAAATGAATCTTCTCATAACTTTTGTGATTTTAAATGAATGAATTCTTTAATAGCTGTCTCCATACAGCCTTTCTCTTTGTAAATGGCCATTATGGCCTCGTTGTCTGCCCCATCGGTCAAGTAGGCAGCAAATACCTCTTGAGGCACTTCCAATCGGAAGATGTTGCTCTCTTTCCCGATTTTGATAAAAATCTCGGTGTACTTGCGTTTTCCTGACAGGTTGTTTTTTATGGATTTTAGTTGATTGCGGTCGTGGCTGGACAGGTTCAACCGTTTCGCCAATTCTTCATAGCCTTTTTCATTATTCAGGCTATAAACAACCTGTGTGTTTTCTAGAATACTTGCAGATGTGGAGTTGTTTGGTAATTGGTTGATGGATTGTAAAATGATACCTATGGCACCTTCCTGTTTTCGGATGGCCTGGTAATAGAACTCTACCGACTCCAATACGTTCTCAAACTTCAATTGTTTGGCAAACTCATCAAAAAGGATAATTCCCTTTTCTTCCTTGTTCTGCCAAATGGTCCGCTGTATGGCCGTTTTGATGAGTTTGAGCATCACGGAAAGAATTTCCTTGTTGTCCTTCACCTCATCCAACTCAAAAACAATCAAGCGCTTGTCCTCAATTTTATAGGATTGGTCTTCACTAGTTTCAAATAGAAAGCTGTACAAGCCTTCACGCACATACTCTGATAGGATGTGTAAAAATCCCTCAACATTGAAATAATCTGAATGGATATGAAGCTTCGTCAAGAGGTCTTCTCGTTGCGATTCGACATAGGTATAAAAGCTATCTAAGGAATGCTCCCCAGAATTATTTTTGTAATAGGAATGGAGTATTTTCTTTAAGGCTACAGATTGTTCTTTTTTAGGTTTGGTGCCTTCACCAATCAATTCAAAAAGAAATATGGACAAATCTTCTAACCGCTCGGGTGTGATGTCATTTGTATTGGCTACATAAAACGGATTAATACCGAGGTTCTTTCCACTTTCATAGCGCAATACGGTATACTGTTCGGGGTATAGACTGGCAAACTTGGTATAGGAACCGCCCAAGTCTATAATGACCAGACGCACGTTCATTTCAAAGTATTGACGCAGGATGTTGTTTGCCAAAAAAGATTTTCCTTCTCCTGTTGGCGCAAAAATGGCAAAGTTTCTCGCTTTGATACGCTTCTTTTGCTCATCCCATACATCCTTCAGTACAGGAATATTATGTTCACGGTCATTAAAAATAATACCCTGCTTGTCCGTTCTATAATTGGTATTGTTCAGATAAAGGCATAGCGCGTGTTTTAGGTCAGTGACATAAACGTCTTCATTGGAAAAATTGGAAGCAAAACAGGGATAACTATTCAGGATATAGTTCTTACGTTCTTCGCCTCTTGGATAATATGGGGTTATATCCAATTCCTTGAACTCGGCCTTGATACGGGAGCCAATGCGTTTTAATTCCTGGGCTTCCTCACTCCAATAGATAATGTTCAAATGTCCCCTGATGATTCTGGCATTATCGTCGTTATTTATTTGACCAACGATATGCTCAATCTTTTTAAGGATGACTTTATTCTGTGTTCCGAAATTTGAGCTCTTTTTAAGTTCTTCAATTTTCTTATCGAGTAGTTTTCGCCATTTCTGTTTATCATCTAAGTAGATGATTTGATTGACAATATGATTCTCGTTTAATGATAATCCAATACCATCCACATAACCTTGATGAAACACAAAATCATCCGAAGTAAACCGTTCATTTATTTTACTGGTCTGTACGCTTTCGCCAAAGCAAGTTTCACTATTGACTGCCAGGACATCAAAATGATGGTTGCCAATGGTCACTTTTGATTTTTCCAAAAGCATATCGGTATCGTAACCCACATTAAAGCCATTGAAAAAATTACCACTCAGTTCAAGTATCCCTTCTTTATCAAGAGGTATCAATGACACCTTACGGCTGTTGTTGATATAGGTAATGGAATCGTTTACCGAACCGATGAAACTATGTACATTCTGATTTAATTCTTGATGAATGCCCTTACTTACTTTTCTAAAAGGATTGACATATTTGGAATTGTTCATCGTTTTGTTTCGCACCAGCGTAAAAAACAAGTAACACGTATGTTCTATATATTCTCTGCCTTTAAAATGGTCGTGGGTAGCTTTCGCCAAAAAGGTATCGTTGGGCAAGTATTCAGAACTGAATGCTTTCTTTAAATACACATCCTGCTTGTGTATAACACAGCCAACAGGTAATGACTTTAATGCCTGAAACCAAGTGCTGTGCAAATCCTCAAAATCCTTTTCGGACAGGGAGTAGACTTCTGGCAGTTCCACTTGATAACAGACTATGACATTGCCATTATTGGCAAAGATGACATTGTCCTGTATCTCAATGATGGGATTGTATGTGGCTATATTAATAATCGACATAATGTGTCAGATTTTCTTTTTTGTTACTGATGACTTTTGGGAATACCGTATTGAAATTCAGTGAAATGGCTTTACGGGCTATTTTGGTGAGCACGATGTACATAGTGCCGTTCCAAAGGGTAGCCACTAGGATTACCCCCAAACTGAATGAAAAAATGATGACCAGTAGGGATGTCAATATGGATAGCATCATCATTGCAAAGAGCGATATGGGAAGTCCCCATATCATAGCCCCTTTGCGAATGTTCTTATATACCCCGTACTTCTTCATTGGGTTTGCTTTTTTAAAAAAGCCTCTATGAGGCTTATACTACGATTCCAATGAGATAGGTAAAGATGCCCACTACCGCACCTGCTATAAGCACAAAGACAAGTACACGGGTAATCCCTTTTTTAAGGTCCGCATTCTCCCCAAAAAAATGGCCCGCATTAAATAAGAATCCGATTAGGAATATAACTCCTAAAAGCAAAGGGAAAATTGACCTAATCGTATCAGAAACATCATTTACTGAATCTTCAATACCCCCAATTTGTGCAAATGTGGGTAGGCTCATCAGGAGCATTGCCCACGTTAGATAAACTGCTTTTTTCATAACGCTTACGTTTTATGGCCTCCCAAATGGTTTAGAACGACCTTGTTAGAACTTACTTTTTGCGAAATCTATAAGTGAATGCTCGATAAGGGAGAAAAACAAAAAATATTAACGGTAATGAGCGTTAAATTTTGAAGAAAAATGATGTATTGGACGAAATCTTTAAAAATTGTGTAATGAGAAATTTAAAAACATATATACTATGAGACCGTTTAAAATCCTGTTCTTAATGCTATATTTTATAACTGGACCCGTACTGTTTTCACAGGGGAAAAAAGTTATTATTATCGATGCTGGACACGGCGGAACGGACTTTGGAGCTATAGGCACCAATCACATAAAAGAGAAAGATATCACCTTGGCGATTGCGAAAGCAATGCTATTTTATAACAGCATACTACTTGATAATACCTACGAGCTATACCTTACCCGATATAAAGACACCCTTATATCACTTAGCCATCGTACAAAGTTGGTCAATGCGTTGCAACCAGACTTCTTTATATCGCTGCATTGCAACCACGCACTCAATAGCAAGGCTACAGGTATTGAAATTTATCTACATAACAAGACATCTTTACAAACTGAAAATCAAGTAAAATCCAAAGCTATTGCACTAGCTATGGTTAATGTCCTTACAGAACGATTGGGCTATAGAAACAGGGGAATCAAAAGGGCCAATTTTCAGGTATTACGAGAATCGATAGCAACAAGCCCAGCTATTTTGGTTGAGCTTGGTTTTTTGTCAAATGTAGATGAAGCCTCCTATTTGGAATTGAAAAAGAATATTAACGCATTGGCATTGGCATTACTGATGTCCATTAAAAATTAAGATGATGAAAGATGTATGTATTAGCCTATATAAAGTGCTCAAAGAAATTATAGTGACCGTGGGAAGAGAATTATGGGAATTTATGAAACAACAGTTTTCCTAAGACTAAAGATTATTAAGTACTGAAAATCAATAACATTAAAATTTATTATTATGAAATTTAAAATTGAATCAAAGCCAAACCCTCTAAGACAGTTTGATAATATCAAACAATTGAAAACACTTTTAAAACCCATAAAAGCCGACGAAAGAGGTAAATTTTTAGACACGCTAATAACGCATTATAAAACACTTTACTC
Organism: Flavobacteriaceae bacterium; assembly: GCA_009827225.1. GTDB lineage: Bacteria > Bacteroidota > Bacteroidia > Flavobacteriales > Flavobacteriaceae > Aureisphaera. The sequence continues at coordinate 77,357 of WUAI01000010.1, read as the reverse complement.
TTCGATTTCAAAAGACTACAGTTCTTCTGATATGGATTATATCGATTTTAAGTGTGAAGTCTTTTTTAATATTCCTCTGAGTTCAGTTGCGTGGATTGGCAACAAGGGCGGACATCGCTTTTTGTCTGAGGTGAATAAAAATGGAAACGGAGCCACATTCGAGGACAAGAAAGACTTGGGTGTTTTTCTTCAAAGTTTACCTAGCATTCCAAATATTATCAAGCCCATCAAATTAGAATTGTCCCAAAAAATTGGAGATACAAAGAGTAGGTTTGTATATGAGGTGATAGGTTAGTCCATATTCCCTCTTTTGTAACCGATACGCTTTCTATTAAGCTGTTCGGTTTGCACCTTGTTTTTTTGAAGTAGAAAATTAATCGCCTCAAAAACATCTCTGAATTGTTTGTTATACTTGGTTTCCAATTCTTGAAGCTTATGGGCCAATTCCGAATGTGATAGGGCATATTTTCTGAGGAAAACAAAAGCACGGACAATCTGTATATTGACCTCAATTGCTTTGGGGCTGCGCAATACACTTGCAAGCATTGCAATACCTTGTTCCGTAAACGCAAACGGATTGTATTTACTGAACTTGCCACGTCCTTGTTTTTCTAAGGTCGCAAATTGCGTCCTTAAAGATTTATATTCTTCATTGGATAATTCAAACATAAAATCAGACGGGAAACGCTCCATATTCCGTCTCACAGCTTCTTTTAACCTTTTGGTTTCCGTTCCGTATAATTCTGCAAGGTCAAAATCTAACAGTACTTTTTGCCCCCTTATTTCGTATATCCTATTTTGTATCTTCTGTAATTCCATAACTAGCTTATTTTTAAATGCGACCATACCAAAGGATGTTCACTTGCCATATGTGTTTCATTTTTAATGCTTTTGAGCATTTCCCATTGCGGTCGTTTTTTAAACCAAATCCCTTTTCGAATCAGTCCGCTATTTTTTACATCTTTGAATAATCTGGCAGAAAGCATCAAATAATCACGTTGTTTGATGTTCACACCCATTTTATAAGCCCCTAAACGGAAATATCTGGAGTCTTTGCCCTTGTCCAAATCCACCTCAAACGTGTGGTGTTTTGAAACATCTTTTAAATCGGTTTCCTCTGTTATCGGCAACAGTGATTTACTATATGAAGGTGCATTCAAGGTACCCACGACAGCTATTAAATCATTGGATTTATCGAGTGTTTGATATACCTCTGCTATCCTTTCGGATTGGACTTCAATTTTGGTATTGGATTGTCTGGGATTTTCTGCATCATCTAAAAAGCAAGTCGACAGAACCGTTACGATTTTCCCGTAGGGTGTACTGATTTTATATTCCTGCAAATCCATATCAAAAATGGGATTCCCGTTAGCGTCAAAATCATTGACGTGGGACTTCATTGATTTTACTTTGTAGCCCCCCTTGGTCAACACTCCAATTCCCCTACCATAAACATCATTGGTTCCCAAATACAGTATATGGGTATAGGCATTTGACAAGAAATACGTATTGAATTCCAATAACGAAGCTCTGTCCTCGACTTCCAACAGAATCAGTATATCTGCTGATGCTTCTTTGATAATCTTGGCCTTATTCTCAATAGCGGTATCATTAATGGGGTTGGAGTTTAATTTCACCCAACCATTCCAATCCGTTAAATGTGTTGCCTTGTAAGTGTTTGCCGCCACATCCTTCTTTAAAAATAATTGCCCTGTTTTATGCATCATTGTGAGATACGGACTGTGCTGCGAATCTTCAAAACCCAAAAGTTGTGATAGGGCACGCATACGGTTAAACTCCTGAGTGGTTCGCATTCCTTTAAGCATCAGTATTTCAAATTCCTCAACCCATAATGCTTTGTTTTCAGCTCTATATTTTTTAATCAAGGCTCTATCCCGATAAAAAATGTTTTGGATGTTATATGTTGCGATTCTCATAACCTACTTTTTTAAAAAGAAATTCTTGTTTTTAAGAAGTATCTCGTTGATTTCTTCTTCATCGTAGTAAATGATACCGCCCAATTTGGAATAGGGTATGGTTTCGTTGATTCTGAAGTTCTGTAATGTACCTGGACTGATTCCAAGCTTCGCCATTACGATATTCGACTTCACCCACCTATCTATCGTAATCCTATTGTATTGCAATAGCATTTCTTTGATTTCTTCAAGTAGGCTTTTTCTGAAATCCTCTAAATCTTCGGCTGTTAAAATACTTGCTGGCATAACTATTCTTTTTTTTGGAATCGGGCTTAAAACTTCTATTTCAGTTCAATTCCTATCGTTTGACATTCCTTGTACAAACTTGAATAGTTTTAGTAGATAAAAATCACCTGTTCAACCCGAGTCGGGTTAAATTTTAACACAATTGAAGCAAGATTTTAGAAGGGATTAAAGAATCATCAATTTGGATGTAGTTATTCCTCGGGGTACGCTAAATCTCTTATGTAGGTCATTGTCAAATTCAATATTTTTAAAACGGAAGACATCAATAAAATCATTGTATTTCAATCACAAATAAAGGAAAGAAAGTATAATCCTATAAAACTCAAGGTGAAATGTGAGAATCCGTAAGGTTTTTATTTAACACTTTAGTATCTTTATAGTCAACAACATAAGGAATAGAAAATGTAGGTAAGAGCTAATGATATTTCATTGGCTTTTTTATTGAATTAAATCCAAAATATGTCAGATGTATTTTTAAAAAGGTTAAATGAGGACCCCGAGTATTTTGAGTTTTGGCAAGACCTTAGAGAGTACTGCAAAGATTTAAATATACCAGATAAGAAGGAGTTTGTAGATACCCTGCCAATATTATACAAAAGAATAGAGAATGACGGAGCTGGATATTACATCTATGAAGGACTCAGAAGCTTTGCGGAAAAAAGACCGAAGGAAGCTATCGAAATACTATCTATGTTAGAAGAAAGAGGAGCTAGAGAAACTTTAGTTTTTACTCCCTCTATTCTGAGTGGCTTGTCAAAAGCCAAAATAGAATATTCGTTTGAAGCAAAAGTATTGGAATATCTAGAAAGTGATAATGATGATTTGGTCTTTTCTGGTATTGATGCTGCTTATAGGGTGAATTTTAAAAGCCAGGAAAAGGAATTAGAATTTTTAAATGACGTCCATAACTTATTTCAAAAAATAATAAAGCAAAAATCGACAAAACATATTGGTATAATTGTCAGATTTTACAATAAGCACTTAAACACAATTAAAGGGGCGAAGGAAATAATAATTGAATTATTAAAGGAAAAAATCCCATCTGTTCAAGGTGAAGTGGCAAGGTCTCTTAATGAAGAGTTTAAACCTGAAGAAGATTTAGAATATTTTAAAAAATCCTTGAATTTATTATCCCTTACAGAACCAAAATTTAATGGTGTTTACAATACTATCCGTTATAGGTTAAAGGATGTAATTGTCTCACATCCAGAGATAATCGCTGAATTTATTGAAAATTGGGTCCTTAATAATAATCAGAAATTGAAAGGAATAATTGTACTGGAAGGAATAATTGCAGAATTGTATTTAAAACATCCGAAAGTTATCCAAAGTCTATTTCTAGAATGGTTGAACTCAGACAATGACTTATATAAAGCTTCTTTGCAATTCATAATTAGCAATTTAAGTTCAAAAGTCGATGCAGTTGGTCTTCCTAAAGAATCTCTAAAAGAATTATCGGAAACAGACTCGCAATATGTGGTTTATATGATAGTTGGCTACATTTTGGACAGAAAATATGCTTCAGAGATGCTTTACAACATTCTTGAAATTAATTATAACAATGTTAAAATACGAAACCTCATTGCTGCATTATTTGTTAACTATCTCATTAAGAATTATTACTCAGTAACAGAGATTTTAAAGGCAAAGAAAAAAAATGCAAACAAGGTTATCGCTTCAATCATTGAACAAATAATAGAAGCCTCAGAAAACTATTATAAAAGAGTTTTTGATTTGGAACTCGTAAATGAGTTTCAACCAATGGATAAGAGAATGCAATACTTTCTAAAGCAACAAAATATCCAAATGCAAAGATTGATGGACGTTTCCGAAAAAAAACAACCCTCATTTTTAGATATGGTTACAAATATAAATCTAAGGGCTGGGAAATCGTTTTTCTCTAAATATAGAGGAGAATATACAGAAGAATCCGAAATGCAAAACTTCAGAAGTAGTTTTGAGGTTGCACGTGTTCAATTTATTGATGAGATAGGCCAGGAAAATCTAAGGCTAATGTGGCAAAATATGAAAAGAGATGAACTTCCTAATTAATGAATACATAGGTCTACTGAAGGAGGATGGAGAACTTGATGCGTTACTCTTGGATATTCTTAATAGCAAGGGTATCGTACCAATTTCCAAGCCAAAAAAGGGAAGGCAATACGGTGTTGATATAGCTGCAATTGGCAAAGATGAAGATGGTGTTAAAAAGGTATTTCTACTTACGGTTAAACAAGGTAACATTACTCGTTCTGTATGGGACTCTGGACAAAATAGTGTTCGTCAATCTCTAAATGAGATTAAAGAAACTTATATAGGTATTTCTTTAACTCCAAGTCAAAAAAATCTGCCTAAAAAAATCATTCTTGCTACTAATGGGGAATTGGAGCAGACTGTACAGACAACTTGGGCACAATATGCTAAAACGAATAAATCTAAAAAATTAGAATATCAATTCTGGGGGATTGATGATATAACCAAAACAGTTACTGAAAACCTATTGTCAGAAAGACTTTTCAATTCTGAAATGCGATTGCTTTTAAAGAAGACATTAGCTTTTTTAGAACTTAAAGAATATAACCTTAGTCATTACAATGAATTAGTAGACCTCATACTGGACAAACCAATAAAGACTAAGAAGCCGCTACTCAAAAGATTAAAATTATTACAAATTTGTCTAGATATAGTTTTCAAGTGGGCATCAGGCAATGGATATTTAAAATTGGCTTTGAAAGCTGCGGACAAAACCATTATCAAATCATTTGAATGGCTCGAAAATCAAGGTCATTTTAAAGAAAAATATGTACATCAGGAATTTTTTGAAATACATTCATTAAGACGCAAGATTGGCATCGCCTATTTTAACAAAGTAAATGAACATTATTTCGTTGAACATAGCTTACAGCGATATTCTAAAAACCAACTTGAATACAGCCTAACCGTATGGGAAGAAATCGGAATACTTGCTAATATAGGTTTAACAGAAATTAGACACTTTCAATATCATTTTAGCCCAAAGACCCAAGAATTGGCAGATATATTTGAAAAATCTGCATTGAATTTATCTGATGCTCTTATTTCATTAATCAATACCAATCCCCCATCGCATTATCCCTTGTACGATAATCATATAATTGATATTGAACCTGCATTGCGATTCTTGTATTTAACTGGGAAAAAAGAAGAGTGTATCAAATGGTTAAAAACTCTAATAGTCGGTATCTATGATGCTAAAATATTAAAGGACTTTTTTCCTCTATTTCGAGAAAATTATGAAACCTTGGTCGATTACTATTTGGGAAATAAAAAACAAGATGAAAAGTCTTCAATGCTACTTACACTATTAGTCGATTGGTCCATAATATTAAATATTGATGAAGCATATAAAAATTTAAAAGAGATCCAGAAATTGTTTGACAACAAATTGAATCTTCAAATATGGTTTCCTAAACCAGAAACCGAACAATACTATTTAAAAAATGGATACAGTCGTGAATCTGGTAAAGTCAAACATTCAATATTACTCTATGACTCACTGGAAGATTATAAAAAGGAACTTATGGAAGAGGTTAATTTATTTTCTGTGGAAAAAGAGTTTAGCTCAGTGAAAATGGGTTATGACCATATTCTCAGTATTTCTGGACATTACCATAGAGAACTGCCTTTTCCATTTTTTTGGAGAAGATTTATAAACAACCAACAGGAACAATAACTTTAAAATCCACTTGAATAATTAATGAACTTAACAACAGAAAAATTCTATAATTTATTTTGGAAAAATAAGACTTGCCGTAATCTTTTTTTATTGTCAAAAGAAGAACTTTTAGAAACATCGACATTCGGTACAGAACAGAATTATTTCAGTTACTCATCCAATAGAATTATAATTTCTAATGCAAATGAAGAAGGAGATGAATCTGATACAATAAAGTTTAGAAATGAAAATACCCTGTTAACGTTAGATAAAAATCTAGAGGAACGAATTGATTATTTCAAACCTATAATAGAAGACTTTTTAGACCAAAATTTTAAAAAAGCTTTTGAAAAACTAAGCTATGATATTGAGAATAAAGGGTGGTCATTAGTAATAAAGTTAATCAGGTTATTATCTAATGAAGAAAAGCGAGAAATAAATATAATACAGCTTCTGCAAGGCTATGGTTTTATTGGTAAGCATTTAAACTCCTTTGAGGAAATTGAAAAAGATTTAGAAAGCAAATTAATACCTAAAAAAGGTAATTCGCTAATTAATGAACATAATATCAAAACATTCTTTGAAGGCATAAAATTTGTAAAAGAGCTATATGTCAATAATTCCTACAAGAAGCTTTACAGCACAAATCAAGTATTAGTAAACACATTAAATAGTGAGGATGATTTCGGTTCTAGAATAAAACTGTTTGGCCTTCTTTACGAAGCAGGTATTATTTCAGCAAGTAATCAAGATGCCATAATTGAATGTTCTCATTGCGAACCAGGGACTTACAAAGGTGTATTCCAACTCAAATTAAATCCAAAGAAATTAAACAATTTAAAATGTCCGATTTGCTCTAAGGAACTGACCTACTTTGTGCCATATACTCTCAATGAGGAAATATATCAAATAGTAAAAAGTAAAGACGGCATACTACTAGATGCACTAAAATATAAATTACATTCAAAAGGTTTTGACTACTTATCTAACCAACATTATTTAAAAGATATTGAAGTAGATTGTTTATTTGAAGCCATTATCGAAAATAAACCTGTTTTGTACGTAGTAGAAATAAAAATGTTTAAGCTTAATACAACTCATAATAAACTCAAGAGCAAGATAAAACAGAGTTATGGAAAGTTAATTGAAGATGTTGAAAGGCTAAAAAGCCTAGAAGATTTTAAAGAGAAACATCTTAAACCACTTCTATTAGTTAACGTAACTGATAAAGATTTCATCAATGAAATTAGATATGAAATAAAAACATCCAACTCTGGTGCAGTTCACAAAGAATCTGAAATACTAAATTTAGACTTATTGAAATTTTCGGATTAAAGATTAGTTTTTAATAAAACCCAAAGTTAATTTAAAAGACCACCGCTTAAGTCTGTGTTAGCAGCGCGGTGGTCTCAGTGATTTAACTTTCATCTATCAAAATAAATTAGGTAGACCAGCTCCAATTTTGCTTATAATAGGTTTAACATCCTTCCTGATATGTTTTTGAACTATTTTCAAAGAATTGAACATTTCTATGCGCTTATTTGATTGCGATTTAAGGTGTCTTGTAAGCTATTCATATCGTCGCGTAACTTTCTTTCAACCACATTGGCATAAATCTGAGTGGTAGAAAGTTTGGCGTGACCCAATAATTTGGAGACCGTAGCAATGGGTACGCCATTAGAAAGCGTCACTGTAGTGGCAAAGGTATGACGCGCAATATGGCAAGTTACTTTGATGTCAATTTCGCATTTGCTCGCAATCACCTTTAAATACGCATTCATTTTTTGATTCGAGCATACAGGTAATAATCGAATAGATTCTTCAAAGTTTTCATACTTCTTCAAAATTGCTTTGGCCTTATCCAACAAAGGTATCTTAACAGGTTCGTCGCTCTTTTCTCGACAAAAAGAAAGCCATAACATTCCATCAATACCCATTACAATATTATCCTTGGTAAGTAATTTCACATCGATATACGAAAGTCCAGTATAACAACAGAATACGAACACATCCCGTACTCTATTTAGTTTTGCACTTTCTAGTTCTTCCGTTTCAAAACGTTCCAATTGCTGTTCAGTCAAAAATCCATTCTTGAACTTGGTATAGGAAAGCTCATATTTCTCAAAAGGGTGCTTAACAATCCAACCTAACTTATGAGCAAAACCCATAAGTTTATTCAGTCGTTCAATATGCTTCATTATCCCATTGTTCTTAAGGGTTTGCGCTTTGCTGAGATGATTTTTTGGGTTTTGTAGAAACAACTCAAAATCGACTACAAAACTGTACTGGATATGTTCTAACGGTAAATCAGATGCTTTGTATTGCTTCTTTACAAAGGCTAGTAAATAGGCCTCTGTAGTCTTGTAATTCTTTAAAGTACCCTTAGCAAGTTTGACCTTGTTTTTTTCATAATGATACTTTGACAAGCCCCGTAAAGTTTCATTATTATGGTCTGTACCCTGATAACGGGCTTTTACAGCCTGGGCAGTAACAAAACGACCTTCTCTGGTTAGTTCTTTATAAGATTCTTTTAAATCTACTCTAATGACGTCGAGTTCATCGTTTAAGCTTCGAGCTCTTGAATTCCTTCCAATCGCTCTTCCCGTTTTGCTATCCCATTCATCCATAGGATAAAATAAATCTGTACTAAATTCTGCACGTTTTCCATTTACAGTAATACGGACATAAATGGGTGCACCATTGTTTCTCTTTCTGGCTTTAACTAGCCGAAATAAAATCTTAAAAGTTTTTGAAGTTTTCATTTGTTCCCGTTTTAAGGTTAAACTAATCCTTAACACGAAAGTCAAATCACGTCGAAAGCCTTGCTTTCACTCGAGAAGATAAGGAAAAAAAGATAAGTGAACTGTTCCCGTTCTGTTCCCGAATTGTTCCCTTTTTTATTGAATTTAAAGGAAATCAAATGGTATCAAATTTTATTAAAAACCTGAAAATCAATTTATTAGATTTTCTTTGATACCATTTGATATGGTCTTAGTCGGGGTGGCAGGATTCGAACCTGCGACCTCCTGCTCCCAAAGCAGGCGCGATAACCGGGCTACGCTACACCCCGTGCATTTGCGGAGAGACCGAGACTCGAACTCGGGGAACACTTGCGCGTTCACAGATTAGCAATCTGCTGCATTACCACTCTGCCACCTCTCCGGTAAGGATGATTATATCCTTTAAATGCGGATGCAAATGTAACTTTTTTCTATGGTAACTCGCAAAATTTTTTCTGTTTTTTCGAACCGGGATAGTTCTGGAATGCCTCCTTAAATCCTTTCACAACGAATCACTACTTTTTCACCGTGCATATCCGTAGTAAAAAATAAATACATTTGTCCTCCTTCCTTAATTTTCCATTTATTTCGAATCTTCGAAACAGATTCAGGGAAATTGCGAGTGGTGATGTTGGCCTTTCTGATTTGCAAATCACGCATCCCCGATTTAGAATAGGGAATCACCTCCTTGACTCGAAAAGTTCTACCTGGAAAATCGATCTTTTTTGCGGACGTGTACAAGTGGCTGTGAAGATGAAGTTTGGCTATGTCATAAACAACCGTAATGTGGTTGAACTTTCCGGCTTTCATTATCGCGACATTGGGTTCATACAGATACTCCAGAGGTTCAGAAAATGAAACTTGATGTGAATCTTCCCAAGGTAGTTCCAGCCGTTCCATGCGCTCCTTTTGGTAATTTGCCGTATAGATTTTTGGAACAGCACTCTTATTTGAATTCTCCAGCACCCACAGAATCTCTTTCAGATCATTATCTACAGCGACGAGATGAATTGCCTGAACATGCTTCAGGGATTCATAACCCATGGTTAGATCCAACATAGGAGAAGTTTTGATAAGTAGCCGGTCGCACCGTTCCAACAGATAATCGAGATTTTGTACCACATCCGGCTCACAGTCGGATAACAAAAAGACTTTTCCTTTAACGTCGTGCCGTCGTGCCGGGTCAATATATATGGTATCGAACCTTTCGTTCTTAATAAGTGACAATGAATCACCAATATGCCCCTCTATATTCGTGCAGCCTAACTTTTTGAAATTGTGAAGTGCTACGGCAGCGAGTTCTGCGTTGGTTTCATAATAGTCCACATGTTCGGCTTTCAATGAAAAATAATAGGAGTCTACACCAAATCCCCCTGTCAAATCTGCCACTACGTTACTTTTCAACAGATCCGCCTTGTAACTCGCGGTAACTTCAGAGGAAGCTTGCTCTAAATTTAACTTGGGCGGAAAGTAGATTTCTTTTGCATTGTGCCATGCTGGAAGCTTCTTTTTGGTTTTACGTCTACCAGAAATCTGCGTCAATAACTCTTGTACCTGGATCTCCGGAAAGGGACTTCCTTTAAAGGCAAGTTCGGTAATATCGCCATCAAAGGAGCTTATGAACTCCTGAACGTTGTCTTGAAGTATAGCTTCATTCATCGAACTACTTGTTTTGGCTGCTTCTTAAGCAATACATGGCAATGGCCGCTGCATGGGATACATTCATGCTGCTGTTATCTCCATAACGATTAATATGATACACCGAATCCATTGCAGCAATCACCGAATCCGATAATCCGTACTTTTCGTTGCCTACAAAAAGAGCTACATTTTTACCGGGTAATTTCATCTGATCGATCGAGATGCTTTCCGAAGTAATTTCCAACCCTACTAATTCAAAGCCATCACCTTTCAAATTCTCTGCTTCAATCAATATATTATCACTAACGTTGTGTGGGACCTTAATTTCAGTACTTCGAGCAGTTTTTCGAAGTCGCGATGAACCGAGGTCAATCTTGGCGTTTGTAAATATGATTCTCTCTATTCCAAAAGCATCGGCAAGGCGAAAAAGGGAGCCAATATTTGCCGGACTATGGATACCCTCGGCCACCAAAATGATCCTGATCTCCGAAGATGATTGCGGGGTATTTCCATGAGATAATTGGGAGCTCATGACTAATTTTCGAAAGCAAATTTGACGATATTAGCTCCCATTCTAAGTGCCTTAAGACGAACTTCTTCCGGGTCGTTATGTATTTCCGGATTCTCCCATCCGTCGCCAAGATCGCTTTCATAGGTGTAAATCAGTACTAGTCGGCCGTTATAGGTGATCCCAAAAGCCTGGGGCCTTGAGTTGTCGTGTTCATGGATCTTTGGTAATCCCTGCGGAAATTTGAAGTGATTACTAAAAATGGGATGATCCGCCGGTATTTCGTTCAATTCGACGTCAGGGAAGATCTTGACCAATTCTTTCCGTAAATATTCATCCATTCCGTAATTATCATCGATATGTAAGAAGCCACCACTTATTAGATAATTTCTAAGATTAGCAGCATCTTCTTGAGAGAAGAAAACGTTTCCATGTCCGGTCATATGAATAAAAGGGTAATCGAACAATTCAGGATCGGATGCCATAACCGTTTCGGTTTTTTCGTCTATAGTAGTATCCAGCTGATCATTGCAGAACTTCACCAGATTGGGCAAGGCTGTAGGATTGCTATACCAATCACCACCACCTCCATATTGAAGTACGGCTACTTGTTGGGCATTTAGACCAATTGATGTAAAACCTATTAAAAAGAGGGAGAATAGAATGCGCATGAGCCCAAAAATACAAATTTTGGACACGGTGAAATGTGTAAAAGCCGTTAAATTTTATCGTAAATACCATTACCTACCTGATAGGTAAATCGTCTCCAATCATCGGTGATTACTGATACTTGCTTACGCTGCAAAGCCGAGAGAACGCGTAGCTTCACATCCAAATGCTCAGAATTGCGCGCGCGGGCGAGGGTGGGGGTAACTTTTATAGCATTCATAGGTTCTTTTCGTTGGGGTTAAAAAGAATTTAGGTTCGATTTGGTTCGGAAATATATAAAATATCGATGAAAGTGCAAATTTTATCGATAAAAAACATGATGTTTTCACCTTAAAGCACTGAGTATCGGTTGAAAAGCAATCGAAGTTTATGAGTTAATTTCTGAAACTGCATGACAGGACGCTATAGCTGCAGTTTCGGTTCTTAGGCGATATTGGCCTAATGAAATAGGTTGAAAACCCGCCTCGATCGCATAATTAATTTCACTTGCAGAAAAATCACCTTCCGGACCAATTAGCAGTATCACTTCCTCGGTTGGAGAAACAAGATCCCGTATTTTGTTTTTCTTCCCTTCTTCACAGTGAGCAATGAGCTTAATCCCTTTGGCTTCTTCCTGGGATTTGAGAAAATCATTAAATGTCATCAATGGATTTAAATGCGGTAAATGAGCCCGCAGGGATTGCTTCATTGCTGCCAGGATGATCTTTTCGAACCGCTCTGCTTTGATCACCTTGCGCTCGCTGTGATCGCATAAGATTGGGGTGATTTCAGTAATTCCGATTTCTGTTGCTTTTTCCAGGAACCATTCAAATCGGTCATTCAATTTGGTAGGCGCCACCGCCATATGAAGTTTGTAGGGAAGCGGTTCCAACAGGTCATATTTCAATACCTGACCCGTACAGCGTTTCGGAGTAACAAGGGTTAATGAGACTTCAAAGATCAATCCTCTGCCATTAGTTAAATGAAGCAGGTCTCCTTCCGCTTTACGCAATACCTTACCGATATGTCGGCTTTCATCCTTGTCAAAGACGATCTCTTTGTGTTCTTCGGAAATTTCAGAATGATAAAATAGATTCAAAACCCTTGCAATTAAAATTTCAATCGGGCCACTGCCGAAATATCCTGTTCTGCGATATAATTGTTTTTGTACTTCAGTTCACCCACAATCGCAATCATAGCAGCATTATCGGTACAATATTCAAATTTCGGTATAAAAGTTTCCCAACCCAGTTCCTTCTCTGCATCCTTGAGTGCCTTACGAATTCCGCTGTTCGCAGAAACACCGCCTCCTATGGCAATACGTTTAATCCCCGTTTGTTTACTGGCATTTTTTAGTTTGTCCATTAAGTAATCGACAATGGTGAATTGTATACTGGCGCAAATATCTGCCATGTTTTCTTTTATGAATTCAGGGTTTTTCGCCGTTTCTTTTTCAATGAAATATAGAACTGCAGTCTTGAGGCCTGAAAAACTGAAGTCCAGTGGTCCTACCTTAGGTTTAGTAAAAGGAAAAGCATGCGGATTTCCTTCTTGTGCATATTTATCTATTAACGGGCCACCAGGATAAGGAAGGCCCAATATTTTTGCCGATTTATCAAAAGCTTCTCCCACCGCATCATCAATGGTCTCGCCTAATACTTTCATTTCGAAATAGTCATCCACCAATACGATCTGAGTATGCCCTCCACTAATGGTCATTGCCAAAAAGGGAAACACCGGAATGTTCTGATCCTTTTCCTTGATAAAATGTGCCAAAATGTGGGCTTGCATATGGTTCACATCGATCAAAGGAATGTTCAAACCCATGGCGAGCGATTTTGCAAAAGAAGTTCCAACCAACAGAGAACCCATTAATCCCGGACCGCGGGTAAAAGCAATGGCTTTTAAGTCTTTTTTATCGATATTTGCTTTGCGTAAAGCTTGAGTTACAACGGGAACGATATTTTGCTGATGGGCCCTGGACGCCAGTTCCGGAACCACTCCACCATATTCCTCGTGAATCTTTTGGGTTGCCACAACATTGGATAAAATATGTCCGTTGTTTATTACAGCAGCGGCGGTGTCGTCACAGGAAGATTCAATACCCAGTATATAACAGTTTTGCATGGATAAATTTAGGCACGTTTGTTGGGTGTAAAATTAAAACTTTAAAAGCGTATCAGAAAACTCTGGAAAATATTTAAAAGAACAGTCACCATTTTGGTGCTGTTGATCCTATTGCTGGTCATCGTGCTTTCTATTCCTGCAGTTCAGACTCAAATCGCCAAGCGGGTCACGGAAAACCTGAATGCGACCTATGGGACCAATATCTACCTGGATCGTTTGGGGCTTAATTGGAAAGGCGAGGTCGATATGCGAGGAGTTTTGATCAAAGATCATTATAAGGATACCCTGATTTTTTCAGAAGAAATACAAACCAGCATTCTGAGCATCAAACGCCTGATTGATGGGGATTTGGATTTCGGATTCGTAGATATGCAAAGTGCCAAGTTATATGTCACTACCTATAAAGGCGAACAGGACGACAACCTGTACATTTTTACAGAAAAGTTCAACACCGGAGATACCACTTCAACCAAACCTTTTCAACTTTTTAGTAATTCAGTAAATCTTTACGACACCCAGGTACGGATCAGGGATTATAATTTTGAAACACCGCAGGCCTTGTATTTGAAGGAGATCACACTGGAAGCGGATGATTTTCGCATTGACGGACCTGTGATCACGGCCGAAATCAATGAACTAGCGCTCCTCGAAGAACGCGGAGTGCGTATCAATAATCTTAGGGCAGATTTCAAATACACAAATTCCGATTTAACATTGGATAATCTCTTGCTTGAAACGGAGGGCTCTATACTTAATGGTAATGTGCAAATGAGTTATGGAGAGACGGGCATGTCAAATTTCAATGACAATGTATTCATAACGGCTCAATTGGAGGATTCCATGATCTCCACTAATGATCTCAACGCCTTCTTTAATGAATTTGGGCCGAATATCAACATCAATCTTAAGGGAGATATAGAAGGTACATTGAACAACTTCACTTTTAAGGATGCACGAGTGGCATTTAATAAAACACGGCTTGTAGGGAATTATTCCTTTAAGAATCTTTTAAACGATGAGACCTATATCATAACCGCCGGAAATCATGCGATTGCCACAAATTATTACGATCTGCGGCGACTCATGCCGAATATGATAGGCTCCGAACTACCGAAAGAGCTGAATTATTTTGGGAATTTTGCAGTGAGTGGAAACTCACAACTCAATGGGGACCTACTGAATACGGATAGCATGATCACCAGCGCGATCGGGGATGCCCGTCTTCAGATGGAACTTGGGAATATTCATAATTTCAGTGATGCCTTTTACCAGGGAAATGTCATGCTTGCCGATTTTGACTTAGGCAAGATTTCGGGGACCAGTTCATTGGGTGTGATAAACGCGGATCTGGCCATTGATGGACGAGGTTTTACCCGTGAAACCGTAAATACCAGGATCAATGGAAATATCAGCACCTTTAATTTTGAGGGTTATAGTTATAAGAATATTGCCGTTTCAGGAAATCTGAAAGACCCCATATTTAACGGAGAACTGCAAATTAATGATCCCAATCTTCAAATGGAGTTCAGCGGATTGGTCGATATTTCCAAGGCGTTCAATCAGTACGATTTTGAAGCCGATATCGAGTTTGCCGAATTGAACAAACTCAACTTGTTTAAGCGGGATAGCGTTTCGGTATTCGCCGGACGAATCATAATGGATATGGAAGGAACCACCGTAAATGATGCGGTCGGGAATATTGAGTTTTTACAGACTTTTTATCAAACAGAAAACGATGACTTCTTCTTTGATGATTTCTTGATCTCCTCGTTCTTTACTGAAGATATTCGGACCATTGAAATCAAATCTCCGGACATCATCAATGGAAAGATCAGCGGTAAGTTCCTGGTAGAAGATATTCCTAACCTATTTCATAATTCCATTGGGAGTATTTATGCCAATTATATCCCTAATGAGGTAACCACAGATCAGTATATCGATTATGAATTCGAAATTTATAATAAGATTGTGGATGTATTTGTTCCAGAGCTTCAGCTTGGGGAAAATACGCGGGTGAGAGGTTCGGTGTATTCCGATGAGTCTAAGTTTAAACTCGATTTTCGTTCGCCGGAATTATTACTACTGGATAATTATCTGGGCAAGGTGAATATTCAGCTGGATAATGATAATCCATTATTCAATGCCTACGTGGCAGTGGATTCAGTCTACACCGGGGTGTATAATCTTTCCGACGTGAACATCATCAACAAAACACTGAACGACACCCTTTACATTCAATCCAATTTTAAAGGTGGGAAGGCACAGCAAGACCTGTTCAATATGGCACTGTACCACACGATCAATCCCAATGGAAAATCGGTGGTTGGGATCAAGCGGTCAAAAATCACTTACAAGGATAATGAGTGGTTCCTGAACCGTAATAACAACCGACTGAACAAGATCACGTTCGATAATAACTTCCGGGATATCAAGCTGGATTCACTCACTTTAAGACATGAGAATGAATTGATTCAAATGGCTGGTGTAGTGAGAGATTCATTGTACACCGATGTCAAGCTGAATTTTAAAGACGTGGACATAGGAAAATTGGTTCCGGATATCGATAGCCTGGATCTGGAAGGAAATATAAACGGCCGATTGAATTTTCTAAAAAAGAAAGGATCCTTCTATCCAAATTCACAGTTGGTGATCGACAATGTGAAATTAAATAAGGTCCATTTTGGTGATTTAAATCTGGATATATCAGGTAATAGCGACCTCACAAAGTATACGATAAATTCGAGCCTCGTCAATGAAGATGTAAGATCCTTTACGGCCCAGGGAAGCATTGCCGTAGCCGAAACCAACTCCCAGATCGATCTCGATGTGAATTTAAATCAGTTCAACCTCGAAGCTTTTAGTCCGTTTGGAGGAGAAGTTATGACCAATATCAGAGGGATGGTGAATGGAGAGGCCAAACTAAGCGGTTATTATAAAACACCCGATATCAATGGAAGACTTTTTCTGAATGAAGCAGGTTTTACCTTCCCTTATCTAAATACGGATTACGACCTGAAGGATAATTCCGCTGTGTTTATCACCAAGGACCGTTTCAATATTGCGAGCACACAAATCACGGATACCAAATACAATACTGAAGGTGCGCTCTACGGAAATATAACACATCAGAACTTTTCGGAATGGGAACTGGATTTTGACCTCAACACAGCTCGAATGTTGGTACTGGACACACCTCCTGACGATGAAGCATTGTATTATGGTACAGCCTTTATTAGTGGGGAGTCTACCATCCGGGGACCAGTGGACGAATTGGTAATCGATGTGGTGGCCACCACCGAAGAAGGGACGACTTTTAAGATTCCTATTAGCGATGCCGCCAGCATTAGCGATGATTCCTTTATACACTTTATTTCCCCGGAAGAAAAGAAAGCGAGGATAAGCGGTGAGACTATAGTTTCTGAAGAAGTAAAAGGTCTTTCACTCAATTTTGAACTCGATATCAACGACAAAGCCGAAGTAGAGGTGGTGGTGGACAAAGCCAACGATTCCCGATTGAAAGGTCGTGGGGTAGGAACACTACTTCTAGAGATCAATACTTTAGGTAAATTTAAGATGTGGGGTGACTTCCTGGTCATCGAAGGAAAGTATGATTTCAGATATGGTGGATTGGTAGACAAGACTATCGATGTATTAGGAGGGGGTAGTATTACCTGGAATGGGAATCCTACAAAGGCCATACTGGATTTAACCGCCAAATATGAAACCAATGCGAACCCGGCTGTATTGCTGGATAATCCTTCATTTAACCGTTCGATCCCGGTTGAGGTGCTTGTAGATCTTACAGGTGAAATATTACAACCGGAGCTTGATTTCAGAATTCAATTCCCTAATACAAGTTCTTCGGTTCGGAGTGAGTTGGAATACAAACTTCAGGACAAGGAACAGCGGCAAACGCAGGCATTATTCCTAGTTTCCACCGGAGCTTTTCAAAGTGACGCCGCCGCCGGACAGAACGCCATTGCCAGCACTCTAGCTGAAAGGGTGAATAAACTCGTGGCGGACATATTCTCGGATAGTGATTCCAAATTTAATGTATTACCATATTTCAGGCCGGGATCACGTTCGATCGATCAACAAACTGAAGATCAGTTTGGGGTACAACTATCCACCCAAATCACAGAACGAATTCTGATCAATGGAAGAGTAGGTGTTCCTGTAGGGGGGGCGAATGAATCGACAGTGGCAGGAGATATTGAAGTACAATGGCTGGTGAACGAAGATGGAAGCCTCAGGATCAATTTCTTCAACCGCCAGGCCGATCTGCAATTCATTGGGGAGGACCAAATATTCGAGCAGGGTGCGGGAGTATCCTATTCCGTAGATTTCGACACGTTCAATGAGCTGATGCAAAAACTATTCAACAAGAAGCTTACTCTGGAATCAGAATTTGAAACACCTATAGTTCCCGATGACAGCAATTTTCCGGTGAACTTTAAACCGCCACCATCTCAGAATCAAGAGAATTAATTAACGGGAGGCGATCATCGAGATTTCCACATTCACGTATTTCGGGAGATTAGCAACTTCCACAGTTTCCCTGGCGGGAGCAGTTGCTTCATCAAAGTAAGAAGCATACACCTCATTGATTTGAGCAAAATTTCCCATATCACTTATAAAAATTGAAGTTTTCAGCACATTGGAAAAATCCATGTCGGCAGCCTTAAGTACCGCCCTCATGTTTTCCATAACCTGCCTGGTTTCGGTCTGAATATCGTCCATTACCAATTCTCCTGTTTCAGGATCGATCGCCACCTGGCCTGAAGTATATAACATATCACCTTTTAAGACAGCCTGGTTATATGGGCCAATCGGGGATGGGGCTTTCGAGGTGTTGATTATTTGTTTCATGTGTAAGAAATTTATAAACGCCTGTCAGCATTTCTTCGTTTGTCGTATTTGATGTCGCTCAGGATATTTCCTCGTATCCCGATAAAGAAGTTCCAATTGGTATTTCTCGCGCCAATAGGAGTCCAGCTAAACCAGGTATACCAGCTTTCCAGGTCCCGTTCAAAGCGCAGCTGTGTGAGTGTGACTCCTTTGCTTTTAAAATCATATCCGGAAGACACTGTCATACTCCATCGAGGTGAAAGTTCGATACCGGAGCTAAACATAAGTGAGTGGGACGAAATTTCATTCTGCCGAGCGGAATTGTTATAGGTAATGGTATATGCCAGGCGAACATTCCAGGGAACATCGTAATTATACCAGGATCTTTCCCGGTTATCGGATTTATCGCGTTTTACGTCCAGTTGTTCTCCAATTGCGGCTGTGTCCCCAAATAAATCGTCGGGTCTACCACCATTACGGAAGGTATCACTGTCAAACTGTTCATCTTCTTCTTCAGTACCTTCAAAGTCTTTACTGCTGAAGGAATAGTTAAAACTCAGATTTGCCCGAGTGAGCCTGAACAAACTGCCACCATTGTCGATATTGAATTTGTCGATACGGTTGTTGTTATTATCCAATGCATAGGGATCCAGTGATCCGTTGATGTTTAGGTCAAGTTTCTCCACGATAGGAATCCCTCCTGTGAAGTTGATAGGATCAAGTTTAAGGGAATCCCTGGAAAAACTGTATCCACTGCTGAAATTCAGGTTATTGATAAGTATGATCTTTCTGGGTTCCGTGGCCGTGGTATCCCGATCCCTGACCTTTGCTTCGATACTATTGCTCAAACTGAAAGCGACACTACTGGCAAATTGATTGCTGGGAGCTCCATACAGTGTATTTTCGAACCTGGAATATTCGACCACTTCATCATTGATCTGTGGATCGGCAGATGGGATGATATAGTCATCATAAAACTGATCGAACGCCGGACTTATAGAATAACTGATGTTCGGTCGCAGGACATGCCTAATGGCTTGAATCTTCTTATCATTTCCGAAGGTAAACATACCATAAACGGTAGTTCCAATTCCTGTAGAGAAACCATAGGTTCGATAGGCGTCAAAACCGGAAATCGTATCCTGAACGACACCTCCTTGTCCGTTATTCAGCATGGTATCATACGATCTTCGGATGGTCTTGCCCACCCATACTTCCTCGTAGCTTGCTCCAGCACTTACACTCAAGTAGTTCAGCAATTTAAAATTGGTGCCGATTGGGATGGAATGACGGGCACCGATTTGAGCATCATCAAACATTTCACTTTTAAAAAAGAGAGAATCTGTAGTTCGAATACGGTTTTCTCCAACCACATTGTATTGCAGGTTGATATTCTCGATGATTCCTTTTTTACTTCCCGTCTTTGGCGCAAAAGGAAAAATACGTGATACACTTCCGTTAAAATTCGGAAGCGACATGGTGATTTCCTCTGTATTGGTATTCTGAGAATGGGTTGCTGCGATGGTAAAGTCTACCTGCGGTTCCGTTTCGAAGCTTTTGGAATAGGAGACCGAGGAGCTCAAGGTGTTTACCAACTGACTCGCATTATTGGTTTGATTGATCGATTGCTGAAGGTATCGGCTACTACCTAAGTTCACAGAGGCACTGAATCGAGAACTTGGATTTGCTTTTTGGTCCTGGCTATGACTCCATCGAATGTTGTACAGGGTGCTTTGGCTAAAGTCCGGGAACCCCCGTTCACTATTGATCAGGTTTTCGTAACGTACACTGATGTTTCCCCGGAATTTATATCTCAGCGCATAATCGGTATCGGCTCGTAATGCATAACTCCCGTTCGTATAATAGTCACCTACTAAAGTGAGATCGAAATAATCATTGATCGCGAAATAATATCCTCCATTTTGAAAAAAGAAACCCCGGTTATTGTCTTCTCCAATATTCGGAAAAATAAAACCTGAAGTACGATCTTCTGTAAGTGGGAAAAATGCAAATGGTAGTCCTAGAGGGGTGGGTACATCTGCGATGTACATATTGGTGAGGCCCGTCACTACTTTTTTTCCGGGAACGAATTTGGCTTTCCTAGTGTAGAAATAATATTCAGGATCATCGATATTTTCAGAGGTTGTGAACTTCACATTCCGCAGGTAATATACAGAGTCGTTTTCTTTTTTGGTCACCTCAGCCAGGGTCCAGATATCCTGATCCTTGGTCTTGGAATTATATACAATTGCTTTTTCGGTGTCAAAGTTAAACCGAAGGGAGTCCGGTTCCACCTTATTGGGCCCCTGAACAAATACCGGTGCCTGGCTGTAAACCCCACCCGTACTGTCGATTCCCTTGGCATACACTTCATTTTTATTGTAGTCCAGTATAATGAGCCCTGCATCTATTCTAAGGTCCTCGTAGATAACGAATGCCTCATTGTACATATAGATCTTTCCATTCTTTCGATCGATAAATACATAATCTTCTCCATAGTATTCCACAACATCCGTTAGAATGGGCTCTTTCTCGGGCTTGACAGTGTCTGTTTTCACGGTATCAATCACTGCATTCAAGCTTATTTGTTTAGTCACCAGCGTATCTGTTCTGGAAAGTGTTGTAGTGTCGATAGCCGCAGGTAAATTCACCGTGCCTTTTAAAGGTGGGTCCTGTGCATATAAATTCGCACCGCCAACGAGCAGTAGGAAGAGCAATAGAAGTGAAGTATGCCTTGGTTTACGCAATGCTATGATCCTATAAAATTGTAAATATCTTTTGTGATAAGTTATGTATGTCACATCCGAAATCTACAATCGCAATATATATATTGGCTTAGTTTTTGGATGCTCAAAATTAAACATATTTTTTGGGCTGCAATTTCAGATAACAAAATTTTAAAATAACCGCTTTTATAAAGCGTTACATCACTATGAAAACGAAACTATTGCCATTTCTTTTGCTTGTTGCATGCGTCGGAATCATATACGCGTTTACCAGCGAACAGGAAGAGATCCAAAAGCCATTTGTGGTGGTGCTGGATGCAGGCCATGGGGGAAGAGATCCCGGCAATACTGGTAATGGATTTAAAGAGAAGGACATAGTTCTGGATGTCACCCTACAGGTGGGTAAGCTTTTGGAGAAAGAACCGGGCATTAAAGTGATCTATACTCGAAAGACCGACGTTTTTATTGAATTGGACGAGCGCGGACCCATCGCAAATGAAGCCGATGCCGACATATTTGTCTCTATACACTGTAATTCACATCACACCCAAGCCTATGGAGCGGAGACTTTCGTAATGGGTGTGGACAAATCGGGAAAAAACCTCGAAACGGCAAAACGGGAGAACGAAGTAATTTTTCTGGAAGATAATTACGAGGAACGATATGCAGGATTTGATCCCAACTCCCCGGAATCACTTATCGGGCTTACATTGATGCAGGAGGAATACCTCGACCAGAGTATCATGCTGGCAGGATTGATTCAGAATAACATGGTAAATAACCTCAAACGAAAGGACAGAAGTGTGAAATCGGCTCCATTTTGGGTGCTTCACCACTCCTATATGCCCAGTGTTTTGGTGGAATTAGGTTTTTTGACCCATAATTCAGAAGGCAAATACGTAAATTCCAAGAAAGGTCGAAAAGAGATGGCCAAGGAGATTGCGAATGGCATCATAGCGTATAAAAAGAACATTGCCCTCGCCACTTCCGATTTCCAGAATCCGGTAATTACCGAAGAAGAGATCGAAGAAGCTATTGTTGAGGCAGAAGAGAAGATATACGATGGTGTGACCTTTAAGGTTCAATTGGCGGCAAGCAGCAAGAAATTAGCGACAAAAGCTTATAATTTTAAAGGGCTTTCTGAAATCAGTCGAAATGAAGAAGATGGGTTGTATAAATACTATTATGGAGAGACGTCGGATTACAACAAAATCCAACTGATGAAGACCTACGCACGTGAAAAAGGATATTCGGGAAGTTATGTGGTGGCATTCATCGATGGTAAAAAAGTTCGCCTCTCGGAAATATTGAAGGCAGAAGACCGCTAAACCCCTTTAAACATTGTTGATTAAATATTCATAAACTTCTTATTTAATTCATCTCAGTCCATAATTATTTCTAAATTTGTTTGGTAGTAAACACCGTGCCCTTGAAACTTTCCAGAGAAGTAAAAACCGGAGTATTAGTGATAGCAGGAATTCTGCTATTTATTTTTGGGTATAATTTTCTTAAAAATTCCAGTCTTTTTCAAGACGGAAGAGTTTTCTATGTGAAATATAAGAATGTGGCGGGCCTGGCTATTTCTGCTCCCGTTACTGTTAATGGATTGCAGGTAGGAAAAGTTGAGAGTATCGATTTTATTGGAGAAAATGGCGGATTGTTGGTGAAATTTTCAGTAGAAAAAGACTTTGAATTCTCGAAGAACAGCATGGTTCAAATCTATAGCAGCGGATTTATTGGAGGCAACAATCTTGGGATAATTCCGGATTATACTTCAAAGGAAATGGCCAAATCCAAAGATACGTTGCGAGGTGAAATTCAGAGAGGAATGATCGATGGAATACTGGATAAGTTCGGACCTCTTGAGACGAGCCTAAAATCTACACTCTCCAAATTAGATACTGTTCTAGGTAATTTGAATGACGTGATGGACGAAGAAACGAAAGAGAACCTCAAGTCCAGTATCTCGAATCTAAATTCTACCATGGCTTCTTTTAGTGGGGCGTCCAGGGATATGAGCAGCCTCTTACGTGACAATAAGGATAAACTCAATAATACATTTGCCAATCTGGATGTTACTTCTGAGAACTTCGCACGATTATCCGATTCACTGGCACAATTGGAGACCGGGAAGATGATTAAAGATTTACAGGGTGTTTTGGATAAGTTCAACAATATTGCGAGTGATATTGAGAGCGGAGAAGGCAGTGTTGGCAAATTATTGAAAGACGAAAAATTATATGATAATCTAACCGGTGCCTCCAAGCAGTTGGAGCAGTTGCTGGAAGATATGAAGCTCAATCCGAAGCGATATGTTCATTTTTCTCTCTTCGGAAAGAGACCTAAGCCCTATGAAGCTCAAAATGATACCATAAACTAGATGCAATATTTACCCAACATATTGTTTTTATTGCTGCTTATTGCTGGTATCGGATATTTCACAAAGAATATTCGAAAAGTGATTCGCAATATTAAAATAGGGCAGGAGATCGGTGAAGTTGACCAAAAAGGAAAACGCTGGAGCAATGTACTTCGCATCGCTTTGGGTCAGTCGAAAATGGTGGTTCGCCCGGTTTCTGGACTAATGCATATTATTGTTTATGTCGGTTTTGTCATCATCAAT
Source organism: Flavobacteriaceae bacterium (assembly GCA_009827225.1). Lineage (GTDB taxonomy): Bacteria > Bacteroidota > Bacteroidia > Flavobacteriales > Flavobacteriaceae > Aureisphaera. The sequence goes on along the minus strand of WUAI01000010.1, from coordinate 53,540 downwards.
ATTGAAGTGCTTGAGATCATCATCGACGGTTTGTTCGGTACGCATCGCATTTTCGCTGTGATAGGGCCCGCTTATGATTACCTGATCGCCTCTTTCGAGGTCCTGGCATTGCTCGTATTAGTTGCTGTGGCGGTATTTTGGATTCGTCGAAATATCCAAAGACTAAAAAGATTCATGAGCCCTGAAATGAAGGGCTGGCCTCAAAACGATGGAAATATCATCTTATATTTTGAGGTAGTTCTAATGTTGTTGTTCCTTACGATGAACGCAGCAGATCATTCATTACAAGATATGGGTGCCGCGCATTACAGTGAAGCGGGCATGTTTCCTGTGAGCAATCATTTACTGCCGCTATTCAGTGGACTAACAGAAGGCACTTTAGTAATGATAGAAAGAATTGCCTGGTGGATGCATATCATTGGGATCCTGGTGTTCCTGAATTATCTCTACTTCAGTAAACACCTGCACATTCTCTTAGCATTCCCTAATGTTTACTTCGGAAAGCTCACACCTAAAGGGCAATTAAAGAACCTGGAATCGGTGACCAACGAAGTTAAACTGATGATGGATCCTTCTGCTGATCCTTATGCCGCACCACCGGAAGGGGCAGAAACACCAGCCAAGTTTGGTGCGAGCGACGTGATGGATCTTAGTCGTACACAATTGCTTAATGCATATACTTGTACCGAGTGCGGAAGATGCACAAGTGAATGCCCTGCGAACCAAACAGGTAAGAAACTTTCCCCTCGAAAGATCATGATGGATACCAGGGACAGATTGCAGGAAGTAGGGAAAAACCTGGATGCCAACAAAGGAGAATTCAAACCTGATGGCAAACAGCTATTGGATGATTATATCAGCAGGGAAGAACTATGGGCTTGTACCACCTGCAATGCCTGTGTGGAGGCTTGCCCGGTGAGTATTGACCCATTATCTATAATCATGGACATGCGTCAGTTTTTGGTCATGGAGCAATCAGCAGCTCCTTCAGAACTAAATGTCACCATGACGAATATTGAAAATAATGCAGCCCCGTGGCCATTTAATCAAATGGACCGGGCAAATTGGATAAATGAAAATTAAACAATCAATCGAAGTTTAGAATGGACAAAGAAGAAGTAGAAAAATTATTGCACGATAAGGTAGAACAGGGTGAGCATGTGAGTCCGGTGTTGCCAAAAGGAATCAAAAATTATTTAATCGATATCGACGGAACGATATGTGATGATATTCCCAATGAAGAACCTGAGCGTATGGCCACTGCGGCCTTGTATCCGGATGCTTTGAAAACACTGAACAAATGGTTTGACGAAGGACATATCATTTGTTTCTTCACCTCAAGAACCGAAGATCACAGGGAAGTAACAGAATTCTGGCTGAACAAGCACGGATTTAAATATCATTCATTACTTATGGGAAAACCCAGAGGAGGGAATTATCACTGGATCGATAATCACCTGGTGAAGGCGACCCGTTACAAAGGAAAGTTTACAGACCTCGTAGAAAAGGAAGTAACCATACAGGTGTTTGAAGATTAAATTTGCATGAAGAAAATCATCGGCATAATTGCAGTGTGTATCGGCATGTCCTCGGGAATGTTTGCTCAGGATATCGATATGACTTCTGCAGAACTGTCCTTAGTGCTATGCAAGCAGTGGGATATCGAATATGCCATGATGGGAAGCATGAAAATTGGGCAAGCACCCGGTGCGAAGGACTTCGATTTGAAGTTCAATGCAGATGGTTCCTGTGATATGATATCCGATACCAAGACAGAAAGAGGAACCTGGGAATATGACGCTTCCAACGATTGGGTAGATATTTCAGTAAATGGAACCAATACGAGCCGGGTTCGATCGGTTTCTTCAGAGAAGCTTGTTTTAAAGCTTGTGAAAGGAGGTAACGATCCTCAGGGGTTGCCCTCGGTTGAAATACACTTCAAACCAAAAAAATAGAACATGAGTGAGCAGATAAATGTACCTACCATGGCGCAGTTCATGGCCCAAGGAAAACAACCGGAGGTGTTGTTTTGGGTAGGTTGTGCAGGAAGTTTTGACGATCGGGCGAAGAAAATTACAAAAGCATTTGCCAAATTGTTGAACAATGCCGGAGTGGAATTTGCAGTGCTGGGAACAGAAGAAGGTTGCACCGGTGATCCGGCTAAAAGAGCGGGTAACGAGTTCTTGTTTCAAATGCAGGCCATGATGAATATTCAGGTTTTGAATGGTTATGAAATCAAGAAAATAGTAACCACCTGCCCACATTGTTTCAATACCCTTAAGAACGAGTATCCCCAACTGGGAGGTTCCTACGAAGTGATGCATCATACTCAGTTTTTAAAGTCCTTGCTGAATGAGGGCAAGCTGAAAGTGGAAGGTGGAAAATTCAAAGGGAAAAGAATTACTTTCCACGATCCTTGTTATTTAGGACGCGCCAATAACGAATATGAAGCACCACGAGAGTTACTTGGGAAATTGGAAGTGGAACTAGTGGAAATGAAACGCTGTAAGTCCAGAGGCCTTTGTTGCGGTGCCGGTGGAGCCCAGATGTTCAAAGAACCGGAACCGGGAGATAAGGATATTAATATTGAACGGACAGAAGAAGCCCTGGAAACCCAACCTAAAATTATCGCGGCCGGTTGCCCGTTCTGTAATACCATGATGACCGACGGAGTAAAGAACAAAGAAAAAGAAGACGAGATCGAAGTGATGGATGTCGCAGAGATGATCGCCAATGCTGCCGATTTGTAGCAGTTTACCCAACTATTAGCAGAAGGAAGTATGTTAGTCAATTTTAGTGCATTACCCAATGAATCCCGAATTTGGATTTACCAATCCAATCGAAAACTTAGCAAAGAAGAAGTAGAATACATCGATGCCAAAGCCCGGTATTTTTTGAACGAATGGACCGCTCATGGCGCCAATCTTGAAGCAGGGTTTGAGATTCGATATAATAGGTTTCTAATTATCGGTCTCAATCAGGCCAATGCCTCTGCGTCCGGTTGTAGTATCGACGCTTCGGTACATTTCATACAATCCCTGGAACAAAAGATCGGTGTCGATTTGCTTGATAAAATGAACGTGACGTTCTATACAGGCGATTTTATCGCTCATAAAAGCCTATCAGAATTTAAGAAAATGGCCAAGAACCGTTCCGTTTCGCCTAATACTGTAGTATTTAATAATTTGGTAAACACCAAAGCCGAGTATCTGGAGCACTGGGAAGTGCCAGCAAAAGATAGTTGGCACAGCCGATTTTTAGCATAGTTTTTGTTACATTAGTTACATGAAGCGATTAGCGGTAACCTCATTTCTCATACTTTCTTCATACCTGGTATTTTCTCAACAAATTAACCCGTTGCTGGTTGTCGATGATCTCGAAAATCAGAAACGATGGGTGGACAGTATTTATGGAAATATGTCACTTCAGGAGAAAATTGGCCAGCTGTTCATGGTGGATGTGTTCTCCAGTGATCCTAAAAAGAAAACCGATCTAATCAATGGGCTTATCGATAACTACTATATCGGTGGTATTATCTTTTCAAAAGGAGGCCCGGTTCGACAAGTCAGGTTAAATAATGAGTATCAAAACCGTTCCAGGGTTCCTTTACTCATTGGAATGGATGCTGAATGGGGACTTGCCATGCGGCTTGATTCCACCTATGCCTACCCTTGGAACATGACCCTGGGGGCTATTAAGGACAATGATATCGTTGAAAGGGTGGGGCGCCGGATAGGAGACCACTCGAAAAGAATGGGGGTGCACTTTAATTTTGCTCCCGTGGTAGATATCAATACGAATCCCAAGAATCCCATTATCGGGAACCGTTCGTTTGGTGAAAATCGTGAGAATGTAACTGCTAAGGCCTTGTCGTTCATGAGAGGGATGCAAAATGCCGGGGTGATGGCAAATGCCAAACACTTTCCCGGACATGGAGATACCGATAAGGACTCTCACGAAACCTTACCCACACTTTTATTTGAAAAAGAACGCCTCGATTCATTGGAGCTGTTTCCTTATAAAAATATCATCTCTGAAGGCTTAAGCAGCGTCATGGTGGCTCATTTGAATATTCCGTCCATCGTGCCTGAAAATGGATATCCTTCTTCAATTTCCAAAAATGTGGTGACGCAAATTCTTCAAAGGGAATTAGGATTCAACGGACTTATCTTCACAGATGCTTTGAATATGAAGGGTGCCGCCGATTTCCAGGAACCCGGAGAAATTGATCTTGCGGCTTTTCTTGCCGGTAATGATGTGTTGCTCATTTCAGAAAATGTACCTAAGGCGCATGCGATTTTGGTACGGGCCTATCGTGAAGGGGTCATATTGGAAACTCGCCTGGAGAAATCCGTTAAAAAGATTTTATATGCCAAGTATAAAGTAGGATTGAATAATTATCAACCGGTTGCGGAAGAAAATATAGTGGACGAGCTTAACAGTCCTATAGATGATGCGCTTTATGAAGAGGCCATGGAGAGTGCCATTACGGTTATAAAGAATGAATCAGAAGTACTTCCTATTCAGGATTTGGACAATGCAAAGATCGCTTATGTGAACTTTGGTGATGATTCTGGGAAACCATTTTTGAATTACCTTAGAAAGTATACCAAGGTAGATTGGATCAAAGACAGCAAACTTTCCGGATACCTGAAACGATTAAAGTCTTTTGATTACGTGGTAATTGGTTTTCACCGATCCAACGACAACCCCTGGAAATCCTATAAATTTTCAGAAAAGGAGGTGGAATGGATTCAAAAGATAGCTGAGCAGAATAAAGTAGTCCTCGATGTATTTACCCGTCCATATTCCTTACTTGATATTTCTGAAACAAAAAATATAGAAGCCATCGTGGTTTCGTACCAGAACAGCGATGTTTCACAATCTCTTTCTGCACAATTAATTTTTGGTGCTCGTGGAGCCAACGGACGACTACCGGTTTCTGTAGGCCCTGACTTTCCAGCAGGTACCTCTGTTGAAATCAAACCGATTTCAAGATTGCAGTACGGTAGCCCTTCCAGCGTGGGCCTTGATGCTACGAAATTGAAAAAGATAGATTCGCTGGCTCAAATTGGCCTTTGGGCAGGAATGATGCCCGGAGCGCAGATTATCGTCGCTCGCAAAGGAAAAATTGTCTACGACAAGAACTTTGGATACCATACCCCCGAAAAGAAAACCAGGGTGCGTAGTGATCATATTTATGACGTTGCATCACTCACGAAGATCCTCGCAACATTGCCCATGACCATGGAATTAATGGACCGGAGGGTGATCAATATGGAGACCAAGCTTTCAGAAATGCTTCCGGAGTATAAAAGAAGTAACAAAAGGAACATTACACTGAAGCGAATGCTATCCCACTATGCCCGATTGAAAGCCTGGATCCCGTTTTATATGAAGACCATAGATACTGTGACCGGTCTTCCTTCCAAGGAATATTATTCTAAGACTAAGGACGACGATTTCAGTATAAAAGTGGCCAATGATCTTTATATGAGAGAAGACTATAAGGATTCAATCTATGACATGATCAAGGAAAGTGATCTAAGAACCAGAACAGGTTATAAGTATAGCGACCTTCCATATTATATTTTGAACAAATATTTGGGTGATTTCTACGGAACGCCCCTCGATAATCTCGCACAGCGCAATTTGTATCGTCCTTTGGGAGCGAATTACACCACGTATAACCCGCTGAAAAAATTTGATAAGAAAATGATCCCGCCTACTGAAGACGATTCTTATTTCCGAATGCAGAAGGTTCATGGATATGTTCACGACCAGGGAGCGGCAATGATGGGAGGAGTGAGCGGCCATGCCGGGCTATTCAGTAATGCTAATGACGTCGCTAAGATCATGCAAATGTACCTATGGAAAGGGTTTTATGGTGGAAAGCGGTATTTTAAACCTGAAGTTGTCGATGCGTTCAATACCTGTTATTTTTGTGAAGATGATGTAAGGAGAGGCGTGGGATTCGACAAACCTCAATTAGGGGATGTTGGTCCAACTTGTGGATGTGTTTCTATGACCAGTTTTGGACATAGCGGATTTACAGGTACCTTTACATGGGCCGATCCCGACGAAGAGATCGTGTATGTGTTTCTTTCGAATCGAACGTATCCAACGGCAGACAATCGATCCATAATCGGTAGTAACCTGCGAAGCAATATACAGGAAGCTATATACGAAGCGATCATTCGGGAAGAAAGTGATAATGTTTTAACCGACGTAGAATAATGAAAATAGGTATAGTTTGTTATCCCACCTTTGGTGGAAGTGGAGTAGTGGCAACGGAGTTAGGTATTGCCCTGGCGGAACGTGGACATGAGGTTCATTTTATTACCTACAAGCAACCGGTGAAACTTGAATTGTTGTCATGGAATATTCATTTTCATGAAGTAACTGTACCTCAATACCCCTTGTTTCATTTTCAGCCGTATGAGCTGGCCCTCTCCAGCAAATTGGTGGATATGGTAAAGCTTTTCAAAATTGAACTACTTCATGTTCATTATGCAATTCCTCATGCCTATGCGGCTTATATGGCCAAGAAAATGCTCGCTGAGGAAGGAATTCACATTCCTTTTGTGACCACTTTACACGGAACAGACATTACCCTCGTGGGGAACCATCCGTTTTATAAACCTGCCGTTACCTTCAGCATTAATAATAGTGATGTGGTTACTTCGGTATCCAAAAGTCTAAAGGACGACACGCTCCGACTATTCGATATCAAAAAGGAAATTCATGTGGTTCCTAATTTTATCGATATGGCTAAACATACCAACACCTATACCGATTGCCAGCGAGACCTTATGGCTGAAGAACATGAGAGAATAATTACTCATGTCAGTAATTTGAGACCTGTAAAACGTATCGAAGATGTGATCCAGATATTTTACAAAGTGCAAAAGGAGGTTCCTTCAAAGCTTATGATAGTGGGTGAGGGGCCCGAAAAAGCTACAGCTGAACGTATGAGCTATGAACTGGGTATTGAAGAGCAAGTAGTCTTCCTTGGGAACAGTGGAGAAGTCGATAAGATTTTGTGCTTCAGTGATCTGTTCTTATTGCCTTCTGAAAAAGAAAGTTTTGGACTGGCTGCACTTGAGGCCATGGCTACGGGAGTTCCTGTAATTTCAAGTAATGCAGGCGGACTTGCAGAAGTTAATGTTCACGGTGTGAGTGGATTCTTGTCGCCAATTGGTGATGTGGATGACATGGCGAAAAATGCACTTGCGATTCTCAAGGATCCGGATACTTTGATGAGATTCAAAAAGCAAGCAAAAGAATCTGCCCGTAAATTCGATACGGAAAACATTGTGCCTATCTACGAAGAGATCTACGAAAAGGCATTGGATAAGATTCCCAGTTAATTATAGAGAAACTATCAGTCCCGGATCAACAGGGGAACTCAATTGCGAGAGACCCAATGTGTCCAGAAACGGATTTGAAAATAGTTTCGCCATACGTGGGCTCAATAATGCCGACCGAATGTCCATCCATTTCTGTACGTCACCTCCGAACATATCTTGTGCTAATCCAGGAAAATCCCAGGCCGCGTTTTTCCCCCAGTGAATAGTAAATGGGAGATTGTTGGCTTTAAGGACTTCGATCATTCTTTTGCCGTATTCATGCAGGCTAATTATACCATCCTCTTTGTGATTCCATTGAATACCATCGATCTCGATCATACAAGTTACCGGAAACTTGGTGAAAGCGAGCGTGGCATCTGACTGTTTCACAAAACGCATGGCAAATATGCCGGGAATAGGCCCATCGTCTTTGGTAAGTTTAGTGAGCACTTCCAATGCTTTACCTGAATTCTTATGGTCTACTCCAAAGGAACATGCGAATGCCTTACCCTGGTATCCCGCATCCCAGAATATTTCGGATAATTGCCCTACAATATTCTTTTCCTGCCCGTTTTCATCTTTTTCCTTTGGTAATATAGTCCCGCTAAGCGCTTGAATGAATAATGGAATTGCCTTCTGAAATTTCTCTGAAATTTTAATCAACAGGTAAATCAGGTCCCGGTAGATAAATTGCTTCATAAAGGGGATAGGATCTCCGTGAATTTGCTTGTAATTGGGATCGAAGGGTTTCTTATAGATAGATTCGATCACATAATCGTCGTCATTGCTATACTGGTTTATAAAGACTTTATAATGATAGGGCCGATTTGCATTTCCTTGTGCATCCACCTCTTCTGTAATCTCATTGGCAAGAGGTTGAAAATCCATGGTATTCGAAATTTGAATCGCCTTTTGTTTTTTGATCTTCCGAACATAGCGTTTCAGTAGAAATCGGTCTTCAGCTTCAATAAGGACTCCGTGAATGAATCCAAAAGATCCTAGCCCGACGAGTGCCGCATTAAAGAGGTCGTCGTTGCGTATGATCCTGGCTTTGATTCGTTGTGGAAGCTTTTCATTGAGCGCTGGTTTAGTATGCCGTTCGAGATAGACAACATCCTCAGGATTCGGACCAATGATCAAATTAAGACCGACTACATAGTCCTGTACCGACCCAATATCCAATCCCGAGCCATGCACCCCTGTGGAAATGCAACCGGCGATAGTTTGTCCGTTACTGGCACCCGAAGCTTTTAACGACTTCCCCTTGCTTTCTAGAAAGTGTGAAATTTCCTTGATCTCATTTCCGCATTGAAAGAAAAACAGATTCTCACTTTTATAGGTAGAATTAGCATGGACCCCATTGCCAGGAATACCAAAACCAATATTCATATTCGACGTAAAATGCATCCGATCCGGATGATGTGCTATTGAAGACATCGACCATTTGGATCCAATGGACCGGAATCCTTCATCATTATCGTCGGCTTCTTTTATGAGCCTGCGCATTTCATCAGCTGCGTCGTTATAGCGATCTAAAAGAGAAGGCATATTACTTTCTTTCTCAAGTTTTGTACGAAGAAAGAATTTAAGGTCAAATCGTCCGTTCTTGTGTAGCGTATCCCACCAAACCCTGGGTTCTGTTGTCGTTGTAGCCATAACTAATCTAAATCAATTACTCCGGTATTTGTTTTTTTATTGCATACATATTTCACCTTGACTGTGCGTTTTCTTCCGAAGGTGATCAAATATTTCAATATTCCACCAAAGGTGGTTCTGTATTCAACGGCGTGTAGTCCGCCGGACTCACAGTCGGGCAGGTTGATCGGGTTTTCTTTGGTAGCGATACCCACCTTAGCCACGGTATCGAGTGTTCTAATCAATTCTCCTGCCGTAACCTCTTCAGTTTCGGTTTCTGCCGGCTCTCCACCGGGGCCATTGGTTACTTTCACTCTTACTGAATAACAGGAGCTGAGCATCAGTAAGACCATAACAATTGCAAAAAGACTTTTGGTTTTCATACGAATCTATTTCGTTGTAAACCATAAAGTTGCGATATTAAAGGGACAATTAAAAGGGGGTTTTACCTATTTTTTAAACTGAAAAACCCTTCCAATGGAAGGGCTTGATAATACTTGGAGTATAATTCTTAAAACTGATATCGGATTCCCAGTGCAATGTCGAACTCCAAGTCATCATTCACATCACCGAAGCCTATTTCCGGCCTGAAATCCAATGATAACAGCAATGGTATCTCGAAATTGTATTCGATTCCAATGTTCCCCGCGGCGAAAGCAAATGTTTCATCATCGGGGTCGGTAGGAAGCCTGGAATCATAATTAATACTGCCTACACCACCTCCGGCTCCTGCGTACCATTGTAGATTTCCATCCAGAACAAATACCCATTGGTACAACGCGGTGGCTTTAAAAGCATTGAAATCGTTATTACTGCGCCATCCGAGCCCAAATTCCAGACGGTTGTTTTCAGAAGTGCCAAGTTGATAATTAACCTCGGTTCCAAAACCGTCATTGTCGCCCAGCCGAAGCCCCAAAGCGTGTTTGGATATTCGTTGGGCATTAGAAACAGTGGTAAAAGCGATAATGAATAAAGGGATCAAAAGGAGTCTTTTCATAATAATCAGGTTTGTATTTAAAACGAATTTATAACGAAATATTATTTGTTGATACCATTCATTGGATGAATTATCACATAATTTTTCACAAGCAGTTCTACGTTTCATTTTGGGGTTTATTACCTTTACTGAAACATGCAGTCGGCATTACAAAAATTAAAGGACTCCTTGGATGGTGAGCTGGAAACAGACCAGCTGCACCAGATGATGTATGCCACCGATGCCTCTGTTTACAGAAAAATACCTTTAGCTGTCGCTTTTCCCAAATCGGAATCGGATATTCAAAAACTAATACGTTTTGCCAGTAATAATGATACATCATTGGTTCCTCGAAGTGCAGGAACTTCCCTGGCGGGTCAATGCGTGGGAGAAGGTATCATTGTTGACATCTCACGTCATTTCTGTCGCATATTGGAAGTGGATAAGGAAAATCGGACCGTTACTGTAGAACCCGGCGTGATTAGGGATGAGTTGAATGCTTATTTAAAACCTTACGGACTATTTTTTGGCCCGAATACCTCTACGTCCAACAGATGTATGATAGGTGGAATGGTGGGCAACAACAGCAGCGGAACCACCTCGATACAATATGGCGTTACGAGGGATAAAGTGAGTTCGCTGCGAGGTGTTCTGACGAATGGGGAAGTAATAGAGACCCATGAGCTTTCAAACCAGGAATTTTCAGACAAAACCCAATTGCAAAGCCTTGAAGGGGATATCTATCGTTCTTTGGCTAAAGATTTATCGCTCGAAGAAACTCGAACCGAAATAATTAAGGAATTTCCGAAGCAAGAGATCCACAGAAGAAATACAGGGTATGCCGTTGATGCCTTGCTCAATTTTGAGCACTTTGGAGGAGATCACCCCACTTTTAATTTAAGCAAGCTGTTATGTGGTAGTGAAGGCACTTTGGTTTTTACGACCCAAATCACATTGCAGCTCGATCCGTTACCTCCTTCGCTGTCTGCCATGGTCATCGCACAATATAACACCCTGGAATCCTGTCTGAATGACGTGAACGTTGCCATGAGTCATGGGTTGTACACCTGTGAAATGATGGATGATATCATACTGGAATGTACAAGCCAGAATAAAATGTATGATTCTTACAGGTTCTTCATCGAAGGATCACCCAAGGCGATATTGATGCTTGAACTCAAGGAGAATGATCCACAGAAACTTGAATCCGCTGTGGAAGAACTGGTGGGGTCCTTAAAAAGCTCGGGTAATTCTTATGCTCGGCCAGTATTGTACGATGAAGAAATAGAGAAGGCCCTGGAGCTTCGGAAAGCCGGTCTCGGGCTGCTGGGTAATATGGTAGGAGATCACAAAGCAGTGGCCTGCATAGAGGATACTGCTGTGGCTTTGGAAGATCTACCGGACTATATAAGAGAGTTCACAAAAATAATGGAACGCTACGATCAAAGAAGCGTTTACTATGCTCACGCAGGTGCCGGAGAGTTGCATTTACGTCCTATTTTGAACTTAAAGACTTCAGTAGGTGTGGATTATTTCAGAAAAATTACGACTGAAGTGGCCACATTATGTAAGAAATACAAAGGTTCATTTTCCGGGGAACACGGGGACGGAATCGTTAGAGCTGAATTCCTTGAACAACAAATAGGAGCGAAGAATTTTGAATTATTAAAGAGGATAAAAGCTCTTTTTGATCCTAATAACATATTTAATCCGGGGAAGATTACCGATGCATGGCCCATGGACAAGTCTTTCAGAAATGAACAAGATCTGCCAACACCGGAAATAGAGACTCTAATGGATTTCAGTGATTCCGAAGGAATTGTTCGCCTGGCGGAAAAATGTAATGGGAGCGGAGATTGTCGTAAAACGGCTGTATCAGGCGGAACCATGTGTCCCAGTTATCAGGCTACCAAAAATGAGAAAGACAGCACTCGTGGTAGGGCGAATGTATTGAGGGAAGTTTTAAACAACCGTTCCCTGGAGGGCAGTTTTGATTCTTCCGAATTGAAACAGGCACTGGACCTGTGCCTCAGTTGCAAGGCCTGTGGAAGCGAATGCCCCAGTAATGTGGATATTTCCACCGCTAAAGCGGAATTTCAATACCAGTATTATAAGTCAAATAGCAGGACTCGCGCCGATAACCTCTTTGGCAAAAGCAGTAGATATCATAAGAAAGCATCAAATTTTCCCAAACTTACCAACTGGATGTTCAAGCTGCCTATACTTTCAAGCTGGATAAAAAAATATAGTGGTATTGCTCAAAAAAGATCACTTCCATTATATTCAACTATTACATTCGGTAATAGTTATCAAAAAACTATAAATCAGATAGATAGAAAAAATGATTTATTCCTATATATAGACGAATTCAGTAATTACCTGGATTTGAATCTGGCATGGGATGCCTTGAATTTACTTCATGGACTAGGCTACAAAGTAGGCGTAGTTCATCATTTGGATAGTGCACGAGCCTTGTTAAGCAAGGGTTTTTTGGAGGAGGCAAAAGCTCAGGTGGACGAGAACACCGCATATTTGAAGGAGAAAGTGGATGCACAAACCCCTTTGGTTGGGATTGAACCTTCTGCGATTCTCGGATTCAGGGATGAGTACTTACGTCTGGCAAGCGATCTGCCATCAGCGAAGAAAATCGCAGAGCATACGTTTCTGATCGAAGAGTTTTTGGCCGCTGAAGCCGAAAAGGGTCGAATTACCTCGTCACAATTCGTTACAGAGTCGAAACAGATTAAAATCCATGCACATTGCCATCAAAAGGCCCTGAGTCATCAAAAGCATACTTTTGACATTCTCAATCTGCCGGAAAATTATCATCCCACCATCTTAAATACCGGTTGCTGCGGTATGGCGGGAAGCTTTGGTTACGAGAAGGAGCATTACGATGTTAGTATGAAAATAGGTGAATTACGTTTATTCCCAGCCGTTAGAAAGAGTGATCCTGAGACCATAATAGCGGCTAACGGTTATAGTTGCAGGGAACAGATCAAAGACGGAACGGGAAGGCAATCCTATCACCCAGTTACCATTCTGGTGAATGCTCTGGCAGATTAATCTAGTTAAATCCTTTAAGAGATTGGAAAGCCGATAACATTTCCGGGAATCCGTCTTCTTCGTCCATAATCGTTTTTACGGGTGATTTTACATTGTTGTGTGAAGGATGACGATATAAGGACCATTTTTCATTCTGATATTCCAACGCGGTTAGATTTTCGATCCAGTCACCGCTGTTAAGATAAAGGCATTCCCCGTGTTCGTTGGCAACTTTCTTGATTACGGGCTGGTGGATATGTCCACAACCAACATAATCAAACTCATTTTCTATGGCCAATTCAATAGCTGTCTGTTCGAAATTATCGATGAATTTTACCGCACTTTTTACACTATTCTTAATCCGCTTCGAAAGAGAGTATTTTTCCCGCCCCATTTTGGTAAGCACCAGATTTACCAGGCGATTGAATAAAATAAGTAAATCATATCCCCATCCTCCCAATTTGGCAAGCCATTTTGCATGTTGAATAGAAGCGTCGAACACATCTCCATGGAAGAACCAGGCTTTTTTACCGTCGATGTTTAGCACCAACTTGTCCAGAATATAGATGTTGCCCATTTTGGTATCACTGAACTTACGGAGTTTCTCATCATGATTCCCAGTGAGATAATACACTTTCGTGCCTTTAGCGGCCAGGGAAATGATTTTTTTAATGACCAATAGATGAGATTTTGGAAAATATCGTTTTCGGAATTGCCATATGTCGAATATATCCCCATTCAGGATAAGCTTCTCTGGCCTCACGGAATTCAGGTACTGCAGCACCTCCTTTGCGTGGCACCCGTAAGTACCAAGATGGATGTCTGAAAGCACGACAATTTCCAGTTTTCGTTTCAAAGCCTTAGTATATGATACAAAGAACCTAAAAAAGGTAGGTGCAGATGTTAACATGGAGTTATCGATTATTAATCATAATGTTAGAGCAGTAACTTTTGTGTTAATGAAAGTTTAATTTGGCGAATATTTTTTAATTCGATACTATCGATTACATTTGTTGAAAAGCAGCGTATGGCAGGTAATAGCTTCGGAAAAATTTATAATCTAACCACATTTGGTGAGTCACATGGAGAAGCTATTGGCGGTATCATAGACGGTTGTCCGGCAGGATTGGAAGTAGATATGGAAGCCATCGATTTGGAGATGCAACGACGTAAACCGGGCCAGTCTGCGATTGTTACTCAAAGGAAAGAACCGGATTCGGTTACATTTCTGTCAGGCATATTCGAAGGGAAAACCACTGGAACTCCGATTGGCTTTGTGATTCAGAATACCAATCAGAAGTCCAAAGACTATTCGCACATCAAAGATACTTACCGACCATCTCACGCGGATTACACCTATGATAAGAAATATGGTATTCGGGATTACCGTGGAGGAGGCCGTTCCTCCGCAAGAGAGACCGCTTGTAGAGTGGTGGCTGGAGCTTTGGCAAAACAACTTCTGGGAGATATTAAGATTACAGCGTATGTATCGGCGGTAGGTGATATGGAACTCACAACGCATTATAAGGAACTTGATTTTTCTGAAATTGAACGTAATCCTGTTCGAACTGCCGATTCTGATATGGCCCACAAAATGGAAGCTTATATAAAAGAAATCCGCAAGCAAGGAGATACCATCGGAGGTGTGATCACCTGTGTGGTTGAGAACGTTCCTATCGGACTCGGAGAGCCCGTATTTGATAAGCTGCACGCCGAATTAGGCAAGGCGATGCTATCGATTAATGCGGTGAAAGGATTTGAATACGGCAGCGGATTTGACGGAACGCGGTTGAAGGGAAGTGAACATAACGACATCTTTAATGCAGACGGAACCACTCAAACCAATCATAGCGGTGGTGTTCAGGGTGGAATCTCCAATGGCCAGGACATTTATTTTAATGTGGCTTTCAAGCCGGTAGCGACTATCATGCAAAAGCAGGAGACCATCACCAAAGAAGGTGAAACTACCGAAATGCAGGGTAAAGGAAGACACGATCCCTGTGTGGTTCCTAGAGCCGTACCGATCGTGGAGGCAATGGCAGCCCTGGTGTTGGCCGACTTCTGGCTATTGAACAAAGTATCAAAACTGTAATTCACAACTAACTATATGAGGAAACTAGAACTACATTGGCAAATTCTTATTGGAATGGTGCTGGGTATTGTTTTCGGTTTTATTATGACCGGAGTTGATGGCGGCCAAAAATTTGTGGGCGACTGGATCAATCCTGTGGGTACCATTTTCGTTAAAATGCTGAAATTGATTGCGATTCCGCTTATCCTCGCATCATTGATCAAAGGTATTTCTGATCTAAAAGATATTTCAAAATTCAGGGATATCGGTCTGCGTACGATGGTCACCTATATCGGAACCACCGTGGTTGCGATTAGCATTGGGTTAATGTTGGTGAACGCTTTACAGCCGGGAGATGGGATTTCCGAAGAAACCATAGCGACACTCACTGAAACTTATTCACAGGACAGTGGGGTACAGTCCAAAATAGTAGAAGCTGGTAGGCAGAAAAGCAGTGGCCCCCTTCAGTTCCTGGTGGACATGGTTCCGGATAATGCCTTCAATGCGTTCAGTAATAATGGCTTGATGTTACAAGTGATATTTTTCACCATTCTATTTGCCATCGCTATGCTGCTAATTGGAGAAGAACGGGCCAAACCACTAAAACGATTTTTTGATTCCCTCAATTTTGTCGTACTCAAGATGGTGGACCTTATTATGTTGATAGCGCCGTACGCCGTATTCGCACTGCTTGCGAATGTCGTAGTTAGCTCAGGTGATCCTGATCTGTTATTGGCATTGCTGAAATATTCTGGGGTAGTTGTTTTAGGCCTGGCAATTATGGTGGTATTCTATCTATTGATCGTTGGAAGCTATGTGAAGAAGAATCCGTTTTGGTTTCTGAAGCAAATAAGTCCGGCGCAACTATTGGCATTCTCTACCAGTTCGAGTGCAGCGACCTTACCTGTAACCATGGAAAGGGTAGAAGAGCATATCGGAGTTGATAAGGAAGTATCGAGTTTCGTACTTCCTGTAGGAGCGACCATCAATATGGATGGTACCAGTTTGTACCAGGGGGTTGCGGCCGTCTTTATTTCGCAGGCGTTAGGCTTCGACTTGAGTTTTTCCGATCAACTAACGATTGTACTAACGGCTTTATTGGCGTCGATTGGCTCTGCAGCTGTACCAGGAGCCGGAATGGTTATGCTGGTGATCGTTTTGGAATCTATCGGGTTCCCATCCGATAAACTGGCGATAGGACTGGCACTTATTTTCGCTGTGGACCGGCCATTGGATATGTGCAGAACGGTGATCAACGTAACCGGTGATGCTACTGTTTCGATGTTGGTGGCGAAATCGGTTGGAAAGATCGGACCTCCACGAGTGGAAGATTGGGACGATCATTACGAGGAAGTAAAATAAAAGAAAAGCCGCTGAGAAGCGGCTTTTTTAATTAACATTCATTTGGTTTTATCCTTGCTTTTGAATTTCCACGCTGTGTGGGTATGGAATCTCGATACCGGCATCGTCTAATGCATTTTTAGCCTTTTCTAGCGTATCGAAGTATACATCCCAGTAATGTTCCGGTTTTACCGCCGGTCGAACGGCAAAATCCACGGAACTCTCCCCAAGGGCAGCCACTTCAACCATAGGAGGCGGGTCTTGTAATACTTTCTCCTGGGAAGTAAGGACATTCATCAATACATCCTTGGTTTGCTTAATATTGGCATCGTATGAAACACCAATGGTGTGGAACACTTTGATGATCCCTTCCGCAGTATAATTGGTAATATTTCCATTAGAAATAGCACCATTCGGAATAATAACCAGCTTATTCTCCGGTGTGACAAGCTTGGTGGTGAAGATCTCAATTTCTTTAACGTTACCTAATTCTCCCTGGGCCTCAATCAAATCTCCTATCTTATAAGGTTTGAAGATCATAAGAAGTACGCCACCTGCAAAATTTGACAGAGATCCCTGCAATGCCAGACCCACGGCTAAACCAGCAGCGGCCAGAATGGCGGCAAAAGAGGTGGTTTCAACCCCAAGTTTACTCAAAATGGCCAGGATAAGAAGCACTTTCAACGTCCAACTGATGAGATTCTTCAAGAATT
This sequence comes from Flavobacteriaceae bacterium, assembly GCA_009827225.1. Classification (GTDB taxonomy): domain Bacteria; phylum Bacteroidota; class Bacteroidia; order Flavobacteriales; family Flavobacteriaceae; genus Aureisphaera. The sequence goes on along the minus strand of WUAI01000010.1, from coordinate 36,410 downwards.
TTTGAAGGCTTATTTCATAATTGGCTTTGTCCATTCCTTTGCCTGCGATCTTCGTGATCTTACCAATAATCCAGGAACCCACGATCCATATTACAATGGCCGCAAGCACTTTTATACCATATTCGGATCCCAATTCGATCCCTTTGTCAATCCATTTTTGATAGTCCATAGTTTGTGTTTTTATCGAAAAATTGAAATTAGTAAATCCCAACTGATTATAATTTAAGTTCGCGTTATTTTCGACCAAAATCAGCTGTGTTATCGATAAACTGCTTGTCCGAGTTTAGAATAGATGTCGATCAACATGACAGTTGTTAGATGTAATTAATACCTTCGCCAAAAAATTACATTTGGAGGCCAAATTTTACTATATTTATTTTCAATAAACCAACCAGCTATGAATGTTTGCTTTATAATGTATCCCTGGGAGGAGATGGATGCTGAAAATGATTCCACACTAGCAATGATCCAGGAATTTGCGAAGAGAAAACACGGTATTGCCATCACCACACCGGCCAATTTAACCATAAGGGACAGTGTTGCCTATGCTTTTTGCAGATGTTTGAAACGCGCCGAGAAAATCTCTAACAACCTGAAGTCTTTTCACTCCAAATCGGAATTCTACGATGAAATGTTACCCCTGGCAGGTTTTGATGTGATCATTCTCAGGAGCAATCCGCCATTGGATATGATCATGCTCAATTTCCTGGATAGTGTAAAGGACGATGTCTTTATTATGAATGACCTTGACGGCATTCGCCGGGCGAATAACAAACTGTATACTGCGGTGTTTGAAGATGAGCGCAATGAGATCATTCCACGCACTCATGTCACCAAGAACAAGGATTATCTAAAGAAAACCATCAAAGAAGGACCGGAAAGAATGATCCTGAAACCCTTGAACGGTTTCGGTGGCTCTGGGGTGATCCTCATCGAGAAAAGTGCGATGAAGAGTATCAATTCTTTGTTGGATTTTTATATCGACAATAAAGACGGAACCTCAAATTATGTGATCCTACAGGATTATATAGAAGGTGCGGATCAGGGAGATGTAAGAATTCTAATGCTAAACGGAATGCCAATTGGCGCCATGCGCCGTGTGCCCGGAGAGGAAGATCACCGTTCTAACGTCACGGCAGGAGGAACTGTTCAAAAGCATCATTTAACCAAGGCAGAGAAAGAATTGTGTCGCCGTATTGGGCTTAAACTGGTTAAAGACGGACTCTATTTTGTAGGGATCGATGTCATCGGCGGTATGCTTGTTGAAGTTAATGTAATGTCTCCGGGAGGAATCACTTATATGAACAAAGTTTATAAGACCCGTGTCCAGGAAAAGGTCATCGATTTTGTAGAAGACAAGGTTGAAGAACGGGTAACTGCATTTGAACGACGCCAGAAATTACGTAAGCACGTTAGCGACGCTTAAGTTAATCGATTCATGCAAAGACTTCCTATTTCAGAAATCATATCTCTTATTGAGAAGGAAGCCACTTTTGAGGCAGTGGCAGAAGATTATTCATTTACCTTAAAAATCGATGATTATGTGCCTTATGTGTGCGGTGCTGTGCATGACGGGCACCAGTTTCGCAAGGAGTTGTGGGATAATTGTTTGCATTCGGAATACGACCGTTGGTTTGAGGAAGATCCCTGTACCAAGGAAATGGTGAAAACCCATCCGATTGTAATCGCCGGTTGTGATAGTCGCTTTGAATACGACCTCAATCGCGATCCGGATAACGCTATTTATGAAGACGCATGGGGAAAGAAGCTATGGCGGGAGAAACTTTCCGCAGAACAACATGCAAAGAGCCTCAGTAAACACAACAATTTTTATAATGTTACCCGTGCACTGATATCCAAAATAGAAGAGATGTTTGGTGTTTCTGTGGTGTACGATATGCACAGTTATAACTGGCAACGCTGGGATCGTGAAGTTCCGGTGATCAATCTTGGAACCTCAAATATTGATAACGATCGGTTTGGTGAATCCGTGGAATCCTGGCGGCAATCATTGAGCGAACTTTCACTTCCACATGAAATTGAGGCCACTTCTAAAATCAATGATACCTTCTTCGGAAATGGATATTTCCTGAAATTTATTACCAAAAACTTCCAAAATACCTTAGTTTTGGCTACTGAATTCAAAAAAATATACTGTGACGAGATGGGGCAGGTAATTTATCCTGAAGTGGTAGCGGCTATTGAGCGGCAACTTCAGTACAAAGTAAAAGAGCATGCGGATGCCTTTTACAGTGCCCACAAAATGTAGTATGACGTATCCCGAAACCATTGTAAACACGCATCCTAATTTATTCAGAATTGACTCCAATCTGAACAAATTGGTGAAACGCATAGAGCTACTCAATTATATCAACCCGATAAATATTGAGCAGGAAAAGCGGAATTTTTTCTCCTCGAAATACAATGTCAATCCGAATTTCAAGTATCGGAAGATCGATTTCAATGCTCACAAATTACACCAGGAGCTTTTTTCACAGGATATAGACAGCATTAAAGATGAAGAGACACGGGCTTTTTACCGTGATGTAATTTACGATTATTCCGGATTGATAGAATGCATCGAAACCATTGGAATGGGGCCAAAGTTTTACTTTAATTCCTTAAAGTCATTTGGTACGCCTACTCAAAAAGATGTGGATAATGCAAAATTCATCTTGCATTTTGAAGATGAAGAGTACGATCAGGAAATGTTTCCGGTGTTCAATGCCACTGAAGCTGCGGAGTATTTCGCAGAGTTTACCAAGAAATTTGATTTCAGTTTTAATCTGAAGTTTTCTACCAAGATCTCTGCCGCTGCCATGGTTCAGAATAATACAAAGACCCTGGTACTGAAGAAAAACCATCGCTTTAGTGCGAATCAGTTAAAGGTATTGGCCAACCATGAGATCGGGGTGCATATGGTGACTACCTTCAATGGAGCCGACCAATCCCTCAAAATTTTCAGAAACGGTTTTCCAAAGAATCTGGAAACACAGGAAGGCCTGGCCGTTTTCAGTGAGTATATGAGTGGATGTCTTACGTTATACCGCCTTAAAGAACTTTCGTACAGAGTACTTGCCGCCGACAGCTTAAGGAAGGGTTATGATTTCTGTGCCACTTTCGACCTGCTTCACACCAGGTACAAACTAAATAGGGAAGAGGCCTATGCCATTTCACTGAGGGCACATCGTGGTGGCGGACTCACCAAAGATCATTTGTATCTCACCGGATTGAAGAAGATCTATAATCATTATCAAAAGGACAAAAACCTTGATAATCTGTTAGCCGGAAAAGTCTCGATTGAAAATCTGCCTATCATCTCCAAGTGGCAGAAAGAAGGACTGGCTTCCGAAATCATTCATAAGAACCACGCCTTTGATAGTGTCTCCAATGAAAGCGACAAGCTGGAATTTATTCTTCAGAATTTAAAATAACTATAGGAATTTGGCCCTAAGCTCCGGGGTAGGAATCATACACTGGTCTTTTTTACCAAACCAGCGATATCGGTATTTAGCGATAATATTGTACGTCCAGTCTCTGGTAAAAGCAGGAAGAATCAAAAATATAGAGAACAGAGGATAGATACCACTTAACAATCTTGAGATCCGAAGTGCAGCTGTGGTTTTGATGTAGTAACGGTCGTTGTCTATGAGGATAATCGAATCTACTTTACTTGTATCGATACCATATTTTTCTACCAATTCAACACCAATTGGATCCTGTAAGGCCGCAAAACGAAGCACATCTTTCTTGTCGCGTTTGATCATGAAGATGACGGCTCCATTGCATAAGTTGCAAACGCCATCAAATAAAACAATCTTGTGATCTTTGGTATTCGTCATGATACTTTCTCTAGTTCGCTCAATTTCACATCGGCGGTGAACATCCCATAATTCACGATAGCTTTTTTCTTTTCAATACTATCGATGGTACCTACCGATCTACCATCGATCATTCTCACCCTATCCCCAACCTTTAGTGCAACTTTAGGTTTTGGAGGTGGTGCTTTTTTTGCTTCTGTTTTTTCTTTTTTCTTCTTGCGCCGAATGGCTGCTACCTTTTTTTCAACCTCTTGCTTCAGCTCGTGCTGTTTGGCTTTTTCTTCTTTCTTCTTTTTAGTCGTTTTTGGCTCAGGTTTCTTTCGTTTGCTATTCTCTATCATGATAAGCTTCATAAGCTCATCGATGAGTTGTCGCTTCCGTTTATTGTTATGGTATTTTTCTGCCAGCGAATCGACTTTCTTCCCCAGGGTTATCAGTTTTTGGTTGGCATCAAACACCTCCTGATATCGCTCTAGTTTTTCACGGGTCCTTGTATTTATTTCTTCTAATTGCTTGCCTTCTTCCCGTGCTTTTTCCTCTTCGTTCTTCAATTGAGCAGAAGTTTTTCGCAATGCACTTCGTTCCTTTTGAAGATTGGCAATGGTCTTGTCGAACCTTACCTTTCCCCGCTCGATCTTCTTTTTTGACTTATTGATCAGGCTATACGGGATACCGTTTTTCTGTGCCACTTCAAAAGTGAAGGAACTTCCTGCTTCTCCCAGTTGCAGTTTATACACTGGTTCCAAGCTTCTGCTATCGAATTGCATATTTGCATTGGTGGCGTGGGGTAATTCGTTGGCCAGTAATTTTAAATTGGTATAATGCGTGGTGATAATACCGAAAGCTTCTCTTTCGTAAAAGACCTCCAAAAATGTCTCGGCCAAGGCGCCTCCCAATTCAGGATCACTTCCTGTACCAAATTCGTCGATGAGGAATAGGGTTTTATTGTTACATTTCTTAAGAAACTGATTCATTTTCTTAAGCCGGTAACTATAGGTGCTCAGATGATTTTCTATGGATTGGTTATCGCCAATATCAGTTAGCACTCTGTCAAACAGGCAAAACTCACTAAAAGGATCTACAGGAACCAAAATGCCGCTTTGTAGCATCACTTGCAACAATCCTACTGTTTTTAAAGTGATACTCTTACCCCCGGCATTAGGTCCGGAGATGACTATGATCCGATTTTCAGGATGTAGTTCAATGGTTTGAGGGAATGTTTTTTCCTTTCTAAGTTTATTAGCAACCCAAAGTAGCGGGTGATAAGCATCCTTTAAGTAAAGCCGTTTTTCTTCAGAAATCAACGGCAATACAGCGTTGATGTCTATTCCATATTTGGCCTTTGCATAAAGGTTGTCGATCTCAATCAAATAATCCTGATAGCTTTGCAACAACGGATGGTACGGGCGTAATTCTTCCGTAAGATCACGTAAGATTTTTTTAATCTCTTCCTGTTCTTCATACAGAAGGTTACTCAATTCATTTGCATATTCCAGGGTTTCCTGAGGTTCGATATATACAATACTCCCGGTTTTGGATTGCCCCAAAACGGCTCCTTTAACTTTGCGGCGATGCATGGCTTTCACAGCCAATACTCGACGGTTATCCACTACCGATTCCAGAATTTCATCCAGGAAATCAGATTGCGAATAGCGTGATAAAGCTCTTCCGAAAGAACTATTGATTTGTCCTTTGACCACATTGAGTCGTTTTCGAATGGTGGCCAATTCCGAAGATGCATTATTCTTTATATGGCCAAACCGGTCCACCACGGCGCGTATAGCTTCTGAAACAGAGGACACATAGCTGATTCCTTCAGAATGACGAAATAATTCTACATAAAACTCTGCGTATTTCTTAAAGAATTTCAGTAGGTCCTTAGTAGTTTCTGAAATGGACAGAATTCTTCTAAAACCACTTATTTCAAGTGTTGTGTTTTCTATCTGAAACAGCTGTAGTTCCTTGGTGATGGCTTCGAACCCATGGTTTGGGATACGATTTTCGTTTTGAAATGATGCTGAAAATTCCTTGGTTCTTTGTAATTCTGGAAGAATGTCGGAAACCTGTGTCAACGGAACTATCTCCAATACCTTCTCCCTGCCGGGTTCGGTAATACAGTATTCCGAGATTTGCTCAAGTACCGCGGGGAATTCTAAATCGGCTAAGGATTTCTTATCAATTCGAACCATCTTATTTTCCTTTCACAAGGAATTCTCTTTCTTAATTAGTAATTTTATTTCCGACAAAAATACGAATAATGGCCGTAAAAATAGAGCCTAGTTGGGCCAGGGCAGTAGGGGATGAATTTCAAAAACCTTACTTTCAAAATTTAATAGACTTTGTAAAGCAGGAATACAATTCGGGAGTATGTTATCCACCCGGAGGCCAGATTTTTGCCGCCTTTGACCACACTCCATTTGAAAAGGTGAAAGTAGTGATACTGGGCCAGGACCCATACCACGGACCCGGACAGGCCAATGGGCTTTGTTTTTCTGTGGCAGATGGCGTGCCGAAGCCCCCTTCATTGATCAATATCTTTTCAGAAATTCAAACAGATTTAAACTCAGGCATGCCTGAGAGTGGAAACCTGGAACGCTGGGCAGATCAAGGTGTTCTTCTGTTGAATGCAACGTTAACGGTGAAAGCGCATACCGCAGGCAGTCATCAAAACAAAGGTTGGGAAGTCTTCACTGATGCGGTGATCCACCAACTTTCCTCACAGCGGTCCGGACTAGTTTTTATGCTATGGGGTGGATATGCCAAAAGAAAAGGAAGTAAAATTGATACACAGAAACATCTTGTACTTAGTAGTGGTCATCCTTCACCATTAAGCGCAAACCGCGGTTATTGGTTCGGAAATCAACATTTCAGTAAAGCAAATGAATATTTAAATAACAATGGTAAGACACCCATTGTTTGGTAATCAACAGAAAATGGCGTTGTTTATTCTTCTTCAGGAAGGTCCTGCTCTGTAGTATCGTTACAGCTGAACTGCAACAGAAGGAAATTTGTGACCAAAAGGGCCCCCAATACAATTAAAAAAGTGGTCATATTAAGCTGTTTTGGATATAAGACACCAAAAAAAGCAAAAGGTTGCGTAAAACGTTAATTTTTTTCTAAAAAATGAAGAATTTTTTCATTCGGAATCGCCGAATCGATAAGATCTAGTTGTAATAATGCACCTTGAACTGCATCTAAAGTGCTGACATTCAGGTTATTTTGACTCCATCGCGTAAGAGAGAGCCATTCTCTTACGTCTTCCAATTTTTGTTCGTATCGATTGGCAATGGTATGATCGATGGACGGAATATCTTTAAATTCACGAGTAGTATTGTTGATGATCTCAAGTATTTGCGTCACAGCTTCAGGGTCGTTCTTCAATATGTCCTCCCTTACCGCAATCACAAAACAAGGCCAGGGGGTAGGGCATTCACCGACCAATCGGAAAGGACCGTCATCCACATACGGTTTGGTAGTGAATTTCTCCCACATAAAATAATCACCAATTCCCTGCGGGAGATTCTCAAGGGCACCATCCAGATTTTTGATCACTTCGAATTCTATATCTTTTTCAGTATCCCAGCCCATTTTTTCTGCATTCACATAGGCCATGAGATGAGATCCGGAACCAAAGCGGCTGATAGCAGCCGCCTTACCTTTTAAGTCGGAAAGACTAAGATAATCTGAGTTCTTCGCAACATGTATTCCCCAAATCAAGGGAGACTCCACAAAGACCTGCACAATTTTACATGGGTTTCCGTTAATTATATCCCGAACGATTCCTTCAGTAAGGATAACCGCCATGTCGATTTCCTTCTCTCGCAATGCCTTGCACATTTGCCCCGTTCCGCCATAAAAATCCTTCCATCGCAAGTTGATACCCACTTCATGGTATTCTTTATTCCTCATGGTCAAATACCATGGTAAATTAAAATGCTCGGGGACACCTCCTATCAGAAAATTTTTCATCGAACAAGCATCTCTAAAGTTTTGGTAATAAGTCGTTCCACCGACTCCTTAGGATCTGCACTAAAAGTACCATTGGGCCTGTTAGCCAGGATTACATTGAGCGATAAGGCACTGTGGCCGAGTAATTTTGCCATACCATAAATGGCCGCAGTCTCCATTTCCAAATTAGTAATGCGCTTATTGCGATAGGAAAAGGCGGCGATTTTATCGTTCAGGGTAGGATCTTGCAACGCCAGGCGAAGCACTCTTCCCTGCGGGCCATAGAATCCAACATTGGTGGTTGTAACTCCTATTATAATGTCTTCCGAAGTGAACTGTGCCAATAAATCCGGATCAGCACTGATCACGTAAGGCCTTGAATTATTAGGATTCCAGTTAGTTTGATCAATAAATGCCTGAGTAAAATCTGAATTAAACACCTCTTCTGTATTACCATAAAAGTGTAATAAATTGTCGAACCCAATTCCAAATTCGCTGGCGACAAAACTATCTACGTGTATATCGGGCTGCAAGGCTCCTGATGTTCCCACCCGAATCAGTTTCAGGGCGGTGTGCTCTTTTTTAATCGTTCGGGATTCAAAATCGATATTGGCCAAGGCGTCGAGTTCATTGAGGACGATATCTATATTGTCCGGTCCAATACCTGTGGAAATAACAGTGAGTCTGGTACCAGCATAGGTTCCGGTGTGTGTAATGAACTCTCGGTGCTGTTTTTTTACTTCGATGGTATCGAAATGTTTGGAAACCTGGGCGACCCTGTCCTGATCGCCAACGGTAATAATGGTATGAGCCAATTCATCCGGCTTCAGGTTTAGATGGTAAATGCTGCCATCTGGATTTAAAATAAGCTCGGATTCTGGTATTCTCATGTTGCGGATTCCAATTGATTGATTTCCTCGTTGTAAAAGTAATTGTATTTGGAAGTTCCTCCAAATCGGCTGTCGTCTTTAAGGATAGGAAGTGCATTATATTTTTTATTCAGCAAAGCAGTGCCTTTATCATTGAGCTGCAGTACGTCCTGGGATTCAAAAAATGGCCGCATCGACTCGATCGTTTTCTCCCATTGTAAATCACCAAACCCATAGTATCCCTGATCTTTCAGCAGGCATCCCAATAGTTGAAATTCTGATTGTAAAGTATTTTCCCGAATACATTCCAACACTATTTTTTCCAACTCGTTGAGCCCTGTATTCTTATCAGGAAATCTCTTTAGATGCGCATTAATGCAAGGTTTAAGATAGGGAAAGGTTTCTTCGGAAATATCAAGGGATTTCAGTTGGTTGTGGTTTTCAGATGAGTAGATTTGCCAGAATCTTGCCCAGAGATCAATATCAGTTTCACTCAATCTCACTTTGCTTTCGTACTCTTCATAAAGCTTCGAATTATTCAATTCATTTAGTCCAAATAATTTCTCCGAATCTTTCTGAATTCCGCTGCAAACCAAGAAAATAGGTCCACTCCATTCGATAGAAGACAGATAATATATCACGGCCGCGGCATTCACATGGCAAAAGAGATCGTATTCAAACCATAATACTATGTGGTTAACCGTATCGAAGTCAAAATTAGTGAAGGATGCTGCAAATGAATCGCAATCGCTGCCTGATTCTGAAAAGTATTGCGCGAGAAACTTTTTTCGAACTGTATTGAATTCATCAGAGAAAACCCGGGTATTTACAGGTCCTTCTACCAATATTTCCCGCCAGCTAAGTATAGTACCCCCATAATCAAGTTCCTTCAGCCGCTCGGCAAAGGCATCACCGTTCGCAATGTGTAAAGTATTATCCGCCAACGCGTTTTACTTTAAAACCTTTGGCTTTCAGAAAATCCATAATTCGATCCCGATAATCGCCTTGAATGATGATCTGTTCATTTTTAAAACTACCGCCTACACTGAGCAATTGCTTCAGTTCTTTAGCCAGTTGCTTGAAATCTGAAGTGGCGCCATTGTAACCTTCAATAATTGTAATGGGCTTTCCTTTCCGCTTCTCATATTTGCAAATCAGGGGATCGTCCTGGAGCCAGACCGTCGATTTTTCCGGTTTCGGATCTTCGGAAGCCTTATGATCGGGAAACAGGTTTTGTAATTGGTCTCTTAAATCCATTATTTCTTGATAAGACCAATTTCCACCAATCTCTGATGCAAGAAATCACCAGCCGTAATATCTTCATAGGCTTTTGGGTGATCCTGATCAATACACTCTTCCATACAACTCAAGTCCATATCACTTCGCGGGTGCATGAAAAAGGGGATGGAATACCTGGGGGTGTGCCATTGATCCCGTGGTGGGTTTACCACACGGTGAATGGTGGAACGTAATTTGTTATTGGTATGCCGTTCCAGCATATCTCCTACATTGATTACCAGTTCATCTTCTTCAGGAATGGCATCAATCCACTCGCCGTCCTTCCGAAGTACCTGTAATCCACCTGCGGAGGCTCCCATTAAGAGGGTAATTAAATTGATATCGCCATGAGCTCCCGCTCTTACGGCTCCTTTCGGTTCTTCCGTAATAGGAGGGTAGTGTATGGGTCGCAGAATACTATTCCCGTTATTTGCCCAATGATCAAAATAATGCTCGTCTACGCCAATGTAAAGAGCTAATGCCCTGAGCACATAGATTCCGGTTTTTTCCAACATCCTATAGGCTTCCATTCCGGTTTTGTTGAAATTCGGGAGTTCAGTCACCGTGACATTCTGCGGATATTCATCAGGTAAGTTTGCATCTTCCGAAGGTTCTTGTCCGAAATGCCAGAATTCTTTCAAATCACCTTCCTTCTTGCCCTTGGCATGTTCTTTCCCAAAGGAAACATAACCTCTTTGGCCACCAAGGCCCTCAATTTCGTATTTGTACTTGGTTTCAACCGGTAGTGCAAAGAAGTCTTTTACCTCCTTGTATAACTCATCCACTAAAGCATCACTAAGGAAATGATTCTTGAGAGAAACAAAGCCGATGTCTTCATAAGCACTGCCTATTTCATCCACAAATTTCTGTTTTCGAACCGGATCGCCTGAAATAAAGTCGGCGAGATCCACACTAGGAATATTGTTCATAACACTTGAATTAGTACTACAAATATACCAAATCTGGCAGGGATTTCCTTGTTTAAAAAAATTACAATTTATCATGGCAGCACTTGGAATTTTTCTACTTTTGACTTTTCACAACAACGGTTTATGGCTACGAAGGCAAGCGCTAGTATTCACTTTGACTACGATCGAAAAGATCTGGATGACAATACGCTGATTACCTTATACAAACGGATGATCAAACCTCGATTGATCGAGGAAAAGATGCTCATCTTGCTTAGACAGGGAAAAATTTCAAAATGGTTTAGCGGAATCGGGCAAGAGGCTATCGCCGTGGGTGTGTCCTCCGTCCTGGACCGAGAGGAATATATACTTCCCATGCATCGAAACCTGGGAGTTTTTACTACCAGGGAAATACCATTGCACCGACTCTTCTCTCAATGGCAGGGAAAGGCCAGCGGATTTACAAAAGGTCGTGACCGCAGTTTTCACTTCGGAACACAGGAATATAAGATCGTAGGTATGATCTCCCATTTGGGCCCCCAGTTTGGTGTGGCCACGGGAATAGGTCTGGGAAACCTTCTGAAAAAGAATAATCAGGTATGTGCTGTGTTTACCGGCGAAGGAGGAACCAGCGAAGGGGATATTCACGAAGCACTTAATGTAGCTTCTGTTTGGCAGCTTCCCGTGTTATTTTGTATTGAAAACAATGGTTATGGCCTTTCAACGCCAACTTCCGAACAATATAATTGCGAACACCTTGCAGATCGTGCAAAAGGCTATGGTATGGAATCTCATATCATTGAAGGGAACAATGTCCTGGAAGTATATACACGAATGAAGGATATCGCTGAAAGCGTTCGGAAAAATCCACGCCCCGTTTTGATTGAATTTAAAACATTCAGAATGCGTGGGCATGAAGAGGCGAGTGGAACCAAGTATGTTCCACAGGATTTAATGGATCATTGGGCAGCGAAAGACCCTCTTGAGAATTATGCAGAGTATCTCAGGAATAACGACATACTTTCCGAGGCAATGGAAGTGGATATCAAAAAGGATATAGCCCATGAGATCAACGAGAATTTGAAGATTGCTTTTGATGAAGATGCTATACAAAGCAGTGAAAGTGAAGAGTTAAATGATGTATTTAAAGATCATGTATATCAGCAAGTTACAGAAATTGATAATGTAGAAGAAATGCGTTTTGTCGATGCGATTTCCGAAGGATTAAGGCAATCTATGGAACGTTTTGATGATCTTGTCATTATGGGACAGGACATAGCTGAGTATGGTGGAGTATTTAAGATCACCGATAGATTCATAGATTCGTTTGGACGGGAGAGAGTCCGAAATACACCTATTTGTGAATCGGCCATTGTTTCTGCGACCATGGGATTGTCCATCAATGGGTTCAAATCTGTGATGGAAATGCAATTTGCGGATTTTGTGACCTCCGGATTTAATCCAATAGTCAACTATTTGGCAAAGTCCCATTATCGCTGGAACCAAAATGCGGATGTCGTGATTCGAATGCCTTGTGGTGCAGGTGTAGGTGCGGGACCTTTTCATAGTCAGACAAACGAAGCCTGGTTCACACATACTCCCGGTTTGAAGGTGGTATATCCGGCCTTCCCTTACGACGCCAAAGGATTATTGGCATCTTCCATTGAAGATCCAAATCCGGTACTGTTCTTTGAACATAAGGCGCTATACCGCAGTATTCGAGGGGATGTTCCTACCGGATACTACAACTTACCTCTTGGAAAAGCCTCGGTTATTTCCGAAGGAACCAATATCTCAATCATTACCTATGGCGCCGGAGTGCATTGGGCAATGGCAGAATTGGAACAAAGAGATCCCGGAACCATCGAACTCATCGACTTGAGGACGCTTATGCCACTTGACGAGGAAGCGATTTACAATTCAGTACGTAAAACAGGAAAGGTGCTGATTTTAACGGAAGATTCTATGTTTGGTGGGGTCGCATCTGATATTTCCGCTATGATAATGGAGAACTGCTTTGAATCCCTGGATGCCCCGGTGAGAAGGGTGGCCAGTCTCGAAACCCCGGTGCCCTTTGCACCCAATTTAGAGGAAAAATACCTTGCCAAAAATCGATTGGCAGAAGTGCTTGACGAATTAATGGCTTATTAGCCGACATTTAAATTCTAATCGGATTTTTTACAGAAATTTCTTAAAGCGTTGGTATCTAATTTTGTAGTATCTTTAGGTTACCTAACTATTCGTTCACGAATAAATAAACCACCCGCTTATGAGAAACCTAACCATTTTGTCATTGTTTGTCATATTATTGGCATCATGTGGCACACCAAAAACTGTTTCCGAATCCAAGAAAGTATTAAAAGGTTATTGGTCACTGGATGAAATAACATACAGTGAGAAGGGAACTTTTACCATCCAGTTGTTGAGTGACACCTCCAGAGAGTGTTTTGAAGGCAGTAGCTGGCGATTTATACCGAATAACAATACCGGTAACTATTCGATAAGCAATCCGGACTGTCCTACAGGAGAGCGGAATTTTATTTTTGCCATCCAGGAAATGGATTCCAGTACCGGTTTATATGATTTTCTTCTGAAACCTACGAACGAGAAAAAGAAGTCCGAGAACAATGTGGGATTCCGACTACGATTAGCCCAGTTGAGCGGTTCATCGATGCGATGGGAGCAAACAGTTTCTTTGGAAGGCAAGCCCTTTACCATAAGTATGAACTTTTCTAAAATTGAAGAATAATGAAAAAGATATTTAAAAGACTGGGGATCTTCCTGGTAAGTTTAAGCCTGGTATTCGCATTCTCGAGCTGTGAAGCCACCAAGAATGCTAACAATAAGCAAAAAGGAGCCGTTATAGGAGCTGCTGGTGGAGCTATTTTAGGAGCCATCATTGGAAACAATGTTGGGAAAGGTGGAAATGGTGAGATTGGAGCGGTCATTGGTGGAGTAGTAGGCGGTGCTGCAGGTATTATCATCGGAGACAAGATGGATAAGAACGCCCAGAAAATAGAGGAAGAAATTCCAGGTGCAGTCGTAGAGCGAGTTGACGATGGTATTGTCGTGACCTTCGATGAGAATAGTGGAGTTAATTTTGACACCAATAAGTATAATATCAATGAGGCTTCCAGGGCTACTCTGGATAAGTTAACGGATATATTGATAGAATTTCCGGATACCGACGTACTAGTGGTTGGACATACCGATAGTGTAGGTTCCGAAGAATATAATATGACCCTCTCCAAAAATCGCGCAGAAGCGGTAACTAATTATTTCACAGGGGTCAAAGGATTAAGCCCGGGACGATTCAGCACCAACTGGTTTGGTGAAACCAGTCCTGTGGCAACCAACGAAACGGCCGAGGGAAGGGCCCAAAACCGCCGGGTGAATATTGTTCTTGTTCCGAATGAAAAGATGAAAGAAGAAGCACAAAAAGAAGCGGATGGTAATTAATACCTAATAAATTATTCCCAAAATCCCAGACATTATTGTTTGGGATTTTTTTTTCTGAAAAAATCAACCGTACTTTAAAATATGGATAGGGACGTAGTATATGATGTATTGATCGTAGGAGGAGGTTTGGCGGGACTTACTGCGGCATTGCATTTATCGAAATTCGATATCAAGGTACTTCTCCTGGAGCAAAATCAATATCCGAATCATAAGGTCTGTGGTGAATACATCTCAAATGAAGTGATAGCATACCTGAAATGGCTTGGATTGGATCCTTTTTCCATTGGTGCCGTTGAAATCACCGAATTCGAAATCAGTGCCCAGAGCGGACAAACCCTGCGCACCACACTCCCTTTAGGAGGTTTTGGTATTTCACGATACACGCTCGATCATAGTTTGCACAACTTAGCTTCAAACCAGTTAGAGGTGAGACAAGAATGTGCTACCGACATTAGTTTAAACGCCCGAGACTATTTTGAAGTAGAAACTCAGAAAGGATCTTCCTATTTGGCAAAATATGTTTTGGGTGCCTTTGGAAAGAGGTCCCGACTCGACAAACGATTGGGAAGAAAGTTCATCGATCGTAAATCACCTTGGCTGGCCGTGAAGGCACATTATCAGTATGATTTCCCTGACAACCTCGTAGCACTGCATAATTTTGAAGGGGGCTACTGTGGCCTCTCCATGGTGGAAGATCAAAAAGTGAATGCATGCTATTTAGTTACCTACAATTCGTTCAAAGATTGCAACGATATCAATACATTTCAGGAAGAAGTAATGAGTCGGAATAAACACCTAAGGCATTTTTTCAATAATGCGAAGCCGCTATTCGAAAAGCCTCTAACAATTAGTCAGATTTCCTTTGAACCTAAGAATGCTGTAGAGGATCATATCCTTATGGTGGGCGACAGCGCTGGATTGATTCATCCTTTGTGTGGCAATGGTATGTCCATGGCGATTCACGGTGCCAAGATTGTTTCTGAATTATTAATCGACGCATTTCGCGAATCCCTAGAAAGAGCTGCAGTAGAACGACAATATCAGGTTTCGTGGAAACGAGCTTTTGGACAACGTTTAAGAACGGGAAGGTTAATACAACGCCTGTTACTTAATCCCAGCACCTCTGATATTGGGTTTAGAGTGGCCCAACGATTCCCCGGGCTGGTTCAAGGTGTAATCAAAAGAACACATGGCGATATAATTTCAGTATGATAAGCTACGCTTCCAAATATCGTTCTTCTGAAGAAGAGATCATGGATAACTTCGAACTAGGAGGTAAGGAGTTAGAACGCTTGCTTAGGGACCTGAAAGTCGTCAATACCTGGTTGGGTGGGAATCGTATAACACTTCAGGGTATCAAAAAACTAATACGGAGCACCTCAATAGATAACACTCTTACCATTGTAGACCTGGGCTGTGGTGATGGAGAAATGCTTCGGCAAATCGCGGGCATGAGATTCATGACAGATCGGAAGATACATTTAATTGGTGTGGATGCGAACGAGAATATTCTTGATCAGGCGAGATTGAAATCGGCTGATTATAACAATATTACCTATCAAAGATTGAATGTATTAAACTCCATGGACAGTTTACCTGAGTTCGACATTGCTTTGTGCACTTTATTTTTGCATCATTTTCAGGATGCTGAAATAGTGCAGATTATGGAAATCATTACCAAAGAAGCGAAAGTTGGAGTTGTAGTGAACGACTTACATAGAAGCAAATGGGCATTTCAATTATTCAAAATCTTTAGTGGTTTGGCCATCAAAACCAAAATTGCCAAGCACGATGGGCTTGTTTCTATTGCCCGAGCGTTTAAAAAACAGGAATTGATCAACTATTCTAAAAACATTAGCGGGAGTCATTTCATTCGATGGAGATGGGCATTTCGTTATCAATGGATCATTAGTAAATGAGCGTACAAATTACAACGGTTGCAAAAGAATTACCTCCCTATACCAGAGAGACCAGTGAGATTATTCCTTATGTCGAAACCTGGCTTACAGGACAGGAGGATCGCTTCAGGCGCAAAGTCATCAAGATCTTTGAAGGTGCCGGGGTAGACAGACGCTATTCCATTATGGACGCCCATGAGGTGTTCTTCAATTCTTCGTTTGAAGAACGAAATGATATCTATGTGGAAGGCATGAAAAATCTGGGCCGCGATTGCCTTCAAAAAGCGCTGGACAAGGCAGGATGGCTTCCCACCGATATCGATTTTATCATCACGGTAAGTTGTACGGGTATTATGATTCCATCGGTAGATGCCTATTTGATCAACGACTTGAAACTAAGACAAGATGTGGTAAGATTGCCGGTAACGGAGATGGGTTGCGCGGCCGGAATTTCAGGGATGATCTATGCTTATAATTTTTTGAAGGCCAATCCCGGTAAAAAAGCGACGGTAATAGCCTTGGAGTCGCCTACTGCCACTTTTCAATTGGAAGACTTTTCCATGGTGAATATCGTAAGTGCTGCCATTTTTGGTGATGGTGCTGCCTGTGTGCTATTAAGTTCAGAAGAAGATGCAAAAGGACCCAAAATCCTGGATGAAGCCATGTATCACTTCTACGATGCCACGGATATGATGGGTTTTAAACTGGTGAATACCGGATTACAGATGATCCTGGATAAGGAAGTTCCAGATAAGATCGCCGCTCACTTTCCGAAGATCATTCATCCGTTTTTGGAAGAGAACGGGCTCACTATCGAGCAAATAGATCACCTGGTTTTTCACCCTGGAGGCAAGAAGATTGTTCAAACCGTGGAAGACTTATTTGGAAGTCTGGGTAAAAACATTGACGATACCAAAGAAGTTCTTAAATTGTATGGAAACATGAGCAGTGTTACGGTATTGTATGTTTTGGAGCGATTTCTCGAAAAAAATATATCACCGGGAGAACTAGGTCTTATGTTGAGTTTTGGACCCGGTTTTTCGGCCCAAAGAATTCTAATAGAGTTTTAAATGAAGGAATTTCAAGACCAGTGGGCAGTCATATTAGGTGGGAGTAGCGGACTAGGGCTAGCAACAGCTAGAAAACTGGCGTCACACGGCTTGCATATTTGTTTGGTGCATCGCGATCGAAAGGTCAATTTAGAACAGTTGGAAACGGAACTTTCCTTTATGAGGTCCCAGGGAGTTGAAGTTCGATCGTACAATAAAGATGCATTAAAATCGGAAACGATCGATCAGATAGCTGCTAGCTTACCTCTACGATCCGTCAAATTATTGGTGCATAGTATAGCAAAAGGAAGCGTGAAACCTTTTTTTACTTCGGAAGGGGAAGGGCTTTCTCGAGAAGATCTTCGAGTAACCTGGGAAGCCATGGCATTATCATGGTATGATTGGACTAAAGTCTTATTAGCGAATAATAAATTTGCTGAAAATGCCCGAAATATAGCCTTTACCAGTGAAGGGAATACCAAGGCCATTAAAAATTACGGAGCGGTATCCATCGCTAAAGTTTCTTTGGAAGCCATAATGCGCCAGATGGCCGTAGAACTTGCTCCACATGGAATAACAACGAATTGCATACAAGCTGGTGTCACACTTACACCCAGCTTTGGAAGAATACCCGAAAGCAAGAAAATGGCAGAATTTTCCAAGTTACGAAATCCGTTTAACCGACTCACAGTTCCGGAAGATATCGCCAATGTCGTCTACCTATTAGCCAGGGATGAGGCCGGTTGGATCAACGGAGTGATTTTAAAAGCCGATGGCGGTGAAAGCCTTAGATAGCCTATGTCGGATTACTCTTCAATAATCGAACAATTACCCTACGAACCGCCTTTTCTTTTCGTGGACCAGTTGCATGATGTAAATGAAAATGGGGTGAGCGGAGTGTACACTTTCAAAGCGGACGAATATTTTTACCAAGGGCATTTCAAGGACCACCCGGTAACTCCCGGAGTTATTTTGACAGAGTGTATGGCCCAGATCGGATTGGTTTGCCTGGGCATATATCTGAATGGAATAGAGAAGAATTCAACCAGGGAGATGACTGTGGGTCTAACCGAATCTGATATGCAATATTTGCAACCTGTATATCCTGGAGAAACTGTGACCGTCCTGTCAGAGAAAGTATATTTTCGTTTTGGAAAGCTGAAATGCAAGGTCTCGATGAAGAATGGCTTAGATTCTATTGTTTGCCAGGGAACCATTAGTGGAATGTTGATACCAAAAAGATCGGAATGAAGCGAGTTGTCATCACCGGGTTAGGAATTGTCGCTCCAAATGGTGTGGGCATTCAGCAATTTCAGAAAGCGCTGCAAAAGGGTGAGTCGGGAGTGTCTTATTTCCCGGAATTAAAGGAACTTAATTTTTCCTGCTGCATAGGGGCTAAACCTAACATTTCCGAAGAAAAGAAAAAGGATTATTTCACCGATCTTGAACTGCGTAATTTCAACAGCAGCGGCATCCTCTATGGCGTGATCGCAGGTATGGAAGCGCTGTCTAACGCAGGATTACAACCTGCATCAAAAGAAGAATCACCGCTTTGGGACCTGGGAGTGATCTTTGGCACCGGGACCAGTGGCGTCGAAAAGTTTAGAGAGGCCATTTATAAGTTGGATGACAAGCAGGTGAGACGACTTGGCAGCACTACCGTTGCCCAAACCATGGCCAGTGGAATAAGTGCCTACCTGGGCGGTAAAATTGGTGCCGCGAACCAGGTAACTACCAACTCTTCGGCTTGTGCTACAGGAACCGAAGCTGTGCTCATGGGCTATCAACATCTTGCTGCAGGTAAGGCCAAACAGATGCTCTGCGGAAGCTGTAGTGATGATGGTCCGTATGTTTGGGGAGGCTTTGATGCTATGAAGGTTACCACCTTTAAACACAATGAAGACCCTGAGCGCGGCAGCCGACCCATGAGTGCCTCGGCCAGTGGGTTTGTCCCGGGAGCTGGCGCAGGGGCCTTGCTTCTGGAAACATTGGAAAGTGCCAGGGAAAGAGGGGCGACCATTTATGCTGAAATTTTAGGGGGGCATGTCAATAACGGCGGACAAAGAAATGGCGGGAGTATGACAGCACCCAATAGTGAGGCGGTACAGCGTTGTATTAAAGAGGCATTAAGAGAGGCTGGAGTTTCTGCCGATGAGATAGATTATATCAACGGACATCTTACGGCCACAGCAAAGGATACTGTGGAAATCGAAAACTGGAGCAAGGCATTGAAACGATCCGGAGTAGATTTCCCATATGTAAACTCATTAAAATCGATGATCGGTCATGGCTTGGCGGCAAGTGGAAGTATGGAGGTCGTTGCGGCACTTTTACAGATGCACCAGGGGTTCATAGCGCCAAATCTGAATTGCGAGGATTTGCACCCGGATATTGTTTCTGTAATCGATGAATCCCGCATACCGAGGGAGCCTTTGTATACTGAATTAAAAACTATAGCCAAGGCCAGTTTTGGTTTTGGAGATGTCAATGCGTGTGTTATCTTTAGAAAAAATTAATGAATGACCTCTGAAGAGATTTACAGCCAACTAAAAGACATCATTAAAATATACCTTCCCGAAGACGTTTCGGTTTCAGAAATAAATTCGAACAGCCATCTTATCAACGAATTAAACATCAATTCATCTCACTTGATCGATGTGGTATTGGATGTAGAGGATGCTTTTGATATTACCATTAAAGACGAAGAATTGGAAGCTATGGATACTGTTTCCAGTGCTATCGATGTGATTCAAACCAAGATCAACCATAAATAATAGTTCCCATGGAAGCCATTTTTACTGCGGAGAATTTCGTTACCCTATTTCTATTAATACTATTACAGGCCGTTTTGGGTCTGGATAACCTCTTGTACATTTCGATCGAATCGAAAAGAGCCCCGTTAGAAAAACAGAAAAGGGTACGGCAACTGGGAATCGGGTTGGCGATCATTCTCAGAATCGTATTGTTATTTGTGCTTCTGCGACTTATAGCACTTTTCCAGGATCCGTGGTTCGAAATTCACGAGACAGGAGTCTTTGACGGCTCGTTTAACCTACATAGCATCATCATATTATTGGGAGGAGTTTTTATTATGTACACCGCTATGAAGGAGATATGGCACATGATGGTGATCGAAGAAAAACATGGGGAGCCCAAGAAAAAGAAATCGGTGACAGGAATTATTATCTCCATTATTTTAATGAATCTTGTTTTTTCCTTCGACTCGATCCTTGGTGCTATCGCGCTCACGGATGTGTTCTGGGTGATGGCAACAGCTATCATTATAGGTGGATTGGTCATGATATGGATGGCAGGAAGGGTAACGGAATTCCTTAAGAAGAACCGGATGTATGAAGTGTTAGGTCTATTTATCTTGCTCATTGTTGGAATCATGCTGCTGTCCGAAGGAGGACACCTGGCACATATTAAAATCTTTGGTAATGAGGTCACCGCAATGAGTAAAACTACTTTCTATTTTGTGATCGCAGTACTCATATTGATCGACATTGTCCAGGGACGTTATCAGAAAAAGTTGAACAAGGAACTTCATTAAAATGCAATTCAATCATTCGCTGCCCGAGATTCCAACCAAAACCCTGGCGGTAAAGCTGTCGGCGGCAGGGGAGCGAAGTGTTCGAAATCACCATCCCTGGTTATTTTCAGAGAGTATTTTAAAACTCAACAAGGAAGGCAATGCCGGAGATGTTGCTGTAATATTCGGTCACAAGAAGAACAAGGTGCTGGGAGTAGGGTTGTACGATCCGAATTCTCCTATACGTATCAAGATGCTTCATTTTGACAGTGGAACACGGTTAGATGAAGAGTTCTTTCAGTTAAAGATTCAAGCTGCATTTGACAAACGGGACACCTTACTTCAAACCGACACTAACAGTTACCGTCTTTTATTTGGTGAAAATGATGGTTTGCCCGGTTGTATTGCAGATGTGTATGCAGATGTATTGGTTCTGAAGTTATATTCTGAAATATGGTATCCTTACCTTCAGTTAATTCTCACCGAATTGATCTCGATTTCAAAAGTGAACACTGCGGTGATTCGTTTGAGCCGCAACTTACAAAAGAATGATAGCCATAATATTATCGATGGATTGGTGATCTATGGAAGCTTACAGGATGAGACCATTGTTTTTCATGAACATGGCATTCAATTTTCTGCAAATGTGATCAAAGGACACAAAACCGGTTATTTTTTAGATCATCGGGAGAACCGTAGAAGAATAGGAGCCATGTCGAATGGGAAGTCTATTTTGGACGTCTTTTCATATACCGGCGGATTTTCAGTCCATGCTCTGGCTAACGGTGCCAAAGAGGTAACAAGCGTTGACATTAGCGAACAAGCATTAGAAGTTGCAAAATTCAATGCTTCACTGAACGAACACAGCGGAAAGCATGTTTGCCTGAAGGGTGATGCCTTTGAAGTATTGGCGCAGCTCATTTCAGAAAAAAAGACTTTCGATATTGTAGTAATTGATCCTCCCAGTTTTGCAAAAAGCAAGAAAGAGATTCCCGGTGCACGGAAGAAATACAGTGAACTGGCTTCTCTGGGCATAACGTTAACAGCAACGAGAGGAACCCTAGTATTAGCTTCTTGTTCCTCCAGAATTACTTCTGAAAAATTCTTTCAGATCAACGAATCTGTTCTAAACGAATCCGGGAGAAAATATGCCATAAAGAATTTCACCTACCACGATGTAGACCATCCGGTGGGCTTCAAAGAGGGAGCTTATTTAAAGTGTGGATACTATTCTTTAGACTAGAATAAAACAAGGTTTCCATTGGCGCAGTTAGATCATGAACCACTATTGGTTTCAGAAACTAGATAAATAAAGAAAGCAAGCTCACGGTGATCATTCCGGTAAGTGCCAAAATAGTGGTCATAACGGTCCAGCTTCGAAAGGTTTGCTTTTCGGTGAGTCCAAGATATTTACTTACCAACCAGAATCCGCTGTCATTTACGTGCGACATAATAGACGCTCCGGAGGCAATAGCAATCACCAGCAACGCTTTTTCCATGTCACCAGTACTTCCCAATAATAAGGGAGCTGTCACACCGGCGGCTGTGATCATAGCTACCGTGGCAGAACCCTGTAGGATACGAACTAATGCAGCGACAATAAAAGCAAAGAACAAGGTACTCAGGCCCATTTCAGCGAAATAATTGGCCAGCATATCTCCGGTACCTGTGGCAATAAGTGTTTCCTTGAAAACTCCTCCGGCACCCGTTAGCAAAATTATGACCCCGGCCGGTGCTAATGATTTGGTTGTAATATTCTGTAAAGCCTTTTTGGAGGTGTCACGGCGTACCCCTAAAACATACCAGGCAATGAGATTGGCAAGGATCAAAGCTGAAAATGGATGACCGATCATTTTCATCCAATTCTTGAAATTTTCTGATACCCATCCCTCACCAATAGGGCTGTTAAGTAGTGTGTTGCATACTATCAGGACAATTGGCAAGGCGATAATGGTTAATATGACTCCTACCAGCGGTTTGACCTTAGCTGCCGCATCTTCATCAATGAGTTCCGGAGCATTAATGTGAATCTTTTTCGCAATATACTTCCCGAAAAGTGGCCCACTGATTATAGCTGTGGGAATCCCTACAATGAATCCAAAAACAATCACCCATCCTAAGTCGGCTTTTAATATATCAGCGACCGCCACCGGACCGGGAGTCGGAGGAATAAAGGCATGCGTGATGGCCAATCCTGCCAGCAAAGGGATCCCATATAGGAGTAATGATTTACCGGATTTACGCTGAAGAGAATAGATCAATGGTACTAATATGATAAAGGCTACGTCGAAAAATACGGGAATAGCGATAAAGAACCCTGTGAGCATTAGCGCCCAGGAGGTCTTTCCGTCTTTGGTTTTACTAAGTAGAAAAGCTGCGACCGATTCCGCGCCCCCCGAATGTTCCAGGATAGCTCCAAACATAGCTCCAAGACCTACCACTACGGCTACAAATCCGAGCGTATTTCCCATTCCTGTTTGGATAGTAGTGATAATGGAAAATGGTTCCATTCCTGCAATTATCCCTACTACAATGCTCGCAATCAACAGCGAGATAAACGCCTGAATGCGAAACTTAAGGATAAGAACCAATAAAACGGTGATCCCCGCGGCTACGGCTAATAATAATGTACTATCCATTTTGTGTCCAGTTAGTGGTAAAATTTTGATCGAATGGTTTATCGGTGCGCTTATAGGTATGCGCACCAAAGGCATCTCGTTGCGCCTGGATCATATTCGCTACGGAATTTTCTGTGCTCATGGCCACCAGATAATTCCAGGCTGCCGAGAAGGAGGGAAGTGCTATCCTTTGCCCCATGCCCTGCTTTATGACGGTATGCAGCGATTCTTCACCTGATAAGATTTCAGTAACAAAATCTTCAGCTTCCAAAAGATCGTCCACACCTGTCAGTGTAATGATGAGTTCCTTCATCAACCTGGATTTTATAATACAACCCTCGGTCCAAATCCTGGCTACTTCACTCAAGTTGATGTTCCAATTATATTTTTCTGAAGCGGCCGCAATAATGGCAAAGCCTTGTTGATGGTTGATCAATCTCGCAGTTTTATACGCTTGTTTCAGGATATCAATGTCTAATGCAAATTCTTTTTGTGTTGCTGAAATATGCCGGGACAAAGCTATTCGTTGTTCTTTCAATAGAGAAATATATCGCGCTTCCACCGCCGATTGCATCATTCCTGAAGGAATCCCCATTTGCAAGGCTTCCTGTACAGACCAGGAACCGGTGCCTTTACTGCCTGCCTGATCGAGAACCTTGTCGATCAAATAGTCATTCCCCTCTTTTTTTATGACAATTTCCGAAGTGATCCCCAGCAAGTAACTTTGGAGCATGCCTTTATTCCATTGGGAGAATATTTCTGAAATTTCTTTATGATTCTTGAAATAGGATAGGAGTCCATACGCTTCCGCGAGTAATTGCATTTCAGCGTATTCGATTCCGTTATGAATCATTTTGATAAAATGGCCGCATCCGTCCGGACCTAAATAAGATACACAAGGAGTACCATTTTCATCGTTTGCTGCCATTTGTTTCAGCACATCTTCGGTTTTATGATAGGCATCTTTATTTCCTCCGGGCATTAGAGAAGGTCCGAGTAATGCACCTTGCTCACCCCCGGAAATGCCCATTCCGATAAAGTGGATTCCATTTTTACTTAAATGTTGGTCCCGTCTTGCAGTGTCCTTATAAAAAGAATTTCCGCCATCTATTATAATATCGTCAGCATTTAAAAGAGCCATCAGGTCATCCAATACAAGGTCTACAACGGGGCCTGCGGTGACCATCAGAAGGATTTTTCGAGGTTGAGAAATACTCGAAACGAAGTCCTGGAGATCTTCAAAACCATGGACATCATCATTCGCAGATACAGAAAGGAAATTCGATACCAAATCGTCTTCAGGCCGATTGTAGACGGATAGCGATACTCCCTTACCAATAAGGTTTTTAGCGAGACTTCGTCCCATGACACCCAAACCAATGATTCCGAATTCCGATTTACTCATGACGATGTAGTTTTGAAAAGATTTGATCTACCAAATCATTCGGTTCCGACTGGATATCCAGGTGTATACCATACTCCGGAACCTCCAGCGCATCGAACTGCGATTGAAGCATTTCCGGTTTCATGTAGTGATCCCTTGTTTTCATTCTTTCGTAAATCGTATTAAAATCGCCATGAAGATACACCCATTCTACTGATGTTTCCGAAGAAAGTAATTCCCGATATTTTTCTTTTAAGGCGGAACAGGCCAGGATAGCCCCACCTGAAACATGCCATCCCTTCATTTCGGTTGCGAGCATCTTCAGCCATGGCTCGCGATCTGTGTCGGTTAAAGGAGTACCCGATCTCATTTTTTCGATATTGGATTGAGGATGAAAATCATCCGCATCATAAAAAGGGACGTGAAGCTTATCCGCCAAAAGCCTCCCGGTGGTGGTTTTCCCGCAACCACTAACACCCATGATTACGATCATCATTCTGTCGGGTTTTTAGTTCCGAAGAAGGTGGATTTCACACCACGTACACCGGGATCTGCCACAAAAATAGATCCGGCCAACGGGTACATTTCTTTTTCT
Source organism: Flavobacteriaceae bacterium (assembly GCA_009827225.1). Lineage (GTDB taxonomy): Bacteria > Bacteroidota > Bacteroidia > Flavobacteriales > Flavobacteriaceae > Aureisphaera. Next base: position 11,051 of record WUAI01000010.1, on the reverse strand, counting down.
TCTTCGGTCATATCTACGCTCGCAGTGGTAATGTATAATTTGTCCAGTTCGGGACCACCGAAAGCACAAGCTGTTACGTTATGAGCAGGAACTTCGATCTTCGATATCAGCGTTCCGGATAAAGGATCAAAACGAGCTACCGAATTACCATTCCAAAGTCCGACCCATAATTTATCTTCTTCATCGATAGCCATTCCGTCGGGAAAACCCAGGGAAGGAGGAACTTCCACCGCAACCCTCATATTGGAGATGGTGGCTGTATCCATATCATAGTCATACGCCCTTATCTGGGCAGTTGGAGTATCGATGTAATACATGGTGCCGCCGTCTTTTGTCCATACAATACCATTGGAAATAGTCACGCTATCAATCATGGTAGTTGTGTCTCCTTTTTCAGAAATTTTATACACCGAACCGGAAGGCATTTCTTCTTTTAGGTTCATGGAACCAACCCACAGATTTCCATTGGGATCACATTTGCCATCATTAAATCTGTTGATGCTCATTTCCTTTTCGACATCGGAAAGTTGCGCAATGTCTCCATTGTTAATGTTCAAAAGATATGCGCCATCGTCCAGAGCCACTATGGCAGTGCTGTCGTTTTTAGGAACCACAGTTCCCACTCGGGAAGGAGTTTCGATACTTCTGTTTTGCTGAGTGACAGGATCGTAAATGTGCAATTGTTTTCCTAAAATATCCACCCAATAGAACTCCTGGGACTCGTGATTCCAGAATGCACCTTCGCCTAGTTGAGCTGCAATTTTAAATTCTAGTTGGGCGGCAGGATTTGGTTTTTCAATTTCAGTCGGAGTTTTCTCTTCCGAAGAATTTTTGCAACTAGTTATTATACAGATAGTTATTACTGAAATTAAAAAAATGGTTGGCCGCATAGGGAAGTGTTAAATAATAGGAATTAACTTAAATTTTATCTAAAAGATTTTAAAATTAATGGATTACTATTTAAATTCGAAATATAATTGGAGCGATATGACGAAGACAACTTCCAAAAGAAAGCACGCAGATTTTCAGTCCAGATACCGCAGATCTTCCAATTTTAAAAGTGCGGCCAAGAACGAAAAATTAGTGCTCAACGAAAAAGGAGAGCTGGTGTTAGTCAAGAATAATGACAAGCAATAGCTACATTTATTTCCCCATTTAATTTAAGGGCTTTTTGAGTCTCCCGGGCATGTTTTGTGCCCTTTCCATCACTTTTTACATCAAACTAATTCGAAGAATACGGGATCCTGAATTTGATCTCAACCTCATTCCTTTCTTTCTTCTTATGAATGTTGATGTCGAAATCGGAGGTAAAGATTGTAGTGCTTCCCACCAATACATTGCCACGATTCATCACATCCATCTCAACGGTTTGAGTGATCCCTTTGATCGTTAGCTTTCCCGTCACGGTATATTGACCCAATTGTTCTCCGGGGGAAATGGTTGTGCTCTCAAAGGACATCCTTGGGTGCTCTTTGGCATTGAAATACTTCTTACTTCTCAAATGACGGTTGCGCAACCAATTCTCCGTATCCAATGTTTCCATCAGTACAGTTCCTTTAAGAACTGAATTTTCAAATTGGGCAGAATCAATATTTCCAGTAAACTGAAAATCGGATATGGTACCATCCACATCATCATCGAGAAAGAGAAATGTAAATTCGGAGGCCGATTCGTTTACCTGGACTTGTGCAGTCAAAAAAGTACCGCACAGCAATGCGAATAATATGAGAAATCTTTTCATAGCTGGAATTTCTGTCGGATAAAAAATACAATCCTTAAACCATGCCAAAATTAAAAATTCAAGCAGTCAATTGAGAGGAACACGAGGATTTTAGAAAAAATTTAAGGAAATTATGAAATGAAATTCCATTTCCGAAGTATATACAATAGATGAAGCATCCAACCGACGAACAATTATTCCGACGATTACAGCAGGGAGATACCGCGGTGATGGGTACTTTATTCGAACGATATAAGACGATCATTTACAACTATTTTTTGCGGATGACCCACAGTGAGGAGGATGCAGGAGATTTACTAATGACGGTCTTTGAAAGGATTCACAAGTATCAAAAAAGTTTTAAAGGCAAAGGAAAAGTTAGATCGTGGATCTTCCAGATAGGGAACAATGTGTTGAAGGATTACTGGCGGCAACAAAAAAGAGATATGGATCAGGTTTATGAGCTGAATAACTCCCTGGAATTCTCCGGGGATTTTTCAGAAGAGAAACAACAGGATCACAAAATGCTTTATAAAGCACTTAACTATTTATCGCTAACAGAAAAGAATCGCGTGACCATGTATTATTTGCTGGAGATGAGTTATGCTGAAATATCAGAGGCCGAAGGTATTTCGATAAACGCTGCGAGGATAAGCGTACATCGCGGCTTGAAAAACTTACATAAACTATTAAAAAATTCAGGAATATGAAGGAACAGGAGTCATATGAGGAGTTGGTGGAACAACTAAAGCAACTTCCAAAAAAGGAAGTAAGCTCAGCGGTGAACCAACGTTTTGAAGCTATGGAAGAGTTATGGAATAAGGAAACGCACAGGAAATCTTCCAATTCTCCAAAATGGTATGGAATCGCTGCTTCCATAGCTGCCCTGATAGCGTTATTGTTGTGGTGGCCTTTTGGTACAAGTATCCAAGATCATTATAGCGCCATGGAAGATGCTTCAGATAAAATGGCGATAATTCATGAATTGTCAGCTAAAACATTACAAGATAATGACGTTGCCTGGTTGGGAGATGTCCTGAAAACAGAGGAAAACCCAAATATTCGAGTGTTTATTCTCGACCTACTCGAAATTCATGAATCGGCAGAAACACATGACTTGCTAAATCCTTTGCAAGAGGAGAATGTACCGGCCGTTCAGATGGCCTATCTGAATCTGGCACGACAATTTGAAAGCGAAGAAATTATGGATCAACTGGTCGTTTTTCAACGGCGCACCGACCTGGATCCCAGTGTTACGGAAAAAGTAGCAACCATCATTTCAGAAATAAACAACAATTAAAATTCATCAATCATGAAAACAACAATCACAGTTATTGCAATGGCACTCCTGGTGCAACTGGCCCATGCCGGAAAAGACTTAAACGAATTTAAAGATGTACAAAAAGTAAAGGTCACCACACATTGGGGAGACCTGGAGGTGATCGGAACGCCCGCACTGGAAACGGAAGACTTTTCCCTGGAAATACGACATACGGATAGTAGTAATAAGCCGAGTTTTATAGAAAGTAATTTGGACAAATTCGTAAGCATCCGAAGAGTGGGAGGACAGCTGTTTATTGAAGCTCGTGATCCCGTCGGATTTGAATCCATCGATATGTATCTGCGGGTTCCATCGTATATCAAGGTAGAATTGGAGCTGCTACGCGGAGGAAATATTTTGGCCGAAAACCTATCCCAGGGGTTGGAAATAAATAGTTTGAACGGATCTGTAGAAGCGAGAGATATTTCAGGTAATGCTTTGATCACGGCAGCCAATGGAGAGATTAAGGCATCGTTCAAACAGTTGGATGCAGAGAAGCCCATTTCATTGGTTACTATGAATGGCGGAGTCACCGTTTCGCTTCCTGAGAATGCACAACGAGATGTAAAACTTCGATCCAGAAAAAACGGGTATGTGATGAGTGATTTTGAACTTGGCACCCGCGAAAACATCACGAATCTTAACCAAGCGGTTTATTCTAAGTCGCCCATCCGAAATTCGGCGACCATCAATGGAGGAGGAGCTTTACTGTACCTTTCCACGGAAAATGGTCCGCTGGCCATTCGGAAATACCGCTAACGTTTCCGAAGAAACAATAAAATTACTACTGAAATGGCCGAACAGATGAGAAACCCTATAAACAAGGGAAGTGCACTATTCTCCACAAAGCGTCCTATATAAATACTTATAGGTACCGCCATTACAGTCGAAATAAATCCGGTGAGGGCTGCCGCAATTCCAGCGATGTGTCCCACCGGATCCATTGCCATCGCACGAAGATTTCCGAAAAGGAATCCGATGCAAAAAAATTGAACTGCAAAGAATCCTAACAAGACTTCCACCGGCGGATTGTTTCCGTTCATAAATAAGACCACATAAACCAGAGAAACGATAAAAAACCCAAGTAGTGAGGTTCGAATGAGCCGTTCCATACCATACTTTAACACCATCTTTCCATTCAGGAAGATGGCTGAACCAATCGCAATTGCCAATCCGGCAAAAATATATGGGAACTCTTCAATCAGCCCGTATTGTTCATGAAAAATATGTTGGGAACCACTTAGATATACAAGGAAAGAACCTACAACGAAACCAGAGATATATGTATAACCCATGGTACGCCTGTGCCTTATGATCTCACGAAATCCATCAAGGAATATTTTATGCGAAAAAGGAATGCGGTTTGAAACCGCCAGGGTTTCAGGTTGTCGCCTCCAAAACCATAAGGCGACTAATACAGTAAACAATACCTGCATATAGAAGATCCATTTCCAGTTATAGTAATCCAGTATCCACTGGCCCAGTAATGGGGCCACGATGGGCACCAACAGGAAAACTACAGTTACAAACGACATGATCCTGGCCATATAATCGCCGCTGTACATATCACGAATAATGGCGATGGCAATAGTTCTTGGCGCAGATAAGCCAATTCCTTGTAATATCCTTCCGGTAATCATTACTTCGAGGTTATTGGCATAAACACAAATCACACTAGCGAGGATAAATAGAATCAATCCCATGTATACTACCGGTTTTCTGCCCATAGCATCGGATAGTGGCCCGAATATCAAAGGGCCAATTCCTAGCCCTATAAAGATGGTTGTAATGAGTAACTGGTTATCAACGGCATGCTGTGTACCTATGGCGATTCCAATGATCTCGAGGGCGGGTAGGAGTGCATCAATAGCCAGGGCGACCACAGACATCAAGGAGGCCATCATGGCCACGAATTCTATTTGGCGGGAAGATTGGGTTTGCACCCCGCAAAAGTAGTTCATAATCCTGTGATTTCACTAAAAGATTAACACCCAATAATTTGACTTTCAGCTTCACTTTGTTTATATTGTAGAGGAATACAGAATTACCCTACAGCCTCACATTTACTTAGATACAACCTGGCGTCTTTGGATCTCACCGAATTCGTGGTTCGGTGGCAACAAGAACTCTAAAACATCTTGATCAATGAAAGTATTTGACAATAAACACATTAAGAACATTGTGTTCGTGGGAGCACATCGTTCTGGCAAAACGACACTGGCCGAGACCATGCTTTACGAAGCTGGTCTTCTCAATAGAAGAGGGGCCGTAGAGCAGAACAACACCGTATCGGATTACAGAGAGATAGAGCACCAGAGAGGTGCTTCTGTTTTTGCTACCCCTTTGCATACGGAGTGGAGAAACTACAAAATCAACATTATGGACACCCCCGGTTTGGACGATTTCATCGGTGAGATCATTTCTTCCATTCGGGTGGCCGATACCATTGTGACCGTTCTGAACGCCAAGCATGGTGTAGAAATCGGAACGGATATCATTTGGAATTATGTAGACAAATATCACAAACCAACGGTGTTTGTGATCAATAAAATTGATGCTGAAAAAGCCAATTACGAAGACAGTGTAGCCAGTATTTCCAATCTTGTTGGAAAGAATGCGGTGCTCATTCAGTTTCCGATCAAGATCGATGGTGCCCAGTGCATCGTGGATGTCTTAAAGATGAAATGTTACAAATTTGGTCCTGAAGGCGGAAAGCCTGAAAAAGTGCCGATTCCCGAGGAGCATGTAGAGCGTGCCAATTACCTGCACAACGAACTCGTTGAGAAAGCAGCGGAAAATGACGAAGATCTTATGGAGTTGTTTTTTGACAAGGGTACATTGAATGAAGAAGAACTACGTCGTGGAATCAAAATGGGAATGTTGAATCATGATCTGTTCCCTGTGTTCTGTGTTTCAGCATTGAATGATATGGGATCTGGCCGTTTGATGGGCTTTATCGATAATGTAGCACCTTCGGCTGCCGACTTAAGAGAAGAGCAGAGTGTGGAAGGGGATGAGATCAAAAGAGTGGTGGATGCAGACACCACGCTCTTTGTGTTTAAAACCATTTACGAGGCGAATTCGGGTCAGTTGAGTTTGTTCAAAGTGAAATCCGGTGAAGTAACGGTAAATGATAAGCTGTATAATAAGCGAACCGGAGATGTGGAGAATATCAACCAGTTATACATTCTGGATGGAAAGGTGAAACACCCCGTTCAGAAATTGACGGTAGGGGACATTGGAGCGACAACGAAGCTGAAAGTGACCCACACCAACGATACGCTTTGTGCTAAGGAAGATGGGCCTACCATCAAGCCGATTCAATTCCCGCAGGCTCGGGTTGAGAAAGCAGTATCTGCGGTGACTCAAACCGAAGAAGAAAAACTCAACGATGCATTGAAAAAGATCCATAGCCAGGATCTTACAGTAGATCTACGCTACGATAAGGAAACCCATGAGACCATTGTTGGGTTCCAGGGAGAATTGCATTTATCCACTGTAGATTGGGCTTTGAAGAATATCTACAATGTTGAGGCGGAGTTCCATCAGCCCAGGATTGCTTACAGAGAAACCATTCAACGAAGTGCTACGGCGAATTATCGTCATAAGAAACAGAGTGGGGGATCCGGGCAATTTGGTGAAGTACATATGAAAATTGAGCCTTATTATGAAGGTATGGAAGAACCACAAGGATTCAGTTTGAGAGGAAAAGAAGAAGTGGACCTGCCATGGGGAGGAAAACTGATCTTCTACAACTGTATCGTAGGTGGGGTGATCGACGCACGATATTTACCTTCAGTCATGAAAGGAGTATTAGAAGTGATGGAGAACGGCCCATTGACCGGTTCCCGGGCACGCGATATTCGGGTGATGGTATACGATGGAAAAATGCACTCTGTAGATTCCAACGATATTTCATTTAAGATTGCAGGGGCCCATGCTTTTAAAGAAGCCTTTGTGAATGCCGATCCGAAATTGTTAGAGCCGGTGCAAGAGGTGACGATCAAAGTACCTGAAGCCATGGTGGGTAATGTGATGACTGAATTGCAGAGCCGCCGCGCCTTGATCCAGGGGATCACCACTGAAGGCAAGAACCAGGTATTGAAGGCTTTGATGCCTAAGGCCGAAATGGTGAACTTTAGTACCCAACTGCGTTCCTTGACGCAAGGAAGGGCCAATTTCACCTCTAAGTTCGACAGCTACCAGGCTGTTCCGGCAAATATTCAGAAGAAATTAACCACTACCAAAGAGGTAGTAGCTTGATATATTAATTAATCCGTACAAACTATGCATACAAAAGTTCGTTATTTAAGTGACCTAAAGTTTAATTTAGAGACCTGGAGACGTGAGTTGCGATTTCATTTTGATGAAATGGACACCTTCCAGGAAAAACTCGAGGAGATCGCCGCCCGTGAATTCGGACATGATGCCCGGAAATCGTTAGAGAATTTCCAGAATCGCATTATGATTGAGAAGTCGGCCATCGCCAAATTAAAACATCGTTGCAAGCATAAATTAAGGAACATACACTTGGCCGATTTCAACGAAAATCTTGACGGACGGTTAAGAGATGAGCAATCCCCGTTACGGGAAGACATGAGAACTTATATCAAAATGCATTACGACCTAAAGGAAGAAATGATGGATTTCTTTACGGAGTATGCTGTTTGATACTATAAAAAATTGACTATGGAAGAAAGGAACCGCGGCCCTTAGGGTTGCGGTTTTTTTTTGTAGCTTTCTGAATGTGAAGTCGATTCCTGCCATATGGCTGTTTCTTTTTATGGTCCCGTTCGTTTACGGGCAGGAGAATCCTACGTTCCTGGGATTCAAGGGGCAGTATGGTTTCATCATAGCGCATTCTAGTGAATTGAAATCGTTGGCCAAAACCAATCCCTGGGGGTTTCAATTGGAATACAGCCGGCTGAAAGTGAGTGACAAAGCCTGGAAGACCTGTTATTGTTATGGAAGGACGGGAGTGTCCTTGGCTTACTTCAACTTCGCCAACCCGGATGTGCTGGGGAGTGCCTATAATCTAAACTATTTCGTAGAGCCTTATTTCACGTATAAAGGACCGTTGAAATTTTCATTACGAGGTACTATCGGACTCACTTACCTGGACAAGACCTTTGATGAAGACACCAATCCTGAAAATTTATTATTCAGTTCGAATTTCAGCTTCTTTTTGGGACTCCATTTAAACTTGAACTATCACTTGAACGATAACTACGCTATCAATCTATCGGCCAACTACAACCATATTTCCAACGGCGGACAAAAACAGCCCAACATGGGAATGAATTTCCCAACCGTTTCATTGGGGATAGATCGTATATTGGATTACGAGCCTTTACGGCAAAAGCCGGATAGTTTGAAATCGGCCAACGGAAGTATGCGTTATTATGTGGGGTCTTTCTACAGTTTGCGATCTTCGAGCCGGGAAGCAGAAGCTACCAATCATTTGTTGGTGGGACTTACCGGAGGGGCTTTATATCCGTTGTCTGTGATCAATGGTGTAAATGGTGGAGTGGAGTTGTGGTATGACTATTCGGATGAAAAGATCGCCAAAAATGAAATGCTGGACGATTCTGCCTTTTCGAGCGCGGCCATATTGGGGCATCATTTTAAGTTGGGGAATTTCTATGCCTTGCAGCAGTTTGGTATCTATGTAACGAGACCAAAGAATATTCAGCGCAGGGGAGCGTATCAGCGATATTCCTTCTGGTATAGCATAGGGAAGAAAAAGCGCTGGACCATTGGCGGGTCTATGATTGCCTACGGAAAAGTAGCCGATCATATGGACGGCCGAGTGTTATACATCATCAACTAGTCATTGTGCCAATGGTCCGGATCAACGTAAAGTCGTTGGATTACTTTCTGGACGCCGTGAAATCGACCACACGGCCGGCGGCCATTCCGGAAAGCATTTCCATGGTGCCATTAAGAGAATCTCCATCCAGGGTCGCATTAACTTTAAAATCCATAGTACCCATGGGAGTGTCTTTAGCCATCTTCCAGTTATAGTTATTGCCGTCCACTTTTACCTTTTGGGAGCCATTTTCAGTTTTTACCATGAGTTGTCCTTCCTCTTCAAAAAAACTAAGAACACCTGAGCCTCTTCCACCGGGAGCATCGATTTCCATGTCCCACGAAGCAATGATCGGGTCTTGAGAGTTTGGTTCCAAGTCCTGGGCCTGAATGGCTGTCATACCAGTTATAAATAGACTTAAGACGAGTAGGGTTGCATTTTTCATAACAGTATATTTTAAAATGAATTTACAATCTAGTCGAAATGGAAGGGGCTGAGAAATCAAATCTACCAATGCCTTAATTGTGTCGACCAAAACCGTCACCTCGAGCGCCCGCCAGAACGAAGTCTTTCGGGCTGGCAGTCGAGAGGTCCCATTCAAGATGTCAGTTCGAGTGTTCGCCGAGGCGATAGCAGAGGCAAATGTATCCACAACCACTCACGGCTCACTTCTCACCACTCACAACTAACCAGATAATTCACTAACTTTCAGTAGGATAAGCGTTTGAACAGAATGAAAACAATGACAGTCTTACTATGCTTGATATGTACTCTGAGTTTCGCCCAGGATAAGTTCGACAAGAAACGAAAGCGCATGGTAGACACCCAGCTAAAACTTCGTGGTATCACCGATCGAGCTACCCTGAAAGCCATGGGTAAGGTTCCCAGGCATTTGTTTATGCCAGAAGCGATACGAAACTGGGCTTATATGGATGGTGCACAACCCATAGGAGAGGGGCAGACCATCTCACAGCCATACATCGTGGCCTATATGACTGAAGCTTTGAGACTCCGGAAAGATGATAAAGTCTTGGAAATCGGTACGGGATCCGGTTATCAGGCGGCAGTACTGGCGGAAATCGTGGATTCGGTGTATACCATCGAAATCGTTGAACCATTGGGAATTACGGCTGCCAAGGTGCTGAATGACTTGAACTACGACAACGTATATACCCGAATAGGGGACGGTTATCACGGTTGGCCGGAACAGGCACCGTTTGACGCCATTATTGTGACAGCAGCCGTTCAAACGATTCCACCCAAACTTTTGGAGCAACTGGCCGAAGGCGGTCGAATGATCATCCCGGTGGGGCAAACGGCTTTACATCGCGATCTAATGTTGGTTAAGAAGAAAAACGGCAAACTGAACTATAAAAAGTTGATCCCTGTATTATTTGTGCCGTTTACTAGGGGCAAAGACTAAGGAGTACGAATAAAATATCCTGTTGGTTTAGATTTGTTTACTGACCTTCTATTTCCGGAACAGGAGAGATCATGATATGCGCTCTGTGAGTTCCCGGGTTCATGATCCATGGGTGATTGGGAGCAATGGGATCTTCCGGCAGACCGGTGGTTTCGGCGGTAGCCCAGGGTAAATACACCACATAACGATACTGTGCTCCAGCTACCAAAGAAGTCTCCGGATCGTATAATGATTTGGCCCCATAATAAATGTGCAAAGTGGCTCCCGGATCGCCCATTTTTAGTACGCCTGACTTAACTTCTTCTTCACGAATATCGAATATTTCACTGCTGTTTTTGCCTTGTAACCGTAATTCCCGGCCACGGGCCATAAAGGGTTCCAGGCTTTTGTGATAACAGGCGGCATTAAACCCGACTTTCTCATGATCATCGACCAAGCATATATATTCATTAGTTCCTTCCTTAAAAGTGACAAACTCACCGGCCATATTATATCCGATGACCGTGACGTCATCCCGACTTTCAGCCGGGGCAGCCATTAAAGCCGTTGCGAGTAAGGCCTCATCCGTATTGATTTCCTGGTAATTGGATTCGTCCATGGTTTCAGATTCTGTGATGGAAGTTTCGGTGGTTGACTCATCGGCGATTTCTTTTTTTTCATAAGAATTACAGGAACTTAGAAATGATGCTGATAAGAATAATAGAATAAGGTATTTCATTGTTTAGGAGATTAGCTACTTAAATGTACGGAGAAATTGATTAATGATTGTTTTATAGAA
>WUAI01000009.1 GCA_009827225.1 Flavobacteriaceae bacterium | reverse complement strand
TTGGCTCTACGGAAGGCAAGTACATGATCATTATCAGAAGTACTCAATCTTTCATAAGAAGCGGCATTCTTTCCACCGTGAGCGGCAACAGAAGTGTTTTTTATCTCACCAAGCTTTTGCAACAGTTCCCAGGTCTCACCCTTAATTTTTGGAATGGAATCTTTTTCAAAGAACTTCAATCGGTGGTTCAGACCGTATTCTTGTCCGCTATAGATCAAAGGCATTCCGGGCATACAATAAGTAAGTGCGAGTATGGCATCAGAGGCATCTCCCATGCGTTCCTTAACAGATCCGGCCCAGGAATTTTCATCGTGATTGGTAATAAAATTCATAAGTATATCGCGATCGGTCCACTTTTCATTGTATCGTCTGATATAATCATCAAATCGTGCTGCATTGGCTTTTCCCTTGGCAATATCATTGAGTAAATGATGGACTTCCCAACCATAACTCATTTCAAATTTATTATCGGTAGTTAGCTCTGGTTTATCTGCCTCTGCCAGCATAAAAATATCTTTTTCAGCACGTAACTTCGGAATTGCTTTTTCCCAAAAGCTCGTAGGAACCATCCCTGCCATGTCGCAACGGAAACCGTCAATACCCTCTTCTTTCACCCAGTACATCATATCATTGATCATCTGGTCCTGCATCTCCATATTTTCGTAATTAAGATCGGCTACGTCCTGCCATCCCACCGGAGTGCCATCAGGATTCAATGGATCGGTGATCTCACCCTCGCTGTTCCTGGTATAGAAATCGGGTTTTTCAGAAATCCATACATGATCCCATCCGGTATGATTTGGAACCCAATCCAAAATAACGTACATATCATTATCGTGAGCGGTTTGCAATAATTTCCGAAAGTCTTCGATCGTACCAAATTCAGGATTGATCGCTTTAAAATCTGAAACCGCGTAATAACTCCCCAGGTATTTCTCGCGTTCTATCGGATCTTCGATATCTTCCACCATAAGATCTCCGAAAGCTTTTCGTTTGACTTTTGAAATTGGAAAAATGGGCATTACCCAAATGATCTTTACACCCAACTCTTTCAGCTGTGGAATATCATTGGTAAACGCCTCAAAGGTTCCTTCGGGTGAATACTGACGAATATTCGCTTCGTAAATCACAGCAGATTCAAGCACATTATCGGTTATAGGTTTCAACGCTAACGAGGTTTCCATAGATTCGGTTTCAATTTCAGTAGCTTGATCCTTGCAGGATACAAAAGCAACCATGATTAATAAATAGATATACAGGTTTTTCATGTCGTTTATTTAACTGCCTCCAGCAAGACCGGCCCGGTTCCTTTGGAAACAACCACTGCTCCGTTTTCGACATTGTATTCTTTGTTTGAATAGGCATCTCTCACCTTGTCGCCATCTCCAAAAACAGAGCCCACATTGATGGAGTTTTCCCCTTCAGACAGATTCATAGCCACCACCAACTTGTCGGTATATTCACCTTTGGACCAGGTCCGGGAAAACGTATAAGGTGCTTCAGAGATCATGGCATGAACTCCAGCTCCCAGGGCAGGGTGATTATTTCTGAATTGTCCCAATTTCTGCCAATGGGCAAGAATTTTTTGAGTTTCAAAACTGGTATCGAGATCTTCCCAATTCATAAAAGAACGCAGGGTGGCATCTCCATTAGTTCCTTCAATGGTAAGGTCCCTGGCCAGTTCGTCTCCATAATAGATTTGTGCAGCACCGGGTGCCAATAATAATCGATTGGCCGTTTCAAAAGGTTTTTCGCGATTCTTATCAAAAGGTTCACCGTCATCGTGTGAAGTCACGTAGTTCAGTGTACCAAAGCCATTCATGTCTCCTTCTAATATTTCAGAATAAGCACTGAAAACTTCCTCGTAACTTCTGTCGGCACTCGCCCGAAGATCGAAATTGATCATGGCGCTAAAACTATCATTGAAGTAGTCTACATTCTTATCTCCAAAATCATAATACTTTCCTGTCAACACTGAATAAAAATAGATCTCACCCACCAGGTAAAACGGATTGTCATCCAACACTTTGTCTGCATTCGCTTCTTTATATTCGGCGAAGGCCATTTCACAAACATCTTCAAACTCTTCCCACACGTATTCTTCGGTATGTTTTACGGTATCCACCCGATAACCATCGATTCCAAAATCAGTAATATAATCTGCCAACCATTTCATGATATAGAATCTGGGTGCCCGTGGATGACCTGTTTTTTCAAAAAACGCATCCAGCTCTGCAACTTCCTCGTCATACCGCCCTTCCGACTTCCATTTTTCAACCAGTTGAGGCGGCAAGTCTACGGCATCATCACTTTCGGTTTTAATATCCGGTAAGTTTTCTACCAAAGTACATTTGGTTGTGTTTTCATAAGAATCGAAAGTACATTTCGGCGAGGTGCGCACCCATTCCTCGGGCCATACCGTATCTAAATCGGTTACAGGCCCGGTATGATTGATCACAGCATCCAATAAAATACGAATACCGTTCGCATGAGCTGCATCCACCAATTCTTTCAAATCTTCCCTGGTGCCGAAATTGGGATCCAATGCCGTCCAATCTTTTGTCCAGTAGCCGTGGTACCCATAGGTATATCCGGTGCCTTCATCGGTGCCGTCATGTATTTGCTCCACGATTGGAGACATCCATATGGCATTCACTCCTAAATCATTAAAATATCCTTCATTGATCTTTTGAGTGATCCCCTTAAGGTCTCCCCCTTCAAACCCTCTTAACACAGCTGTTTCTTGAGAACGATCATAATTTAAATCGTTGGAGGGGTCACCATTATTAAAGCGATCTGTCAATAAAAAATAAAGATTGGCACCTTCCCAGGTAAAGGGAACATTTTCAACCTCCGCGGGTTCGGCCTGAGCGGTTTCTTTCTTTTCACCACAAGCTGCCAAGAGTAAGGCCAAAGCTATTATAGAATAGAATATTGAATTTTTCATAAGTTATAATTTATGAGACGCTTGAGGCGCTCACTTTTTGTCCGTTAACAATAATCTCTAAATCATTTCCTTTATCCAGCACGAAGCTGTTTCCTTCTTTCGAAACCGTAACTTTCAATATTTGATTTCTGAAATTTACTTTGAAAGAATAAGCGTCCCACTGTTCCGGGATTCGCGGACTGAAATGCAGGGTATCGTCTTTGATCCGCATTCCTCCAAATCCTTCAACAATGCTCATCCAGGTTCCGGCCATACTGGTAATATGGCATCCTTCTTCCACTTCTTTGTTATAGTCGTCGAGATCTAAACGAGACGTTCTTAAGTAGAACGTGTAAGCCTGTTCCATGCGACCTAATTTGGCTGCCTGAATGCTATGAACGCAAGGTGATAATGAAGATTCATGCACCGTGAAGGGTTCGTAGAAGTCGAAGTGTTTTTCAAGTTCCTCATCACTGAAATGATCTTCAAAAAAGTAAAACCCTTGAAGCGTATCAGCTTGTTTGATATAAGGAGACCGAAGAATTCGATCCCAGGACCAATGCTGATTGATAGGACGTTGCGATTTGTCCAGATCGGATACCTTCACCAGCTCCTTGTCTAAAAATCCGTCTTGCTGTAAGAATATGCCGTGCTCTTCAGAATATGGAAAATACATTTGGTCTGCCACTTCATTCCACGACGCCACTTCCGCATCTGTTAGTTGAGTTAGCGCCATTATTCTGTCATAATCCGCCGGAAGTGAATCCTTTACTTTCTTCACTTGTTCGGTAGCATACCGAATGCACCACTGGGCCGTATAATTGGTGTACCAATTGTTATTTACATTATTCTCATACTCATTGGGTCCGGTTACTCCCAAAATGACGTAACGGTTCTTGTCTTTACTGAAAGTGGCTCTTTGATGCCAGAATCGTGCAATCCCAATCAAGACCTCGAGGCCTTTTTCAGGAACGTAGCTCGAATCACCCGTAAATCGTTCGTAATTATAAATGGCAAAGGCAATGGCACCATTTCGATGGATCTCTTCGAAGGTGATTTCCCATTCGTTATGACACTCTTCACCATTCATGGTAACCATAGGATACAATGCCGCTCCGTTGGAAAATCCAAGCTTCTCAGCATTCTCTATGGCTTTCTGTAAATGATTATGGCGATACACCAGAAGGTTACGCGCCACTTCCTGGTTCTTAGTTGCCATGTAAAATGGGATACAATAAGCTTCGGTGTCCCAATAGGTACTACCTCCATACTTTTCTCCCGTGAATCCTTTAGGACCAATATTTAGACGGGCATCCTTTCCGAGGTATGTCTGATTCAATTGAAAGATATTAAAGCGAATCCCCTGTTGGGCTTGAACATCCCCTTCGATGTCGATATCGGCCATATACCAAATGTCTTCCCATGCTTTCGCTTGAGAAGCTTTAAGACCATCGAAGCCGGAATTCAGACCACGGCCTAACACTTGTTGTGCAGCTGTGATTAGATCTTCTTCAGCGTGATTTAAAGAAACCGTATATCCGGCGTATTTTTCAATAGTTGCCGTTTCACTTTCGGCCAATGAAACCGAATAATCGAAGGAAACCGTTTTATCATCGGAGTTTATTTCAGGAGCTTCTGTCAACGCGTTGTCGTTCTTGAACACTCTTGACCGCATATAGGTGCATACTCCAAAATCCGTTTTCATCGTATTGGAACGAATGAAAGCTGCTTCTCCTTCTACATTTACCGACTTGATATCCCAGAACTTATCGTCCCAGTTGCTGTCTTCATTAGTAATTCCGGCATCCAAATAGGGAGAGAATTTAATATTGGCCGTGCCATTCAGGGCCTTTACCGAATACTGAATGACTCCCAGTTCATCCTCATCTAAATGCAGGATGCGTGTAGATTCCACGGCCACTTTAGTTCCATTTTGGAGGGTTGCTTCAAACGAACGCTGATAATATCCCTCCTTCATATTAAGTTCTCTTCGGAAGTTGTTCACCTCAGCACAATGGTTAAGATCGAGATTCTCACCGTTCACTTCCACTCGAATTCCAATCCAGTTTGGTGCATTCAACACTTTGGCAAAATATTCCGGGTATCCGTTCTTCCACCATCCAACACGGGTTTTATCCGGATAATATACCCCTGCGATATAACTCCCCTGGAAAGTGGGGCCTGAATAGTCCTCTTCAAAGTTGGCACGTTGTCCCATGGCACCATTTCCGATGCTAAAAAGACTTTCGGATGATTTAACGAGTTCTTTATCGAAACCTTCTTCGATAATACTCCACGGATTCGGTTTTATATATTCTTGATTCATGATACAAGTTTGTTCAAAATAAATTCATTAGATATTTCAGTAAAATCCTTAAAAACATATACCGCTTCGGTGAGCACCTCGGCACTGCCAATACCTACACTCATCATACCTGCCGTATTGGCCGCCTGAATGCCTGCCAGTGAATCTTCAAAAACAATACACTGCTCCACAGGCATACCGAGTCCTTCGGCTGCTTTAAGGAATACTTCCGGGTCTGGTTTTGCTTTGGAAACATTGGTACCGTCAACAATGGCATCAAACTCATCGATAAGCGCAACTTCACGAAGAATTCTGCGGGCATTCTTACTTGCAGATCCCAGTGCCATGGGTTGTCCCAGATCTTTGAGGTAGGAAAGTACTCTTGGGACATCCGGTAAAATCTCTTCATGAGACATCTGTGCGATGTGCGATAGGTAATCGTTGTTTTTCTTCTGAAGCAGGGAATTGAAGTGTTCTTCGGACAATTGCTTGTCGCCCCAGGCCAGTATTTTTTCAAGGGAATGGATACGGCTCACTCCTTTCAATTGTTCGTTGTCTTCTTCTGAAAATGAAATTCCCAGACCGAGTGCAAGTTTCCGCCATGCCAGGAAGTGATATTTGGCGGTATCTACAATAACTCCGTCTAAATCGAAGATAAATCCTTTTTTATTCATTTAGATATGGAATGAACCTTCAGCAGTAACCATATATGCCTCGGCCCTTAAAAATATTATATGTAAAACTGGTTTCAAAACTTTTAACGTTGGAAGAAAGATTCAGTTTTGAAAATTAAGTTCGTAAATATATACAAATATTATAAAACCGGGATTACCTGGTAGACTCTCGCTGGATAAGTTCAGTTTCCAACACTACGGTGGTAAAAGGGGGATCAAAATTATCTTTTTCGATGCGGTCTATCAGCAAACGGGCAGCTTTTCTTCCGAGTTCTTTCCCATGCTGACTCACCGTAGTAAGAGCAGGCGTAGCAAACCGGCTAAGCACTCCATCCGTAAAACCAACCACTTGTATATCATCTGGAATACTTTTCCCCGCTAACTGCACGGCGCGCATAGCAGTGAGCGCGTATTTCTCATTCACGGCGAAGATTGCATCTATCTGTGCATTTTTCAGCACGAAAGAATGAATCTCCTGATTCAGTTTATCCAAGTTAGCTTCATCGTTATAAGCATCCTTAAGCTTTAGGATCAAGGCTTCATTGATAGGCACCCCAGACTGCTCGAGCGCCGATATATAGCCGGCCGTTCTCAATTTGCCGACATTGATATGATCTTCGGTGGTAATAATCGCGACTTTGGACGCACCGTTCTCCAGCAACATCTTTACCGCTTTACGCGCTCCTTCCTCGTCATCCACGATCACTTTATCGCAGTCAATTTCTGGGATGGCACGATCGAACATCACAATGGGCATTCCCTGGTCGATGGTTTCCTTCAAATGATGAAAATCCTGACGTAATTGAGTGTCCTTAGAAACAGATAAAATAAAACCGTCAATACTCCCATTGGCCAGTTTGTCCATATTAGTTACTTCTTTTTCAAAGGACTCATTGGAAAGACCGATGATCACCGTATATCCCATTTCTTCTGCCACTTCTTCGATACCGCTTATTACTGTGGTAAAGAAGTGATGTACAATTTCAGGAATGATCACACCCAGTGTTCTCGTTTTACGATTCTTCAAGCTTAAGGCAATATTGTTGGGCTTGTAATTGTATAGCTTGGCAAAAGCCTTGATCTTCTCTTTGGTGTCTTCACCGATCTCCGGACTGTCCTTCAATGCCTTTGACACCGTCGAAATCGAGACTTCGAGTTCCTGGGCGATCTTTTTTAGGGTTAGTTTTTGCATGAATTCACGATATGTGATCGAATTTTTGTTAAAAATAGAAAACTTATTAACACTACAACGATTTCGTAACCAAAGTTGATGGATTCCGAAGGGATTATGATCAAAATTGAATTACTTTTGAAACGGAAGAAAGATCTAGTATTGAATACTAATCAGGCTTTAAGGAATTTCGTGTTCTTTAAGGCCTATTTTTATGGACTTTACCCAAGTATTGGGGCTGTTTGGAGAAAACTCGCGAATTATAAAATACGTGTATGCACGTATAGATTTTCTTACCTTCTGTCTTATCTTTGTTTCATTAGTGAATGTGTATCGAAGCAATTTTTTGTGGGGATAAAAAATTTACTTTTGATACCAAATTAAAAATTTACTAAGTTAGGTTTGTTATAAGCGCTGCCACTTAAGAGCGGCGCTTTTTTTTTGCCTGTATTTTACTTCTTCAATACGGTGAATTCAATCGAAGAATCATTGTACACCCTGTGGGTTTGTTTCTTATAATCTGATGCCTTGGCCTGGAATATATTATCCACAAATGTTTGCGGATTCATATCGATATACGGAAACCAACTGCTCTGAACCTGTATCTGGATCTTATGTCCTTTTTTGAAGGTATGGTGAACATCCTGCAACTTGATATTTACGTCCGTCTTTTCGTTGGGAACAAACGGCTCGGGTTTTGCAAAATCGTTCCTGTAACGACCTCTCAAAACCTCGCTGCGCACCATCATGTGATAGTTGCTCATCTTGAGGTGGTCCTGAGTCTCCTCAGTATTTTTGGCATCGGGAGGGAATACGTCTATCAACTTCACGATCCAGTCCGAATCGGTCCCGGTAACAGAAACTTTTAAGCTAGCCATTATATCTCCGGCTAAGGTCATATCCTCTTCGAGCACCGGTGTTTCAAATACCAATACGTCGGTTCGTCTGGATGCAAATCGCTGATCGTCGGTCATAAACTTTCGAGGGGTAAACACCATTTTGATGTCCTCGGAATAAGGAACCGGTTTCTTGGGGTCGCTAACAAACTCTTCGAAAGTGTAGCTCTTTTCCGCCATGGAATTAAGGCGCTGGCCACTTTGCAACCAGAAGGTTTGTTTTTCAGTATTATTAGGTGGCCATTCCGTGTATTCTTTCCATTCCAGACTTCCCGAATCGAACATATACGCTTCCGGTAGCTCTACATTGCCATCTCCAGTACCTTTCAGAAAATGTTCAAAGAATGGAGTTTCTATATCCTTTTGGTAATTGAGGGAGATATCGTCACCGAAATAAACATTCCCTATGGCCTGTCTCTTCTTGGTGCGTGCCCAGTCTCCGTGACTCCATGGACCAAAGACCATGGTATTATAGTTATTACTGCGTTGTTCAATCTTTTCATAGGTTTCAAAAGGTCCGTACAGATCCTCTGCATCAAAAAGGCCTCCTACCACCATCACGGCAGGTTTAATATCCTTTAAATGCTGAATGATCCCGCGCGATTGCCAAAATTCATCATAATCCGGATGTTCCTTCAGCTGTTGCCAGAATACGTTGTCCTCCTTGTAGTATTGATCCAAATTAGACAACGGACCTGCATCCAGGAAAAATTGATATTGATCCTGAGTACCCAAATCCGGGAACGTGTACCAGGATTTATCTGTAGGTTCTGTCTTTTCGTATCCAAAAACGGCCGTAGCTCGCCAGTAACTTAACAAATAGGCACCGTTGTGATGGAAATCATCGAAATAAAAATCTCCTATACAGGCTTGGGGCGAAGAAGCTTTCAATGCCGGATGTGCATCCAATAAGGAATAGGTGGCATAAAAACCAGGATACGAAATACCCCAGGTACCTACCCTTCCATTGTTATTCGGAACATTATTGATGAGCCATTCGATACTATCGTAGGTGTCGCTGGCCTCATCCACCTGGTTTCCGGTCTTGTTGGGAATATAAGCCCGCATGTTGTCGTAGACACCTTCACTCATCCAGCGACCTCTAACATCCTGATAAACGACTATATAACCATCCTTCATCAGGAATTCATTGGGCCCAATTTTCGAGCGATATTGACTCTCTCCATAAGGCCTGCAGCTATATGGAGTGCGCATAAACAAAATTGGATAGGTTTGGGATTTGTCTTTGGGTGAATAAATACTCGTAAAAAGCTTTATCCCATCTCTCATGGTGATATAGCTTTCCGTTTTATCATAATTTTCACGAACATAGTTATCCTGTGCAAACCCGTTCAGAAAACAGCAAATTGCCAGCAATGTGATCAATCTTCTCATACAATTATTTAATTTCTTTGAAATTCTCAACTCCTTCTTCCAACCAACTTAAGAATTCATCCGAATCCGGTGTATAACCCACTGGTTTGTTAAGGTAATTCAAGTCGGCATCAAGTAAAATGTAGTAAGGTTGTGAATTATTCTGAAAGTTTATGGTTTGAAAGGTCGCCCATTTGTCTCCCACTGTCTCTATCTCCTTTACGGTCCCGTTCGGTTTTGGATAGTTGAACATTTCTTCCTCCGGAAGTTCTTTTCGATCGTCAACGTATAATGAAACAAGCACATAGTCTTCACTGATTACCTTAAAGATCTCCTCACGACTCCATACCTGTTCTTCCATTTTACGACAGTTAACACATGCCCATCCCGTGAAATCTACCATCACCGGTTTTCCAGCCGCTTTGGCAGCTGCAATACCCTCGTCAAAGTCTTTGTATGCCTCCAGGCCTAGAGGTGCACTTGTTCCTTTGTCGTAAAGACTATAAAACAACGGTGGAGGAAATCCACTCAACAGTTTAAGGTTGGCATATTTAGTATTGGTGAGTCCGGGAATTAAATAGATCAGAAATGCGATACTGATAGCAGCTACGAATACATTGCCTTTCGGAATTTTTTTCTTTTTGGGGCCGTCGTGTGGGAAACGAATCACCCCAAACAAATATAGAGCGATCCCCAATGCGCAAATGATCCAGATTCCAATGAAAACTTCTCTTTTCAAAAGTCCCCAATGTTCTACCAGGTCTGCATTGGACAAGAATTTAAATGCCAATCCGAGTTCAATAAAACCGAGTACTACCTTCACCGTATTCAACCAACCACCACTTTTGGGGAGATTCGTAAGCCAGTTCGGGAAAAGTGCAAACAACCCAAATGGTAAGGCCAGTGCCAAACCAAAGCCTCCCATTCCCATACTCAGCTGTGTGGCTCCTCCATCGGTGGTAAGAGAACTTCCCAGCAATGTTCCTAATATTGGCCCCGTACAGGAAAAAGATACAATTGCGAGCGTGAGTGCCATAAAGAAAATACCAATCACTCCCCCAATGCTTGTGGCTTTGCTATCCATAGCGGAACTCCAGGAACTCGGTAAGGTAAGCTCGAAATATCCGAAGAAAGAAAATGCAAAAGCCAGGAATATCAGGAAGAATATAGTATTCAGGATGGTATTGGTTGAAATGTTATTCAGAATGTCCGGATTTACAGAATCCAACACATGGAACGGTATGCTCAGCAACAGATATATCAGGAAGATAAACAACCCATACAAAATTGCATTCGTCAATCCTTGTCTTTTGGTTCTTCCGCTCTTTGTAAAGAAACTTACGGTAAGCGGGATCATCGGGAATACACAAGGGGTAACTAACGCAATAAGTCCGCCCAAGAATCCAAGGAAAAAGATGGTCCATAATCCCTTTTTCTCTTGCTCCAGTGTTTCGAACTGTTCCTTCCGTTTCAGATCCAGTGCGAGGGCTTCGGCCTTCACAAGGTCTTCTTCAGTGACTTCTGCTGAAACTGTAGCCTGTTCACCACCAGCAAGTGGAATCTCGAATACCTTGGTTTCCGGTGCCAGACACTGAGTATCGTCACACACCGAGTAGTAAACCTCTACCGTGATCATCAAATTTTCCGGTTGTATGACTTCGATAGATTGTACAAATCTCGCCTTATCTTCAAAATAGACCACGTCCATTTCAAACACCTCGTCATAGGTGGGAGTGAGTTCCGGTTCTTTGGTCTCACCCAAGAGACGGAACGTACTGTCTCCATTATTATAGGCAAATTCCGTAGGAATGGGCCCTTCGAATTCTTCACCGAATTGTTTCTGGCTATAGATATGCCATCCTTCTTCGATGGTACAATCGATTAAAATATCAACCTGGTTGTTTTCCTTTTTTTCGATGGACAATTTCCACTTTACAGGATCCAACAATCCCTGGCCATTTGCGGTGAGAAAGCCAAGACAGAAAAGGATTAAAAATAAGCTGCGTTTCATTTATTTATTGGGGTATAAGTCAATTTAATTATATCTCTGGTTGTTTTAGTCACTTTAAAGCGGTCGTCCAGTCGCTGGCCTATCACCCACACGATTTTTCCGTCGCTACAAAGCACCCATGAATTCTCTTTAGCCACCAAAGATAACTTTTCATCTTTAAAAAATTTACTCAACTTTTTACTTCCTTTCATTCCGAAAGGATAAAAGCTATCTCCTTCCCTCCATTTCCTGATAGTCAGTGGAAATTTCAACAGTTCCCGATCCAAAAATACCGTATGTGCATTGGTGATCTCAAAATGTTCGGCTGATGCAATATCGATATGGATGGGGTGGCGTATCTCAGCAACGGATGCTCCAAGAGCATACTCTTCATCGGCCTTGTTTTGCTGAGTTTCTGTAAGGATCAATCGTTTTCTATCCTTCAGCAGACGGTGGGTCTTGGAAAATATTTGCTTCCCGCTCTGGGCATGGATCAATTCTGAAATATCATCCCACGCTGTAAAATTAAAAGGGCGCAACAGCTCATATAACAAGGCATCGGTATTAGGCAACTCCTGGAGTTTTTCAACATCGATATGCAGTTCATCCTTGGATTCAGTCATTACCAACTTTCGAATCAACACCAGGTAATCATTGATCAATAGTTCAGTATCCTTTAAAAAATCCTGTGTTTTTCGAACATTCGTCAACAAGCTCGAATTCCCCTCTTTCATCTCTGGGATTACATTATGTCTCAAATAATTACGTAAATAATCATCTTTGTCGTTGCTGCTGTCTTCTCTCCAAAAAAGGTTATAGGACTTTGCATATTCCAAAATCTGGATTCTGGAAAAGGGTAACAGCGGCCGAACAACGTATTTGTTTTGTTCGGGGATTCCCATTAGTCCTCTCAAACCGGTTCCTCGGCTTAAGTTTATAAGCAATGTTTCGAGGGAATCGTCCGCATGGTGAGCAGTAAGGATATAATCGTAATCAAAGTCCTTCCGGATTTCCTCGAACCATTGGTATCGCAATTCACGGGCAGCCATTTGGACCGATATTCCGTTTTCAGCGGCATACTTTTCGGTTTCGAAACTTTCAGCATAAAAAGGGACACCGGACTGTTCTGCAAAGTGATTCACAAACTCCTCATCATCATCACTTTCCTTTCCACGTAATTTAAAATTACAATGTGCTATTCCCATCTCATATCCGCCCTTAAGCATCAGGTGGGACAGTACCACGCTATCCAGGCCTCCACTGCAGGCCACCAGAACTTTTTTCCCTTTGAGGAAATCCAGGTGATCGTTCATATGAGTGTGAAAGTTTTGTTCCATTGTTATGGTTTCACAATCTTGTAAAGATAAGGCTTCTCGCCGTTATTTTTCGAGTGCTTCCCGCATCGCTTTTGCCTTGATGAGACATTCCTCATATTCCTGTTCCGGAATGGATTTGGCAGTAATCGCACCTCCCACCGAATAACTCACATATTCTTCCATTTCGTTATAAAGAATACTGCGAATTACCACGTTAAAATCGAAATCGCCATTCGGGCGAAAATATCCCACGGCACCACTATATAAGCCTCTTTTGGCATCCTCCTTGGCTTCAATGATCTTCATGGCAGAGACTTTCGGAGCTCCTGTCATGCTTCCCATGGGGAAGGTATTTTTAATGATAGAAACAGGACTTATATCCTCTTCTACCGTGCAACGGACCGTTGATATCATTTGATGTACCTGTTCGAAAGTGTATATCGCGCATAATTCTTCGACCTCCACGGTACCTTTTTTGGCTACCCTCGAAAGATCATTTCGAACCAAATCGGTGATCATTATATTTTCACTACGTTCTTTGGGATCATTTCTCAGGCGTTCGATCATTTGAGCATCTTCCTCCCGATCGTCCAATCGCTTTGCGGTACCTTTTATGGGTTGCGAAATTACTTCGCTCCCTGTTCTCTTTACATATCGTTCCGGAGAAGCACATAGTGCATAATGAGCATCCAGCTTTATAAAAGTGGCAAAAGGTGGCAACGAAATATCATTGAGATGCATGAAAGTCTTGAGGGGGTCGATTGCCGCGCCTTCCGAGTAAAACTCCTGGCAATAGTTCATTTCATAAATGTCGCCTTTTTCAATATGCTCTAAAATTTCTCTCAATCGCTGAAAATAGGTGTCTTTGGAAGTCCGAAGTTTGATTTTTATATCGGAATGTGTCGCCTTTTTTTCTTCTGAAATATCCAGTTCCTGAATCTGATGCCAGTCTTCATCTATTTCATCGGCAACCATATTTAAATAATGGAATTCCACGGTGTTCTCTCCAAAAAGCAAAACTTTTTTAGGTTGAAAAAAATAGAGATCCGGGAAATGAAGATGATCGGAATTCGAGGAATGGAGTTCTTCGATATCGTTTTTTAAATCGTAGGTAAGATACCCAAACAACCAGTCCTGAGTGACCTTTTGATATTCCTCCAAAGTCTCAAAAGCATTGTGATAGTCGGTTTTAATTCCGGTTATGGCATCTACCGCCAGGACTGCCTGGAAGGAACTATGATTTTGCTCGTAGGAGTTTGAATCGAGCCAGCAAACCTCCTGGAATTGCTGTGCCCATTTCAACAATTTAAGTTTTAACTCGTCGTCTGGACTGTAGTGGTATGTCCGCTTGCTTCGCATTTATTCCATGCTCTTTGCCAGTGTGGCCAGACCTTCAGAGGCTTTGTCCCGTAGTTCGTCATTCGTTATCTCCTGATCTTCGATTGAAAAATTGTCCTTGAACCCGGGAAAGTTGAATCCGTAAACGATCTCTCCCCCATACCTGGGCAGGATAGACTCGGTATACTGATAGGCCGAGAGTGCACCTCTACCGCCGGGCGAAGCGCTCATGAGCAAGATCTTTTTGTCGGCCAGGAATTTATATTCAATTCGACTTAACCAATCCAACACATTTTTAAAAAATGCAGATACAGAACCGTTGTGTTCGTTTACGGAAATGATCAATCCGTCGGCCCTCCTGATTTTAGTTAGTAAGTCGGAAAGAACCGCAGGATAACCACTTTCTTTCTCAAGATCCTCTCCATACATGGGAAGCGGGTAATCGGTAAGTCTTAGGATTTCTATTTGTTCGCGGTTCATTTTGGCAACCCCGAGAACCAGGTGATGGTTGATGGAAGTACTGCTGTTACTTCCAGCAAAGGCGATGATTTTTTTCATGGTTCAAATATATCTAAATTGAAAAGTTTCAGGATGAAGATTAACAAAACTGCAACGTTTTTTGGACTACAGCCCGAAAAAAATCTGTTCGATAATCGATGATATTACGTTGTTCAACGAATAATACTGTATTTCAACGAATTATATTTGACTACTTGTAGGAATTTACTTTATAATTGTATTGTAATTATCATTTTTTGCCCCTGCTATGATAAAAGCTACTTATGCATTAATTGCCCTAAATATTTGTGCACTTGCCCCCGCACTTGCACAAGTAGGGATCGGTACCACCGATCCTAAAAGTACCCTCGACATTCCGGCCTCCAATGCGGCGGCACCTTCCAATACCGATGGGTTACTTATTCCAAGAATCGAAGCTTTCCCCATTACAGATCCCGGTGAAGACCAGGACGGTATGTTGGTATTTTTAACCACAGCAACAGGAAGTTATAGTAAAGGCTTCCATTATTGGGATGATGGTGTAAGTGATTGGATCGCTTACAATGGCGAATGGGGAGATGGCACCAATGGAGATAGCGATGATTTGATCTATGCCAAACAGGCCAATGCCGGTAGTGTAGATATCGCAGTTTTGGACAACGGACGCATTGGAATGGGTACCAACGACCCCGAAGAAAGTCTGGAACTCAAGCTGAATGGAGATAATGATATTCAAATCTCCAGTGCGAATCCACCCAGCGCTCCGGAACTAGCTTTTTATACAACAAACGGTACATTTGCGGTTCCTGAATTTTTAACCGACAATGAGGCAATAGGATACATGACCGGAAAGGTTTGGACAGGATCCGGAAAATCGGGAGATGTTGCCAATATTCAAATCAAAGCAGATGGAGATCACTCCGCAGGAAATCTACCCACGAAAATTGAATTTACCGTTACCGAAGCGAACGATACCTCGGTTGGAGAACACGACCCGGAGTTTGTAATAGCCAGTACAGGAAATATTGGAATTGGACTCAATGGCCCATCTGCAGCCTTAGAGATAAAAGCCGGGACTGCAAGTGCCAATTCCGCCCCTTTGAAATTAACGTCCGGTACAAACTTATCTTCTGTGGAAGCAGGAGCCATGGAATATGATGGAACGCATTTGTATTTCACCCCAAGCACAACCCGAAAGATATTGTTGAAAGGACTTACCAATAGCAGTACTATCAATTTTCCTTCTATTTCAGCAAGTAGTTCAAGTGAACTCAATGTGACTGTTGCCGGAGCTTCAGTGGGAAGTTCGTGTTCCTGCGCACCCAACGGATCGATAGAGTCCGGACTTCAATGGAGTTGCTATGTTAGTTCTTCAAATACAGTAACCATAAGACTTTCCAACGTTTCTGCCAGTTCTATAAACCCAGCGAGCAAAAGCTGGAAAGTAACGGTAATTGAATAAACCGATTTTGAAAACAAAATTACCGATGGTCCTCAATCCAAAAATAACGCTAACTCTTTTCACACTCCTGCTGGGAATTGCTGCGAGTGCTCAGGTTGGGATCAGAAATTCGACTCCCAACAGTTTGTTCGATATTGAAGCTTCCAGTCCCCTATCACCCTCCAATACCGACGGCTTATTGATACCTCGCATCAGTGTATTTCCGTCGAGCGATCCTACCAGCGAACAAGATGGAATGTTGGTTTTCCTTAGCACAGCAAATGGTAATTACAAAAAAGGATTTCACTATTGGGCGGATGATTCAAAAACATGGACCCCTTATGGTGGTGAATGGGTAGACGGCTATAACGGTGATCTCGAAAAACTGGTATACGCCAAACAAGCCAATGCAAATGGTGTGGATGTGGTATTTATCGACACCGGAGGGTTAGGAATGGGAACCGACAATCCGATGGAAAACCTGGAAATAAAATTTCCCGGTGAAAATGGAATACAGATTTCAAGCACCAAGCCTCCAAACGCGCCCAATATCATTTGGTATACCAAGGACGGTACCTTTAGTTCACCGAATAGGTTGGAGGACTCAGAATATATTGGTGCTATCACGGGTAGTGCTTATTCTGGAAGCGGTCGTTCGGATGTAATTGCATCGATCATTTCTTCTGCCGACGGTGACCATGGCAGTGGTGACCTGGCTACAAAATTTGAGTTATCGGTAACAGGAAACGGCAATGAAAGTGCAGATACGGACGGATCGGAAATGGTGATTCGTGCATCTGGAAATATAGGTTTTGGGGTAGACAATCCAACGGCGGTATTGCAAATACAAGCAGGGAACGACACCGCCGAAGGAGCCCCGCTCAAGTTCAATTCGGGTACTAACTTAACTACACCGGAGACCGGTGCGCTGGAATATGATGGTACACACCTTTATTTCACACCAAATTCAGAAAGAAAAATATTACTAAAAGGGTTGAGCGCCACCGCCACCCTCGACTTTCCTAATATAACATCTAAAGGATCAGCCGAACTTACAGTCACTGTTCCCAATGCCGCAACAGGCAGTTCCTGTAATTGTGCTCCAAGGAGTGCGGTGGAAAACGGATTGAAATGGAGCTGTTACATAAGTGCTTCCAATACCGCTACTATCCGACTTTCAAATATCACGAGTAGCGCGATCAATCCTGTGAGCCGCGATTGGAAAGTAAATGCCATTGAGTAGATTTCGTTAATGTCCCAACTGCAATGAATGATTACTCACAAAACACCCTGCCGAAGCAGGGTGTTTTTTTTATTGTTTGATGATCTTCTGGGTTTGAATTCCGTCCGTAGTTTCTATCATTAAGAAATAGATTCCAGCACTTAATGCTGAAATATCCAATTGATTCTCCTTTAGGACCACATCGAACCTTTGTCCGCTGGTATTGTGTAGTTCCAACGAGGTGATGGGAATTTCTGAATTTACATTGAGTATGTCCTGGGTTGGAATTGGAGATACTTTCACAGGATTTAACTTCTGATCCTCTGTTCCTGCGACAAAGTAATCAGTGAACAAAAAATCATCTAGATAATAGGTATTGTTCGTAGAAATAGCATAAAACGAAACACCACCTAGGCTTGTAGGAACATCACCATTATCATTCGTAAAAGGAGTTCCAGCAGGAATAACAATATTTCCGTCCACGATCATGGTCCAGGTACCTAATGACAATCCCAAAGAAAGATCAAACTCCATTTCAATCTCAAACCATTGTCCGTGTGGAAATGTAAAATTAACCGGAGCACCCACACAATTGTCAATCAAGCCAACGCCTGGAGCCGCCAGGTCCTGGTTAAAGAATATATTACCCACGATCCACTCGCCTGCACCAATGGGCACCTCTCCCTGAAGATTCAAATAGGCTTCTTTGTCCACTGGCACATACATATAAAATGACAAAAACCAGACATCAAAAACTTTGCCCCCTAAATCAAGTACGGTGTCGAAAGGGGTTGGATCATCACCAATCTTTCCGGAATAATCCCCGCTATTGCTTTGCTCCATAACAGTGACGGGGCCGTCAACCCACCAGGGAGCAATAGCTTGTCCCCCAGGATATTCCATGTCGTCGTCAATATCTGGGGTTTGCGAATAAATAGGCAGTAAACATAGCAGAGCCACTGCCGCCAAACAGTACTTCTTTTTCATAATAAGCGTTTTTTAGTTGATTATTATTTTTTGTGTCTGTACACCTTCAGAGGTTTCCACTCTAAGGAAATAAATACCTGAAGCGTACTCGCTAAGATCAATTTCGCTTGTTGCCGGAAGTTGTCTTTCTTTCCCGGTTACATCGATTAGGGAGAGTTTCAAAACTTGGGATACTCCTTGGATACTGGCGCGATCGGTCACAGGATTAGGCACAATCTTCATTGTGTTGAGAGTCTGATCTGAAATACTAAGCACAGACTCTTCAGTAAAACTAAAGGCGTCCAGGTAATAACCACTTGTTGAGTTTTCAGCTTTGAAATTTAAGCTACCCAAACTTGAAGGAAAGTCACCGCTTCCGTTGGTAAATGCTGTTCCTGCGGGAATCACGACTGAATTATCAATCGAAACCGCCCAGGTACTCTCGCCTATCCAGGGTTCCAAATCGAACTGCATAGCCACTTTGAACCATTGGTCGTGCGGGAAGTCGAAATCAACCTGTCCTAGTTGTGTGTCTTCAATGTAACCACTTCCGGGATCGGTGTTGTTATCATTGAATACGACATCACCCACTATAGATTCTATCGGAGCTCCCGCTGCATTTCCCTGTAATTCCATCACAGCTTCCTTGCCACTTGGTACATACATATAAAATTCGAGTCCCCGGTCTTCGTTGATCACATTGGTTAAATTCAGCACCTGGTTGGTATTCTCCGTATCCGAGACATAGCCCGAATAAGTGCCATCATAGACCTGTTCTTCACTTATCTCCATAGAGCAATCATTAGTTAGTGTACATGGCCACCAGAAACTACTTTCCGGTATGCCTGCCGGATATTCCATATCGTCGGTAAACTCAGTTGCCGGTGGGATTGGACCTTCAGTATATGCAAAAGTGTCAAGGTAATAGAAGGTGTCGCCTGTGATATCATAAAAAGACACACCTCCTAAACTGGTAGGTATAGTTCCGTTTGCATCGGTAAAAGGAGTACCCGCCTGAATTACTTCTTCCTCGCCAATATACATTTCCCAGGTTCCTTCCGCAATACCCGCACTTAGGTCAAAATTCATAATAACTCTGAACCATTCGTCATGTGGGAAATTGAAATTCACGGGAGCGCCCACACAGTTATCGATATAACCCCCTCCGGGATTTGCGATATCCTGATTAAACCAAATATTTCCTACTATCCATTCACCTGTTCCAATGGGTACTATTCCTTGTAAATTAAAATACCCTTCTTTATTGGTTGGCACAAACATATAAAAAGACAAACCCCAAACGCCGGAAGTTCTATTTCCCAAACTCAATGAATAATCAAACGGGAGTGCACCAACAATTATCGAATATTCACCGGTGTTAGCACCTCCCATTATGGAAGGAAGCCCGTTACATGGAGGAGAATTATTACATACCCACCAATCCCCAGGTGTGGCCCCAGGAGGATACTCTACATCATCAATAAATTGGGCAAAAGACTGCAGGGTCAAAAGAAAGACCACTGCCGCCAAACAGTACTTCTTTTTCATAATAAGCGTTTTTTAATTGGTTGTCCTCCTAAGTTACAAAAAAAAATGAGTAACAACTAGCTGGCTTTCAAATTCGTAGGAGCATAATGTAAATTCGAAAGTGTTTAATACAAAAAAACCGCTTGCCAAAGACAAGCGGTTGAATTCCCTGTAATTATAAATTTTATATATGTAACGGCCGATTCTCGGTTGCTGCCAGCGCAGCTTCTTTTACAGCCTCTGCATAGGTTGGATGTGCATGGCTCATACGAGCGATATCCTCGGCACTGGCACGGAACTCCATAGCCGTTACTGCCTCGGTGATCAAGTCGGCGACACGGGCTCCCACCATATGAACACCCAATACCTCATCCGTTTTGGCATCGCTTAAAATCTTTACGAATCCGTCGGTATCACCACTGGCCCGGCTTCTACCCAAGGCACGCATCGGGAATTGTCCCGACTTATATTCCACCCCGGCTTCTTTCAGTTGTTCCTCGGTCTTCCCAACCGATGCCACTTCCGGCCAGGTGTAAACCACACCCGGGATCAAATTGTAATCGATGTGCGGTTTTTGTCCTGCTAATATTTCAGCAACCAAAACACCCTCTTCTTCCGCTTTATGCGCCAGCATGGCTCCGCGGATCACATCTCCAATGGCATATATATTTGGAATGTTTGTTTGTAAATGGTCATTCACTTCAATCTGTCCGCGCTCATTCACTTTCACACCGGCATTTTCGGCTTTCAACCCATCAGTGTACGGACGACGTCCCACCGATACCAGGCAGTAATCCCCGGTGAAGCTCACTTCGTTGTTTTTCTTGTCGGTAGCAGTTACCGTAACCTCGTTCTTCTTCCGTTCCACTGCGGAAACTTTATGAGACAAATAGAACTTCACACCTTGTTTCTTCATCACCTTCATCAGCTCTTTGCTTTGAGCACTATCCATAGTGGGTATGATTCGATCCATGTATTCCACCACAGAAACTTCGGCACCCAGGCGACGATACACCTGGCCAAGCTCAAGGCCTATCACACCACCGCCAATCACGATCATGTGTTTAGGAACTTCGGTAAGGCTTAAGGCTTCCGTAGAAGTGATGATTCGCTCTTTGTCAATCGTAATAAAAGGTAAGGTAGACGGCTTACTCCCCGTCGCAATAATGATGTTCTTCGCTTCGATGGTCTGTTTTTTGTCACCCGCGATCTCTATATGCGTGGCATCTTTAAACGAACCCAATCCAGTATAAACATCAATCTTGTTTTTATTCATCAGGAAATCGATCCCTTTGGTGGTTTGATCTACCACTGCTGATTTCCGCTCGATCATTTTCTTGAAATTGAGCTTGATCTCTCCTGGAATTTCAATTCCGTGTTCTTCAAAATGCTTCAGTGCATCTTCGTAATGATGGGACGAATCAAGGAGTGCTTTACTAGGAATACAGCCTACGTTAAGGCAGGTTCCTCCCAATGTATTATATTTTTCAATGATGGCAGTTTTCATACCCAGTTGTGCACAGCGTATGGCGGCAACGTATCCCCCGGGTCCTGATCCAATAACAGCAACATCGTAAGTGCTCATAGATGGAAATTTAAATTAGAGATGGCAAAAATACGAAAGAAAAATTGCATTCCCCTCACGGTTTTGGTATTAGTATTTTTACAATTACTTAGTCTTTAAAAGTTTCAAATTATTACACAAAAAAAGGCCCCGAAGGGCCTCACCAAATTAATAATCACTAAATCAATCCGGCTTGTAAGCTTTTAATATTTTGGCCACTGCCGCACTATCCTTCACTATATTGCTATTAATAGACCAGGCAAAATCTAATTTTAGGCCATTCTTGAAAATTTCGTCATTCAAGTCGACATAAGCATCTCCCGTATATGGAGTCCCCGAAGTTATCGGTGTATATGCAGCATAGGCATGGCAACTCATACAATTGGTGCGTACCCCGGCATCGGTTCGGATGGTATCTCCATTTTTAACCACATAGCTATTGCTCCCGGTAAATACTTGAGGCCCGAAACCGGCTTCCAAATATGGATTAAAAGCAATCAGGGTATCTCCCACACTTTCACCGCTCGTCATAGGCTGCGCGGGAAGCACCATGCTATACGCAAGTGCTACCGCATAGTGGTCTGCAGCACCATGCATGTATTCTGTTGGACGCAAATCGGCGTAGGTCTTATTGCTTGGTGCTGGCGGATTGTTCGGGTCTGAAGCCCACCAGAAAGTTTGCCACACCCAACGGCCAATCTCGCGAGTAGTAACGTGCATACCTACCAGGATGACATAATCTCCAGCTTTGGCATCAATTTGATCGAACTGCTGATTGAAATATTCGGCATTATCCGCATCGATAATGTAATAGATGAAATCGGTTAAATTGTACGTGGTTTGTGGAGTAGGCCCGCTACAATCCATATCCATACTACCATCACCGCTGGCGGTATTATTTACATCGACGTACACACAAGAACCCCAGGCGGTTTCCGGATAGGCCTCAACCGTGGAAATGGGGCCGTGCCAAGCGGGAAATGCGAATAAACCATCCGAATTCAACGAATCCTGAGGAATAACTTTGAATACAGGCTTTATCGTGATTGCATCATTTGGGAAATCCGGAATTTTGGTACGTCCTTCGGCAAGGTAGCCGGCCAGGGTGGTTTCCATAAATATTTTGTAATCAATCGCATAATCTGCGGCCGCCGGACTATAGGACACAGACTCCGGGGAATTTGTGTCGTCAAATATTCCGGTTTTATTCTCGGCATGAATGATCTGTTGCGGTTTATTCAGTTTTGCTTGTCCGCACCGCATCTCATAACCTCCTTGTATGCTATCGATAATTTCGTCCGGTGTTAACCAGGTTTCGTACACCAAGAGAGTATCTCCCCCGCAAACGAAAGAGGTAGGAGAAGTAAGTCCTGTCCAGATTCCCCAGCTATGTTTTGCCATTTGATCAAAATCATTATCGAAAATCCAGCCATAAATAGCGGTTGAATCTTCCGGGAAATTAAATCCTGGAATGTCCAGTTTCGGGAAATCGACAGGTGTTACTGTCCCGCTGGTAGCTACGGCGTCATCATACGAAACTTCTTTTTTGTCGTTACAACTTAATCCTACAATGACTAGAAATACGGCCATGACCATGGCCCCAAGTGAATTAGTTTTCATTTTACTCAGTTTTTGGTTAGTTTAATTCCGAAACAGGTTCGGATCTTTATTATTTAATGTGGGGAGTTAAGCTATAATGCTCTGCAATATAACAAGTTACGATTTTTTTCTGACTAAGTATAAATACTTAATTTTCCATTCCCGGAAAAGCAAGCATCTGCCCCATCCCAACTGTAAATAACCAGTTACCATAAAGAGCATGTTCGATACTTACCAATGTGGTTGAGCGAAATTTCAGATAGGTAAGTCCGAAGAGAATTCCCCCAAAAAACGTTAGCACCATCACCAGGGTATTTCGGAAGAAAATATGGGCCAGGGAAAAAAGAATGGCATTCACAAATACCATCAGAGTTTCACTTCGGAATAAGTCTTTATATCGATTAAAGAAGAAAGTACGATAAATGATTTCCTGCGGCCATACGGATAGCAATGAATAAATGAACAGTATCATTACAAAAAGTGCGGGATTATTCAGCGGCACAAAAAAGAGGGCTGTTTTGTCCTTGTACAATACAAACGCCGTGGTAATAAGGGCAATACCAATAAACAATACCAGCGTGCGTCGCCAGAAGGCTTTCCAGTCAATGCTGGACGCGATCTTGAACGCGATCCCTTCCACCTTTGTAAGCACATAAATTAGATAAATGAGTCCGATTATAACGAGCCCTGCCTTCAAGGCGAATGCATAAGGTAATGCGAGGCTTACCGGGAGGAGGACAAAGAGAATGAGCAGTTCAATACTTCGGTATGTTGTGGATCTCATAAGTTGATGGGTAAAGAAGTAGTATTTTTTACTTCTGAAATAGTGAATGAACTTTGAGTACTTCCAATATGTCGTAAAGTAGTGAGTTTATTTACCATAAAATTTCTGAAATCGTCCATATCTTCCACAACGACTTTCAAAAGATAATCGTATTCTCCGCTCACATGAAAACATTCAATTACCTCCGGAAGGGTAATGATCTCTGATTCAAACTCGCTAATTGAATTCTGAAGATGCTCCTTTAACTTTATCTGGCAGAACACAGTATATCCTCTCTGTACCTTTCGTTTATCCAAAAGTGCAACATACCCAA
Source organism: Flavobacteriaceae bacterium (assembly GCA_009827225.1). Taxonomy (GTDB): domain Bacteria; phylum Bacteroidota; class Bacteroidia; order Flavobacteriales; family Flavobacteriaceae; genus Aureisphaera. Next base: position 61,570 of record WUAI01000009.1, on the reverse strand, counting down.
GGATCACCCCTGCTCGCTCCAGCTTCTTGATGCGCTCATAAACGGCAGTAACCGACAAATTAAGCTTTACCGAAAGCTCTTTATTGGTTTGCTTGGCATCCAATTGCAGGTAATCCAGTAAAGCCTTATCTATTGCGTCTAACATGTGAGCTGAAATATTTTCTGTAATTAGACTAAATTCAATACGAATGGTTGTATTCAATCTAATTTATTATTCAAATATAGTTTTATTTTCTATAATTGACTATTATCATTGTAATTATTTTAGCGTTAAACTAGTTTTGATGTAATAATTACTAAAAACATTCTCATGGCATTTAAACCCGCAAACAACATTCAGGACCTACAGTACTTTGGAGAATTCGGTGGAGTGAATCCATCTATTTCGGATTCTTCTACTTATACTTTCCTCTCGGCTAAAACGATGTTCGACACTTTTGAAGGCAATGCCGAAGGATGTTATTTATATTCAAGACATACTTCTCCTAGTAATCTCTATCTTGGTGAAGCCCTGGCAGCCATGGAAGGAACAGAGACGGCTCATGTTACCGCTACGGGTATGGGTGCAATTACAGCAGCTATCATGCAAATTTGTAAGGCTGGAAGTCATATTGTCGCCAGCCGAACTATTTACGGGGGTACTTATGCCTTTCTAAAGAATTTTGCTCCTCAATTTGGAATTGAAACCACCTTTGTCGATATCACCAACATGGAGGAAGTAGAAAAAGTCATTTCAGAAAACACTAAAATTCTCTATTGCGAATCGGTAAGCAATCCGTTGTTGGAAATAGCCGATATGAAGTCGCTTGGGATGCTTGCTATAAAACATGGACTTCAATTCATGGTCGACAATACCTTTTCACCTCTCGCGATCTCTCCTGCACAATTAGGAGCGGATGTGGTCATCCATAGCCTCACCAAATTCATCAATGGAAGCAGCGATACCATGGGTGGGGTAATCTGTGGAACCCAAGAATTTATCGACGCACTTCGCAATGTAAACGACGGCGCTAGTATGCTTTTGGGCTCCTCTTTGGACAGCATGAGAGCAGCCTCGATTCTGAAAAACCTGAGAACGCTGCATATCCGTATGAAACAACACAGCCATAACGCCATGTACCTGGCAGAGCAGTTTGAAAAAGATGGCTTGCGTATAGTCTACCCGGGAATGGCATCCCATCCCGGACACGAAACCTACAATGCCATGATGAATCCTGATTATGGATATGGTGGAATGCTAACGCTTGATGTAGGCTCCCTCGAAAAAGCAAATTCGCTGATGGAATTGATGCAGGCCAAAAACCTTGGATACCTAGCGGTGAGCCTTGGTTTTTACAAGACCCTTTTCAGTGCGCCCGGTACTTCTACCTCTTCGGAAATTTCCGAAGAAGAACAGAAAGCCATGGGATTAAGCGACGGACTGATACGTTTTTCCATCGGACTCGACAACGATATTGAACGAACCTACCAGATGATGAAAGCATGTATGGTGGAGATCGGAGTGCTCCAACCGGAATATGCATTAAATTAAAACAGCCTGCTTCAGGTTATTTCTGAAGCATGGCTTTAATGGCCTTGATCTCGTTTTTCAATGTTTCGATCTCAGACTGCTGCGATTCAATAATCCGCTGCTGCTCCTGTATCGCTTTGATAGCGATAGTTCCCATACCCGAATAATCCATCATATAGGTTGAACTCTCCCCATTACCACCTTCAGGTCTTTTTACCAATTGCGGGAATATTTTTTCCACATCCTGGGCAATGAATCCCAGATATCTTTTTGCCGTGGTCTGTCCTTTGAATTTATAATCCACAACTTCAAGATTCATCACTTTACCGAGAACGTTCCCTATTGCATTGATATTGGTCTTTAAGCTCCTGTCGGAAACCGGTGTATACGTTCCGGAAACGTCATCGAAAGCACCTCGATTTGCATTGTTGAAATACAAATTGAGATCGTTTGTACTGAAAGTATAAAAATGCCAGCGATCCGTGTCTGTGGCGTTGGAAATGGATAGCCCGTTCGATGTTCCTGTTGGGTGGTTCACGTGAAAAGCAGTGGAAGGTGCGGATGTATTGATCCCAACCCGATCAGTACCAGCATTTAGATAGAACATATTGGCGTAGGTGTTGGACTCTATTCGGAAATCGCGGTCCAAGCCTTGTTCATTGAATATTACTTGAGAATTTGCATCCAAATCAATACTTACCGCTCCATTTTCAAAGATTGAGAACCTACCGTCATCTCCATCGTCCAACAACCTGGCAATAAGGGTACCTACGGTATTTCCGTCTCTCCAATACATATCATCTCCAAATGTTGAGGTCCCGTCGTCGTCAATTTCAAATATGTTCACTCCAGCGTCGGCAATGTAAAAGTCGCCAGATCCATTGAGGTTGACGGTAAGATTATTTACACCTTGGTTTATGGTGGTATTTTGATTCAATGAACCTCCCAAAATCACATCATTAGTGGATAACGATAGCCCGTTGGCTGCACCTGTCGCGTTGGTTCCCCATGAAATTTGGCCTGCCCCATCGGTTTGAAGAACCTGGTTGGCAGTCCCATCGGTGGTTGGAAAGGCATATCCTGTACCCGATGGATTACCAATTTGGAATTCCGCGTTAGCTCTAAGTATATTATTATCGAATTCACCGTAGATCAAGGGGCTGGATGTATCGGAATTGTCTAAATACAAACGATTACTGGTCGTAACACCATCCCCTGCTTCGTTTCCTATAAAAACACTACCAGATATGGATCGCAGGGTCCCGCTAACTCCAGCTCTGTTTCCCAGGAAAGTATTATTGGAACCGGTGGCGTTGAAACCCGCCGCGCGACCTACCGCAGTATTAAATGATCCCGTAGTCTCATGGAACAAAGCACTTCCTCCCACGGCGACATTTTCTTCTCCCGAGGTCAATGACCCCAGCGCGACAGAGCCAACTGCTGTACTGTAATCATGAGTCGCCAATGAAAGAGTTCTTTCTCCTAATGCCACATTACCCACACCCGTAGAATTAGATTGTAAAGCCCGGTTCCCGATGGCAACATTATCTGTTACAGTACCACTCAGTCCGTTTCCAGCATTTTCCCCAATAACAATATTATCATTATTGTTGACAAATTCGATTCGGAAAACACCATTGGAATTATTTGTCCAGTTCATATTGGTCTCCCCTCCAACGGCATATGAAAAACGATCCGAAAATGGACTATAAAATCCCGTATCCTGTTCAGTGAAACGAATACTCACATCGGTGGCAGAACCATCATCAAATTCTACTTCGTTGAGTCGGTTTTCAAAGGCAGGATCCAGGAAGTAGCTACTATTGTCCCAATCGATAATTCGATCGCTGATGTATAAATCATTATTTGTGGCACTGGTATTTCCTATATAGACATTACCAGACTGACGCTCCACGTCGGTCCCAACTGTAGTCCAATCGTCATCTGCCAATGCGGAAGGATCCACCCAACTTAAGTTTCCGCTTCCATCTGTTTGCATCACCTGGTCCACTGCCCCCCTTGAACCAGGCAGGATATAGTAATTAGGCGTTCCGGCAGTATAGGCCAGTGTACCTATGGCGACATTTCCGGCAAAGAAGCCCGCGAATGTGGTTCCTGTTGATCGTAAAGCCTGGGAATAGACTCCGTAGTGCGGTCCGGGTTGTACCGGATTGATGATACTGTAGTATCCAAATTGATTGCCAATTCCCGTTCCTCCAACACTTACGTAATGTCCATAATTTGTTGATGAATTAGAGCCTGAGATAAAGGTCTGGGATCCGTATAAACTTCCTACCCCTGTGGAACTAATATTATTGTAAAGGCCAGTATAATTACCACTGGTAGAAGACGTAATATTGTTTAACATTCCAATTCGAGTACCTGTCGCGGTATTGTTAATCAAATTATTTAAAATTCCATATTGCGTGGTACCGTTTGCGCTGCCAAAATTATTGTTTATTCCAAATTGCGTGGACGACACATTAGAACCGGTAAAAAAGTTATACACACCCGTATGCGTTCCAGAGCCTGTACTATTCAAATTGTTCTCAACCCCGGTATGATCTCCATTATTGTTGGCCCCACCCAATGTGTTTCTCACGCCAAAAAGGTCATTTGTGGCAGAGTTGGTAACCACATTATTAAAATTACCAATGTGGTCTCCTGTGCCTCCACTAGCCAATTGGGTAAATATTCCATAATGGGTGCCGTTTCCTGAATTAGTAATGTTATTATATATACTGATAGACTGACCGTCTCCGGTACCTCCAATCAAGTTATAAATGTTTCTTGTGGAGCCGCTGCTTGTCAAATTGTTTTCGTTGAATATAGAGGTATGTACACCAGCTCCCGCATAATCTGCATACATATTTAAGGTGCGCGTAGCTGTGTTATCTGTTTGCCACAATTCCAGGCGGTAATCCGCCGTATTTTTGCCTATAGCCAGGTTTCCGAAAGTATACTTGTCATCCGAAATATTGTTTGGACTGGAAGTAGTCCCCTCTTCGTACCAGTCGATATCGTCTGAAGCCGCAGCCGAGGTAAGCAGTTTTTCCCAGGACGTTCCATCGAAATAATAGTATCCCACTCCACTTCCTCCGGTCACGGCCGCATTGGTGTTGTAAATGAGCAGCCCTGTGGCTGCTGTGTTGGTACCGTCCAGGCTGGTGTCACTTACGTCCGATAATGATACTTGCGGAATCAAAATTCCCTTATCGGAAGATGAGATATCCAGTACTGAAGAAGCATCAGGGGTAATAGTCCCGATACCTACTTGAGAAAATGAAAATGCCGAAAAGCAAATAGCTACAATAAATAATACACTCTTTTTCATACGATCATGTTTTCTTGTTCAAACTTAATGACCATAGCTAAAAATGCGTAGAACGATTGTAACAGCAATCATGACAGATGTAACGACTGTTGTTCCATGTTCACAAAAAATAAGTAGGAAGTTGGGCGAGGAGAATTATAAATATATAACAATCAACGAAATAAAAACAAGGGAAAAACCCCGTATTTAAGAATTTTCACCTCTTTTTGAGCATTTGCACAGGATTCCACAAAATCGTAACATTACATTTCAAAATTCTAAACTACCATGCAAAGCCAAGACATCAAACCCAGAAAACCACAAGACGAAAACATAGTTGAAAACATCGAACTGAATATCTGGGAAGCCCTGATCCCCGTATTTGCTTTGGTGGCAATGCTCTTCTATAATGTTTTCTATGCCTTCGGAGATGATGCTCTTAGTGGAAGTAATCAGTTCATCCTATTACTTGGTGCAGCAGTGGCTGCCATAGTCGGTATTTTCAACAAAGTGGGTTTCAAACAAATGATGGAAGAAGTTGCGGAAAATGTAAAATCGACCACAGGAGCTTTGCTGATATTACTCATGGTAGGAGCACTGGCAGGTACCTGGCTCATCAGCGGGATCATACCGACCATGATCTATTATGGTCTTCAGATTCTAAACCCCACTATATTTTTGGCATCCTGTGTGATCATTTGTGCCATCATTTCAATTGCAACCGGAAGTAGCTGGACGACATCAGCTACAGTGGGTATTGCCTTGATAGGTATTGCTGAAGCACTTGGCATTTCCTTGGGGATGACTGCGGGAGCCGTCTTATCCGGAGCCTATTTTGGCGATAAGTTGTCACCACTTAGTGATACCACCAACCTGGCACCGGCTATGGCTGGAACCGACTTGTTTACACACATCAAATACATGACATTCACAACGGTCCCCACAATAACCGTTACGCTTATTGTGTTTATTTTCATCGGATTTGGTCTGGAGCCGGAAGGAGTCGCAGATACTGCTTCCATACTTAGCTCGATAGGGGGATCTTTTAATATAAGTCCGTGGTTATTTATTGTTCCTCTACTGGTCATTGTCATGATCGTGAGGAAAACACCACCGCTCATTGCCTTATTGGCTGGAACCCTTTTAGGTGCTGTGGCTGCTCTTATTTTTCAACCTGATATTGTAACCACAATCGGTGGAGGAGAAAGCCTGAATTTTACCAACGGTTATAAAGGTATTATGAATGCAATCACTGTAGATACCTCTGTGGCTACCGACAATGAAGCCCTCAACGACCTGTTCTCGGCCGGTGGAATGAAGGGAATGTTGGGTACCATCTGGCTGATCATTTGCGCCATGGTATTTGGTGGGGTGATGGATGCCATCGGGGCATTGGCGCGTATAAGCAAAGCTTTACTATCCCTGTTTCACACGACTTTTGGACTTTTCGCGAGCACGGTGGCAAGCTGCCTGGCATTAAACGTTACGGCTAGTGACCAATACCTGGCGATTGTAGTTCCGGGTAAAATGTATTCCAAGGCTTTTGAGGACAAAGGGCTTGCCCCGGAAAATTTATCCAGAACCCTGGAGGATAGTGGTACGGTAACTTCGGTGCTGGTTCCATGGAATACCTGTGGAGCTTATCAAAGTGGTGTATTGGGAGTGCCGGTACTGGATTATTTTGCCTTCGCCATTTTCAATTGGTTAAGCCCATTCATGACATTGATTTTTGCGGCCTTCCGAATTAAAATCCGACAATTGGCAAGACCTTAAAAATACCGGTCGATTCATTTTGAGTGATTGATCTTATGTGTATTTTTACAAAAAAATTAAGCATGGCTAAAATAACTTTAGGCGGCCATCCGGCCACCACCATTGGAGAACTTCCACAAGTAGGAAGTACAGCACCTTCTTTCGAATTAACCTCGTCTGATCTTAAACACACAAGAACCCTGAACGATTATTCCGGAAAGAAGAAAATCCTGAACATTTTCCCGAGCGTTGATACCGGGGTATGTTCTGCGTCCGCAAGAAAATTTAACGAAGAAGCAGTAAAACTGGAAAACACCGTCGTACTATGTATTTCAAGGGACCTTCCCTTTGCACAGGCTAGATTTTGTGCTGCGGAAGGGATTGAGAATGTAGAGATGTTATCCGATTTTAAAACGGGTAGTTTTGGTAAGGACTATGCCCTCGAAATGGCCGACAGCGCTTTCGCAGGTTTACATTCCAGGGTTGTAATGGTGTTGGATGAAAACGATACTATCGTCTACACAGAACAAGTTCCGGAAATTGGTCAGGAACCCAACTACGAAGCGGCACTAAACGCACTCGCATAAAAATGTGGAACTCCTATCTTGGTAAACGACTGAAAGGATTTGTATACGCCACGAAGGGCGCTTGGATGCTCCTGAAAAATGAGCCAAGTATACAAGTCCAGGCGATTGTTGCTGTTGGAGTTACCATCGCCGGTTTTTACTATGATATTTCTACGACAGAGTGGATTTTCCAAATTCTGGCCATAGCCCTGGTGATGAGCATTGAAGGATTGAATACAGCGGCAGAAGAAATGGCGGACTTTGTCCACCCTGATTTCCACGATCGAATCGGATATATAAAAGATGTAGCAGCCGGGGCAGTATTTTTTGCTGCCGTGGGTGCTATCATCATTGCCTGTATTATATATATTCCCAAGCTGTAAGAATATTACCCCATATAGGTGATTTACAGTCTATTATAGTTAAATATTTTTGTGAAGTATCCATTTATTGGATATTTTTATAATACTAACTAATTCTTCACCTTTATGAAATATCTGATCACCTTGTTATGCGTTCTGGGCTTTATCTTGCCGGGACTCGCACAATCGACCGAAACAACAGCTCCCATTATCTTTATATATGATGCCAGTGGTTCCATGTGGGGCCAACTGGAGGGTAAAACTAAAATGGAGATTGCTTCTGAGGTTTTGACCACGACGGTAGGTACGCTGGGAGAAAACCAGCAAGTAGGAGTGGTTGCCTATGGACATCGGCAGAAAGGAGATTGTAAGGATGTTGAAACTTTGGTTTCCATGGAAAATACTTCCAAAACCGAAGTCACGAAAGCATTGAAGAACATCAAACCATTAGGGAAAACACCCCTGGCGTACTCGGCCAGAATGGTGATCGATCAATTGAAAGCTTCAGGTTCCAGTGCTACCATTATTCTAATTACCGATGGAGTGGAGTCCTGTAACGGCGATATATGCAATGTGGTTTCCGAAGCAAAAAAAGCAGGCATCGATTTCAAACTACACATTGTTGGTTTTGGTTTGAAAAAAGGAGAAACCGGGCAATTGGAATGTGCCGCCAAGGCAGGTGATGGAATGTACTACGATGCTTCTTCTGCTGCAGGTTTGGGTGAAGTGCTCAATGAGGCTACCCAGCAAACGGTGACCATGCCCGAAGGGAATGTTACCTTCTACGCTGTCAAAAATGGAGAGCCTGTGGACGCTTGGGTGAAGGCATACGATCTGAAATCAAAACGCAGACCGATCAGTGTACGAACGTATCGTGATACAGCTTCAGTGTTTCTACCTCCAAGTACGTATGATCTCGAAGTTAAACCTCTTGAAGGTTCTAAGATTTCAGCAATAATGGTTAGAAATATTGAGAGTTTTGAAGATAAGGTGGTCCATCAAACGATTTCCTTTGATGGTGGAACTTTAAGAGTTCATACTACCAATAACGGCGAAGGTTGGGACAGCACTGTAAAGATTCTCGATCAGGATGGTAAAACGGTGACGGGTGGAAGAACCTATAAAAAACCTAAGGACATAGAACTGAACGCCGGAGTGTACGATGTGAAAGTCATGGGATTGAGGATCAACGGACGCTATCGTGAACATGTCATCGAAGATGTGGAGTTGTCCTCTATGGAAACCAAGGATGTCATCCATGAATTTGCAACCGGTATTGCCAACCTTGGATGTTCAGAAAGCGGACAACTGGTGGATGTGACTGTGAGTATTTACGATGCCAAAACGGACGAATCTGTAGCAGCGGGTAGAAGCTACACCAGTGAGAGTTCAAACCCAAGAGAATTTATCCTCACACCCGGAAATTACAAGGTTCGATTAAGAGGTAGGAAGAATGGTGCGGACACCACCAAATGGTTTGAATTTTCCGTCAAGCAGGGAGAAACCTACACCAAAATGTATGAATGGTAAATCGATCTTATGAAAAATCTATTTAAACCCGCAAGTTTTGCTTTGTATTTATTGAGTATACCCATTTTTTTTATTGTAGGTATCATGGTTGCCAAATGGACCGGAGCCGGGGAAGGTCAAATGCTGGCAGGTGGAGCGATTGTATTAGGATATGGTGTGATGGGTTCAGGTATCGGACTCGTTCTTGCCCTAATTTATGCGTATTTGTCGCCGGTGAAACGTATTATTCGAACCAATTGGGTGTTGCTCGTTTTGATGTTGATTGGCTACGGATATAACTATTATCAATATACACAAAGGAAGAAAGATAAAGAACCTGAACAGGAAGTTCCGCGGGAAACAACCGGCCCTGCTGCCGAAGCCGTTCCAACAAGTGCACTTCTTATCCAACCATTGTTACTCAGCAGTTGGTTTGGTTCTTTTGAAACTTCTGATGCAGGATTGGGATTCTATGCGCCTACTCTTTTTGAAACTGAAAGTTTATACTTCTACGGAAATCCGAATTTTGAGAAATCAATAATGGAACACTCTCCCTCCGACAGTATTACATTTAAGAACAATGAATACGGAAATTACGAAATATCCACTGCTCCTCCCTGGATGGTTCCTGAGCATTTGAAGCTTGATTATGGCATTCTTTATTTTAAGGTACTAGCAATATCGGCCGACTTCATCGAAGTGGAAACTAATAAGAACGACGGTCGTTCTTCTTTTGTTTCAAGAGAAACCGGGAAGCTCATGTTATGGCCGGAGTTTTTGCTGAAGGTGAGTTCGGTGGAGTTCCAGGAAGGTGCCAGGCATACGGTTCATATTAAAGCCTTGGAAAGTAGCAGCACCGTGAACGCAACATTTGATTTCATGAAACCGGTTCTCATCCGCGATGATTGGATGAAGGTAATATTGTATACGGAAGATTTTGAGAAAGTGAACACCGGTTGGATTCAATGGAGAAAGAACGGACAATTTCAGCTGAACTATAATCTTTTGAGCTGAGCAGAATCTTTATTGCCAAAAAATTTTAAATTGTTTGGGACGTTGTATATTTGCTGAACGACAACAACCATTCATGGCCAAAAGAAAATCCAAGTCCGCCAAACGAACCAAAACCTCTCGAAAAAAGATTACTTTCAAATGGTCCCGACAACAAAAAGTAATTCTTGGTAGTGGTTTATTCCTACTTGGGTTAGCACTTATCTTTTCATTTATCTCTTATTACTTCACCTGGCAGGCCGACCAAAGTGTTGTAGGTGAATTGGGACGTGATGTAGAGACTAAGAACTGGTTGCAAAAATTCGGAAGTAATCTGGGAGACCTGTTCATCTACAAGGGACTGGGTATTTCAGCCTTCATCATAGCGTTTTTAATAACCCTTACCGGGGTGTTCTATTTCTTTGATTACGCCAAAAAACAACTATTGAAGTTTTGGTTTTGGGGTATCATGGTCGCCCTTTGGCTTTCAGTATTTTTCGGTTTCTTCGGAGACTCCAACTCCTTATATAGCGGTGTTGTAGGATATGAGATCAACGACCTTATGCAGGATTATATGGGGTTGATAGGTGCTATCCTGGTGATGACCTTTTTAGCGATCATCTACCTGGTAATACGGCTCAAAGTAACACCCGAGAAGATTTCAGCATCATTGAAGAAAACCAAACAGGAAATCAAATCTGATTTTGACGCTGAAACCGAGACGGTCGTCGAACAAACGGATTACGAAAAAGAAGTAGTTGAAGCGGTTGTAACACCGGAAACCGCTGAAATCGAACTCACACCAGCGGCGGTGGAAACTGTCGACGAGCCTTACTTGAAGAAGGTATCCGAAGAAAAATCCACTCAAGAACAAGAAGTGGTGATGGAGGTAGAACAAGCTGTGGAAGAAGAAACTGTAGAAGAAAATCTCAGCAAGAAATTGGTGGAAGATTTTGGAGAGTTTGATCCAACACTGGAGTTGGGCAGTTATAAATTTCCAACCATTGAATTGCTAAAAGACTATTCCGGTGGCCAGGGAATCACCATCAACCAGGAAGAACTGGAAGCCAACAAGAATCGAATTGTAGATACTCTGAGCAATTACAAGATCGGAATAGCAAACATCAAAGCTACTGTAGGTCCAACGGTGACGCTGTATGAAATTGTTCCGGAAGCCGGAATAAGGATCTCCAAAATAAAGAATCTTGAGGACGATATAGCTCTTTCCCTTTCAGCCCTGGGAATACGAATCATTGCCCCTATACCGGGGCGTGGAACCATCGGGATCGAGGTTCCGAATAAGAACCCGCAGATAGTATCCATGCGTTCCGCCATTGCCTCTCCTAAATTTCAAAATGCTGAAATGGAATTGCCTTTGTCATTAGGTAAAACTATCAGCAATGAGACTTTCGTCGTGGATCTTGCCAAAATGCCGCACCTGTTAATGGCGGGTGCTACAGGTCAGGGGAAATCAGTTGGGCTCAACGCGATACTTACTTCTCTTTTGTATAAAAAACACCCTGCAGAGGTAAAATTTGTACTTGTAGACCCAAAAAAGGTAGAGCTTACGCTGTTCAATAAGATTGAGCGACATTTCCTGGCAAAATTGCCGGATACCGATGAAGCAATCATTACAGATACGAACAAAGTGATTAATACCCTAAACTCACTTTGTATTGAAATGGATGCGCGCTACGATCTTCTTAAAGACGCCTTGTGCCGAAATATTAAGGAATACAATACAAAATTCAAGGCACGAAAGCTCAATCCGAATGACGGTCATAGATTCCTTCCTTATATCGTTTTGGTGATCGATGAATTTGCGGATCTCATCATGACGGCGGGAAAAGAGGTAGAAACGCCTATAGCCAGATTGGCACAGTTGGCTCGGGCTATCGGGATTCATCTGATAATCGCTACCCAGAGGCCTTCGGTAAATGTGATCACCGGGATCATTAAAGCTAACTTCCCTGCCCGTGTTGCTTTCAGGGTAACAAGTAAGATCGATTCCAGAACGATATTGGATAATTCGGGTGCAGATCAGCTCATAGGTCGAGGAGATATGCTATTTACCCAGGGGAACGACCTTACGCGTATACAATGCGCCTTTGTAGATACTCCGGAGGTTGCGGACATTACGGAGTATATCGGATCTCAAAAAGCCTACCCCGATGCACACCTATTACCCGAATATGTGAGCGAGGAAGGTGGCACAACTCTTGATATAGGTGTAGAAGAACGGGATCAATTGTTCCGGGAAGCAGCCGAAGTTTTGGTAATTGCACAACAAGGTTCGGCATCCTTGTTACAACGAAAACTAAAACTTGGCTATAATCGTGCAGGCCGACTCATAGACCAACTGGAGGCTGCCGGTATAGTAGGGCCCTTTGAAGGCAGTAAAGCCAGACAAGTGCTCGTCCCAACAATTGAAGCCTTAAACCAACTTTTAAACAACGAAAATAACGATTTGTAAGATGAAGAAAGTAGCAGCAATCCTGATCGTAGCGTTATGCAGTCTGAATTTGGCACAGGCTCAGAGCGCCAAAACGCTATTGAATGAAGTTTCGGAAAAAGTAAAAGGATACGACAATATCGTGATCGATTTCCGATGGAACCTGAACAACAAAAAGGAAAATGTAACCCAGGACACAAGAGGTAATGTGACCATCCATGGTGACAAATACGTTTTGAATATGTTGGGAACCACCCGCATGTTTGACGGAAAGAAAATATATTCTATCGTACCGGAGGATGAAGAGGTAACTATATCCAAATACAATGCTCAGGATGACAAGGAGATCACACCTTCCAAACTACTTACCTTCTATGAGAAAGGGTACACTTCTAAAATGGATATTGTTCAGACGATAAAAGGGAGAAGAATACAGTTTGTAAAATTAATGCCTATCGATTCCAAAGCGGAAATCAAGGATATACTGCTTGGAATTGATGTTCAAACCAAGCATATCTACAGATTGATTCAAACCGATGCCCAGGGCACCAAGTATACATTAACTGTTAATTCTTTTAAAACCAATCAACCTTTGTCCAAAACACTTTTTACCTTTGACAAAGAAAAATACGAGGAAGAAGGCTATTACATTGACGAGTTGGATTAATTCTTTCGTTTGAAAATATTAGACCGTTACATATTAACAGCATACCTGAAGACGTTTTTTAGCGTCTTCATTATTTTAATGTTCATTTTTGTGCTTCAAACCATCTGGTTGTACATTTCTGAACTAGCCGGAAAAGATCTGGATGTATGGGTCGTACTAAAATTCCTTTGGTACGTTTCACCACGACTTATTCCCTTAGTTTTGCCGCTCACTATTCTGGTAACCTCTTTGATGGTCTTCGGAAGTTTTGCCGAGAAATACGAATTCGCGGCTATGAAATCGACCGGGATCTCCTTACAGAGAGCCATGCGAAGCCTGACATTCTTTATTGTGGGATTATCCGTACTTGCCTTCTTCTTTGCGAATAATGTGATCCCCTACTCCGAATATAAATGGCAGAACCTTCGCCGGAATATCGCCCAGGTGAGTCCGTCCATGGCAATCGTGGAAGGGCAATTCAGTAGTATCGGGGACAATTTCAACATAAAGGTGGAAGAGAAATACGGCGATCGTGAGCAGTTTTTACGAGGGGTTGTGATCCATCAAAAAAACCCCAACAGTCCAAGTAAAAACACCAAGGTAACCATTGCCGACGAGGGAGAATTGGCCAGCGAAAAAGGAAGCAATACGCTTTCTCTGATTCTGAAAGACGGGAATTATTATGAAGATGTTCAGGTTAAGAATATCATGAAGCAACGTAACCGGCCTTTTGCCAAGAGTTATTTTGAACGATATACCATCAACCTGGATCTTACAGAGCTCAACGATGCCGACATCGACAAGGAAAACGACCTGAGCAACCACAACATGTATAAGATCAACGAACTATTTTCCGAGATCGACCGTCTCTCTACAAGCTACAGCCGGGATATTCAACTGTTTTCTGAAAACATGTATTACCGTGCCGGAATTACAAAAATCAGGGATACGGTTCCGCCAAAGAAAAAGCGAGACACGACGTATGCCGAGTTACTGGATTATTTCAAGTCGGGCCAGCAATTGCAAATCGTTTCTACAGCCATCGATAATACTCGCGGAACTCTTCAGACACTAAATGCCAAGAAGATGGAGTTTCAGCGTAAAACAAAAGCCCTCAACAAACACGAGATCGCTTTGCACGAGAAATACATTCTCGCAATTGCCTGTATTATTTTATTCTTCGTGGGTGCCCCGCTGGGAGCTATCATCCGAAAAGGCGGTATGGGATTGCCTATGGTAGTGGCGATCCTGCTGTTCCTCACCTATCATTTTATCGGCATATTCGCCAAGAACAGCGCAGAAGATGGTACCATGCATCCGTTTATCGCCAGCTGGCTAAGTACTGTGATCATGCTTCCCCTCGGAATCTGGCTCACTTATCGTGCTACAACCGATCAGGGAATCATCGATATAGACACCTTTCTACAGCGCATCGGAAGGCTATTTAAAAAAGCAAAATAAACTTTTCATTGCGTATCTTTGTACCTTGAAATATCGTAATATGATTTCTACTGAAAACGTGAAGACAACACAACTGAATACCATCTCCGAAGCTATTAAAGACATTCGAAATGGAAAGATCGTTATTGTCGTGGATGATGAAAATCGGGAAAATGAAGGTGATTTTATCGCTGCCGCGGAATTGGTTACCCCTGAAATGATCAATTTCATGGCGACTCACGGGCGCGGACTCATCTGTGCACCGATCACTGAGGAGCGTTGCAAAGAATTGGACCTAACGATGATGGTAGAAAATAATACGGTATTACATCATACACAGTTTACCGTTTCTGTGGACCTCATAGGCCATGGCTGTACTACGGGAATTTCGGTCCATGATCGTGCCAAAACCATCAAAGCTCTGGTGAATCCTGAAACTAAGGCCGGGGACCTCGGTCGACCTGGACATATTTTTCCATTGCGCGCTAAGGAAGGAGGAGTTCTGCGAAGAACCGGACATACCGAAGCCGCCATCGACCTGGCAAGATTGGCAGGTTTGCAACCCGCAGGTATTTTGGTTGAGATTCTAAATGAAGACGGAACCATGGCCCGATTGCCACAATTACTGGAAGTAGCCAAAAAGTTTGATTTGAAATTAATTTCGATCGAAGATTTGGTTGCGTATCGAATGGAGCATGATTCGTTGATTGAAAAAAAAGAAGATTTTCAGATCGAAACCAAGTTTGGTTCCTACCGACTGCGCGCCTACGAACAAACTACGAATCAGCAGATACACATCGCGTTGACCAAAGGAGAGTGGGCTGCAAATGAACCTGTGCCTGTTCGCGTCAATTCAACCTTAGTGAATAATGATATTCTGGGTACGCTTACGAACAATGCCGACAAAAAACTGGACGATATGTTCCAGGCTGTAAATACGCAAGGTAAAGGGGCCGTGGTGTTTATCAATCAGCAAAGTCAGTCATTTAACTTACTGAAGCGTCTTTCGGCATTAAAAGAAGCTCAGACCGGAACCAGCGTTGCAAAAGCACCTCGCATTGAAATGGACGCTAAGGATTTCGGAATTGGAGCACAGATCTTGCATGACCTGGGAATTTCGAAGATCCGGCTTATTTCCAACAATGAACAAACCAAGCGTGTAGGAATGATTGGTTACGGATTGGAAATTACAGAGTATATTCCTTTTTAAGTATTTCTGAAATCACCCTTTTCATGGTGGCGGCTCTCTCCTGAACCTGAGCTTCCGTCCACCCCACTTTCACCAAAGAAGAAATTGTACGACTCATCCAGGCATCACTTTTGGAGAAATCGGCTGAATTCAAATCCTGAATTCTGTTTTTAATTTCTGAAGGTAACGGCATCAAACTCTTTAAATTCCTCAAGTGCTCCCAACCGTGGATGTAATGCCAGTTATTGTTAAACCAGTAGAAGCAAGCATCCACTCCTTCAGCACCTAAGGACTTATGAGCTTTTTGTGTTAATTCAGCGGTAGGTAAATAGAAATTCAGAAAAGAATAGTTTTCCACTCCACCTTCGGGCACTCTTCGGAAGGTAACTCCTTCCACTTCCGAAAGAGCTTCACGCATAATCGTGTAATTCTTTCGCTGCAATGCCAAAATATCATCGATCTTTCGAAGTTGCGCGATTCCCACCGCCGCATTCAATTCAGAAATTCTGAAATTATACCCCAGGGTAGGATGTGTTTCCGCTCCCCGATCGTTCCCTATATGGTCGTGACCGTGATCCTGGTATTGATCGGCATTGACCGCGTATTGTTTGTTGTTCGTGATCACCGCTCCACCTTCTCCGCAGGTAATCGTTTTTACAAAATCAAAAGAAAAACACCCTAAGTCACCATAACTTCCCAAAGGTTTCCCTTCAAAAGTTCCACCAATCGCCTGACACGCATCCTCCAAAAGCAGCAAGTCGTGTTTCTCACAAATGGCCTTTAACGCTTTGAGGTTTGCCATGGAACCACACATATGAACCGGCATCACGCATTTGGTTCTTTCGGTGATGGCCTTTTCTACGGCTTCTGGATCGAGGGTTAGGGTTTCATCTATATCCACCAATACGGGTACAGCACCCAGCATCATAATCGATTCGAAGCTTGCAACGAACGTGAATGTTGGCATGATCACCTCATCTCCGGCTCCCACTCCTGCAGAAGCCAACGCAACGGTAAGCGCTGAAGTCCCGCTGGACACCAACTGGCAATGCTCTACGTCCATTCTTTCGGCGAAGGCCGCCTCGAATTCTTTAGCTTTCCAGTGTCCATTGCGCATACCATCAAAGCCATAACGCATTAAAACGCCATTTTCAAGAACGTCGTTTACTTCGTTTCTTTCTTCTTCTCCAAATACTTCAAATCCGGGCATATGCTAGTTGTGATTTATAAAAGTTAGATGCGCTGCAAAGGTAATCGTTGCGCGGCGAACAACAATGACCATAAATCAGAATTCGAATCTTTAAGAATTATTCGTAGCTTGCGACAACCATCTTAGAATAAGTGCTATGAAACGAACTTTACTCCTGATCTTCTCCCTTCTATTTTTTACCCAGCTTTCCGCACAGGAACACGATTGTGATTATTTCAAGACCGGCCAGTTTCGGGTATCCGATGAGGCATCGGGCTATGAAGGAATGATCGAGCGTGATGACAATTACCAGACCGAATATACCAAGGGCAGCGGGCATATTTCAAAATACAAGATCACGTGGATCGACGATTGCAATTATGAACTTCTTCTGGAAGAGTCCAACAATCCTGCTACGAAGGGATACGAAGAAATTCCGTTTTTGGTTTCTATTCTGGAAGTTAACGGTCTTGATGTTACTATCGAAATTCAGATTCCCGGTAACGACAATCTCTACCAGTTTGTGATGACGAAAGTGGAATAATCTTTCGTATTATTTCCGCAGATAACTATCAGGATTCAGATAGAACATTTTCTTCCAACCGTGCACTGCTTCTTTGTCATATCGATTTACATAAGGAAAAGGTGAAGTGATGGCATAATGTAAATGCGGTGGTTTGCCTTTGGCATTACCCGTGTCCCCAACGGTCCCAATTACTGCTCCCTGCTTCACCGGAACAAAGGGAGTGGCTTTTATTTCATCTAAATGTGCATAATAATGAAATCGCCACTTTGGACCCAGCACCATCACCGACTTCCCTCCTTTACCCCCTTCATGTGTATAAATTACCCATCCGTGAGTGGCAGAAATCACTTCGGCTCCCTTCCGTTGAAAGATATCAATCCCTTTATGTGTTATGGAGGTTCCCCAGGGATAGGCCCAAAAGGAATTGATGTCCCAATCGGAGGTCGTGGCTCCCTTTACAGGTAACATTAAATTCTGCGGGATAAGAAACCCGACAATTAGTATGAGTAACGGTATCACCGTGTATTTCCGGTATTTTCGGTCGAACCAAATGGTAAAGGTCCCCGTAATAAGAATGGTTAGAAATCGGCGTGTGGTACGGGTGATCATGTACTAAAAATAGCAAAAATCACCAAAGCCTACATCTCGATAATCACCTCTTCAGTACCGCGTCGAACTTTTTTAAGTTCCGAGAACATATCGTCTTCAGCACGATAGCCTACCGGCAGCACCAGCACCGATTGCAATCGTTTTTCAGTTAAACCAAGAATTTCGTCGTACTGGGCCGGAACGAATCCTTCCATCGGGCAGGAATCGATTTCTTCATACGCACAAACGGTGAGTAGGTTACCCATAGCAATGTAAGCTTGTTTAGCCATCCAAAGTGAAATGTCTTCCTGCTCTTTCGAGGAAAATGAACTGATCAGGTTTTCTTCAAAAGGATCCAAAATTTCCCTGGGAGTATTACGAATGTCCTCTACCCTATTGAAATGGTTCTTGATGTATGAGGAAGTCAAAGAAGCTTCAATACATAAAACCAAAACATGAGAAGCTTGAGCCACCTGCTGCTGCTCCATACTGGCAGCCACCAATTTCTGCTGAAGGTCCTCATTCTGTATAACTACCATCTTCAGTGGCTGAAGTCCATAGGAGGTCGCCGTGAGATTGAAGGCATCTTTCAGAATTTGTATTTTTTCTTCGGAAAGTTTACGGGTCGAATCAAATTTTTTGGTGGCGTATCGCCAATTTAATTTTTCAATAATGTCTGAAGCCATTTTTTCGAATTACATTTACCATACAAAAATACGATGGGTGAACGTAAACGAAAGTTGCCTTCCATTGATAATTTTGATAAGATAAAAGTAAAACCCTATGTCTGATCTTACACAAAGGATTCATAACAGTGAAACCCGGATTTTCAAAGCCGTATTTCCTAATACCACCAACCACTACGACACCCTTTTCGGTGGCACCACCTTACACATGATGGACGAAGCATCATTTATTTGCGCCACCCGTTTCAGTAGAAAAAAAGTGGTTACAGTGAGCACAGAAAAGATCGACTTTACCACCCCGATTCCGCAGGGAACAATTGTAGAACTGGTGGCTCGTGTAGAGAAAGTGGGTAATACCAGCTGTGTGGTGAAGGTAGAGATCTTTATGGAAGATATGTACAGCGAAAAACGCGACAGTGTGGTCACGGGTTATTTCACCTACGTTGCAGTAGACGACCATATGAATCCCATTCCTATTTATTAACCGGAAGAATTATACCATTTGGATAGCAAAATAGATAACGCTACCGATCAAAAGCACTAATGTTGCAAGAACCAATATGCAACCACCGGGTTTGCTTGGCGGATTTCGTTTTTCCTCATTTTCGAAAGTGAGAGTCTTCTTGCCCACTTTTGTCTGTTTCATTAACCTTCTAATAATCTTGATGATCAGTTGTTGCGCCTTATCATTGATATCGATGTACTCATCGTTGGGACTACTGGCACTATCTCCATAGTGCTTGTCCATATGGTCTTTATCTCGAGGATCCACATGTTTCTTTGAAGTGGTGGGAGTCCCTTTGATATTGGGGTCCTCATACACTTCCGTGATTTCTTTGCTAAAAGGATAGTTGGTATCCCCGCAGTCTTTTTGGACATCCAAAACTGCATGGATGCACTCATGTATAATGGTATCTACCATTTCCATAGGGTTATCCCTGTGTTCGGGTTTGGTAGGATTCACTACAAAAGTTCCCTTTCTTCCGGCTGTATAGCCTCCAAATCGTTCCTTACCCCGTATTTTGTATCCGGGGATTGATTTCAGTTCGATGACCTTTTGACAATTTTTTAAATAGTTCCAAATCTTCAGAAAATCGGGATCATTGAACAGAGCTTCAATGGCCTTGGTCTGGTCGGGTGTGGTTTTCAGTCCGTTGATAAACGCTGTCTCGTTGGTAAAGGCCATATCAGAATATTTTAAGTGCTACAAAATCCGTTTCCTTTACCAGCCCCGAATCAAATTCGATACTGTAGTAATACTGGTCGAACGTTGATGGGTACATCCAGGTACCATCGTTTTCAATAAAAGGATCGCTCAAAGCATCCTTTACTTCCTGCTGGCTCATACCCACACGAATATCGACCTGGTCTATTTGTATCCAAAGATCGGCTAGTTCATCGCGCACACTTACCAAATCCGCGGTGCTCATATTTTCATAATTGCCCGAGTGGAAATGATCCACCATAATGGCTTTTGCTTTTGCTGTATTCGACATAAAAAGATGTTATTTACGGTTGAAAACACAACTAACGGTTTCCAACAAGGGGAGTTATCTTACTAATATACAACTATTTACAGGATTTTACAACAAAAGGTTCGTACCCTTATCTTCTAAAACATCATTATTCCTTATAAATAAATTCGAATTCTATCTCTAGTACTTCAAGCCCTGGAGTCTACTCACACTAGGTAAAATATTCAATCCATACAAAATACCCGCTAAGGGGTATGGACATGCGCATGGCGTACCTCTAGTTTTACATCATAATCATAGGGTATTATTATGTCTGTTAGAATTCAATACATAGTGTCCTTCTCTCTTTCGATTTTCGTTGTCTTCGGATGCAAAGATTTGAAAGAGGGCAAATCTGATATGGTGGTTCAAAATTCGGAATACGCCCAAACCATCGAATTCGAGTCATTCTGGAATACCATTAAAGCAGAAGTAGTAAAAGGAAACAAGGAAAATGTAATTGACTATATCCACCTTCCCTTTGTAGATGCCTATGGCGATGTTTATCAACCATCACAATCTTTAAGCTGCGAATCCAAAAACCAAATTCAGCAGATTTACAATGCCATATTCAACGAATATGTAGTAGAGGCATTCAAAAAAGATCGATACCGGGGTTTTGAAGCCGAAAAGTTCTTCGATGGGGAATCATATTTCGATGTAATTGTTCAAACAGAATTCCTTTTACAACCCAACTCACCCGAACCCAACAGAGATCTCATATTTCGAAAAATAGGAAACCAGTATAAAATCACGGGTATACAGTACTACCCTTAAAAAATCACTTATTATGAAAAACTTTGTAAAATTATTCATGGGGTTAGTCCTTCTATCAGGGTTGTTCTATGCCTGTAGTAAAGACGACTCCGAAGACGAAATCGCCATAGAGGGTGACGAGGCTCTGACTGTTGAAGAGTCCTTAGTATTAGAAAACTTTGAAGAAGCCTTAGATTTTAATGAAAACAACGTAGTGTTACCAAACGGTCTAACCATTGGCGAATTTCTAAAAGAAATGGACGTTGATTTCTATGACAATTGGCTTCGATCCAATAGAAATAGTGTGATTGGTCCACAGGACGCAAGAAACTTGTTGATCAGTAAGCTTACCGCCGTTGCGTTAAATTTAACCAACAGATCAAAACACCAATACCCAGACGAAGGCGAGAATAAACCCGCACAATCCGGTCTTGCCTATTCCTGGGGAGGCAAGGATCATACGAGGAGAATTGCTCCACCCGGTCCTAATACGGTATGTGAAGAAGAAATCTATGGTTTGGACTGCTCCGGATTTATCCATCAATTATTCGAAAATTCCGGTGTTGATTTTATCATTGGACCCGCCAATTCACAAAGGAATCCCTCCACGATAAAGAATGCCATAACCAGTGCCATTCCTGAACTAGACGTCTTGGAAGTTGAAGATCTGGGTGAACTTTCGACTAATAAATTTGAGACAGGAGATATCATCTACTGGTTATCCGGAACTCGCGCAAATCATATTGGTATAGTCCTAAAAAACACTAACGGTCAACTAGCAGTTTTCCAGTCTAACGGAACGCCGGGTAAAAATCAAACCGAATGCGACAAAAACCTGGGTAGCAAGCGTGGTCCAAGAAGGATTCTACTCTCTGACCCATATTGGTTTGGGGCAACCAAATCCTACGGAATTGTACGTTTTAATGCGAAGATTTCCGGAAAATGGGACTTTTATTTCAGATGTGCCGGAACAACCACCGATTTCTTTGTGGAAGAACTTGAATTCCCTACTGGAAATGTAAGCAACTTCAATCTTATAAAACCATTTATTGATTTGGACGGTTCTAGCAATGTGGCCAACTTTGAGTTTTTGTACGACAACACTACAAATACCTTATCTTCCGAATTTATCATCACAGATGCCAGTCTTCCCGATTTCGAAAGGCGCGACCGCTTCTCGGTTCGATTGGAAAGAGATGATACCGGATATATAGTTTGTGAAAATCTTTACTTTATTAATGGGTCGGGCTGCACCATCGAGGCCAGACTTGTGAATAAGGAATCATTAAGTCAATAACGTTTCTAAAAACTATAAAAATCATTCAAAAGGATCCAACTTATAAACTTAAATTGGGTCCTTTTTTATTGCCCTTACCAAATCAAAGAATACTATCTAGTGCAATACTAATCAAAGCTTATGCGATCCCTGATAGTTCCATCCGCCCTATGGATAATCACATCCGCTTTCTTTATTCTAGCTATGCTTTTGGCTTTTCTAAGAGCAGTACTTTGTTTTCGATGCTTGGAAGTGATGCGCTTGTTCCCTTCTCTGCGAACGGCCCAACCATCTTCATAAGGAACCACATGCTGATGCCAGGTTCTGGGGCGAGCATTCTTTTGTGAAGCTTCAAAGACTTCTTTTATGATATCTAGCAGGACTCGAAGCCAGGATTTGCCTTGTGCCATGGTGGTTTAATATTGGAATCGAAGATACAGTTTTTGGGATTAACGGCGTTGATCCCATTAAGAGATTCCTAGGCAAGCCCGCCCGAACGTGCCGTTCGGTACGGGCGGGCATAATACTCACAACCACGCTCATGCGTGGTTCGGTTTTGTATTTTCTTTCGCTTCCGAAAGCAAGCTTTCGAGACTTGAGCCTGCTGAAGGCAAGGTAAATCAGGGATTAACTGCGTTGATCCCATATAGGGAATCCTTGGCAAATATAAAACCCACAACCCCGCATGAGCGTGGTTCGGTTTTGTATTTTTTACGCAAGTTGAAACAAGTTTCACTTGCTTCCGAAAACACAAAACCCGCAACTTTCGTTGCGGGTTTCTTTTGCGGAGGAAGAGGGATTCGAACCCCCGGAGGTGTGACCCTCAACAGTTTTCAAGACTGCCGCATTCGACCACTCTGCCATTCCTCCTGATGCGGGTGCAAATATAACACCCTTTTTTAATTCTTTAAAGTCTTTTGAAATAAAAAAACCGCATGTAAAATGCGGCTGGCAGTCTCTATCAATTACCATTCTTCATATCCTTTCTCATCCTTTTTCTCATTTTCGGTTCAACCTCGTTTTTATACAATTTCATTTGATCTTCGCTGAGCACATCCTCCAATTCTCTGTCCTTTTGTGAACGAATCTCACGAACATCACCCATCTTGTTCATCATACTTCCCGGCCGATCCATGATCTCCTTCAACTGGTTGGAATGCCCTAGATTGATCTCATAGATCTTCTTGGATTGCTCTTCATCAAGTTCCAATACTTTGGTCATTTCTTCTGTTTGTTTAAGTGCCATTTCATCGGCGCTCATTTTGCTTTGCGCAAAAACATTTACGCTTATCGTGCTCGTTAGCATTACATAATAAATTATTGATTTTACCATTGTTTAAAATTTATATTAATCGATTTTTCGTTGTAAAAACCATAAGTCGGTTAAAGTGACATTCAAATGCACACTGTGGGTGTTTTCCTCCACCAAAATGCCTTGAACAGTCCCACTATTACCGTAGTCATAGGAAATATTCAAACTTGAATTTCCTCTTCCCAATGGGAAACCTAATCCGGCGGTAATTTTGTAATTCGAAATGGTGATGTCCTTTACATCCAGATAACCCGAATCATACTGAAACCCCGCCCGATATCGGATTTTCTTCCAGTATGTAAAGCCCCGAACATCAGGAATGTACTCCACCCCCATTCCCCACTGAGTCTGATCCACAAAGGAACCAATGTTATCTCTTTGATCGGTGGCCGTCCAAAGCCGTTGCGTAAAATCCATAGAAAGATTGAACTTCTTCAGCAGCATGGCACTTACACCAACGGAATATTGCCAGGGCAACTCAAAATCCGGGATATCCAGTCCTGTTTCATCTTCCAGTTGAAAGGGATTAAAATCGAGCGACTTTACGATGCTTCGATCCTGGGTTCCATCAAGAACTGTGGGAAACTTGATGTTCGTTCCTATCGTTAAGCCATCTTTAATTTGATAAATCGTACCTAAGCCAAATTGGAATCCGGTATAACTGCTCTCCTCGCTGATGTCAAGGAAATTATTTTCAAAAATGACATTTTCCTGTTCTTCAATCACTCCGAAGAAATATGATGCCGTAAAGCCGACCGCGAAGTTGGACCAAAGTTTTTTACCATAGTCAAAGCTCATCTCATTAATTCCACCGGATCCCAATACATTGCTCGTAAAGTCCTCCAGGCTTCCTTCGATATTCGTTTGAATACCGATCAAAGAATATCCGACGTCTGTGGCAGGGCTCAATCGAAAACCAACACCCCAGGTCCCATTCCCATTAAAACCAAAAGCCACATTCGAAAAATTGGAAGATAACTTTAGCTCTTCGTTAGTACTGTTACTCAAATTGTTGATTTCGGTCAACATTCCTATGTCAAACAAGAACGACTGACGAGTCGCAAAGGCAATCGCTGCTGGATTGTACGGATTGATAAATGAATTTTCGGTATAGGCTACGCCTGTATTCCCCAGGGCACTAAAACCCGCAAGTGAGGATTTGGATTGTACTCCCAGCCCGAAAAATGAATAGGGAGACCCGGTTAGATTGTTTGATTGGCTCACCATGTGGATACAACTTAATAAGGCAAATACTGTCATAACAGACTGAATTCTATTCATCATAGATAGCATAGGTCACAATTAATTCCGCTTCAAATTCTTCGCTGTTTTCACCATTCAGAATAAGTCTGTCTACACTAGTTGTAAAATCCAACGGATAGATAATCAATGCATCATCAATATTGAATTCCTCCTGTAGTTTCTGTTCGAGATAGGCAGCAATGGGAATTTCATAGAAATCATCATTGAATTCACTCAATTCCTTGTTGAGAACTCCATAAACCGGGCTAAAGTTATTCCGAAGCGGTCCCTGAAACTCGTTATTTTGATCTACCAGGTTCACACTTAAGGAATCTCGAATTGGAAGGTTGTCGTTCAATAAAGACCTGGGGGAACGCAACTGCAAAATAGCACTCAAAACGGTTCCTGTCCCGGCCAGATCGTTTAAGGATTTTACCGATGGTAATGTAATTCGTGTGGCGATTCCAGATCCCGATTGAATAAAACTTTGATCTCCACTTTCAGTCGAGGACAGCACTATTTCCTGATCGGTTAATTGATCCAACAGGGGATTCCCTTCAGAAGAAATATTATTGAATACTTTCTCTTCCAGAACCGATGGATTTACGACCAGGTCGTAAGTGAGCTCGGTGGTTCCAAATTCATCTTCAATGGTGTAGAAAAATCGCAGGTAAGACTCTTCAAACCCAACCGAAAATCCAATCACTGCGCCATTATCCTGAAATCCTGGTTGTAGTGACAACCCTTTGAATTCTTGTCTTAATTCCGAATCATCCCCAATAAATCCGTTCTTGATGTCGTTGAAAATCCTTAGCCCGAAGGAATACGGCATCGTAATATGTAGCGAATCTTCATCAAAGGGTTCAGGGATATAATTCTGCACGGCGAGCGGTATCAGTTCATAAGGAAGAGTACTCGTGTTATAAAAGAACTCATCTTCCGGTGTGACCTCCTCGGTTAAACGATGCACTCGCACCTGCGAAACAGCAGTCGTATCATTATAGAAATAAGTGTCGTATCCCAATATCAGAGCGACGCTATCCAGAACGGCTTCGTTATCAATGTTGTAATCGGCAGGAATCATTTCGAAATAAGCAGAGGCCGTTGTGGTACCAAAGACCGCATCTGTGTATTGGCCAATGAGCAATCGATCTACTACGTTGGTGATGATGCTATCGAACTTAAAAGTGGAGAGCTCCAAGGACAAGGTATCAATGGAAATCACTCGCACATTGGAGTCTGTAAACTCCTGGCCTATTTCAAAGGTGGGAATCTCGGTATCAGCGGTACTGCATCCCCAAGCCAAAATTACAAATGCAAGCAATATCCTCGAAGTCTTCATTTATTGATTTATTTTAAGCAAATAAAGACCGAACGCCCGGTAACCCAAACAATATTAGACCTATATGGGATTTTAATAGACCAAATCCCGATTTTAACATATCAATGATCTCATATCCCATTGGTAGAACAAGTGTTCCGGTTCGTCTATTAAAAAAAGTGGTTGGTATAATTTATTTAGAGGGATGAGATCGTGAGTATACATTCGCCTCAAATTCATAACATTGAGAAAGATCATACTTCCGGTAATCACCGCTTTTATAGTACCACGACTGCAAGCCCAGTTTCAGGGGAACCCTGAGATGGGTAATTCCGCAAGTTTTGAGTATTCGTACTTATCGGACGATCAGGATAATCAGGTAGAAGGATATCGTTTGGGTATTAGAGGAAATAAATTCATAATGAACGGTATCCTAGAATTCGGGGTCGGTTATAGTTACAACAAGTTTTTGTTTGCTGAGAGTGAACCGGCCCTGAATTTCAGCTCCTTTCAACAAATGCAAAGCATTCGGGCAAATTTAGCTTATCGCAGACCTTTGAAAAACCGCTGGATGCTGGGGATCTCTTTTGGGCCTACTCTTACCTCTAATTTTGAAAACGGAATTGTAGGCGAGGATTTTATCTGGAATAGCATGATCTCCGCGACCAAAATATGGGGAGATTCTGAAAAAAATTCAGCTTTGATAGTAGGGTTAGGTTATGGAAGTCTTTTGGGAGAACCTCAACTGCTTCCCATTATTGCCTTCCGAAGTAAAATCAATGAGAAATACAGTTATAGCATAGGATTGCCAAGCACTGGCTTTCATTACACACCAAATACCAGGAATCGAATATCAATAGAGTTGAAACCGGAGGGTTACTTCGGAAACAATTCCGACACCTTGTTTGTAGAAAATACAGGCGGTACGATTACCAATGCCAAACTTCGGATCATTTCCATTTCAGCCGGAATTAATTACCAATACAAAATTCAGCCAAACTTTAGTCTACAGTTCTCTGCCGGTTTCGCGCCATTCCGTGAAATAAATATACTGGATGATCAGGGAAATGAAGTCTTTGAATTCGAATCTTCCTCTGCGTGGAACTTCTCTACGGGTATTAAGTACAACTTTAAATCAAATAGTTCAAAAAAATCTAACACATTATGAAAATAAATAGAACATACGTAATTGGACTTCTTCTCTGCTTGAACGGTCTATTGATTTCCTGTAACGGCGATGACGATGACGACAGCCGCCTAGGAAACTGGGTAGATCGATCGGTTTTTGACGGCACGCCTCGAAGTAATGCCATTGCTTTTACGATTGGCAACAAAGGATATATGGGAACCGGGTACGACGGCGATGACTACTTGAGTGATTTCTGGGTATATGACATGGAAGGTAATTTTTGGAGTCAGCTGGCCGATTTCCCGGGCGTAAGCAGAAGTGCCGCAGTGGCATTCAGTATTGGCAACAAAGCATATGCGGGAACGGGATTTGACGGGGACAATGAGTTATCCGATTTCTACCAATACGATGTTTCGTCCAACAGTTGGGCGCAAATTGCAGATTTTGAAGGAACTGCAAGACGCAGTGCCATTGCGTTTAGTTCTGAAAGCGTCGGGTATGTGGGAACAGGATTCGACGGTGATAACGACAAGAAAGATTTTTGGAAGTACAATCCTTCCACCAATAGCTGGGAAGAACAGCTTGGTTTCGGTGGTGCCAAGAGAAGGGAAGCTATAGTGTTCGTTATGAACAACAAGGCATATTTAGGGACCGGAGTCTCCAACGGATTTTTTGAGGACGATTTTTGGGAGTTCGACATGAGTACGGAGTCCTGGACGGAACTTACCCAACTAGACGATGATGATGATTTGTTGATCCTACGTTCCGGGGCGGTTGGATTCTCGATGAACGGTTTAGGTTATATCGCCTGCGGGAATGACGGCGGAGGCGCTACCAGCGATATTTTTGAATATAACCCGGCTTCCGATACCTGGGAAGAGAAAACATCCCTGGAGAAAACATCACGCCAGAATGCCATTGCCTTCTACAACGGAAGCAGGGGTTACGTAGCATTGGGTCGCAGTAATAATCTTTATCTGGATGATACTTTCGAATTCTTTCCGAATGAGGAAGAAGACGAAGATGATTAACGGACCCATAGATTGTTAGTTGTTTGATTGTGAATCGGTCATGTAATGATTTGTATTAGTTAATAACGTATTTAGGTGTTATCATGGCCGGTTCCTTTTTTAAGCAAAGTTTAATTCAGCAATATATATTGCTTTGTTTGATCATTTTTTTGACGGTGGTTTTGGTTCACCCAATTCCGATGGGGCCTTCCCATAAAACTATTCAGGACCCATATAGTCTAAGTATTATGGAAGGTCCCAATTCGGGATGGGGATATGAAATCTATCATACAAACAAACTTTTGATTCGACAGCAACATATCCCGGGAGTTCCCGGTGAACAGTATTTCAGAAGCGAAAAGGAAGCATCCAGGATCGCCGAACTGGTCATAGAAAAGTTAAAAAAAGGCCAATCTCCCACGGTAGAAATCTCAGAATTGATACATTATGAAATTAATTTTCAACGCTAGAAAACATCGAACCAAAAGTTACCGTTTTGGCACAAAATTCAGTAAAGATTAAAGAGTACTGGCTACATATAATTGCCTGGGTTTGTTTTATATCCTTCCCTGTTGCCTTTGCGATTTCAGAATTCGGTGCTGTCGATCTCAAACTATTCTACAGACTGGGTATCAATGCTGTTGTATTTTACGCTAATTACCTGATCCTGGTACCATTTTTACTGCTGAAGAAAAGAATGATTCCCTATGTGCTGTCGTCTATAGGCTTATTGGTAGTTGTTAATATCGCAGTACGCCATTCGATGCCACAATTGCCACCAGGAATGGAGCAATTCAAGGAAATGGTGGAAGCTGTCGAGCAACAATCGGCGGTAAAGCAGCTGAAATATTTTATCCCGGTAGTGATCACGTTTGCATTCTTTTTATTGGGAGGTACGATCGCCCTGGTCAAGGACTTTTACCAGCGTGACAAATTGGTACAACTTAAAGAAATTCAAAAAACGGAAACCGAACTTCAGTTCCTTAAAAATCAGTTGAACCCTCATTTTTTATTCAACTCTTTGAACAGTATCTACTCACTGGTTCGAAACAAGTCGAATGAAGCTCCGGAAGCGGTCATCACCCTGTCGGAACTCATGCGATATATGCTGTATGAAGCCAGGGAAGAAAAGGTGCCCCTTTCCAAAGAAATTAAATACATACAGAACTATATCTCATTGCAGAGACTTCGATTGCTGAACAGTGAACTTGTAACCCTTGTCATTAAGGGAAATTATGAGGACAAACAGATCCACCCCCTATTGTTGATCTCATTTATTGAAAACGCCTTTAAATATGGAACTGATTTTAAGGGAGTAACAGACATCGCCATTGTTATTGAAGTGGTGGGTAATACCCTAATCTTTCGAGTGAACAACTTCCTTGGAAATTTCAAAAAGGATGAGAAGAGTTCCGGGATCGGACTTAGAAATATTAAGAATCGCCTCGAGCTATTGTACCCTAATAAACATAGTCTTTCTATGAAAAAAGACGAAAAAAGGTACTTCGTTGATCTCGAATTAAATCTTTATTAAAATGAAATGTATAATTATCGATGACGAGCCACTAGCCCTGAATATTATCAAATCTTACTGCGATGATATGGGTAACATTGAGGTAATAGGCACCTTTACCAACGCTATAGAGGCATTGGAATTGTTGCGTAAACAAAGCGTCGATCTGGTATTTTCTGATATTGAAATGCCTCAGATAAGCGGGATAGATTTTATTAAATCCATGGACAAGCGTCCTCTCTTTATTTTCACGACGGCTTACCCGCAGTATGCTCTTGAAGGATTCGAACTGAACGCGGTGGACTACCTGGTAAAACCAATTCCATTTCCACGATTTATCAAAGCCGTTAACCGGGCAAGGGAATTAATTTCACTAAAAAAGAATCCGCCGGCGCAATTAAACATTGCACCTGCGTTCGGGACAGCTCCACAGGAAACCAGAAATTACATTTTTGTAAAATCGGAATACGATAATGTGAAATTATCACTCGAAGATATCAAATACATCCAGGGACTAAAGGACTATCTGAAGATACACGTGAACACCAACAAACCAGTGCTTACCCTTATGAGTTTTAAGGAGATTCAAAATTTGTTACCTACCAATAATTTCCTTCGTGTGCATCGTTCCTTTATTGTTAATGTAAACAAGATCGATTCGATTCAGCGAAGTAAAATCGTCATAGATGATGTTCGGATCCCGATCGGTGAGAGTTATAAATCTGAATTTTTCAGCCGGATAGGTATATAAAAAAACCCGCAACATTAGTTGCGGGTTTACTATTTAGTTCCAATTTATTAATAGAAGGTTACACTTCCATCTTCTATATGGTACATTCCTCCAACGACGGCAATTTCTCCGTTGTCTTCCATCTCCTTTAATATCGGACTTTTGGAACGAATATTCGCCATGGTCATTTCCACATTCTTCTTTGCAACTTCATTCACAAAGCTGATGTTTCCGGAATTCCGAAGGCTTTCATCCGTGGGCTCCGTAACCGCAGCAACGGCAGGCTCCAGCTTATTGATCAGGGTCGTAAGATTACCCAATCGAGCGTGGTCGCATGCACCTTTAACGGCTCCGCAAGCAGTATGACCTAAAACTACCACTAATTTGGTTCCGGCCAGTTTACAGGCGAACTCCATACTTCCCAGGATGTCATCATTCACAAAATTTCCTGCGATTCGAATGGAGAATACATCCCCTATTCCCTGGTCGAATAATAATTCGGCAGAGACTCGTGAATCAATACAATGCAATACCGTAGCAAATGGATATTGACCCGAAGAAGTATCGGACACTTGATCGTTTAAATCTCTGCTGGCCATTTGCCCGCTGGTAAAACGGCTATTCCCATCCTTCAAAGCTTGTAACGCGCTTTGAGGGGTCATGGCCGCTTGAGTTTCTTTAGTGTGTGCTTTCATAGTTGTTGTTTATGCTGATTTTGGTCTCAATTTAAAAAATTCAATGTAACTGGACGGGTTTTCTACCATGCCTCTTTCAGAAATAAGCTTAATGGTAATATTCTTATTCCGAGCCTTTTCCGAAAAGTCTTCTAGTATTTCAATGATATCGTTATCCAGATACCTGGTTTTTCGAACATCCAGGGTCAAATAAGAATTTTCCTCCAAAGCATCCAATTCTTTCAAAATGGCTCCTTTATTGAAGAATGTCACTTCTTCCGCCAGCGTCATTTTCAGTTTCACCTCTCCGTTGCTGTTATCTTCCATATGAAGGAAGTGTGAGTTCTGATAGCTCTTGATCAAAATAACTACAATTCCCACTGCCAGTCCTAAACCAATACCAATCAATAAATCGGTAAAAATGATTCCTAAGACTGTCACGGTAAAAGGTACGAATTGTTTCCAACCTTTTGCATACATCTCTTTGAATAATCTGGGCTTGGCCAATTTATATCCAACTACTAAAAGAATTGCTGCTAATACAGAAAGCGGAATTCTATTCAATAAAGTTGGAATCAACATTACAGAGATCAGCAAAAAGAAACCATGAATGATGGCAGACATCTTGGTCTTTCCTCCGGATTGAACATTTGCCGAACTACGTACGATCACCTGGGTGATTGGCAATCCACCGATTAGTCCGGAAAGGATGTTTCCGGTTCCTTGCGCTAATAACTCGCGATTGGTGGGTGTCACACGTTTTTCCGGATCCAGTTTGTCTGTGGCTTCCACACACAACAAAGTTTCCAAACTGGCAACTAAAGCAATCGTAAAGGCGGTGATCCAGATTTCAGGGTTGCTTATCGCTCCAAAATTAGGGAAGGTAAACTGCGCAAAGAAAGAGTCGATGTCCCCGGGTACAGGCACGCTAACCAGGTTTTCAGTTGATATGGCAAACTGGGAGTTTCCTGCAAAGCTAAAAAAGACAATCCCAAAGATCACTGCTACCAACGGTCCCTGGATCAATTTAAATATCTTAGACTTCTTGGTTAATACTTTCTCCCAAAGGATAAGAATACCCAGACCTACAATCGCTACAATGGTAGAACCAAGACTAATAAAATTCAAAGAATTAATAATTCCTGAGAAGGTGTTTTCTCCATCCACCTGGAAGAAGGCAAAATCTCCTTCAGGGTTGGAATCATACCCAAAGAAATGCGGAATTTGTTTCAGTATAATGATAATACCAATACCTGTAAGCATTCCCTTGATAACGGATGAAGGGAAATAATAACCGATAATTCCGGCACGTAACACTCCAAAAAGCATTTGGATCACTCCACCCAACACAACGGCAAGCAAAAAGTTTTCAAAACTTCCCAAGGCTGCGATCGCCGTTAAAACAATGGCTGCTAATCCTGCAGCCGGACCACTCACTCCAATTTGTGATCCACTTAAACTTCCTACAACAATTCCTCCAACTATCCCGGCTATCAGACCTGAGAAAAGCGGCGCTCCACTCGCCAATGCGATCCCTAAACATAAAGGTAACGCTACAAAAAATACAACAATACTCGACGGTAAGTCGTTTCTTAAATTTTTAAACATAACAATAGTTTTCCACGGCTCTATGAGCCGCAATGATTAGTAATTTTTTTATGCTGAAATACTAAACGTTATGTTCCGGAGGAGGGAGAATGATTTCGGTCGATCCTTCGAGCCACAAAGCGAAGTAGGCATGATTCCACAACGACTCGTCAAGTGCGTCATCTGAATCAAATCCTGTTAGATCCTGGAAATAAACTTCTTTTTCCTCGATCTCTTTTTTTGACTCTTTTTTACTTTCATCTTCCGTAATGTCGATCCAAACAATTGTCTCCCCGTCCACTTTTAATAGCGGTACGATGGCGGGAGCCAATAATGAAAAGGCAACCACGAA
This sequence comes from Flavobacteriaceae bacterium, assembly GCA_009827225.1. Lineage (GTDB taxonomy): Bacteria > Bacteroidota > Bacteroidia > Flavobacteriales > Flavobacteriaceae > Aureisphaera. The sequence continues at coordinate 28,436 of WUAI01000009.1, read as the reverse complement.
CGACAAAATTGTATGTACGACCGATTTATTCATAGCAAAGACCAAAAATAAAATTCCCCGAGAATTTTTCCTTTAATTTTTTGTTAAAAACAAGCAATGCACGCAAAATAAAAAGGGCTCCTATCAGGGAGCCCTTTTTGATAGCAATTTTTATATATCCATTAATTCTTAATGAATCTCTTACTTCCGATGATGTTGTTACCATCGGTAAATACCAATTGATAAACTCCGGCCGATAACGCGCTCACGTTGATAGCTTCGGCGTTTGTATTTAAAGTGCTAGTGCTAAGTGTTCTACCCTGCATATCAACGATACTCACTTCGAAGTTGATATTCTCCAATCCGCGGATGAACAGCTCACCGTTGGTTGGATTCGGGTATACAGCAATGTTGCTGGCATCGAAATCGGTAGTGCTCAACACAGGCGCTGGCAATTCCACCAGGTCTCCTCCCGCAGCAAGTGCCACCCATAATCCAAAGGCAGGACCGTCACTGTTATTAGAAGGATCAAGGAATCCTGAAGCTACTACAGTAATAGCTGCTCCGTCCAATCCTAGAGTCGCTAATGGCGCTTCATAGGCGGCTACAGTTACAGCACCGGTTTCATCTCTGATCTCCAAAGTGTAATCGGCAGTCGGTAATTCAAGATATCCGGCGAAATCAGTGTAAGCCAAATCGTCTACGATGGTTCCTGCTCCCACTCCTACTTCAACTACATCTACTGTAGGTGCATCAGTCGAACCGTGGTGAACTAAGACATCTGTATTAGACCCACTTGTTGCAGCTTCTCTACCTATAGCGAATACTTCCAATCCGAAAGCTGGTGCTGGATCGTATCCTTCCGGGCTAACGATTCCGTCGGCTACTACAATGTAAGTTTCTTGTCTCTCCAAAGTAACCGGGAAAGTAGCAATCGCATCTGCTGCACTTGTACTGTTAGCTGGTGCTACAGCAATTTCAGTTTCAACTCCTGCTGGGAAATCGATGAAAGGAGTAGCTGTGCGGAAAGCAAAGTTGTCTACAGCAAGGCTTCCTCCGATATATACATCTACTTCTGACGCAGCGGCATCCGCTGAGTTGTGGATCACCTGTACTCTAGATGTTGAGCTAGGTAATTCTACTAATGGTCCTCCAGCTGGCAATGCAGCCCAGATTCCGAAAGCGGGTCCGTTAGAATTCTGAGAAGGATCAAGGAAACCTGAGGCTACAGCCACTAGCGCAGCTCCATCCAATCCAAGATCAGCTAATGGTGCTTCATAGGCAGCCACAGTTACCGTTCCGGTCTCATCTCTCACTTCAATCGCATAGTTGGCAGTTGGCAATTCCAAGTATCCAGCAAATTCTGGATAAGAAATATCGTCTACAAGTGTTCCGGCTCCGGCTCCTACTTCAACGATATCTACTGTTGGAGCATCTGTCGATCCATGGTGTACCAAAACATCTGTGTTCGTAGCACTTGTCGCAACTTCTCTTCCGAATGGGAATACTTCAAGATTGAAAGGCGCAGGTGGATTGTATCCACTTCCACTAACAATTCCGTCTGCTACTACTATATAAGTATCATCTACCCCAAGCGCGAAAGGGAATGTAGCGATGGCATCTGCTACGCTGGTACTATTTCCAGGAGCAATTGCGATCTCGATAGTAACTCCGGCAGGAAGATCGATAAAAGGCGTTGCTGTTCTGAAAGCAAAATCATCAACGGCAAGGTCACCGTTCACATATACATCTACTTCAGCAGCTGCAGCATCGGCTGAGTTATGAATTACCTGTGCACGCGCTGTGGATACAGGTAGTTCTACCATAGGTCCACCAGCGGGTAGGGCAACCCAAATTCCGAATGCCTCTCCGTTTGAATTTTGAGAAGGATCAAGGAATCCAGATGCAACAGCAGTTACACCTAAACCGGCAATACCCAGGTCGGCGATAGGTAGATCATATGCAGCAACAGTTACTGTTCCTGTCTCATCTCTTACCTCAATAGCGTAGTTGATAGCGGGTAATTCTAAATATGAATTTCTAAAGTCTGTGTAATCAAGATTATTCGCGATTAAGCCAATTCCGATTAATGTTTCGTAAATATCTACTCTAGGAGCATCGGTTGCACCGTGGTGTACCAATACATCAGCTTTTGTAGGATCTGCAGAAGTTTCTCTTGCCGTCGCATAGATCTCCAGCGTAAATGGCTGTGGAGGATTGTATCCTGAGCCACTAACAATTCCATCGGCTACGACAGAATAGGTCTCTGTGCGCGCTAACGTTAATGGGAATGTTGCAATGGCGTCGCCTACACCAGTACTGTTTCCTGGAGCCACTGCGATCTCAATACCTACTCCCGCAGGGAAATCCAAGTAAGGAGTTGCAGTTCTGAAAGCAAAATCATCGATGGCAAGGGCACCATTAAGGTATACATCAACCTCGGCAGCAGCAGCATCAGCAGAGTTATGGATTACCTGTACTCTAGCCGTTGAAGCTGGTAATTCAACCATTGCTCCTCCGGTTGGTAGTGCCACCCAAATTCCGAAAGCAGGTCCGTTAGAATTCATGGAAGGATCCAAGAATCCTGAAGCAACAGCTACAGCAGCAGCTCCGTCCAATCCTAAAGTAGCGGCAGGCAATTCATAAGCACCTACCGTCACAGTTCCTGTTTGGTCTCTTACTTCGATGGCATAATCAGCCGTCGGTAATTCCAGGTATCCATCAAATCCGGCATAAGGCAGGTTATCGGAAATAGTTCCGGCACCAGCACCAACCTCAACGATATCTACCGTAGGCGCATCAGTAGCTCCATGATGAATCAAAACATCGGTATTGGTTGCAACTGTAGCGGCCTCTCTTCCGAATGGGAATATTTCTAAATTAAATGCTGTAGCTGGATCATATCCTGTTGGACTAACGATACCGTCGGCTACAACAACATAAGTTTCATTTCTTGTTAGTGTCAATGGGAAAGTTGCAATAGCATCTCCCACTCCTGTACTTGTACCAGGGGCAACAGCTATCTCGATCCCTACTCCAGCCGGGAAATCAAGATAAGGCGTAGACGTTCTGAAAGCAAAGTCATCGATTGCCAATGCTCCGTTCAGGTATACATCTACTTCAGCTGCAGCCGCGTCAGCAGAGTTGTGAATCACTTGTACTCTTGCAGTGGAAGCAGGTAATTCAACCAAAGGTCCTCCAGTAGCCAATGCTACCCAAATTCCGAAAGCAGGACCGTTTGAATTCATGGAAGGATCCAAGAATCCTGAAGCAACCGCTACTACGGCCGCACCGTCCAGTCCTAGAGTAGCTGCGGGTAATTCATAAGCACCAACAGTTACGGTTCCGGTTTCGTCTCTTACTTCGATGGCATAATCAGCGGTAGGTAGTTCCAGGTATCCATCAAATCCAGCATAAGGCAGGTTATCTGAAATTGTTCCGGCTCCGGCGCCTACTTCAACGATATCTACCGTCGGTGCGTCAGTGGCTCCGTGATGAATCAATACATCAGTATTGGTTCCTACTGTGGCTGCTTCTCTACCCATTGGGAAGATTTCAAGGTTGAAAGCCGTAGCAGGATTATATCCCGTCGGGCTTACTATACCATCTGCGACGACAACATAGGTCTCGCCACTGGTTAAAGTAACGGGGAAGTTGGCAATTGAGTCTCCAACTCCTGTACTATTACCTGGAGCTACATCAATTTCAATTTGTACATCAGCAGGTAAGGGAATGTAAGGTGTTGCGGTTCTAAAGGCAAAGTTATCCAAAGCCAGCATTCCATCCACGTAGATATCTACTTCAGCCGCACCGGCATCCGCAGAATTATGAATGATTTGTACTTGGGCAGTTTGAGCCTCTGCCATCTGGAAAGCGATGAAACTCACCAGTAAAAAGAAAAGTTTTTTCATAGTTATAATTTTTTTTGGTTTAACAATTGGAGTCGAAAGTTAAACAATTGTCGAACCCAAATACCTACCGCAAAACTCAGTTTTAATATATTTTTAACTTTTTGTTTAATCTTTTAACGAATTATTTAAACATTTAGCTAATTCTTTTGAACAGTTCCGTGAAGGAAAAATCTGAACTGTTGGGTTCATAGAAACAGGATTCAAACTTTGTTTAGCCTCTCCTTAATTTTCACACTTTTTTTAGATTCCCGTTCTAAACTATCTGTATCTTTAGAATCAAATTTTACTCCTATGAAATATTTGCTATTGACTACCCTGGCCGTACTCACAGTGTCTTGTAATTCCGCACAAACAACCACAAAATCGGCCGAGATCAAAAACCTAACAAGAATCGATTACGCCAATACCATTACCTCCGAAGATCTTAGCAAACATCTTTACATTTTTGCAAGCGACGACATGGAAGGAAGAATGACGGGCGCAGAAGGTCAGAAGAAAGCAGCTGCTTACTTAAAGGACTTTTACATTGCTGAAGGAATTAAGGCACCATTGGAAGATGGAGACTACTACCAGGAAATTCCTGCCGATTATTTTAAGAGAATGCGTAAGGCGAAAGACTCGGAAAACGTCGTAGCCTTTATTAAAGGTTCAGAAAAGCCCGACGAGATCATTGTATTGTCTGCTCATTATGACCACGTAGGTATGGACGATGATGGTAACGTTTATAATGGAGCCGATGATGATGGAAGCGGAACCGTTGGTATGTTGGAAATTGCCCAGGCGTTCCAAATGGCGGCTAAAAATGGTCATGGTCCTAAGAGGTCGATCTTGTTCCTTCACGTTACAGGTGAGGAGATTGGATTGTATGGTTCAAAATTTTATACGGAAAACCCCATCTTCCCTCTAGAGAATACCGTTTGCAATCTGAATACTGATATGATTGGCAGAATCTCTCCCGAAAAAGTGGAGAATCCCAACTATATATATTTAATAGGAAGTGACAGATTAAGTCAGGAGTTGCATGACGTCTCCGAAGCTGTGAACAAAGAATACATCAACCTGGAAATTGATTATACCTTCAATGATAAGAACGATCCGAATCGCTTTTACTATAGAAGTGATCACTACAACTTTGCGAAGAATAACATTCCAATTATATTTTATTTCAACGGGGTCCATGAAGATTATCACAAAATCACGGACACGGCAGATAAAATAGATTATGATCTTTTGGCAAAGAGGGTTCAGCTCATCTTTCAGACCACGTGGGAAATTGCCAATCGGGAAGGAAGAATTACTGCCGACAAATTATAAATAGTACTATAAATTCAAAAAGCCGGTTGAGCCGGCTTTTTTTATTTTTTGTCTTTTATGAACATTCGGTTCATTATAAAAGCGTGGGCAAATGTAATAGCTCCCAGAAATGAGAAAAATATCGGCAGAAATAAATCCTCGTCATCACGTACCAGAAAATAGAGAATAAAAATACCTGCTATGGAAATGCTCCAGGTGAGGAAGGAAGCCCTTATATAGGACCACAAAGATCTTATGGAATGTTTCCCATACAAAAATCCAATTTGTTCATGCATGGACGGAATGCTATGCCAAAAAATGAAGTAAATCGCAAACGCCCAAATTAATGAAGCCACACCAAACACTATCGCAAACACCAGAACGAGAAAGCTTTCGAAAAGTAGGTCGTTAATGGTGAGCATCTTTTTGAAGGTTAACCATATCAATCCCAATAAAAATAAAGCACCGGTAATCGAGGCACCCCAAATGAAAATCTTTTCTTTCAATCGTATACCACTTAACTCGGAAATCACAGCCAGCGTGTCCGAAGTATTCAATGCAAATAACAAACAAAGTACAAATAACCCATAGTTGAACATAAATAGCATACTCCAGGGTGAATTCTCTTTCATCCTGGAATGCCAGTGCTGTTCACCAAAATGGAAGGCACTAAAAACAATGAAACCGATCAAGGCAAGAACAGGTGTGAAATAGAACAACACCGCCGCTACAATAACAGTAAGAATATAAGAGGCAAAAAATAATAGGTTTTGCTTCGATTTTGACACTCCTTGCATCTTGGAAATGATGCTGAGATCATTACTTCCGTGTAGGATTCCTACGGAAAAAATTAAGACAAATGCTAAAATTTTTTGAGAAGGTGCTTCAAAAAAATTACTCAGCCATAAGCCGAAAAAGGTCGCTATTACTGATAAATTCTTAAAATTCACCTCATTAAATTTTCAATTGTTTAAAATATTATGTTAAAACTAGTGAAAGTGTTAATATATTTTGTTTAAGTTTGGTCAAAATTAATTAAACAAAAATTATAAAATTGCACTTTTATGGAAAATTTATCAAACTTAATTTCGCTAGTCCCCAAATTAGCTCCGGACGATTACGTAGGATTTACTTTCTTCGTAGGATGTATGGCCATGATGGCAGCATCTGCCTTCTTCTTCCTCTCCATGAACGGGTTCGACCGTAAGTGGAGAACGTCTATTCTGGTTTCGGGATTAATTACATTTATTGCAGCGGTACACTATTGGTACATGCGTGATTACTGGGCTGCAAATGCCGAATCACCAACCTTCTTCCGTTACGTAGATTGGATTCTCACTGTTCCCTTAATGTGTGTTGAATTCTATTTAATTCTGAAAGTGGCCGGAGCGAAAAAATCATTGATGTGGAAATTGATTCTGCTATCTGTGGTTATGCTTGTAACCGGGTACTTCGGAGAAGGAGTAGATAGAGATAACGCTCAAATCTGGGGTCTTGTATCTGGTATTGCTTACTTCGTAATTGTGTACGAAATCTGGCTGGGTGGCGCAGCAAAGCTGGCCAAATCTGCCGGAGGATCCGTTCAAAGCGCACACAAAATCTTATGCTGGTTCGTGCTGGTAGGATGGGCGATCTATCCAATTGGTTACATGGCCGGTACACCGGGATGGTATGAAGGAATCTTTGGCGGATTAAGTATGGATGTGTTCTACAACATCGCCGATGCCATCAACAAAATCGGATTCGGATTGGTTATTTATAACCTGGCTGTTCAACAAACATCACAAGCCAACGCATAACCAACCAAAAGAATTGCTAGAAAAAGTGAAGCCTCTTTCCTTATTGGAAAGGGGCTTTTTATTGTGACACTAAAAAAATTACTTTCACTTTTGCTAATAAAAAAAGCCTCCAAATTCTTGAAGGCTTTAATGGGTGGAAGATCGGTTTAACTACGTTGGACCTTATGGCGGAAACCTGCCATTAAAGCCTTTCGACTATCGTCGATCTGCTTTTTTATCATCAAAAGCAAAAGATTACTTTCACTTTTGCTAATAAAAAAAGCCTCCAAATTCTTGAAGGCTTTAATGGGTGGAAGATCGGTCTCGAACCGACGACCTCCTGAACCACAATCAGGCGCTCTAACCAACTGAGCTACAACCACCATGTTTACTTCCAGTGTTTACTAAAAGTCTTTGACACGGATTTGCGAGAGGCGCCTTGGGCGCTCCCCGCCCGAACGTGCCGTTCGGTACGGGCGGGTAACCAACTGAGCTACAACCACCATGTTTCTTTCTCTCGAAAGCACTCCGGCTCTGGGAACAGAAGCGGATGCAAATATAAGTCATTTCCTAAATGTTCACAATACCAAGAGAGTAGAAATTACTTTAGGTCAAACAAAGAATTAACCGCAGGTAACCGCTCCACATTGAACCCCTCACCTGCTTCGGTATTTATCAATCGTCCTAAATTCCGATTTCGATATTCAAGGCTATCCGTGGCATTCTTTGAGGATATGGGCGTCTCCGGTTCCTTAGAATTCTTATCGTAAAACTGACTTCGATATGCGGCGATAGCCCTCAATTTGATCTCCATGAACCCACTTACATCCACCACAAAATCAGGGGCCAGTTCCTTCCATTGTATATAATGATACACGTTTTTGGGTCTCCAGGCCTGCTGATTTTCACCCTCCAACGAACTTTCTATTTTGGTGAGACCGCTCAGGAAACAAGCATCACTCACCAACTTACTCCCTTTTCCGTGATCAATATGCCGATCGGTAACAGCATTGCATAATACAATTTCAGGATGATATTTACGTATCATGGTTATCACTTTCAGTTGAGATGTTTTATCATTCTGAAAGAAACCATCTTCGAGTTGAAGATTTTCCCGTATGCTAACCCCTAATATCTCGGCAGCTTCTTTGGCTTCCGCTCTGCGAATTTCAGCAGAACCCCTGGTACCCAACTCTCCTTGAGTAAGATCAACTATACCAACTTTCTTACCTTTGGAAATTGCCTTGGCAATGGTCGCTCCACAACTCATTTCGACATCATCCGGATGCGCACCAAAGGCCAAAATATCTAATTTCATAAATTCTGATTCTTACTTCATTGCCAAAAGTATTAAAAAGTAGATAGAAAATTGCGTTCTTTTAAATCCGCAATCGTTTTCGAAAAAAATAATCGAAAAAAATTCAGGCAAAACTAAGAATCATCGAAATTTCGATATGCCTTGAAAAGTATGACAACAGTCATAATTCCTCGTGGAGATTGCCATTACTTTTACCTAAAACTCATAAGTATGATGCGATTAGTATCATAACGTAAACCAAGCGATTGTATTTTAATCCTTAAATGCTCACGAATTATGAAAACAACAATCAATAAAAAAACAAATATGGCAACACCTGACTTAACGAAGTATGGACTCACAGATACCCGGGCTCACTGGAATTTGTCTCCTGAGGAATTGCAAAGAATTACCGTCGAAAAAGGGATGGGGAAGGAAACAGCGAACGGAACCCTGGCAATTAATACGGGTAAGTTTACCGGAAGGTCTCCTAAAGATCGATTTCTGGTGAAGGATGACTATACGGCTGATAAGGTTTGGTGGGGAAAAACCAATAAACCTATCTCTCCTGAGAATTTTGATATACTTCAGTCGGAAATAGAAAAATATTTAAGCGGTAAAGAGATCTTCGTTCGCGACGGGTACGTTTGCGCCGATCCGAAATACAGAATGAACGTTCGCACGGTTACCGAGTATCCCTGGTCCAATATGTTCATCTACAATATGTTTTTGAGACCCGATCCTTCTGAATTAGAAGATTTCCAGGAAGAATGGCTGGTGCTATGTGCTCCGGGATATGAGGCGCCAGACCCCGCTGCTGTTGGAATTCGACAGGGAAACTTCTCCATTATCAACTTTACCAAGAAAATAGCACTTGTAGGAGGATCTGCCTATACGGGTGAAATGAAAAAAGGAATTTTCTCAGCACTCAATTTTATCTTACCGGTAGAAAGGAATGTGCTCCCTATGCACTGTTCGGCTAATGTTGGCGTAGAGAACGATACGGCCATATTTTTTGGGCTCTCCGGAACAGGAAAAACCACTCTTTCTGCTGATCCCGACAGAAGACTTATCGGAGACGATGAACATGGTTGGACGGAAGAAAACCGCATATTCAATTTTGAAGGCGGATGTTATGCAAAGGCCATCGACCTTACTGAAGAAAAGGAACCCGATATCTATAGAGCGATCAGACCTGGGGCCATCCTGGAAAACGTTATTTTCAAAGAAAACAATGAAGTAGACTATATGGACAGCTCGATCACCCAAAATACCAGGGTGAGTTATCCAATCTATCACATCGATAACATCCAGCAACCATCGTATGCCGATAATCCAACGAATATCTTCTTCCTTACCTGTGACGCCTTCGGTGTTTTACCGCCCGTAGCGAAACTTACCCCTGGGCAGGCGGCCTACCATTTTATCTCGGGCTATACCGCAAAAGTAGCAGGAACTGAAGCAGGTATCACAGAGCCGGTTCCTTCTTTCTCCGCTTGTTTTGGAGAACCATTTATGCCCTTACATCCCACCGTGTATGCTGAAATGTTAAGTAAGAAAATGCAAGAGGCCGGAGTGAATGTATGGCTAATTAATACGGGCTGGAGCAGCGGACCTTATGGAGTTGGATCTCGAATCAAGCTCAAATATACCCGTGCTATGATCACCGCCATCTTAAATGGAGAACTGGACAATGCTGAGTTCATTCCGGATCCTATATTTGGACTTTTCATGCCCACCGAGTGTCCGAACGTACCCACAGAAATGCTGGAGCCCATAAATACATGGGAAAACAAAGGAGCTTATGTAAGTAAAGCCATTCAACTCGCGCATTCCTTCCATCTTAATTTTGAAAAGTTTGCCAACCAGGCTTCTCAACAAATCATCGAAGGTGGACCGCTCATTGACGAACACCATCACCTCGACGAACATGTATAAAAAGGAAAAAGGAACTCAGATGAGTTCCTTTTTTTCACCAATTGTTTAACCCAACTGGAGTAATTTTTCATTCATCCTTGCAAAGGCCTGTTCAAGATCGACTATCAGATCTTTCTTGTCTTCAATGCCCACGGAAAAGCGTAAAAGTCCGTCCGCAATTCCCTGGCGCCTGCGTTCCTCAGGAGATAACAATGCATGTGAAGTTTTCACAGGAGATAAAATCGTCGATTCAATTCCAGCCAAACTCATGGATTGTTTGATCAGTTTGAGGGATTTCATAAACTCATCAGGATCTATTTCTGGAATAAGTTCAAACGACAACATCCCGGTATAGCCTCTCATTTGTTTTTTCGCGATATTATGGTCCGGATGGTCTTTTAATCCCGGATAGTATACTTTAGATACCAATGAATGTTTATTCAGCCATTTTGCCAATCGCTTTGCATTCCTGTTTTGAGCCTTTACCCTTAAAACGAGGGTTTTCATACTTCTTTCCAATAACCACACTGTATAATCACTAAGGCTACCTCCTATATTTTTACTCACATTCCAAATTTGTTGAATATGTACTTCGGAAGCGGCGACAGTACCGGCACAAATGTCGCTATGCCCTCCCATATATTTGGTCGCAGAGTGAATAATCACATCAATACCGAAATCGGCGGGATTCTGATTCACAGGGGAAGCAAATGTATTGTCGATGATACTCACCAGCCCATGAGATTTAGCCAGTTTTGAGATCATCTCAAGATCAGTGATCAACATCAACGGATTTGAAGGAGTCTCCACATAGATTACCCGTGTGTTGGACTTAATTTTCTCCTCAAATTCATCTTCAGAAAATCCGTCGGTGAAATCAAATTCGATTCCATATTTAGGAAATTCCTCCACCATGAAATTAAACGCCCCTCCGTAAATAGTCTTTTGAATTACGACATGATCACCCTTTTGCAAGAATGCCAACAAAGTATGACTCACTGCGGCCATTCCACTTCCAAATATCAACGCACTTTCACAATGCTCCAACGCGGCTATTTTCTTGCTTAAAGCCTCTTGATTAGGGGTGTTAAAATACCTGGGGTAACGTTTTATATCAACATCTTCATATGCATACGAACTTCCCATATATAAAGGGGAAACGGAGCCTTTGAATTGCTCGTCTTTCAGCTCACCTACGTGGGTGCAAATGGTATTGATTCCTAACTTTTCGGGTTTCATAACCTAGTAACTTTTGATCGTCTAAGGTATTAATTCATTTTTAGGTTTGCTATATTTATCCAATGAAAGTTCTGCTCACCAACATTAAGGAATTACTTCAAATTCGTGATATTTCAGAAAGTAAAATAAGTGGTAATCGCCTTAAAGAACTACCCACCATTGAAAATGCGTGGTTACTGATTGAAGGTGATAGTATTTCCAACTTCGGAAATATGAATGAACAAGTCCCGTCTCTAGTAGATGAAACTATCGACTGTCAAGGCAAAATTGTTCTTCCGTCTTGGTGCGACTCTCATACACATTTGGTGTATGCCGGAAACAGGGAACAGGAATTTGTGGATCGTATCAATGGCCTAACTTACCAGGAGATCGCCAGCAAGGGAGGAGGGATTTTAAACAGTGCAAAATTATTACGTGATACTCCCGAGGAAGAATTATACCGCCAGTCGGAAGCACGATTGAAAGAGGTAATTTCCCTGGGAACCGGGGCCGTAGAAATTAAAAGTGGCTATGGTCTCACCATGGAAAGTGAATTGAAAATGTTACGGGTGGCCAAACGACTGGCCGCGAATTATCCGGCAACTATTAAAACTACGTTCCTTGGGGCTCATGCAGTTCCCGAAAATTTTAAAGACAACAAGGATGCTTATCTGGAGCAGATTTGCAACGAGATGATTCCGAAAATCGCTGAAGAAAACCTGGCAGACTATGTAGACATTTTTTGCGAGGAAGGTTATTTCACGGTAGAAGATACACATCGATTACTGAAGGCTGCAAAACCCTACGGACTCGTGCCAAAGATTCATGTGAATCAATTCAATGCCATCGGAGGTGTTCAAGCGGGTGTGGACCACAACGCACTCTCTGTAGATCACCTGGAAATTCTGACCGATGAAGACATTGATGCCCTTAAAGGAAGTGAAACCATGCCGGTGGCATTACCCGCCTGTTCCTATTTTTTGAGTATTCCTTATACCCCGGGACGAAGAATAATTGATGCCGCTCTACCCCTGGCCCTGGCCACCGATTATAATCCCGGCTCCTCTCCAACAGGAAATATGAATTTTGTAGTCGCTGCCGCCTGTATTAAGATGAAACTCACCCCGGAAGAAGCCATTAACGCAGCCACATTAAATGGTGCTTATGCGATGGGACTTTCGGAATCGCATGGATCTGTAACCCGGGGGAAGAAAGCCAACTTGATCATCACTAAAAATATTCCGTCTTATGGATACTTGCCGTATGCTTTCGGAAGTAATTTAATAGACACGGTATTTATTAACGGAAAGCCCTGGAAACATGAATGATGTACAATTTTATACAAGCGAAGACCTTAAACAAATTACGCGTTGGCGATGGGGAGAGGAAAAAATAGGTGAAGTGCTTAAAACGGCCCAAAGTTGGGAAGCTCTTGCGGAACTTGACGCCAGGTACGTGTTGCTTGGCATACCTGAAGATATAGGAGTTAGGGCAAATTTTGGCAGGCCTGGTGCCGCTAAAGCCTGGAAATCAGTAATCACAGTCCTGTCTAATTTCCAAAACAATGAGAATTTTGACGTGGACAATCTGGTTCTGTTAGGAGAAGTGGACTGCAAAGAGGAAATGCTGGAAGCCATGGAACTCACGGATGAAGATCCGTTTTTTCCGAATAAGATTGGTGCTTTGGTAAAGGGCCTGGATGAAAAGGTGTCTCGTATCGTAAAAGCTATCATCGATCTCAATAAGATTCCTATCCTGATAGGTGGAGGACATAACAATGCCTACGGAAATATAAAGGGAAGTTCAGAGTCATATGGTAATCCAGTGAATGCTATCAACCTGGATGCCCATACCGATTTCAGGCCGTTGGAACATCGGCATAGTGGCAACGGATTCTCTTATGCCAAAGAAGATGGGTTTTTGAATAAGTATTTTATTGTGGGCTTACATAAGAACTATACCTCACAGGCTATTCTGGATTCGATTGAGGAGGTTAAAACCGACGTTAAATATGTTTGGCTTGAGGATATATATGCATCTGGGAAATCCAATCTAAAAACTGCCATAGAGGACGCCCGGAAACATTGCGGTTCAGCACCCTTTGGTTTAGAAATCGATCTCGATGTTTTAGCCGGAATGGGCAGCAGTGCTATGAGTCCGTTAGGTTTTTCTCTGAATGACGCACGATTCTTTGTCTCAGAATTGTCCGGCCATAAGAATTGTTGTTATATCCATATCTGTGAAGGAGCCCCAAAATATGAATTGTTTGAAAATCAGGTGGCCAGAAGTACGGCATATCTCATCAGTAAAATTCTTCAGAAATAAATAAAAGGGAGCATGATATTCCAGAAAACTTGTATATTTGCATAAGTACTTATATAATAACTTATGGATTCACTGAAATCATTAGGAGAACTCGGGCTTGGATCTCGCTTAAAGCGACTTAGCGAGGCTTGCATGAAAAACATACAACAGGCTTATAACCATTTTAATATAGACTTTGACCCATACTTATTCCCGGCATTCTACAACATTGCGAAGCATTCTTCAATTACCAACAATCGGTTACTGGAACTGCTCCAAACTTCACAACCGGCAGTCACACAAACCATCAATAAACTGAACAAAAAAGAACTGATTGTAATTATACCGGATGATGAAGACAGACGCAAAAAAAAAGTAAGTCTTTCAGAAAAAGGAAAGAAACTACATATTCGAATGCAACCGCTCTGGCAAGCCATGACAGAAGCCGTTGAAACGTACACCCAAGGAAAACACTCATCAATTCTTGAACACATCAACCATTTCGAAGATGCATTGCACTCGGGCACGTTTTTAAAAACTATTCTTGATAACATGAAAAAACGATTGGAAATTCCAATCATTGATTTTACCGCGGAACATCGGGACGCTTTCTATGATCTCAATATTGAATGGTTGGAAACCTATTTTTATGTGGAAGATTTTGATAAAGAGGTGTTGAGTAATCCTGAAAAGCATATTTTGGGGCCCGGAGGTTATATCTTCTTTGCGGTGGAAGACGGAAAGGCCGTAGGGACCGTAGCGCTCATGAAAGCTGACAATAATTGCTACGAGCTTACCAAAATGGCGGTGCATCCTTCCATGAGAGGCCGTAAAGTAGGACAACAATTAATGCAGCACTGTATTGACTTTGGAAGAGAAAACAATTTTGACATGCTCTTTCTGTATTCCAATACCTTACTGGATAATGCGATTTATATATATCGTAAGTATGGCTTTAAAGAGGTACCTGTGGAACCAGATTCTCCCTATCAAAGAAGTAACATTAAAATGGAATTAAAGTTATAGGTTGTCATGTAGTATCTGAGTTCGTATCTTTGGCGAAAACATGATAATGAAGAAATTTTTTTCCGTTTTTATGCTATCTATAGTGCTTATAGCGTGTAAATCTGAAACCGATAAATCAGAAGACAGCAACTCCTCTCAAACTCAAGAAAAAGAACAACAGGAAGATTTTAAGGTAAATCCCATATCACATGCCACCATGGTTCTGGAATGGAATGATAAAACCATCTATGTCGACCCCGTTGGCGGTGCAGAGCGCTTTGCCGAATACCCACTCGCCGATCTGATATTGATCACCGATATTCATGGAGACCATATGAGCGTCGCAACCTTACAGGAATTAAATACGGAAAAAGCGAAGATTATAGTACCTCAGGCCGTGGCAGACTCGATCCCTACTGAATTTGACGCACAAATTGATGTGCTTAATAACGGAGAGTCCAAGGAGCGTTTTGGATTTAACGTAAAGGCGATCCCAATGTACAATTTAAGGGATGAATCGCTGCGATTCCATCCGAAGGGACGAGGAAATGGTTACGTTATTGAAAGCGAGGGTAAAAGAGTATATATTTCCGGAGATACGGAGGATATCCCTGAGATGTTGGAACTGCAGGACATCGATGTAGCCTTCATTTCGGTAAACCTTCCATATACCATGACGGAGATACAAGCGGCTCAAGCGATCGCTACCTTCAAACCGAAAACCGTTTACCCTTATCACTATCGTGGAGCGGCCGGTTTCAGTAATATGAAAATGTTTGAAGCGGCATTAAAAAAGAAAGACACCGCTAATCAAATCGAGTTGATACAGCTCGACTGGTATCAATAATGACCTATTGATATTTTTCGAACCAGGCTAGGGTGTGTGCAACCTTCGTGATCAAATTACTGGGTCGTGCTGCAATTCCATGTGACGCCTCAGGTATTTCGACCAGTACGGTTTCTATTTTACGTAGCTTTAAAGCGTGATATAACTGTTTGGCTTCACTGGGTGGAGTTCTCAGATCGTTCATTCCTACCATGACCATAGTTGGGGTTTCCACGTTCCCCACGAGAGAGATTGGTGAGAACTTCCAATACCCTTCAAAGTTTTCCCATGGCTGACCTGGATAACGGGAATTAGCATAGCCGTAATAATTATCCGCCACCAAAGTCTTACTGATCCAGTTTACCACAGGCTTAGCAACCACAGCCGCTTTAAATTTATTGGTTTTACCAACGATCCAGGCTGTCATGATTCCACCGGCACTTCCCCCGGTTACGTACAATCTCTTCGGATCCACTTTCCCTCTTTTCAACACAGCTTCCACTCCATCCATAACATCGTTATAATCCTCCCCCGGATAGTTGTTATATAACAGGTTCCCAAATTCTTCACCGTAACTTGTACTTCCCCTTGGATTAGGGTAGAACACAAAATTATCCGCCGCGGCATACAATTGTATTTCCGCAGAAAAATGCGGGCCATAATTAAGTATGGGGCCGCCGTGATTTTCAACAATTAAGGGATATTTTTTTCTTTTGTCAAATTTGGGGGGATACACCAACCAGCCCTGAATTTTTCTTCCATCAACGGAAGACGTATACCAAATTTCTTCGACAGGGGCCATCAATTTAAACTCCAGCAGATCTTCGTTCAAATTAGTCAGGATTCCTGCCTTTTTATTAGATTTTGATGTTATTGCCACATCCGCAGGTCGATCCGGATAAGAGATTGTATACGCGATTTTGCCGGATTCTGCCACAGAAAAACTTCCACTAGCATAGGGGCGCCCTAACGTAGTTCCACCCACATTATCCACAATTTCTGTGAGTTTACCGCTGAGAGACAGATGTGCGATCTTCGTGAGTCCAAGATCGTTGTATTGAATGTAAAATCCTTTGCTGTCTGCCGCCCAACGAGCAGCTGAAACACTTCGATCCAGTTTGCCTGAGACCAATCGTTTGTTGCTACCATCGATATTCATCACCTGCAACTTGCGGGTCTGATATGCCTGCACTTTATCTTCAAAACCAATGTAGGCTATCGATTTACCATCAGGAGAGACCATCGGACGACTGTCCGGGCCCGAGCGCGAGGTAAGCGCCTCAAAAATCCCACTATAAGTATCTATGGAATATACTTCACTATTTCTGAAATCATATTCCCAGTCCGGGTTACGATTTGCGGAAAAATAGATCTTCTTACCATTCTTGGACCAGGACAAACTTCCTCCATGGTTGTAATCTCCTGTGGTTACTTGCCGAGGAGTACCACCTTCGGATGGAACAACGAATATGTGGGTAAAACCGGGTTTCAAATATCCTGCTCCGTCTGCTTCGTGTTTCAACCGATCTGTAATCCGAGGAGCCTTTGCCCATTTGGCATCTTTTGGTTTTTTCGGCATCTTGGCTATTACAGGCGCCTTGGTATTTACCTTCATGGTAAAAGCGATCTTGCTACCATCTGGAGACCATTCAATATTAGACGGACTGTTTTCCAACTGCGTCAATTTCGCAATGCTTCCTGTATCCGTCCAGTAAACATAAATCTCACTTCCTTCATCTTTGTTACTTACAAAGGCAATTCGATCGCCCGAAGGAGACCAGCGAGCCGACCCTTCATTGTTTTCAAAGGAAGTAAGCTTATGATGAATCTTTCTTTCGTCGGTACTCAACAGCCACAAACTACCCTTGGAACGGTCTTTCATAATATCGAAGCCGGTTCTACGATAGACTACATAATTTCCATCCGGAGAAATCTGAGGGTTACGGGCATATTCAAGTTCAAAAACATCAAGGTATTCAAATTTGCTTTGTACCTGACCAAATGTTTCAGCACCAATAAGTATAAAGAGTAGTAAGAGCAATCTTGCATTCATATCAAAATTTTTGAGAACGCTAAAGGTAGCTGTTTTAACAACCATTTCAAACAAATTAATAGCGGTCAGTTTTGTTTCTTTTAACATTGGATTCGGTGATTTATAGTATTTTTATAAATCTCAAAAAAACCAAAAATGCAAAAGCTATTGAAAAGAATTGTGCTACTTATGATTCCCGTGATGGTTCTGGGAATTTTAAAAATTAATCGCGAGCAGATTAAAGATGACATCTCGAGTTCTTCTGAAACTTTAAATGAACTCTATCCGGGAGAATGGTTCTATAACGAACGAGCCTATCCAAACAATTTTATCAACCGTCAGGCCATCAAAGAAGCAGAACTTCAGGCAAAATCAATCTTGAATAATCGTGGTAACTCCGGAGGTGATTGGGTTTTTGCAGGGCCGTTTAATACCGGTGGTAGAATTACAGACGTGGCTATCTCCCCGGACAGTGATGATGTTTTCTATGCCGCAGCGGCTTCGGGAGGTATCTTCAGAACCACCGACAGGGGTGATAGTTGGGAAGCCATATTCGACGACCAATCTAGATTATCGATTGGTGATATTGCGATTGCACCTTCAAATTCTCAAGTAATTTACGCCGGAACAGGAGAAGCCAATGGAAGTGTGAATACCGGTGCATTCTTTGGTGATGGGGTATACCGTTCCCAAAACGGTGGAGACTCCTGGACGAATGTAGGGCTTAATGAGAGCGAACACATCGGAAGAATAGTGGTGGATCCTAATGATGAAGACCGGGTTTTTGTAGCTGCTGCAGGAAGATTATACGGGTACAATTCAGAGCGCGGTGTATACAGAACTACCAATGGAGGAACGGATTGGGAACAAGTATTATTTGTGACCGATTCAACTGCTGCAATTGATGTGGCGATTAACCCACAAAATACCGATATTATATATGCCGCCATGTGGGAAAGAACGCGTAAGCCCTGGCAACGAGATTATGGCGGGGTTACGTCAGCAATTCACCGTTCGCTTGATGGTGGGGATACCTGGGAGGAATTAGGGGTTTCCAACGGACTGCCGGCGCCCAGCGCTCAAAGAGGGCGTATTGGTCTTGCCATTTCCGAATCTGATCCGTCGACAATTTATGCAAGGTATACAACCAATGAAATCACCAACACTTTCGACGGATTGTACAAATCCACCAACAACGGTAATAATTGGGTGCTTGTCACCCAGGGAGCTTTAAGTTTTATCGATGCTTCGTTTGGTTGGTACTTCGGAAATGTGAGAGTACATCCCACCGATCCTGAAAATGTATATGTGCTGGGACAGACTTTATACCGAACCTTTAATAGTGGAACATCCTGGAGCGAAGTAAACGGTATGCATGTGGATCATCATGCCATGGAATTTTCCAAGCTAAACAATGACTTTGTAATTGCAGGAAACGATGGCGGTATTTACGTCTCGGAAAACGGTGGAAATAGCTGGAATAAATTCACCAATTTACCGCTCACGCAATTCTATAATATCGAAGTGGATTATCTGCAACCGGAACGTTTGTATGGGGGTACGCAGGACAACAACACGATTCGGACCATAACAGGAGGGCTCGACGACTGGAGTTCGATTTGGGGTGGTGATGGATTTCATGTGAATGTGGATCCTGAAGATAATAGCTTTGTTTATGCCGAAGCACAATTTGGAGCACTGGGAAGATCCACGGATGGTGGAAATAGTTTCCAGGGCGCCACCGACGGTATTGACTTTAACGACCGAAACAACTGGAACACTCCTGTGGTTCTGTCCCCATTCAATCCAGCCACAGCCTATTACGGAACCAATAGATTATACAGTTCGGAAAGAGCGGTTTTCTGGACAGTAATGAGTCCGGATCTTACGGACGGACCTCATCCCAGTGGTTCATTGAGTTACGGAACGCTTACAGCCATCGCTCCCTCCTACCTTAACCTAAATACCGTATATACGGGAAGTGATGACGGAAATGTTCAGGTTACTTTCGACGGCGGCATCACCTGGGAGAATGTGAGTGACGGATTGCCTGATAGATATGTGACATCCATTGCTATTTCTCCCTCTGATGACCTTACTGCATATGTGGCAATGTCCGGTTATGGCGTTGTTGACTACGACCCACATATTTTTAAAACCACCGACGGTGGCCAAAACTGGACCGCGGTTTCAGGAAATCTGCCAGATATCCCTGTGAATGATATTATCACAAATAGTGATGAAACATTACTTTTTGCCGCCACAGATCTCAATGTGTGGTATTCCGAAAATGATGGTGATACCTGGACGATTTTAGGAAATAATCTACCGCTCACCCTCACAAGGGATATAAAATTGCACGAACCGACGAACACCCTCTATGCAGGTACTTACGGAAGATCTATGTATAGTTATGATTTGGGTCAAATAATCTTAAGCACTACCGATTTCTTACTATCGGATAATGATGTGATGTTGAGTCCCAATCCTGCATCGAATAGGGTTAGTATATTGCACAGCATTTCGGGAGAAGGTAAAATAGAGCTTCTTGATATTTCAGGAAAAGTAATCGGAACAGTATACGAAGGTTTGTTTGATGGCAATCAAAATATTGAACTCCCGACAGATGCTTATAATTCTGGTTTGTATTTTATCAGAGTTTCTAATTCCACAGGAGTGGTAAGTAAAAAATTAATTATTAGATAACTGTATCTTGAGGAAAAAGATAGATCTGAATACCTGGCATCGAAAAGAGCATTTCGAATTCTTCTCGCAATTCGATGAACCTTTTCATGGAATTACGGTGGAAATGAATTGTACCCGTTCGTATAGAGAATCAAAAGAAGAAGGTGTCTCGTTCTTTCTGAACTATCTTCATAAGTCATTGCGAGCCGCCAATTCTGTTCCCGCCTTTCGTTTAAGGGTGGTGAACGAGGAAATATTCGAATATGATACTGTTCATGCGTCACCCACTATTCCAAGGGAGGACGGAAGTTTCGGATTCTCTTATATAAATTATGATCCCGATTTTGAGATTTTTCAATCAACGGCAACAAAAGAGATTGCAAGGGTAAAGGCCGAAAAAGGACTGGATCCTGCGGTCTCCGGAGAGAATGTAATACACTATTCATCGTTGCCCTGGCTAAAGTTCACTTCCCTATCTCATGCGAGATCCTTCAAATTTCAGGACAGCTGTCCGAAAATTTCGTTCGGCAAAATGACTCAAAGAGGCGAAGAATATTTTATGCCGATGTCGGTTCATACCCATCATGGTTTGGTAGATGGCTCCCATGTAGGTGCTTACGTTGCAGCTCTCGAAAAGATCCTATAATAGTTCGAGCATTTCCGTGGACGATTCCAATAGTCTGAAGTTAGGGTGATTAACTGGCTCGTTCACCACCTCATGAGCCCAGGTCGTGTGAAAAGGAATATGAAAGGCATGAGAACCAATGGCTAATACAGGAAGAATATCACTCTTTACCGAATTCCCAACCATTAAGAACTGCTCTACCCCGATATCTAAATGATTCACCAATTTCTTGTATTGGACTTCGGTTTTATCCGAGACGATTTCAATATGATGAAAATACGGTTCAAGCCCCGATTTAATCAGCTTTCTTTCCTGATCCAGCAAATCTCCTTTTGTGGCCATAATCAATCTGTACCTATCCGATAAAGAGGCCAGGGTATCTTCTATCCCATCTAAAAGTTTTACGGGCTCCTGCAACATTTTCTTGCCTCGTTCTATCAGAATTTGAACCGCCTCCATTGGAATTTTCCCGTCTGAAAAAGTAATGGCAGCCTCGATTAAGGACAAGGTAAATGGTTTGATGCCATAGCCATAAAGGGGAAGGTTCTTCATTTCCACCTCGAACAGTAATCGATTGCACTCCTCCGGGGGAAGATAGTTTTTCATCAATTCACAAAACTCATGTTCCGCATTTCGAAACAAGGTTTCATTTTCCCAGAGGGTATCGTCTGCGTCGAACGCAATAGCCTTGATCTTTGATAATGCCATTAGCGAATCAGTTTTTTGTATTTGATACGCTTCGGAAGCAAATCACCTCCTAATCGTTTCTTTTTGTTTTCTTCATAATCGCTAAAACTACCTTCGAAGAAGTACACCTGACTATCGCCTTCAAAAGCTAATATATGCGTACAGATTCGATCCAGGAACCAACGGTCGTGACTAATAACCACGGCACAACCCGCAAAGTTTTCCAAACCTTCTTCCAAGGCTCTTAATGTATTCACATCCAGGTCGTTGGTTGGCTCATCCAGTAAAAGTACATTCCCCTCTTCTTTAAGAGTCATTGCCAAATGCAAGCGGTTCCTTTCCCCACCGGAGAGCATGGACACTTTTTTGTTCTGCTCACTCCCACTAAAATTAAATCGGCTTAAGTAAGCACGTGAATTCACCTGCTTCCCTCCCATCATGACCAACTCCTGGCCATCGCTGAAGTTTTCCCAGATCGTCTTTTCCGGATCAATATTGGAATGTGCCTGATCCACATAGGCAATTTTAGCGGTTTCTCCAACATCAAAGGTGCCTTTATCGGGATCGATCTCATCCATGATCATTTTAAAGATGGTTGTTTTTCCTGCACCATTCGGCCCAATAATTCCTACTATACCGGCCTGCGGTAAGGTGAAATTCAGATCTTCATACAATAATTTATCACCGAACGCTTTGGCCACACCGTTAGCCTCGATTACATTCGTCCCCAAACGAGGCCCGTTCGGGATATATATTTCGAGTTTTTCATCCAGTTGTTTTTGATCCTGGCTCATCAATTTCTCATAATTGTTCAAACGAGCCTTCTGCTTCGATTGTCGGCCTTTTGGCGCCATACGAACCCACTCAAGCTCTCGTTCCAACGTCTTTTGACGTTTACTAGCTTGTTTCTGTTCCTGCGCCAGTCGCTTGGATTTCTGTTCCAGCCAGGACGAATAATTCCCTTTCCATGGGATACCTTCTCCCCTGTCGAGTTCAAGGATCCATCCGGCCACATTGTCAAGAAAATATCGGTCGTGAGTTACAGCGATCACGGTTCCCTTGTATTGAGCCAGGTGATGTTCCAGCCAATGCACGCTTTCAGCATCCAGGTGGTTGGTTGGCTCATCGAGTAATAGCACATCTGGTTCCTGCAGAAGGAGTCGGCACAAGGCTACTCTGCGGCGTTCACCTCCGGACAAGACGTTAATTGGAGTATCCCCTTCAGGAGTCCTCAGCGCATCCATCGCTATTTCAAGTTTGGTGTCCAATTCCCAGGCGTTGGTAGCATCGATCTGATCCTGAAGCTTCGCCTGCTTATCCATGAGTTCCTGCATTTTATCTGCATTTTCATAGACTTCAGGAAGCCCAAACATATCATTGATCTTATTATACTCATCGAGCACGTCCACAACATCCTGCACGCCTTCTTTTACAATATCCAGTACTGTTTTAGAATCGTCCAACTGCGGTTCTTGCTCTAAATATCCTACGGTATAACCAGGTGCAAAAACCACATCACCCTGGTAATTTTTTTCAACACCCGCGATGATTTTAAGGAGGGTGGATTTACCGCTTCCGTTGAGACCCAGAATTCCAATTTTGGCGCCGTAGAAAAAGCTTAGGTAAATATTTTTGAGTACAGGAGTTTGCGCACTTTGGTACGTTTTGGAAACTCCGGACATTGAGAAAATTACTTTCTTATCGTCGGACATAAACAGAAATTATAAATTGAATTAAACTCTACCTTTTAAGGCGTTAAACACCCAGGCAATTGCAAAAAAGCCAATACCCACCGAGGCGAAACCCCAACCGGCCACGTCGTCATATTTGAAGGCACCTAAAGCGATAAGGCCAACACCGCAAACAATCATAATAAAAGTGGCCCAGGCAAGAACCGTATTCTTATTCATCATAGTTATTCATTTTGGATCTTCTATCGATCAAAAGACCGAACACAAATATCGTTAATTAATCATACAATTCACTATTCAGAACAGCACACTTTTGTATTTTTGGTAAAAGCTATAAATCGAATGGATATCAACTTCAACAAAAACGAAGATCACAATAAATTGAAGGTGGCCGACTTACGAAAAAAAATGGCCAAAGTGAAGACGGGAGGAGGGCAAAAAAGAATTGAAAAGCATCATGCGAAAGGAAAACTCACGGCACGCGAACGAATCAATTATCTTCTGGATGACGATGCACCTGCTTTAGAAATTGGGGCATTTGCAGGAGATGGCATGTACGAAGAACACGGTGGTTGCCCTTCCGCAGGGGTGGTCGTTGGCATAGGGTATATCCGGGGAAAGCAATGTGTGGTAGTAGCCAATGATGCCACAGTAAAAGCAGGTGCCTGGTTTCCGATAACTGCGAAAAAGAATTTACGAGCCCAGGAGATCGCCATAGAGAATAAACTTCCTATCGTCTACCTGGTGGACAGTGCAGGTGTGTACCTGCCTATGCAGGATGAGATCTTTCCGGATAAGGAGCATTTTGGTAGAATATTCAGAAATAATGCTGTGATGAGTAGCATGGGTATCACTCAGATCGCAGCCGTTATGGGAAGTTGTGTGGCTGGTGGGGCTTACCTGCCCATCATGAGTGATGAGGCACTCATTGTAGACAAGACAGGCAGTATATTTCTGGCTGGAAGTTACCTGGTTAAAGCAGCCATTGGAGAATCCATAGACAATGAAACCCTGGGAGGGGCTACAACCCATTGCGAAATTAGCGGTGTTACCGATTACAAAGCGAAAGACGATAAAGATGCCCTCGATACCATAAAGAACATTGTGTCAAAAATCGGTGACTATGACAAAGCAGGTTTTAACCGGGAAAAGCCAATAAAGCCAAAAGAGAATCCGGAAGATATTTACGGCATTTTACCAAAATCGCGCGCTGATCAATACGACATGAGGGAAATTATCCAGAGGTTGGTGGACGACAGCGATTTCGAGGAGTATAAAAAAGGATATGGACAGAGTATTCTAACCGGCTATGCAAGGATCGACGGTTGGGCGGTAGGTATTGTTGCCAATCAAAGAAAACTGGTAAAGACAAAAAAGGGTGAAATGCAATTCGGAGGCGTTATATATAGTGACAGTGCCGACAAAGCCACACGGTTTATCGCTAATTGCAACCAAAAGAAAATCCCATTGGTGTTTCTGCAGGACGTGACCGGATTTATGGTAGGAAGTAAAAGCGAACATGGTGGAATCATTAAGGATGGGGCCAAAATGGTAAATGCCGTAAGCAATAGTGTGGTTCCTAAGTTTACGGTGGTTATTGGCAATTCTTACGGTGCCGGTAACTATGCCATGTGTGGTAAAGCATACGACCCAAGACTTATAGTGGCCTGGCCCAGTGCAGAACTGGCCGTTATGAGCGGAAACAGTGCTGCAAAAGTTTTACTGCAAATTGAAACGGCCTCGCTTAAGAAGGCTGGCAAGGAGATCACCCCTGAAGTAGAAAAAGAACTCTATGATAAGATCAAGGCGAGGTATGACGCCCAGATCTCTCCTTATTACGCAGCCGCGAGGCTCTGGACAGATGCCATTATCGATCCTTTAGACACCCGAAAGTGGATTTCCATGGGTATCGAAGCAGCCGATCATGCGCCTATAGAAAAACCCTTTAATTTGGGAGTGATTCAAGTGTGATGAAAAGTGTCACCACCAGAAATCCCTGGTACATAATCCTGTTACTTATTGTAGCGGGCGAATCCGTTTTTATTTTACCATTTGTGTTGGCCAGGGTCTTTCGGCCTACATTTTTGGCCGCTTTTGAGCTTACGAACCTTCAACTGGGGTATTGCTTTTCGATCTATGGATTCGTGGCCTTGGCATCATATCTTTTCGGAGGTGTGATCGCCGATAAGATCCAACCCAGAAAACTAATGGCAATTGCTCTTTGGTTAACCGCTTTAGGCGGATTCTTTTTGGCCACCTACCCGGAATACGCCTTACTCAAGATCCTTTATGGGTACTGGGGATTTACCACGATATTTTTATTTTGGGCCGCTATGATCAAAGCCACCAGGCTTTGGGGGGGAGCAGAATCCCAGGGAAAGGCCTTCGGATTTCTCGACGGGGGGCGCGGTTTGGTAGGTGCCTTGTTTGGGCTTTTAGGAGTTTTTATTTTTTCATTTTTTATCGATGCTGAAATTTCCGAAGTAGACCCACAGCAACGTGAAGATGCCTTTCGATATGTCATAATGGTTTCTTCAGTTATAGTGGCCCTGGTGGGTGTCTTTGTATTGTTCTTTCTGAAATTGAAATCGAATGCGAATACGGTTTCGGTTGAAAGAAAGCCTTCCAAAGAGAATTTTAAAGAAGTTCTAAAACTACGTTCCGTTTGGCTTTTGATGATAATTATCCTTTGCGCTTATGTAGGTTACAAAATCACGGATGTTTTTTCACTCTATGCCGCCGTGGTTATGGAATACAATGAAGTGGACGCAGCAGCGACGGGTACATTTTTACTTTACATACGGCCGGTGGTAGGGCTAGTGATTGGATTCCTTGCAGACAGATCCCGACCCTCGGTATACCTGGTAGGTGGATTTGGACTTTCGATCATTGGAGCTGCGCTCTTTGCCTCGGGTATCATTGGGCCATCAACCCATTTCTTGTTCTTTACATCCATCTTGATCGCTGCCATAGGAATTTACGCTGCCCGTGTTTTGTATTTTGCCGTATTACGTGAAGGAAGAATTCCATTGGCAATTACAGGAACCGCGGTGGGCGTGATTTCTTTTATTGGGTATACGCCGGATATTTTTGCCGGCCCAATGATAGGAGTACTACTTGACGATTACCCCGGCGAACTGGGACATCAATATGTGTTTTTGACATTGGCAGTATTCTCGATTTGCGGACTGGTTGCGTCCATTTTCTTTCTCAGAAATACCAAAAGATCTACCTGAATACAAAGACCGTTTTGTTTAAGAATGATCAGTATTCAAACGAAACGAATTTTTACTTATCTCATTAATTATTAGTATATTACAGTTAGTATATCAAATAATTTAGATTATGGGAACAATTAAATCATTAAACAAATGGGCCAATGCCCATTCCTACTATCCGCTTGATTTACTGAGAGTTGCTCTCGGAGTGTTTCTATTCATCAAAGGAATCAACTTTATGGGGAACACTGCGGCCTTATTGGATTTGATCAAACCGCTTCAAAGTGTGTCGGGTGAAATGATGGCCATTCATTACGTGGCACCTGCCCATTTTGTTGGGGGAATCCTGATTGCCTTTGGTTTATTAACCCGTTGGGCGACGATCGCTCAGTTGCCGATCCTAATAGGAGCAGTGTATATCAACTTCGCGGGAGAGATGAACACCACAAATCTTATTCTTTCCTCCTCAGCATTGTTGTTATGCCTGTTTTTCACCATATATGGAAGTGGAAAGCACTCCGTGGATAAATATTTGCGGATGCAGCAATAATTATTGCCATTGAATGGGCTTGATCGCTTCTTGCCTGCCATTTACATACCTGAATCCGTTTTCACCATAGAAACCGGCTTCTTCCAGCATAATTCGTATGTCTTTACTCCATTCTTTAATACTCACTGTGGTGTTGAGTTCAATGGCATAAACCGTATTGGGATACAACGGATAATCTCCCGTTCCCGGTACACCTCCTTGTGAATCCCACATACCTATAGTAGGTCCCGCACTATGTCCGTAGGTTCCTAGTGGATGGGTATAGATAGAAGGTCTAAGGCCTTCGGCTTTTCCTTCTGACAAGGACTTCAATAATATCTCATTCCCGGTGCTTCCGGTTTTAAAATTGGCCGTGAAAATATCCTGTATCCGATTACCATCCTTGAATGCGTTCTGAAGAAATTCTGGTACTTGAGTTTCTCCTTCATGCAGCACGTAGGCGTGTTGCTGGCAGTCGGTATTCAAGCCGATATAAGTAATACCGAAATCACAATGCAATAAATCTCCAGGGATAATCACCTTGTTCTTCTCCCCTTTACTGAATGAATAAATATGACTCTTTAAAGCCTCATCGGTTCTTTGAATGTCGATAGTGGGGTGAAACCAGGTCTCCAATCCCATATCCGTCACTTTTTGCCTCATGAACCAAACGACATCGTCGGTAGTAGTCGTGCCAGGAGTTATCACTTTGCTGCTAAATGCTTCGTCAATAATTCCATGAGTGATCTCCACGAGTGTGTTATAAAGGTCCATTTCCTTCGCTGTGCGGGTTTCGATCCAACCTATTGCAAGCTTTTCCGCGGAAACCAATTTATTCTCGTACTCCTCCGGCAGTGCTTCTTTGAGTTCTTCATAGTCGGTAGTAACCAGCCCATCTGCCAGTCCGAAGTCTTCCGAAATATTGATCCCTATTTTTTCAGGGTTTCTTTCTTTGATGATCTCCACCAATCGACGCCATTGATTTGGCTGTTCCTCTTTATTCCAGGCCGAGGTAATATTTTTCCCTACATCGTATCGGGCTACAGCTAGTTTTTCGATAGTATTGGCCGCTTTATCCCGGTAAAAGACCAAAATGGTTCGGCGTCTCGCATTCAGCCATTTCGCTGGAAGCATGGTTTTCATCACAGGATCTTCGTTGTATTCTCTGGAGATCACCAGCCACATATCTATAGCGGCTCGATCCATTAATTGTGGAAGAAGATTATTGAATCTATCGGCAAGGATCTCATCTTTCAGAGTCGCACGATCACGCTCGGAGAGTACCTGGCCAAAAGAAGAAAAAGAAACCAATAAAAATAGTGCGTAAATAATTCTCATAGGAAAGCATTTTTCTCAAAAATACACTTTTCCGAAGAAAACATAAACGATCAACTTATGGTACTTTCAATTTGAAATTTTCAATGTCAGAGAGTCTGGTTTC
>WUAI01000080.1 GCA_009827225.1 Flavobacteriaceae bacterium | reverse complement strand
TGAGGTGCTTAAGATCTCTACCCGGGCTGACTTCTACAGCATCTTGCCCCTGTCTGAACAATCGAGCCGTCAAAGTTCCTTCCAGCAATAGCGAATCCTCTTGAACTCTTATCCAGCTTCCCTCCCGAAGGCCAACCACCGGAATGTTATTTTGCGTATGGTATTCTAAAATTCGGGTTTCCCGGGTTTCCCCCATATGTGTGCTTTTGGGATCCGGGTCCAGGTAATGCGGATTTATATTGAAGGGTAATGCCCCAAGAGTTTTGAAACTGGGCGGGTACACGATTGGCATGTCGTTGGTTGTTTGCATAGTCACACCACAAATATTGCTACCAGCACTGGTTCCCATGTAAGGTAGTCCCCGATATATTGCCTCCCGCAGCGGTTGCATCAATTGGTTATTATACAATTGTGCCACCAGCACAAACGTATTACCACCACCGGTAAAAACGGCGCTCGCGTCATGCAGTGCTTGCAGGGGCTCGTTAAACGTATGAATTCCAACCAATCTTTTACCTATCGCTTCAAAGGCCTTTCCCGCCTTTTTAGTATAGGAGTCGTGTGAGATTCCTCCGGGCCTGGCGTATGGAATAAACAATACTTCCTCTGCGTTTTTAAACAATTGAGTCATGGCCTCGTTTAAGTAACCCAAATATTCTCCGCCATATACCGTGGATGTGCTTGCTACAATTAAATTCTTCATGCTGAAATATTCGCTTCTATTTGCTGTAAATTTAACAAAACCTTGTGCGGCATCTTAAGATATTTCTAAGAAAACAAAGATTATCTTTAACCCACAACAATCAGAAGCCAAATTGAAGAATCCACGAAATAAAAAATACCTGCAAACGGCATGCTTTTTATTCTTCTTGTTTCTATGTTGTATACCTGGCTACGCACAGCAAAAAAGGCTGGTGGGAAAAATTGAAAATACAAAAGATGTGGAGGGAATCCACATTTTAAATACCTCTTCGCGTTTCAATTCGATCACCAATGCTACTGGTGATTTTTTTATTACCGCTTCTCCGTTGGATACCCTGGTGATTTCTTCGATTTCATATATACCTGAACAGGTAGTGGTTACCAAAGAGATTTATGAAAGCGGTTATTTAGCCGTTACTCTGGAAGAACTGGTTACTGAATTGGATGAAGTGTATCTCGGGCCTTCTTTGAGTGGTGATCTGGAAAGGGACTTGAAGCGAATTAAAGTAGAGGATCAAATAAACTTTGATGACGTGGGTATTCCCGGATACCAGGGAAATCCCGAAGAGAAAATTCCTAATATGATAGGGCAGGTGATCACTCCATTTTCAGTGAATATCGAAGGACTTTACAAGCATCTTAGTGGTTATTATAGGAAACTTAGATTACAACGGAAATGGCAAGCTCAGAATGTGGCCGTCTCTTCTATTATTCATAAATATGGTTCTGCTTTTTTTGATGACGTATTTGATATACCGGAGGAGAGAGTTTATGATTATGTGCTGTTTAGTGTGGAGACCACTCAAATAAAAGACCATTTTGAAGATGAGTCGTATGGCTTGGTACTCTCTATCTTGGAGGAAACTGCTACCACTTATAAAAAACGTCTTTCCGAAAAAGAGGAATGATAATTGTAACGATTTTCATATAAAATCGTCTTATAATTTTATATCTAAAATTAATATGAAACTTCTTCGGATTTCCCTATTACTTTTTATTCTCCCTTTATGCCTTTCATTTACCGCTCACAAGTTTTACGTGAGTATCACCAAAATCGAATATGTTGAAGAAGAACAATCGCTTCAGATCATCGAAAAGTTGTTTGTAGATGATATTGAAGATGTATTGCAAGCCCGATACAGTGAGTCTATCAGCTTGGACCCTGAAAAGGAAACCGAAGCGGATGTAGAATTTCTGAAACGTTATGTGCTTCAGAAATTATCGATAAAGGTGGACGGACGCTCTGTAGATCTTAATTTTCTGGGTAGGGAATACGAAAATGACATAGTGAAGGTTTATATAGAAGCAGAGAACATTTCGGCATTGAAATCGATCGAAGTGGAGAACCGAATATTGTTCGAAATGTTCGAAGAACAGCAGAATCTTATTCATGTCAAAAAGAATAAAAAACGGAAGAGTCTGATTTTGGATCGGGATAATCCTAAAGGAGTGTTAAACTTCAATTAAAGAACCTGCCAGACAGCACAATAAAACCTATTTTTAAAGGCTTAAAAAATAATCAACAATCAAATCCATAATTATGAAAATTTTGAAATACTTATCTCTGGTTGCCCTCATGCTCAGCGTGGGTATGGTATATGCACAGGAAGAAGCTGAAAGTGAAGAGCGCGCCCCGGGACATTACAACAACAATCGATTTAAACAATTGTACGAGGAGTTCTCTACTCCCAATATGTATAGATCCGGTAACGGAGCTCCGGGACCACAATATTATCAGCAACAGGCGGATTATGTAATGACCCTGAGATTGGATGACGAGAATTCTCGTCTGTATGGTGAAGAAACAATCACCTACACCAATAACTCTCCCGACGAGCTGGAATACCTTTGGGTACAATTAGACCAGAATGTTCGTGCGAGAGATTCGAAGTCACCCCTGATTGAGCCAAGCGGAGCATTTCCTGCTGAAATGGCAAGTAGTTTTGTTGGAAAGTATATGGGAGACGGTTTTGACGGCGGATTTAAGATCGATTATGTAAAAGATGCGGCAGGGAGGCCATTACCTCATTCGATCAATCGTACGATGATGCGTGTAGAAATGCCCAAGAATTTAAAGACCGGTGAGCAATTTGTATTCTCCATCAAGTGGTGGTACAATATTCCTGAGCATACGGTGGATAGAGCACGAAGTGGTTATGAAACTTTCGAAGATGGAAATAAAGGATACGTGATCGCCCAATTCTATCCAAGGATGGCGGTTTATAATGACGTGGAAGGATGGCAGAACAGTCAGTTCTGGGGACGTGATGAGTTTGCTCTTCCCTTTGGAGATTTCGACGTGACTATTACGGTTCCTTCAGACCACGTTCTCGATGCTACCGGAGTTCTTTTGAACCGTAAGGAAGTGTTCTCTAAGGACATGATGAAACGATACAACCAGGCCAAGAAAAGCTATGAAGAGCCGGTGATGATTGTAACGGAAGAAGAAGCTGAAGCAGCCTCTAAAGGATTTGCCACCTCTACCAAAACCTGGAAATTCAGAGCCGAGAATGTACGTGATTATGGAATTGCTACTTCTCGTCGATATATTTGGGATATGATGGCGGTGAAGCTAGACCGCGGAGATGTAATGGCGGTTTCAGTGTATCCACCTGAAGGAAATCCTCTATGGGAAGACTGGTCTACGAAAGTAGTGGCCAGTACCTTGAAGACTTATTCAAGAATGGCCTTCGACTACCCGTATCACAAGGCGATCTCTGTTCACGCCAAGAACCAGGGGATGGAATATCCGATGATCTGCTGGAACTATGGGCGTCCGGACAAGGATGGAAACTATAGCGAGAGAACTAAATATGGAATGTTTGGAGTGGTGATCCACGAGGTGGGACACAACTACTATCCAATGATTGTTAACAGTGACGAGCGTCAGTGGACCTGGATGGACGAAGGGAT
>WUAI01000079.1 GCA_009827225.1 Flavobacteriaceae bacterium | reverse complement strand
AAACCGGCAAATGCATTAAATCCCACATCGATCATATCGAATACCCTTTTAGGGAAAAAGAACTGAATGGTCTCATCCAGAAAACCGATCAAAGCTGTAATCAATATAGCTAATAGCGCAGGAGATCCAATGCGTTTCCCATGGGTCTCTCGTTCTTTAAGAATAAGGTACATAATCAAAGAAACCACGCTATACTCAAAAATATGTGTACGTTCTGCTGCGTTGGTACCCATCCGAAGAAAAACCATAATGTACACCGCCACAATGGCCACCAGCATCCATAATTCCATTCTGCTGAATTTCTTCTGTATGGCAAAACCGAATAAGGCAGCAACCATGCTTATAAAAACCCAAAAGAAAATATGATTTAGCAGACGCGGATCGACCGGATAAGCTATGGTACCGGAAAGTCCAATAGTTGTGAAAATTGCCAAAACCACCACTAAGAGCCAGATCCAAAGTTTGCGCTCTCGCTTTGAGGTAAATAATGACATCGTAATTCTATTTGCTCCTGAAGGAAAAGGTTATGAAGCGGATTCCTTCAACATTTTTTTGATAATGGCGATTTGTCCCAAATGATAATGGCAATGCTCTACGATCCCCTGGAGATTTCGGTAATAGTTACCGTATTTATCATCCACAAAAGTATTCCACATCGTTTCTTCCGGTAGTTTGCTCACCATCGCGGCGAACGATTCTACTTCTTCATAAACTCCGGCCAGAAAGTTCTTCCAGTCTTGCTCATTTTGAATAGGGGGGTGGTCGAAACTGTATTCGTCCTTGGCATTCAAAGGGCCTCCGTTTAAAACACCCTTAACGGCTGTAATATAATAAGTCATATGATATACCAATGTAGCGATGGTATTGCAATTCGCTATTTGCGTGGTGGCTTCTTTCCAGCTTACATCCTCCAACTGACTTTTTAAGTTAGACGCAGTCCAGTTTCCACTCAAATAAACTTCAAGGAGATTCTTCGCAATGCTTTTGGGCGTGTTCATAGAGAATTATTTACACCCAAGATACTAAAAGGGGATATATCTTAACTGCCTATTTCAGGCAAATATTCTTCTAGTCGATTGAAGACGGAACCCCAGCCATTATAGAAGCCCATTTCTTCCTGTTGTTTGCAGTATTCTTCGGTTTCGTGAATTACGTTGAAGGAAAAATGTGTTTGATCGCCCATGGATTTGAAAAATACATGCAATTCAACCCCTTCCGTCATGGGTTTAAAATCGGCAGAGGTCACGATCTTCTCATTCTCAATGATCTCGGAATATACTCCCTCGGTGATAAAATCCCCTTTTCCTGGCATGTGCATAGAGAATTTCCAACGGCCGCCTACTTCAAAATCGTGCTGCAGGACGGTGGTTTCCATACCCATGGGGCCCCACCATTGTGCAATATGTTCAGGTTGAGTCCATGCCGCCCATACCACATTTACGGGTGCGTTTAATGTCTTCTCAATTGTAAGTGTGCGGTTTTTAAGGTTGTCTGTTGGATTCATATTATTGATTTTTATCGTTAAGGTTGTTGACATATTTTTCGAACGAATCGATTTTCGATTCCCACAGTTCCCGGTATCGATCGATCCACATAAAGGCCGGTATCAGCTGTTTGGGACGTATATAACAGAGCCGTTCTCTTCCTTTCTTATGAAAGCTTACAATACCACATTCGTGCAGAATTTTTAAATGCTTGGAAATGGCAGGACGGCTCACGTCGAAGTGCTCCGCAACTTCATTGACCGTCAGGGACTCCTTAGAAAGTATTTCAATGATGTCCCTTCGGACGGGATCGGAAATGGCCTGAAATACGTCTCTTCTCATATAAAGCGTAACTATTTGGTTACAAATATATATGAAACCATTCGGTTACGCAAATAATAAATAAATTAACTGACCTGCTTTCTATTTTTGTTTGCCTAAAGAGTAGAAGGGTACAGACATTTCCGAAGTGGTTTTACCGTTGCTTCGTACAATAGTAAACGCGCCTCCCCAAAGGGTTTGCTGGTATTTGCTGGTTTGAAGTATCATTTCTGAAATATGAGGAAAACTCATCATTTTAGCTGCCTCCGCCGGTGACACCCATTTCACTTCCTCAATAATATCGGGAACTTTTGGGCGGTAAGATTGGACATGGGATACAAATAAATTTCTAACGGACATTGAAGCCGTTGAGTCTGTTTTGCGTTGCAGCGTAAAAACCCCTTTTAGTATCGGTTCGGATTGCATCACGCCGTAAGTGGCCACAATACTGTCCAGTCCTTTTTTAATGTCTTGAGTTTTGTTTTGGTACAGGCCGGGAGTTACCCAAATATCTGTATTCTTGATCTTAACGATCAACAATTCGTTGGCATCGTTGTACAACAAAATTCTATGGAAAACGGTAAGGTTATTATTGTATTGCCCTAAGACCGGTGTGATCATTAAAAAGAGCAAAACCGTCAATAAGTAATTCTTTATTCTTTTCATGGTCTTCTGATCTTATAGGCTACAATTCTCGGGGTCCAGAATATCCTGAACGGTAGGATTGTAGAGATTGGATATAACAGTCACTACTCCATAATCTCCTGCTAACAATGCATTTCGGAGACCACAGAAATCCCCCAATGCATCGTTATTAACTATATCGATGTTTCCCTGAAATTTTATCATACTTTCTAATCCCATAAGGGAAGTTAGGACATCGTTGTCCTCGATCCGTATTCTGCCATTTGAACCTGATCCTGCGGCTTCCAGGCTTGAGAAATTATCCAGAGAGGACAATTTTGAATGTCCTATTATTGAGATCCTTTCAACGCTTTCTAAATTTTCAAAGCCACTCAAATTGACAATGGAATAATTTCGAGCTAATTGTAAGGAAGCTAAACCTGATATGCCTTCAAATCCATCATAAGACATGAGCAACTGGTTATCGGAAATTATCAAGTCGGTCCCAATATTAACCAAAGACTCAAATGCCGCCACCGATTCCAACAACCCGTTTTCTTTGATCACAATGTATCGCGATGAAGATTCCAGATTATTGAGCCCTTGCAGCGAGGTAAGGGTTTGGTTCGATTTTATTTCAATGCTATTTAGTGTTTTGATGCCATCCAGGCCAGTCAGGTTTTCAAGTGCGTCGTTCCAAAAAACAAATACATTCCCAACATTCACTAAATTTTGAAGTCCGACGAAATTTGTCAAACTGGGATTACTTTCTAAAAACAAATTCTGATCAAAAACAGTAAGACTCGACAACGCACTTATGTCAGTTAATTGAAAGTTGTCCTGAAGCGTTAGATCGCCTCCAACTTCCGCCAGGTTCTGTAAGCCATTGAGATTCGATAGACCAGCTGTGTTTGTAATGAAAAGATTTCCCTGAATTTTTTCAAGAGCACTTAAACCGGAAAGCGAGGAAATTTGAGCGGTAACACTAAGTACGTCTCCTATTCTAAAGGAACCGGTCACCTCACAATAATTGCCTTCTGCAAAAGTGTCGATTTCTTCCTGTGTGAGCAATATTACGTCTCCTTCGAAAATGCAGCTATCTGCAGTTTCATCCGGCTCATCGGGAGAATCGTTTGAGGAATCATCGGTGCTACATGCCAATAATACAAATGGTATCCACCACAAAAGTTTTTTCATAGATTTTTGTTAATTGTTCTTTTTCTAAGGTTAATTCGGACGCGCTTTTCTTACCCTATTCTTTTTTAATTAATTCGGCTTAGCTTTTTTTAAATTCTTCGCCACCCTCTGGTTGATAAATTCTACACCCAGCGAGAATGCGATAGCAAAATACAGATAACCTTTTGGAATAGCTCCTATTTCCTGTCCAAATAAAACGGTCTCGCTTAAATGGGCAGCTTCCGTGATGAGCATAAATCCGATAAGTATCAAAAATGCTAGTGCCAGTACCTGCATACTGGGATGGGCCTCGATAAACCGGCGTATCCCATTGGCAAATCCGATCATAATAATGATGGAGATCACCACCGCAATGATCATCAGCACCAGATTGTGATTTGGATTATCGCTCAAGCCGTTGGTCATCCCCACCGCTGTAAGTATCGAATCGATAGAGAAGATAAAGTCGATGATCAATATCTGAACAATGGCCTGCTGCAAACTTTTAATCGCTTTTTCCTTGATCGTAAGTTCATCATGTTTTGGAGCTTCCACCTTTTCCCTGATTTCCGAAGTACTCTTATAAATGAGAAACAGTCCTCCGGCAAAAAGTATAATGCTTTGCCAACTAAGGCCAAACGATATCCAATTGGTATCCACCTCGTAGAAGGGCTTGCTCAAACTTACCAGAAAAGAAACAAAAAACAATAAAATGATACGCTGTAGCATCGCGAAAATGAGCCCGATGTTCGTAGCTTTTCCGCGCTGGTTTTCGGGAAGCTTATTGGCCGCAATGGAGATGAAAACGATGTTGTCAATTCCCAGTATGATCTCCAGGAACGTAAGCGTAAATAAGGCCATCAGGGCATCGGTGGTCAATAAAAAATCTAGCATGACTTAGCTGTTTATTGGTCGTTGGTTGTATTTCGTCTTGATAATTGTAAGAGCAAAGCAATTCCCATTACTAGAACGCATCCTAACACATTCAACCAAAGATAGGGCATAACATCCCACCACCATACTCCAACAATAATTATTTGAGTGATGATCGCCGCTAAGAAAGTAGCTCTGCTTTTTACAATTTTCACAAAGAAGGCAAGAAGGAAAACTCCCAGGATATTTCCGTAGAAAATAGAACCGATAATATT
>WUAI01000078.1 GCA_009827225.1 Flavobacteriaceae bacterium | reverse complement strand
AATGGCGCATTGATAAACTCCAAATCCAGTATTTAGTAACCGAAACGGTTTCGAAAGTTTTTGAAGAGGCTTTGGAATTGAGCGAAGGATCGGGTACCAATTATGAAATTGTACTGCTCACTCGTAAAGACGGAAGTATCAGCAAATATGAATTCTTGTTTGACATAGAAGGGAATTATATACAAAAACGGAAGGTCCTAAGGCAGAATTATGAATTTTTATTGTTTTAGAATACTTCTCCTTTTCATCGTTTTGGTCCCTTTAGGATTATATTCCCAGGAGAACACCTCCCTCTTGTGGGAGCAAACCATGGACTTTAACTATAAGCTCAATTATCGGTGGTCATTCAATTTTGGAGCAGGGTTCCGAGGTGAATTAAGTGATGATATTTCCGAAGAGTCCGTCGAACTGCAACCTAAACATTTTCAGGTTTCACATAACAGCACCTATAACGTTGGTTTCTTTGGAAAAATAGGTGCCGGAATCATGTATCGATGGAATTCCATTGAGGATATCAGAAACGATGATGAAGTTCGTCTCACACAGCAATACAGTCATGCCAGAAGATACAATGCGTTACGAATTGTCCATCGCCTGAAAACGGATCAGCGAATTTTGGATAATAGTACCACTCACCGCTTTCGGTATCGAATTTCAATCGATTTTCCCTTATCAGGATTGCGCGTTGATCCTCGAGAATTCTATGTGGTTCTTTCTACGGAATCCCTCCTTAACTCAGCAAAACAAATACGCCCGGAATGGGATCAGAGGATAACACTCAGGTTAGGTTTACAGATATTTAAAGGCACAAGGCTCCAACTGGATGCCGAGTATCGATGGGAAAACTATACGGGAAGTACCGATAGAAGAATATTTATAAAGACGGGGTGGGTACAGCAGATCTGATCAGTTATTCTGTCCAACATCTGTCACCGACAAATATTTGTTGGAATCCAAATCCAATTTCAAAGCTTTTAGTGTTTGCTTGTAGCGGAATAGGGTCTTTTTATCGCTCGTCTCTCCCGATTCAAACACTTTTTCAAACCACTTTTTAGCGTCGGCATAGTTTGCCTTGAAATAATGGGCATTCGCTAATTTAAGATAGACATCAGGGGTGCCATAACCTTCTTTCACCACTTGTTCATAAACAACAGCGACGTCTACATCCTTGTTAACATCAATGGAAGAGGTATTCTGAGCCATCCCGCAGAAAGCGAGAAGCCCACAAACCAGAGCCAGGAATTTAGATTTGAATTTCATAAGTGACAATTTGGGCGAATATTTCCGCTAATGTGCTAATTTTCGGTCAAAAAAACAAATAAACCCTTAATAACGAGTCATATAAAAATAGATTTAGGAGCCTTTTAAAATAGAAATAAACTCATTTCTTGGCATTTCTTCTGCTCCAAGACTCTGCAAATGTGGTGTGTACATCTGGCAATCGATAAGACGATACTCTTTACCTAATAATTTTTGAACTAAATGATACAAGGCCACCTTGGAAGCATTGCTCTCCAGGCTAAACATACTCTCACCACAAAATATACGTTCGTCTGCAAGATCGATTCCATAAAGGCCTCCCACCAGGTTCCCTTGGCTCCAAACCTCCACCGACTTGGCAACTCCCATATCATGAAGAGTTTGATAGGCTTCTATCATATCGTCGGTAATCCAGGTTCCTCCCTGATCTTTGCGTTTTACAGCGGCACAATGCCGAATTACTTCGGAAAAGGATTCATTGAATGTAACTTCAAACTGCTTTGAATTGATGATCTTTCGTAAACTTTTGGAAACTTTTAGTTTCTTCGGAAACATTACCATTCTAGGGTCCGGGCTCCACCACAGTATCGGTTGATTGTCGTCATACCAGGGAAATATTCCGTTCCGATACGCTTCCAGCAATCGTTCGGTACTTAGGTCACCTCCCACTGCCAATAGACCATCGTGGCGTGCGAAGGACACATCCGGAAAAAATATATTTTCAGAAGAAAGATAAATCATTGTTTGTCAGCAATTAGGAATGTTAAAATCGTTCTTTTGGTTTGAATTCAGCTAATTTTTAGAGACATTTATAAGACTTATTTGACACCCTTGATTTTGTTCATCATTGTTACTATTTGAATTGTCAAATGAGTACCTAACCCAAAACTAACCTCGCTTGAAATTACTTTCGGCGAGGTTTTCAATTTAAAATAGTAAAAGTCCCGTAATAAACACCACACTTCCAATGATCATAAGCAACAGGGTGTAGGGTAAAATTTCTTTGGCTTTTAATTTGGTAATCCCCAACAATGGTAACGCCCAAAACGGTTGCAGCATATTGGTCACCTGATCCCCATAAGCCAAGGCCATAATGGCTTTGGGAAGAGGCACGCCTAGTTTAATGGCAGATTCCAACACGATAGGGCCCTGTACCGCCCATTGCCCACCCCCACTAGGAACAAATATGTTCACCAACCCTGCACTAAAGAATGTAAAGATGGGCAGCGTGGTCTCATTGGCGATAGAGACAAAGAAGTCGGA
Source organism: Flavobacteriaceae bacterium (assembly GCA_009827225.1). Lineage (GTDB taxonomy): Bacteria > Bacteroidota > Bacteroidia > Flavobacteriales > Flavobacteriaceae > Aureisphaera. The sequence goes on along the minus strand of WUAI01000078.1, from coordinate 2,406 downwards.
GATCTGGCCTACCATTCCACTCTGACTCATAATTCCCATAATCCCAAAATACAGGGGAAACTGAATCAATATCCCCGAAGCACCTTTGATAGCTTCTTCCACTGCATTTAGAAAGTTTTGGAAGTTCCCGTGCAGAATAAGTGCCAGTCCCAGCATAAAGAAATTCAGCATGTTTGGGGTGATGATCAAGTTGGTTAAGGCGGAGAAATACTGATAGAAAAATGCTACTAATATCACGATCCCAAATCCAATGCACACAATCTTCGAACGGTCGATGCGCTCTGCTCCTTTTACGGAATTGTTATCGGAATCGGGACCCGTGTATATGGGAAGATTCGTTGGAGTGTCTGGAACTTTCTTTGCGATAAAGGATAAGAACAAGGGCACAAGTATCAATAAAGTACCGAACATAACAAGGTTAAACGTGCTAAAAATAGTTTCTGAATAAGGAATAAGATCGGGCAACTGTGCCTGGATAGTCGGATCACTGATGCTCTCCATAAATCCTCCCAGGTGACCACTTTCACTCACCTTGGACGGTGCCGATCCACTTATCCCTCCATGCCAGATCATCAGGCCTACATAACCCGCAGCACCTACCAAAGGATAATTTATTGAAAACCCTCTGCTTTGTGCAGCTTCCGCCACTTTCCGTGCGAGAATGGCTCCAAAAATGAGCCCTAATCCCCAATTAAAGAAAGAGACTAACATAGTGGAAACACTCACCAGGATCACTGCATTTCTAGTATTGGTGACATAGGCGGTTAATCCCTGGATCAACCGATTCATGGGTTTACTTAGCACTAGAATGTGACCCAGCACAAGTATGAGCATCATTTGATACGCAAATACAAGTAAGGCGTTGCTCCACACTCCACTTTCCCAATAAGAAAACACTGCCAAAATAGCGTTTTCTCCTTCCGGAGCTTTTGTAAAAAGAATAGCCATCACCATGGTGAAGACTGTTAGGATAATAGCAATAGCAAAGGGAGAGGGTAAAAATCGTTTGAAGACCGTCTCTATACTCCGGGTAATGTTCATAAGGCTAAAATAAAAAATCCCACCGGATGGTGGGATCTAAAATGATCTTGCGATGATTTAGAACGGTAGGTCGTCGTAATCCTCTTCGTTCAGATCCGTGGCTGGTTCAAAGGCATCAGCCGGTGGCATTGGCGGCATATCTCCTGCCGCTTCAGCTTCCATGGTTTCTATTCGCCATCCCTGGATAGAATTAAAATATTTTGTTTCACCTTGCGGATTTACCCATTCGCGTCCGCGAAGGTTGATACTTACCTTCACATTCTGACCCACTTGAAAATTGTTCAGCAAATCGGTTTTATCCTGAATGAATTCGATCATGATATGCTGAGGGTATTGCTCTTCCGTAGTAATTACCATTTCCCTCTTCCGGAAACCATTGTTTCCATAGGTTTTCGTTTCGTCTATTAACTTGATTTTTCCCTGTACTTCCATTATTGATTTTCCTAATTATCTGTTGTTAAAAGATTCCAGGCAGCTTCCACTTCTCCTCTTTCCAGGAGATATCGCGCTTTCCGGTGTATCTCTTCGTTTGTATTTATATATTTTTTTGCCGCTTCGGGTAATGCTTCCACATTGGCCAGCATCCCAAGATCATTACCTGTTAGAATATCGCTGTTTTTTATGCCTTCCGGAAGCGCATCCACCCCTATTCCATGTGTTCTAAGGGGTTTTTCTACTTCGAACATTCCCACTTTGGACCGGGTATACCAATTTCCGCCCATACGTGCTACCGTGTCTATTCTCGCCGGATCGATCTTCCCATTCGAATCCAGAATTCGTTCATTGATATGCATCATAACCACTTCGGAAATGATAAGATTCCCCGCTCCTCCTTCTTCACCCAAGGCGATAACCTCCTTTACTTTGCATTCAAACTGTACCGGAGATTCCGCCACTCTCGGAGGTTTTATTTTATCCGAAGGAACCTCCGTAAAACCGGCCTTCACAAATTCGTTAACCCCTTTGGCATATTCTGTGGAAGCCAGGCTCATTTGCTGAACCATGCTGTTGCTCACAATATTGATTACCACCTCTTTGGTTTCAAGTACATTTTCCAGGGTATGCTTGGTCGTATTTCCTCTCACTCTCCGGGCTGGAGAAAAGATCATAACCGGCGGATTCGCACTAAACACATTGAAAAAACTGTAAGGAGCCAGGTTGACATTACCTTCTCTATCCACAGTACTGGCAAAACAAATGGGTCTTGGGGATACAGCCCCAAGTAAATACCCATGAAGTTCGGGAGTGGTTATTTGATTAGGATCGATGTGCAACATTGCTACAAATTTATTGAATGCGCTAAGTTTCTGAAAATTTGTCTGGACAATATTATTAACATAATTCCATTAAGATCGGAAGAGCACA
>WUAI01000077.1 GCA_009827225.1 Flavobacteriaceae bacterium | reverse complement strand
TTTGATTTCCTCCAGGTACCCTACCTGGAAAATGTGATTACCGATACACATTTTGACAATCCGGATCGGAGAGGGCGTTTGCTTTCGTTCATCGCAAGAACCATAGTAGATGAAGAGATTCGAGCGGTCGGGCTGGCGTGTGAAGAATTTACCTCTATTTGTATTGAAGCCGATGGGAAGGCTCGTGTCTTTGGTAGTTATCCCGATTTCGATGATTATGTGTATTTCGTGCAACCGGAATGCGAAGATTTTGAACCGGATACCTGTTTGCCTGGTCAGGAATTGGAGTGGATCGACGGAGTTCAAGCATTAAAAATACCTGCCTACAATAGTGGCGATATAACGATTTACCTTGATATCTGGGAAGTGATTCGCGGAGATGGCGAATGGATTCAATGGAGTAAGGAATCGGCGGGAGGAACAATTACCGAAATCACTCCGGGCCAGGACCCTGCCTGTATTATTCTCTCTAACCCGGACACGTCTTTGGAGACTATCCATGCATATCCGAGTCCGTTTACAGAATCTTTCCGAATTTCGAATGCCTCGGGTAAAGAGGTGGAGGTGTATAATCTTCTAGGGAAATTGGTTTGGCGCACCGAGAATTATGCGGATTCAAACCTTGGGAATGCTTCCTGGACTAACGGGATGTATTTCGTTAAAATTTCCGAAGGAAAGAATACTACTACTCTGAAACTTATAAAACAATAACTAAGGTTCGAGATACACGTTGGTGATCAATCTTTCCACGGTGGGATGGTCGTTACCTCCGGCAGGTTCGATGGTGATATTCAAGGATTCAGCGTTATCGATATACGTCATGGCCAGCATTTCGGTGTTTTTTGGAATTACTCCCATGTTGATCATTTCACCTTCCACATCGGCCCACATCTGGTAATCGTGGTCTGCATCCAGTTCGGGCAGACCTGAAGCATCGATTACCACGCTTTTATCAGTATTATTAACATAGCTAACAAGGGTAGCATCAGGAGACAGCGTATTTCCCTTTAAAATGTATTTATCGGCATCCGGGCTATTGATGGCCTCATTCCATTGGATGATGTCGTCATATTCGGCGACCATAGTATTGAAATCGTCTTCAAGAGCGTCTTTTTGTTCTCTCACCAAACGGATATCGTCTTCCAGGCTATTTACCTTGGTGTACAACCAGAAAGAACTTACTCCGAACAACAAGGCAAGACTGGCCGCGATGGCAAGATATGATTTATTAGATTTGGATTCATTGATGGACACAACTGGGGTTTCCAGGGTATCAATTTCATTCATCAATCCCGATTTCACAGCGGTAGGAGGTACTACGGCATTTTCCTTTGCCAGACGTTCTAAATCCGATTCGATCTTGGCAAGCTGCGATCTCAATTCAGAACTTTTTTGCAATACTTCTTCCACCTGCTGTTCTTGTTCAGCAGATAACTGACCGAGCACATATTGCTCAAGCAAACCGGAATCTCTCAATTCATTTTCGTTCATCATAACATCCTTTCAATTAATAAAGCCATCAAAAGCAGCAATGGAGGGTACAGTTCTCGCAGTTTTCTCAGAGCTTGTTGCACATACGATTTAAAGGTACCCAACGGAACATCCATTTCCTGATGAGCTTCACGGTGCGTCAATCCCTGAAAGTAGACCAGTTCCAAAGCTTTTTGATGGTGGCTTTCCAGTTTTTTTATGGTGCCGTTCAAAGCGAGAACATCTATATTGTTTTCGTCTGTTTCGGCTTTATTACTATATACACTTAAATCCTCGTTTTGGATGAGGTTGTTGCCTTTCCGAAGGAAATTTAACGTCGTATTCCTTGCAATTCGATAGGCCCAGGTATAGAATTTTCCTTTTTTTGGATCATAGGATCCACATTTTTGCCAAATTTTTACAAAAGTCTCCTGGAGCAGATCCTGTGCTTGTGCTTCATCCTTGCACATGCGAACGATCACTCCATACAGCGCTCCCGAATAATCGTCGTATAAGGACGACAGGGCTCTTCGGTCACCATTCTGTAATTGGGAAATTCGTTCGAGTTCGTTGGACATTGCAATTTTCAGATTGTTAAAGTTAAGCAAAAATTTGAAGTGTCCTCATCCATCATTTCAGTTCGGGGTATATGTAATTGAAAGCGCGCCAAAAAAGAATTATAAATCAAACTTAAAAATTAAACTCATGAAAAAGTTAGTATTCATTTTAACCACTGTACTTGTATTTAGTGCAGCTCAAAACATCACAGCACAAAAAAGTATCGTAGATATTGCTGTGGGGAACGAAAATTTCTCAACGCTAGTAACTGCTTTAAAAGCTGCTGATCTAGTAGGAGCTTTACAAGGAGACGGACCATTTACGGTTTTCGCTCCTACCAATGATGCCTTTGCCAAAATTGATTCTAAAACATTAGGATCTCTATTGCAACCTGAAAACAAAGGGGCTTTGTCTAACATCCTTACTTATCACGTAGTAAGCGGGAACATTGGATCCGGGGATGTAGTAGCTGCTTTGAAAAAAGGAAACGGCAAGACTGTAGTAAAAACTTTAGGTGGACAGAAGATCGGGATCGTACAAAAAGACGGAAAGATCTGGTTAAAAGACACCAACGGTAATTACAGTGAAATTACCAGCACCGATATCATGGCGAGTAACGGAGTGATCCACGTAATTGGCGACGTGGTTATGCCCAAGTAAGATGTTGTTCGTTTGAAAGATCGCTATGAAAAAGAGCCCTCCCGAGCAGTTGCGACGGAGGGTTATTTTTTGGTCTTTATTTAAAATTTCTTGCCCTTTCTATTCCTCTTCATCCGACCGTTGAAGTTGCACCTTGTTCATGGTAACAGTTTTCTTTTTACACTGAAATATCACAGTGTCATAATCCTGGGCCAGTAACTTGTCGATTTCTTCCTGTGTGACATCAAAACTTACTTCACATAAGTAACGGTTCGAAACATTCGAATGATCCGAATCGATCTCCTGGGTGTCCGATTTCAGTACAAAATCCTCCGAGCCTCCCGAAAAGCTAAGAGTCGCTCCATTAAATGTTTTAAATTTTTGTCCGCTTACCAATATGGTTTCCAGGAACAAATAACCGTTTAATTCCTGCACTCCGGCATGCAATCTTCCTTCTTCGGAAGCAGCTATGGGATCTCCCGGGACGCTTTCGATCTTTTCTTCAGTAAAAGTGTCCACGTGCAAACGTTCCATCGCTCTAATATTTCCGAAGGCCGCTAAAACCTTATCTAATTTTTTGAACATAGGTGTCTGAAATTTGCTCGACAAGGTACGCAAACTTTATACAAATTACTTTTGTCTCCGCTATATAATGGAGGCGTATTATAACAACAAAACCCCTTAAAAAAGGGGTTTCAAAACATAAAATGAGAGGATTACTGGTCAATCACAGTACCTTTGGCTTTAGGTTTTGGTTTGGGGGCATAATCTTTCTTTTCCTGGGCTTCAAGTGCTTTTAACTGCTTACCCTGCTGAGTGTTGCTCTCTTTTCCCTTGATATATCCCTGCGCCTGTACTTTTTCTTTCTTGGTAGAAGACTTTCCGCCCATAGCAGGACTGCGATCCTGTGCAGAAACGGCGAATACCATTCCGAAAACGAATACTGCGGTTACAAATAGTTTTTTCATGATGTTATTTTTTAAATGTTTACAGTGTAAAACAAGAGAAATTATAAGCTGTAAAACATACCCGATAGCGGGGATATTGAAACCATTGGCGCATAACCATTCTGTTTGAACCGCTCGATGAATGGGTAAGTAGTTAATATATTGCACGATCCGTGGAATGTTCGAAGTATTTGGTGAACTGCCATGAGGGAGAGCGTGATTCCAAATGATAAGATCACCGGTTTCCCGTCACGGGATGACTATTCTAAGGCAGACCACCATATTTCATGGAGATAATGGATCTGTATCTTAGAGTGATGCATGTTATTGATATTTATGCCGATTGCTTGTTTTTTCTATAGTTTGTTTTGAGCGATTCAATAAATTCTGTCTTTTGGGTTTTCATTGCTTCGAGTTCCGATCCGGTTCGAATGATAGGGTTAAGCCCTCTCAGATGGTCTCCACTCCACAGTGCCAATTCAACAACAATTGGAGTAAGGTCCAGCCCTGTTTCTGTTAAGTAATATAGATTGGTCTTTTTGTTCCCCGGAAGTTGTGATTTGGTTATTATACCTAGGTGCTCCATCAGCTTCAATTTTGTTGAAAGTATATTGGTCGCTATTCTCTCATCGCTTTGTATAAAATCCTTAAAGGTCTTACTGTCTTCCAAAAGCATCTGTTTGATAATGACCAAAATCCATCTGTCACCTAATATATCCAGTGCTGAGGTTATGGGACAATCACATCTAAATTTAATGTCCATGTTAATCAAGCGTTAAATATTACTTGTAAAATGCAATTTATTAAAAAATAACTTGCAAAATAAAAGTAATTAATTAATTTTACTTGCAAATTAAAAGTAAAAATTATGAAAATCCTATTTGTAATGCTATGTATGGCCGGAGTATTAACGGCATGCGATTCAAATAAACAAAAAAGTAATATTCAACGAACGGATGATTTAACAACTAAAAATTCAACTATGAGCAAAAAAGAAACAGTTGGTAAGTTCTTAGGAGCTGTCTTACAACAGGATACCGTTACTATGAGAGCTTTGGCAAACGACGATTATATTCAGCACAACCCTTTTATCCCCACAGGTCTTGAACCATTTATTCAGATGCTTCCGGTCTTGCAAGAAAATGGGACCACCGCAGAGAACGTTCGAATGTTCGAAGATGGAAACTTCGTTTTTATGCATAATATCTGGAGAAATGCCGAACCATTTGGTGCGGCCGAAATGGTATCTTTTGATATCATACGATTGGATGACAATGGAAAGGTGGCCGAACATTGGGACGCCATGACCGGATTGACCAATGAAAGCGCAAGTGGACGTACTCAGACAGATGGGCCTGTAATCGTCGAAGATCTGGACAAAACGGAACAAAATAAAGTACTGGCCGTATCTCTGATCGAGGACATCCTGATGGGGAAAAATCCACAGAAAATAACGGAATACATTAGCGATGAGCAATACGATCAACACAATCCCGGTATCAAGGATGGTTTATCAGGTATTGTTGAAGCCGTGGAGATCCTTACCGCGCAAAACAATATGTTTAAATACACCAAAATTCATAAAGTCGTGGGTCAAGGGAATTTTGTACTCGCGGTAAGCGAAGGGGAATGGAACGGCAAA
>WUAI01000076.1 GCA_009827225.1 Flavobacteriaceae bacterium | reverse complement strand
AGAAATAAACAAATAATAATTAATGAGAACAGTATCTTCATAATTACACATAACGGTATTGTATAACGCTTCGTTGCGTTATGCTCTTACTAAGTTATATAAATTTTACGGGGAGTAATCGCTTGCGTAAGATTTTCCGATAGGAAAATCAGGAGCAGTGGGCGTTATGCGTTGTTATGTAGCGTTTTTTGAGCGACTTTATCAAATTGCTCAGTAAGTTTTTCCAATAGAATAATAATCTTGAGTATTTGCGTATCATTTTTACGTTTAATATTACCATTATACCATATACATTTATTCTTTATGCCTATCTCCGGGTATTTAGCATTTAATAAATTGTGGGAAAATTGACTTGATAATAGAATCTCCGAATAATTGGAGGATTTACCAACTGATTTAAAGTTTCTTTCCCTAGACGTAAAACTTAATACTTTAGCTCTTTTTACCGAATAATCTTCAAATTCCGTAGCAAGTTTTGGATTGCATGCTAATACTTCAACATAGGCCCAGTGTTTTTTTCTGTGTGAGACTATCTTGAATTGCCAATTATTGTAATTGTATGTTAATGCTTGCTTACCCTGAGGAAATAGAATAAGGTCACCTGTAAGTTTTTTGTATAATGGATGTTCTTCTAGCAATAGGTGGTTTTTGGAATGCTACATAACGGTGTAGTGTATGAGCAGTAGCGGATTTTAAGCGACCACTTTTCAAATTACAATTTACTTTATTTAAACGAAAAACGGTCCAAGTCTAAACTTGAACCGCTATTGCTTATACACTTTGTTGGCAACAATAAGACATTACTTTTTGTCTAATCTTCTCATAAACGAACGGATTTTCGGAATAATTATATGTGCATCTTCTTCAAGCGCAAAATGACCCGTATTTAAAATATTATAATCAATATTTTTTAAGTCCTTTTTAAATGCTTGAGCCCCGGATTCAGGAAAGAAAGCATCGTTCTTTCCCCAAACGATCAGCATTGGAGGTTGATGGTCTCTCAAATATTGTTGCCATTTCGGATATAGTTTTATGTTATTTTGATAATCATAGAATAGATCTAAGTTCATTTTATGAGCTCCGGGGCGCCGCATACGTACATAATCCAGGTTCCAGTTGTCTGGATTGATATTGTCTGGATTGCGCGTACCATGGGTGTACTGCCATTTTAAACCTTCTAAGGAGAATACTCCAAGCAAGGCTTCCTCGGTTTGTGGGTTTCTATTAGCCCATAATTCTCTCACTCCAGCCCATGCATTTCCCAAACCTTCCTCATAGGCATTTCCGTTTTGATTTATTATGCCTCTTACCTTCTGAGGATGCTTCATGGCTATTCTGAATCCCACGGGCGCTCCATAATCCTGTATCATTAGTACATAAGACTCCAGTTCCAATTGTTCGAGCAATCCATCTATACTTTCGGCAAGATTGTCGAAAGTGTATTCGTACTCTTCTGTCGAAGGGAACTCGCTGTCTCCAAATCCGGGATAATCAGGAGCGATCAAATGATACTCATCGCCTAAAGCAGTCAATAATTTTCTGTACTGATGTGATGAGCTTGGGAAACCGTGCAACAAGACCAAGGTTGGGTTTTCTGGCTTACCAGCCTCTCTATAAAAGACTTCAACACCATTTACTTCTAGAGTTTTGTAGCTCACTTTGGCGAGCTTGTTTTGACTCAATGCGATACCGCTTGCTGTGAAGATCAGCGCGATAAGTAAAGCTAATTTTCTCATGACATAGCCTCCTTTTTGGGTTCAACTTCTGAAGTCGAGGCTTCAAATTCCCAATCACCCTTAACCATGCGGGTAACGTAGCAATTGTCTGCACGACTGATCATCATTTCGCGCTGCTTTTCGGTAAGATCACCTGCTATAATAATATTTGATTTAACCACGGTCTTAAAGCTGCCGTCTTCTTGTTTTTCTACATCCTGGGTAAGATCGGCATCAACGTTTCCGATCTCCCAACCGCGGCGTCTGGCGATACTGCGGATGGTAGCTACTTTACATAGGGCTATACCTGCTAGTACTAGTTCTACCGGAGACATTCCTAAGTCTGTTCCTGTTGCTGCAACGGGTTCGTCGCCTACTATTGCGTGTTTCCCATTTGTGATCACCGACTGGTAACCCACTGGCAGATTCTTGATGTTTATTTTAGTGCTCATTGTTATTATGATTTTAGTTCCTCCCCGCTATTGGCAGAGAGGAAGTTTGTTTATTTGTTATAATTCTTTATTTCGGATACGATCTCTTCAGTAGTAAATACATGGCTGGAGATCATTTGAAAGTTGGTTAAAGCTGCCTGGTAACCGTCCAAACCTGGAAGTACTGCAGCGGCGGTGGCATCTTTTACTACGGCTACTCTAAAACCGCCTTCAACCAGGTCTCTCATATGCGATTCAGTACACAAATTGGCAGACATTCCAGCAAGGATCACATTGTTAATTCCATTCTTTCTAAGTTGAAGCGCAAGGTCGTTAGACTCAGGGCCATATACTTTGTGAGGGCTGGTTATAATAACATTCTCACCGTTTATATATTTTTTGTATTGCTCCAGCCAATCAGCACCGGAGCCTTCAAAACCATCGGTATGCAGGGTGTGTTCGCGGTCGAACATCCCGATGTTATGCATTAGCTGTTCTAAGGCACCTTCAATTTGCCAGTTGTGATCGTGTTTAAAATAGTAATGCGGCGATACGAATACTTTGATATTGTTTTCGGCAGCTACTTTAAAGAGCGCTTCGAGATTGTCAACAGTATTGTTTTCGGTAACACTTTGTCCAACTACTCCCCAGGTTACACCATCGGGGCTCAAGAAGTCGTTCTGCGGATCGGTAATTACGATCGCCGTGTTTGCATCTACTGTAAATCCGGGATCCGGTAATTGTGCGTAAGAGTTCACACTCGCTCCCAACAAGAGAGCGAATGCAAGTACTTTATTTATAATTTGAGATTTCATTTTGAATTTTTTTGATGATTATTATTTCAGTGATCTAGTTTCTTCCGGCCATAACACCACCGTCAATGTCCCAGATAGCGCCGGTTACCCAAGAGCTGCTGTCTGTTAGTAAGAAGTGGATGGTCTTGGCAACATCGTCCGCAAGGCCTACACGCCCAATAGGGTGGAAGTCGTTAAAACCTTGCAAGGTCTCTTCTATCTTGTCGTCTTCGATAAAAGCTCCGTAGATCGGAGTAACCACTACTGCTGGTGAAACCGCGTTTACGCGAATATTGTATTCTGCCAATTCCATCGCAAGGTGTTGGGTTAAGGAGTGCAAACCAGCTTTGGCCATTGAATAAGCCGAAGAAGGAGTAGCCTTAATGGCTTGTTTGGCCCACATTGAACCAATATTCACAATAGATCCTCCACCATTCTTTACCAGGATCTTCGCAGCAGCCTGTGTAATAAAGAAGAAGGCCTTATTGAAGTTGTGGTAAATGTCGTAGTCGGTCTCGGCATGCTCCAAAAATGGTTTTGGGCTAAAGAAACCGGCGGCGTTCAATACATATTTAAGGTTAGGAACAAGACCTTCCAAGGAGCTCGCAAAGTTGCTTACGGCCTCTTGGTCGCTAAGGTCTATACTTACTGCTCTCACCTTTCCGAATTCTGAAAGATCGGCTTCGGTCTGGCGAAGTTTATCGTCTTTACGACCAAGGATTATTACCTCGTGCCCGTCCTTAACTAGTAGTTCGGCGGTGGCCTTACCCATTCCAGATGTTCCACCGATGATTAATGCTTGTGTATTCATGTTTTTTGCTTTTAGGATTAATTCTGATACAAATTTCAGGACAATCCGAAGCAAAAAATGGTAATCTACAAACCGTTACTGGTAATCTAGAGAATCTGCTTTTGAAACTGCTTAGGAGTAAGCTCAGTTTCTTTTTTAAAGTATTTGGTAAAATAGGTAGGGTCATCAAAACCAAGCCCGTATGCGATCTCTTTTATGGAAGACCTTTCGTTGGATAGCATACGTTTTGCCTCCAGTATCTTGGAGCTTTTTATAACGCCTGCCGGAGTGTCCATCAGAACTTCCTTGGAAACTTTAGTGAGCGTTTTGGCACTGGTTCCGAGCTCCCGTGCGAAATAATCGATGGAGTGAAAGCTATCCATCTCTCTAAAGATAATTTGCTTGAAATCTGCGGCCAATTTATGTTCGGCATTGAGTTCTACGTCAAGTTGGCCATGAGCCTTGCGTAATCTTTCAATTTGGAAAAGGATGTTCTGAAAATAATGATATACTTGATCCTTATAAAACTCATCTTGTTGCAAGATTTCGTTTTCAATAAAGGAGGTGAGCAGACCCAGCTTCTGGGCGTCCTGATCAGATAGTTCAATGCTACTGCTGCCAATTTCGTTGAATATCGACAAGGCAAATCGATCCATCAACCGGTTATCTGCCCGATTTATAAAGTAATCGTTGAAATGGAAAAGATAGCCCTCATTGGGTGCATCAAGACAAAAGTAGTGTACTTGGTTTCGGTTGATGAAGAAGATGGTATTCGCCCCGTGGTTTATTGTCTCGTAATCTACAAAGTGCCTGCCGGACTTTTTAAACCATATAATCTGATAAAAACTGTGTCTATGCGGTATGGCAGCATGTTCCCGGTGAACCTCGAAATAACTCCGGGCATCTTTAAGCTCAAACTGAAGCTTGGTGTTATCGTCTTTATGAAGGTCGTAACTTTTAATAGTTGTCATTTCATCTTATTGTTGCCAACGGTCTCGTATAACCGTCAGTTATGGGTTTATATGCGTTAATTTTCGGTTTGGCACGGACTTTAGCAATTCCGAGTGGATTCGAACGTAGTCGAATCCGCCGTAATTGCGGTTATACATTGTTGGCAACCGTTTTTTTATTCATCTTATAATGTAAATTCAAGAATCTCATTCCATAAAAATTCAGATTATGGTCGGCTCGTAATGTATTTTCTTCATCTTCGTAAACTCTGATCCATTCGTGCATTGATTTTACAAATCTTGCCCAATATTTTCCCTTTCCATTTGTCAGAGTAAAGTAAAAACCATTATCTCCAAATTTTTTTCCATCAGAGCACAGTAGAAGCGAACCATCTTTCTCAACTTTCTTTGTCATAACTACAGAAGCATTTCCGTTTGGCAATGGAAATACAACTTTTAGAAGCGGTTTTTCGTAATTCGGATTTTTACAAGTTGTGTAAATTCCAGAGTATATTACATCTCTTGTACTGTTTATAATCCGATACCAAATTGTCCATTTGGTTTTCTTTGTTTCTTTATGTTTTAGTTTAATTATTTCGCTTTTCAGTCCTTTTGCAGTATCAATTGAATTCAACGGCAAATTCAGTTGCTGAAGTCGTTTGCTAAATATCAAATAAAGAAGTTTTCCGAATGGCTTAAAAATACCTTTCCATTCGCTCCAAACTTCAAAATCATAATTGGAAGTGTTTTCGTAAAAGTCAGCAACTTTTTTATTGACACGATTTTCGTCTTGGTCGGAGATTCCAATCTCCTTCATTTGCTCCAGAAGGCCAGAATTCGGTAAGTTTTTTTGAATTTCCAAATCTTCTATTTCTGCCAATTCAAAAATGAACTTGTCTTTAATTATGTCGGTGTTTCCAACAGGACCAATTAACCAATCAAATTCATCTGGATTTATTCTTTTTCCTGTAGCTTTTACCCAAATTTGTGTGATTGTATCTTGTATTGCCATTAATTTCGTTCAAATGGTTGCCAACGGTATTGTATAACGCTTCGTTGCGCTATCCCAAAGTTAGAAAAATGAAAAGT
>WUAI01000075.1 GCA_009827225.1 Flavobacteriaceae bacterium | reverse complement strand
TTCCAACTACGGTTTCAAGACGTTTTACTTCAAAACCGTCCATAGCAGCTTGTAACGCACAAATTGGATCGATTTCGGTTACTGTAACAATAGATCCTGCTCCCCTGAAGGAAGCAGCAGTTCCTTTACCTACATCACCATATCCACAAACCACAACTCTTTTTCCGGCCAACATAACATCGGTGGCACGACGAATCGCATCCACTGCACTTTCTTTACATCCGTATTTGTTGTCGAATTTAGACTTGGTCACGCTATCGTTTACATTGATAGCGGGTAAAGGAAGAGTCCCGTTATTCATTCTTTCGTATAAGCGATGAACTCCGGTCGTAGTTTCTTCACTTAGTCCTTTGATTCCGGAAACCAACTCAGGATATTTATCCAATACCATATTGGTAAGGTCTCCTCCGTCATCCAGGATCATATTTAGTGGTTCTCTCTCCTCACCAAAGAACAAGGTTTGTTCGATACACCAATCGAATTCTTCCTCGTTCATACCTTTCCAGGCATATACAGGAACTCCTACGGCTGCGACAGCAGCAGCGGCTTGATCCTGGGTCGAGAATATGTTACAAGAACTCCAGGTAACTTCAGCACCCAAAGCCTGTAAAGTTTCGATAAGAACTGCGGTTTGAATGGTCATATGCAAACAACCTGCAATTCTTGCTCCTTTCAAAGGTTGTTCCTCCTTATATTCTTCTCTAAGAGACATCAATCCTGGCATTTCAGCTTCGGCCAGTTCGATCTCTTTACGTCCCCAGTCGGCAAGGGAAATATCTTTTACTTTATACGGTACGTAGGGTACAGTTTTCGTTGACATATTGTTATATTTGAATTATCAATGCTTCTGAAAAAATTCAGCATGCAAAATTAAGCATTATCCTTCAATTTATATGCCTCTTTACAAAACAATAACAGTAAACCCGTCTACTAAAGTGCTGATATGGAAGATTGAAGAATCCTTTGATTCATTGGCGGATGGCATAGAACTCACCTCTCATTGTCAGGAGCGTGTGGATGGAATGAAAAGTGATTTACATCGTCGCGGTTTTATGAGCGTCAGGCATTTACTTGCTGAAGAGGGTTATACCGATCATGATCTCTTCTATGACGATAAAGGCAAACCACATCTCAATATCAACAAGAAGATTTCCATCACACATTCATTTACCTTTTCAGCGATCATAATTAGTGATATAGAGGTGGGGATCGATATCGAAATGCAACGTCCTAAGATTTTAAAGATCGCCCATAAGTTTACTCCTGTAGAAGAGTATCGCACCCTGGCGAACGACGATGCGGTGATGCGCAAGCTTACCATGGTGTGGGGTGCCAAAGAGAGTATCTATAAAAGCTTTGCCGAGAAGGGAGTTAGTTTTTTACAGCACATTTATGTCGAAGATTTTAGACTGGATGAAATGGCTACTGCTGCTTCCGTGGTATATAAAGGAAAATCTCAAACCTATGATATCAAGTTCGAAGAATTTGAAGGTTTCACCTGTGCTTATGCCGTAATTCTGAATTAAATGGAGACTTTAAGCATTTATCAAACCTTCGAAGAGGCCAAACTTTTGAATAATCAATTGCTGGCCATCCTCATTGATCCGGATAAGTTCGAACTTTCGGAAGCGGCCGATTTTCTCGATAGGATTCCTCCCGAAACCACACATATTTTCGTGGGAGGAAGTAGCGTGGCTGAAGGGAAAACCGATGCATTGATTCGAAGAATTAAGTTGTATTCCGCTCACCCGGTAATTATTTTTCCAGGTGATTTTACACAAATTTCCAACGCTGCTGATGCGCTCCTGTTTTTATCTTTGCTTTCGGGTCGTAACCCCGAATATTTGATCGGGCAACAAGTAAAATCGGTCGAACGATTGAAGCACACGGAGCTGGAAGTTATACCTACTTCGTATATCCTCATAGACGGAGGTAACGAATCTGCAGTCGCACGGGTCACTGAAACTAAACCCATTCCGCAGGAAGAGATAGAGACTATTGTGAATACTGCTAAAGCAGGTGAACTCCTTGGTGCTAAACTTGTCTACCTGGAAGCAGGAAGTGGGGCAGAATATCCGGTAAACCCTGATATTATTTCCGAAGTGCAAAATGAAATTTCGATTCCGTTGATCGTAGGTGGAGGTATTCGATCCCTGGAGCAATTAAAAGCTGCCTACAACGCCGGAGCGGATATGGTGGTAATGGGCACCGCTTTTGAAACTTCTTAAAGAATCGCTATGTTATGAATATATCTGTTGAACTCACGTTAACACCTTTACAAGACGATTTCGAGCCACCCATCATGGAATTTATAAAGAAATTGAGATCCTCCGGACTTACCGTTCAGGAGAATCCTCTTAGCACTCAGGTCTTCGGAAGTTATGATGAGGTAATGACGCTACTAAACCAAGAGATGAAATTGGCACTCGAATCCATAGAAAATGGTTTACTTTACGTCAAAATTGTAAAAAGCGACCGAAGCGATTATGAGCCCCATTTTTGAATTCTTTTTTGACGCCTACCAAAACACCTCGACGTTAGATATCATTCTTGAGGGGATCGCGTTTCTATTTGGAATCGCGAGTGTGGTTTATGCCAAACGGGAGAATATTCTAGTGTATCCTACCGGAATCGTGGCGACCGTCATTACGGTCTACCTTCTGTACAAAGCCGAGTACTTCGGAGACATGATGATGAATTTTTACTATTCTGTCATGAGCATTTATGGATGGTGGAACTGGTCGCGTAAGAAGGATGACGAATATTTGGTGCCGATCTCACGTACGAACAACGAAGAGAAACTGATAGGTTTTGCACTTTTCCTTGTGACCATGTTCGTGACCTATCTGGTATACACGTTTTATGAATACGACCTCGAAATTCCTAATTATATTGATATTCTGACTTCGGGTATTTTCTTTACCGCCATGTGGTATATGGCCACTAAAAAGATCGAGAACTGGACGCTTTGGATCATTGCAGATGTGATCACCGTGCCTCTCTACGCTTATCGGGGACTAGGTATGCTGTCCTTACAATATTTAATTTTTACCATCCTCGCGATTCAGGGATACATACAATGGAAGAAGACCTTAGACAAATCAAGAGCAATTGCATAAAGGTAGTACTGTTCGGGCCCGAATCCACCGGGAAGTCGACTTTGTGTGAAGCCCTGGCCGAAAAATTCAATACGCATTGGGTCCCGGAATTTATGCGTTCCTATTTGCAGAAGAAGTGGGATAAGGATAAAGAGAAGATCACTAAAGCCGATCTGCTCCCCATAGCGCATGGACAGATTGCTTCAGAAAATGAGATGGCCGAAAAGACCGACACCTACCTATTCTGTGACACCAATTTGCGAGAGATCAAAGTGTATAGCGAATATTATTATGAAGGTTTTTGTCCTGCGGAAATAATAAATGCTGTGGACAATCATCATTACCATCATTATTTTCTGACCGATGTTGACCTTCCGTGGCGAGCCGATGATTTACGGGATCATCCTCACGATAGACAAAATATGTTTCGTATTTTTGAGGTAGAATTAATTAACAATCAACTTCCATTTACGATACTGTCGGGAACGCTGGAGGAGAGAATTGAAAAGGCAACCCAAGTCTTGGAAACGCTGAAATTATAACCGAATGCTTACGGAAAAAGACATTGAGCAAATTCAAAGCTATGGTCTTACCATTAACCAGGTAGTCAAACAAATCGAAACTTTTTCGAAGGGAATTCCCTTTGCAGATGTTGTTACGACAGCTACCGTAGGCAACGGGATTCAAAAGTTATCGGAGGGTGAACAGCAGGAACTGGAATCCTACTACGATCGCAAAAAAGGCAAGTTGGAAATCGTAAAGTTTGTTCCGGCCTCCGGTGCGGCAACAAGGATGTTCAAATTTCTTCATGAGTTCATTGATAAGTACGATCCTGAGAAAGAAAAATTTCGTGATTACGTAAAACTAAATGGAAATAGCGATTTGCTTACTTTCTTTAATTCCACTGGTGAGTTTGCATTCATCAATTCGGTTCGAAAAGCGATCCGAAAAAACTACCCGGAATATAAGAAATCATCCAAGGGCCAACGGTATCATTATTTTGCCAAGGCGATCTTAAAGTCGGACGGACTTAATTTTGGAAACCTTCCCAAGGGGTTGATCCCGTTTCATAAGTACAAAAAATACGCAACCACTGCCTTCGAAGAACAATTGTATGAATCTGCTTTTTACGCAGCCGCTAATGATGATGTCTATTTGCATTTTACTTTTTCCGAAAAACACCTGGATACTTTCAAGAAGGAATTTGCGAAGATTAAAGGAAGAGTAGAGCGTAAAACCAAAAAGAAGATTCATATTTCGTATTCTTTTCAGAAAAAATCAACTAATACGATTGCTGTTACTTCGGAAAACAAACCGTTTAGAAATGAGAAAGATCGATTGGTTTTCCGGCCCTCAGGACATGGTGCATTGTTGGAAAATTTGAATGAGATCGATGCCGATATTGTTTTTATCAAGAACATCGATAATGTTGCTGCCCAGGAATACGTGGAAGAGATCGCAACTCAAAAAAAGATACTTGCCGGGAAGTTATTGAGCCTGCAGCGAAAAATATTTGCATACTTGCAGGAACTTCAGGGTGAGATTTCACTTGAAAAGATGAAGGAGATCCAGTCGTTTATCTGGAACGAAATGGAAGTCAAGGACCTTCCAAACGGAATCACCGGGACCTTCAATTTTTTAAACAGGCCTTTGCGAGTTTGTGGTGTGGTAGAGAATACGGGAGAACCGGGAGGAGGACCATTCTGGGTAAAAGATTCCGAAGGAAAAGTGTCCCTCCAGATCGTCGAGAAATCCCAGATTGATCTTAGTGATACTCATCAAAGTTCTATTATTAGTGAAGCCACTCATTTTAATCCGGTAGACATAGTTTGCGGACTCCGGGATTTCGAAGGGAATAAATTTGATCTCGGAGATTATACAGATCCCAATGCTGGATTTATTTCCAAAAAGTCTGAAAACGGAAGTGCTATAAAGGCCCTGGAATTACCTGGACTGTGGAACGGGGCAATGGCAAAATGGAATACGGTATTCGTCGAAGTACCGGCTATCACTTTCAATCCTGTAAAAACGGTTAACGACCTGTTGAAGAAACAACACCGGCCCAATGCCTAATGTTAGTAGAAGTTTTACTTTCTGAAATTTCCTGGAAGGCCGTTAAAAGCAGTGGTCCCGGCGGACAGCATGTAAATAAAACCTCCTCCAAGGTTGAACTCTCTTTTAATCTTCACAACTCAAGGGCGTTTTCCGACTCAGAAAAGGAACTTCTTAATAAAAAGCTCAAGAACCGGCTATCGGATGATGGGACATTTACGTTGCAATGTTCTGAGAGCAGGAGCCAGCATCGAAATAAGAAGATCGCTATGGACCGGTTGATAAATCTACTTCAGGAGAACCTTAAGAAACCCAAACCCAGGAAGAAAACAAAACCGTCGAAATCGGCCATCGAAAAGCGATTGAAATCGAAAAAGGACCAAGCCCTTAAAAAGGCAAGACGAAAGCCACCCTCAATGGACTAAGGATACAATAATTGTGTAAATTTTACACACATTGTTTCGCGGGTATACACTTCTTTGTATCTGGAACATTTAGACACAATTTTATAATCTCTTCAAAAACAAGCGGTTGAACAAAATTTTACTGCCAATGTGATTTTGGTATCGATTTTTCTTTATTCAAGCTGAAAAGAAAACGAATTGTTTTATCCCCACAAAACAGAAATCTACATGAAAAAGTTGTTTATCGCGATGACATTCGCATTAGGAACACTAACCATCATTAATGCCCAATCATCCACGGCGGAGGCCCCGACTGATAAAGTGCAAGTAGTCGCCCAGGATGATTTTAAAGAAGTACAAGTGTCTGAATTGCCCCAGGCCGTCAAAGAAGCTATCGCCAAAGATTTAGAAGGAGCTGTAGTTTCGAAGGCATATGCTAACGAAAAAGGTGAATTCAAACTAGTTGTGACCACTCCCGATAAGTCAAACAAAACATTGTTTGCCAATAAATTGGGCGAGTGGATAAAAAAGCAGTAAGCTGCAGGTATTTTTAGATTCAATACTTCGCATGGGTGCCCCGAGGGGCACCCTTTTTT
>WUAI01000074.1 GCA_009827225.1 Flavobacteriaceae bacterium | reverse complement strand
GTGCGTCTCAAAAACATATTTTATGTTGGCATTGTCTTTCTCGGCTCGGTCCAAATAAGGCTGTACTTCCCTAAGAGGATCAAAGATGGCTGCTTCACCATTACTTTCAAGGTAATAGGCGGCGTGCGCCATACATCCTGTATATATTTGTTCAATTTTCATAATGAGTAGTTTTTAATTCTACTCAAAATTACTTCGGAAGAACAAGACGTACAGTAACTTATGTTACATTAAAAAATAAGTGAGATTTCTTTCAGAATGATAAATACTCCCATGATCAATACAAACCACCCGAATCCCTTTTTCAAGCGGTCTCCTTTAATATAGGTTCCCAGTTTGATCCCAATAAATATTCCTATTGCTGAAATGGCTGTAAAAGAAATCAAGAATTGCCAATCGATCTCAAGTGTTTCGATATCACCTATAAACCCTATCAGGGATTTCACAGCAATAATCAACAGCGAAGTGGCAACGGCTTTTTTCATGGGCAATCCTGCCAACAGTACTAGAGCCGGAATGATTAGGAATCCTCCACCTGCACCCACGATTCCGGTCACCAATCCAACAGCCAACCCTTCAAAAATGATAAGGGGATAGTTAAAAGTTACTTCCGTGGCTTGAGAAGGCCCTCCGTTCTTACTTCTGATCATTGAAATCGATGCGATTAGCATTATGATCGAAAAGAATACCATGATTGCAATATTCTTGGTAAGCATAAAACCATTAAACTCCCAAATAGATTCCGGTATTACGGGCAGGATATAACGCCGTGCAGAATACACGGCGATAAAGGCTGGAATGGAAAATACGATAGCAGTTCGAAAATCGACCAGCTTGTTTTGAATATTTCTTAAGGCCCCTACCAGCGCAGAAACTCCCACTACGAAAAGCGAGTACGCGGTAGCAGTAACAGGGTTAATCGAAAGCAAATAAACCAAGACCGGCACGGTGAGAATCGAACCTCCTCCTCCAATGAGTCCTAATATGATCCCGATGAGCAGAGCGCTTGCGTATCCTAATAATTCTAAAAGTTCCATTCAAACTAATTACCGCAAAAGTACGGAGCTGTAATTTCTAAATGGGTAACAAAAGTTACATTTTTATGAAAGTTCCAGAATCTTAATGTTATTTCGGTGCAATTCAATTTTGCCCAGCGACTCTAATTTTTTCAGAAGTCTTGAAATCACAACCCGTGATGTATGCAGTTCGTAAGCGATTTCCTGGTGGGTGCTGTGGATTACATTATCCTCAGTGAAATTGGCCTTATCCTGTAAGTACTTCACCAGTCTTTGGTCCATGTTTAAAAAGGCAATACTGTCTATGGTCTCAAGCATTTCAGTCATCCGATCATGGTAACTCTGGAACACAAAATTTCTCCAACTACGATATTTACCGGTCCATTCCTCCATTTTCTGCACCGGTATCATAATGAGTTTCGTATCGATTTCGGCAATGGCTCGAATCTCGCTTCGGGTTTGGCCAATGCAACAGGTCATGGTCATGGCGCAAGTGTCCCCTTTTTCCAAAAAATACAGAAGTAATTCATCACCATCATCGTCGTCTCGCATTATTTTTATGGCTCCGGATATCAACAGGGGCATGACTCGCACATATTCGCCGATCTCCATGAGTTTAAACCCTTCGGGAATGTCCTTAAAGGTTCCCACCTGATTGATTTCCTGTAGCAGGGCCTCTTCGAAAATGGCACCATAATGTGTTCTTAGTTCCTCTAACATGGTCGTTTTTAAATGAAGTTGTAATTCGATTTACGAGTTAAAAATAATCCTCGACTATCTAAAATAATGTAACCTGTGTTACACTTGTTGTCAAGTTAAAAATACCATTCGATAATTACTGGTATAAAACACAAAACGGGTAACCCGATGGATTACCCGCTTTGCTTCAGGGTTTTAATATACGATCGCACCTTGATCAAAATTCCAGAAAACACCTTAATCAGGTGAGCTATAAAACTACCGTAGGAGCAAGGTACTTTAAATCCCTAAACGTCGGTTTGGAATATCGCTATACCAAAAACCAATATTTTAATGATAAGGAGCAGAGACACCAAAGCACCTCTGCTCCCGTGAAGACATCGACAGTATTATTAAACTCAAAAAATCGTGAACTCTATCGCTAAAGCCCGCGTACTTTCGAACCTTAAAACTTACAACGTCTTCTATCGATTCTCGCCATATTTCTATGAACTGAACCTAAACTAAAATAACTATCAAAGATCTGTATTAATTAAAGTGCTAATGTAATCTTCACAAAACCAATAAAAAATGACAAATGTCAGTTTTGAAAATATTCTGCAAAAAAACATCCGTGATTCGTTCGGTAATTATGACAATTCTCATTTTAGTAATTGCAGGCCTGGTCTACCTTTACCGACTAAATAATATCGTTATGAAAAATGTTATCGTTATTTTATTTGCAATTATCTGTACATCAACTTCAGCGCAGGAATTAAAGGATCTATCCTTTGTTTCACCTTTCCACGAAGACCTGGCCGCTGTGCAAAAAGAAGGTCAATGGGGATTTATTAATAAGTCGGGAGAATTGGTGATTGATTTTCGGTCGGATGTGTTTGTACCTTCCGATAAAAAGGCATATCCCATGTTCTCAAATGGTCTTTGCCTGATCACTAAAGAAATAAAAGGGATTGAACATTTGGGATATATGGACACCTCCGGGAAAACGGTGATCAAACCCGAATTAATAAATGCCGCTCCTTTTCACCACAACAATGCCATTGTTCTAAAAGTAGCTAAGGAAGTACTGGGAGAAAACGAACTTCTTGGAAAAAAGGTAGTCTCTTATGCGTATAACGAAGTTGTGATCGACGCTTCCGGTGAGACTGTAAAACATCTCAGAGGACCTGTGAACCTGTTATATGATAAAGCGAAATTGAGCAAGGCTCCGGAAATTAAATCTCATTTTATCAGCGAGCTATTAATCGCGGTGCCATCTGAGGATGAATCCTGGATGCTGATCGGTTTAAATTAATCTAGGCCAGATGCTTCGGTTCTCCATCTTTTTAATTGGCCTGTTTTGGGTATTGTCATGTTCGAACCACAAGGATTCGACTACAGCTCGTGTGACCAATATTACCGAATCGGTTTATGCCTCGGTCACCATTCAACCTGATAGCTTGTACGAAGCTTATGCCGCAGTTGGTGGCATTCTGGAAACTAACCTGGTAGAAGAAGGTGACGAAGTTAAAATAGACGACCCCCTGGTTCAGGTGGTAAACGATAATCCCAAGTTAAATACTGAAAACGCGCGTTTATCCCTGGAATTGGTTCGCAAGAATTATCAGGGGAATTCGGCGGTCCTTAGAAGTATTGAAGAAGAGATCAAGGCAGCACGATTAAAGGTGGCCAATGATTCGGTGAACTATTGCCGGCAGAAAAATCTATGGGATCAGCAAATAGGATCCCAGACGGAATATGACTCCAAGAAACTGGCGTATGAATTATCTCAAAATTCACTGACCCTTCTTAATGATAAATATCAGCAAACCCAAAACGAACTTGAAACACAATTGCAACAGGCACAAAACAATTATCAAACTTCATTAACCAACACAAGGGATTACGAAGTCTCAAGTAAAATCAACGGTAAAGTATATGCCCTTTTTAAGGAACCGGGTGAAATTGTCACATCCCGGGATCCGCTTGCACTTATTGGCAGTGCCAAGCTGTTCATTATTGAAATGTTGGTAGACGAAGTAGATATTGTAAAGATCGAAACGGGCCAGCAGGCAATCATAACTTTGGATGCTTATAACGGACAGACTTTTGAAGCTACCGTGAGTAAGATATTTCCGAAGAAAGACGAACGCAGTCAGACCTTTAAAGTGGAGGCCAAATTCAACGATCCACCAAAAGTGTTATACCCCGGATTGGCCGGAGAAGCCAATATCGTGGTTGCCCAAAAGACCGATGCCCTTATCATTCCGAAATCATATTTAGTGAATGATTCCCTTGTTCGTACGTCCTCGGGATACGTTGAAGTACGTCTGGGCCTGCAAAGTCTGGACAGTGCCGAAATTCTGGATGGTATCAATTCTGAAACCATTCTGCTTAAACCGGAAAAGTGATGAACTGGAAGGTAATCCTAAGCATCGCACGAACTCATTTGCTGGCAAAGATCAAACAAACTGCCACGGCCGCCTTAGGTGTCACTTTTGGCATCGGTGCCTATATTACCTTGGTTTGTTTCATGACGGGCCTCAATAAGATGCTGGACGACCTCGTGTTGAATCAAACCCCTCATATTCATGTATTCAATGAGATTGAACCTTCCAAACAACAACCTGTGGATGTATATGAAGAATTCGCGAATTCTATGAACGTTGTGCATTCCATCAAACCCAAACAAAGTTTGAAACGCATTCATAATGCGCTGCCCTTAATTCAATATCTCAATAAGGATGATAAAGTACGCGGTGCCATCCCACAGGTACAATCCCAGATCTTTTACTTGTCCGGGGTCATAGAGTTAGGCGGTAGCCTAACGGGTATCGATGTAGCTAAAGAAGTGGAACTATTCAATTTCAGCGATTATATCGTGGAGGGAGATCCGCAGGACCTACAGAATAATTCAAACGGGATATTGTTGGGTGCAGGGGTCGCAAAAAAGATGTCTCTCGGGGTCGGTAACCGGGTACAAATAAGCAATAGTACCGGAGAAGTTTTTCCGCTGAAAATCGTGGGAATTTTTCAAAGTGGAATCGCCGAATTGGATGACATTCAAAGTTTTGCCAACATCAAAACCGTCCAACGCGTACTTGGGGAAGGAGAGAACTACATCACTGATATCAATGTAAAGCTTCATAAAATCTCAGAGGCAGTCCCTATGGCTCAGCTGATCGAGAAACAATTTAAATTGAGGGCCATCGACATTAAAACTGCCAATGCTCAATTTGAGACCGGAACTACCATTCGAAACCTTATTACGTATGCGGTATCTATCACCTTGCTGATCGTCGCGGGATTTGGAATATATAATATTCTGAATATGTTGATTTACGAAAAAATGAATGACATTGCCATTTTAAAGGCCACAGGATTTTCAGGGCGCGATGTTCAAGCCATATTTATGAGCCAGGCAATGATCATTGGTTTTGTGGGAGGCATTCTTGGTCTGATTTTAGGCTTAATGCTTTCCCTGATCATAGACCAAACTCCGTTTGATACGGAAGCGCTCCCCACCATTGCCACCTATCCAATAAATCATAATCCAACCTTTTATTTCATCGGAATCACTTTTGCCATGATATCAACCTTCCTCGCAGGGTATTTACCATCACAAAAGGCTAAGAAAATTGATCCGGTCCGAATTATAAGAGGTCAATAAACAGATCATGACACCCGTCCTTCAAACCAAAAATATCAACAAGTACTTCAGAAAGCCCGTACTTTTTCACGTGTTGAAGGACATTAATTTCAGCGTAAATAAAGGTGAATTTACCTCAATTATGGGTAAATCGGGTTGTGGCAAGTCCACACTGCTTTACATACTTTCAACCATGGATACAGACTATGAGGGAGAGCTCTTTCTGAATGGAGAGAAAGTGACCGGAAAGGACCGCAACTATTTATCGCATGTAAGAAATCGGGACATTGGCTTCGTATTCCAATTTCACTACCTTCTATCCGAATTTTCGGTACTGGAAAATGTGATGCTTCCTGCTAAAAAGCTCGGTGAGCTTTCATTTTCTGAAATTGAACACAATGCCATGGAAAAACTCAAAATGCTGGAGATAGACCATCTTGCGATGAAAAGAGCCTCTCGTATTTCAGGGGGAGAAAAACAAAGGGTGGCCATTGCGCGTGCGCTTATCAACAATCCGTCCATTATTATGGGGGACGAACCCACGGGGAACCTGGACAGTTATAATGCCGACAATGTGTTTAACATTTTCAGGAGGTTGAGTCATGAACAGGGCTTGTCGTTGCTAGTTGTGACTCACGACAAAGATTTTGCCAAAAAGACAGATCGAATTATTCAGATGAGTGATGGAAAAGTCCTAAGTGGTAGTCTCCCTGCGAGTAATGTTTAAACCCAGATATATCAGCATAACAGCTAACAACACGAAACCGGCGGTTAAGAAAACATC
>WUAI01000073.1 GCA_009827225.1 Flavobacteriaceae bacterium | reverse complement strand
AGAAATAAACAAATAATAATTAATGAGAACAGTATCTTCATAATTACACATAACGTCTCCGTATTAACCCCGTGCGAACGAGTCGCTTGGCCTATACTATCAGCAGTTATCTATTTTTAATTAAGTTCTTCATTCAAACCCTGCTACGGTGAGCTTGGGGTTAATGCGTTGTTGTACGCTGGCTTTAATCCGTTATTTCAACTAATTTCAAGTCCAAATCACTTATTACTTGATCGATGTCAAATTCAAAATCCTTAGGAATGTTTATAGTCGCAATACTACCAAGGTCAACTTGCCAAAATCCGCCTCTTTTTGTCAGCTCTTCTCCGAGCATTTGATAGTCAGATTCTTTATGGTTTGGTGTTAAGCCAAATCTGCGAGTTATGAATTCAGATTCCTTTGTTATTTTTTTGACCTCGTGCATTCCATTCTCATTAATCTCTGTTTCGAATTCTGTGCCCAACGTCAATTTTGGATTACAGAAGTCATTATCGGTCATCCGAAATTTATTTTCAGCTAGCCGTTCAACATTAAGAGTAGTCGTTGCTTTCTCTAATCTGTGATATACTTTTATATTGACTTCTCTCATTTTCTTAGCTTGCGTACAACGGTTTTGTATATGAAATGTAGCGGATTTTACTCACTAACTTTTCAGATTAACAATGACCTTTAATTTATTCATTTACTTTCGATTAAGCGATTAAACCGCTATTTTTTATATACGTTGTTGTACACTGGCTTTATTCCGTTCAGATTGTCATTTAGCGTTGGCAAAGACATACTCTTTTGCAATTTTTGTTTGTGCGTTGGCTTTAGCGAATTGCAAATGTGTATGGCTTTAAGCATTGGTGTTTTCAGTCTGTTTGTTTAATTCCTTCTTCTTTTTCTCTACGTAAAGAACAACATCTTTTATAACCAGTTTCTTTATAGCAGAAGTTAGAATTCCCATCAATTCATAGTCAGGTTTATCGTTTTTATTAGGTAATTGGATGTTTTTTGTTTTTACAACATTCCATCCACCCAATTTATTCTTGTAAGAATATATGGATAAATCTGTCACTTTATTAATACATTGAACAGTAAATAAATATTGATTCGGAAGAAGTTTAGTATCATCTAAAATCCATTGAATCGCATAAGCATCTGACAAGACTGTAAAATCATTAGATTGAAAGTAAGCTCGATAAACATCACTGTTTGAAGGAATAGAAATTACATCCTTTAAGATAGTTGAACCTTCTCTAGGTGAATAATAATTTAAGCCTTGATTATTAAAACTAGAAGTGAGACAAGGAAGTATATATTTTCCTGTTGGTTTATTAGGTAAATCTTTCGCTTTATATGGTAGCTTCTTTGTCTTTATCCTTTCAAATATATTTCCCATTTTATATTCGCCCCATATAATATTTTCAAATCCATCTACAGCTATCTTTTCCTCCTTAGTTAATTCATAATTACTTAATCCATTTTTAGATAAATACTGTTCAATTTTTTCAATTCGTTCACTTTCCAAATCAGCAATAATATGCTTCATAAATTCAAAATCAAGATCTCCATTTTTTTTAATTGGGAAAGTTAATTCTGAATTTAAAAATGTATCATCAACGTTCCGAACTAGCACTGTCAACAAAAGGGATTTAAGTTTATTTAAAGCCGATGTGAAAAATGGGATGGCTATTTGAGGGATATCAATTTTGGGAATTATTTTTCGGACAAATTGACCAGCATACCAAGGATTCGGGCGGTAGAAAAAATCCATTTGCAAAAGCCCTAAACTCCAATTTCCTGCAGAGTTTATATTTTGGCTATTTACAAAACCTGTTTTTCGTAAAACACCTTGATTTTGCGATGTTCTTGTTACATAATCGAATTGATTTCCAGAAGTTAATTTATTTGTGTTAAAACTTAAAGTATTTTCAATTTTGAATAATTGATTAACTTTAAATTTTCCCCACTCAACGTTTTTTAGTTTTTTGTCAAGTGGGGTTTTTACTTTCCCAATTCTTCGTCAACAGTATTTTGTTCTAGTAAGTTGCTTATGTCCCAAGATAAATAGGCGCTCACTGTTTTTTCGAAATCTTTTAGGGTTGGTTTGGTGTCGATTGGTGCTGATTGATTCCAGTCTGCTCCATTATTCGGGTCAATATACCCTTCGTAGTACTCATTTTCTGTAAAAATCTTCAATTTGCTTTTACCAAAACGAACCAAGTCTACAATTTCTTGGTAGCGTTCTTTTGCTCGGTCCGTATTTTTCAAGTTATCGTTCGATTTTTTTCGATTGGAACGTGTATAACCATCATTTGAAAAATCAATGAACTTTACTACTTCGTCTTTATGGTGTCGTTCTCCAATTTTAAAAACATAAATATTGGTTTGCACGCTTGCTTTACCCATAAAAACATCTAAAGGCATTTTGATGCTTGCCAAAAGAGTATGTCTTGACAGAATCTTTTTATTGTAATCAACTGCTTTACCTGAACCAGATGAATACTGAATAATAATGGCTGCGTATCCTTTATTCATCATATCTAGTGCTTTTGCAACAAAGTTCATCCCGTTACCTAAAGCAGAATAGGGTGGGTTTAAAATAAATGCATCTGCAGGAAATATCGTGTCTGGTTTTCCAAAACCATACTTTCCATCAAAATCTTTGATTGAGTCAATATTTAAAATGTTAGAACTTCCATCTCCCATCAAAATCATATTGAGGATTGCCAGCATATATATGTCAGGTAAGAGTTCTAAACCGAGCAATTGTTCTGCTTTTATTTTTAATTCTTTTTGGGTAAGTTCATCAGGTGATTGAATTGTATTCTTCGCATCATTTAGCATTTCATTCATCGCTGCTACTAACAAACCTGCTGAACCAGTGGCAAAATCCCACACATAAGAATCTTTATTCACTCTTGCTAATTTGACTAATAGAGACGCCACATAAGAAGGGGTAAGAACAACATCATTTAGTTTGTCTTGAGAAAAACCTAGCCAACCATACATTTCATTGAATAATTTACCTGTAAAATCTGTTGTTAGACCAATTTTATAATAGTATCCTAAATCATCTACAATCTTGGAAAAAATTCTTTTAAGTTGACTTTCTCCATTTTCAACCTTGTTAATATTTGCAGTTGTTAGTGTGTTATCCAAAGCTCGGATAACAAAATTTTTCTTTTCTGTTGGAATTTCTCTTTCATCTAAAAAAGCTTTGATTTTTCTTAATACGATATCTCCATCAGCATTGCCCTTTTCATTAGAAGATTTTAAGTCTGATTTATCTAAAGAAGCAACTTTATCTGGAATACCAATTGTTGCCATAATAGAGGCAGCTACCAAATAAACTCGGTCTTTTTCGCTTATTCCTTTTTCGTTGTCAAAAATGTGTTGATTAAGTTGGGTAAGGGTTTGATCAATTTCTTTATCTCGTTGCTCCTTTAATTTATCAAGCTCTTCTTGTGAGAGTTGTAGTGTTTTAACTTTTTCAATAAAAGCATCAAAGTTTTTTGGTGCCAAAAATGAAAAGTCTGAAAATTCATCAACTTTTTGTCCAGCACCTAAATTGCTTTTTGAAACGTAATAAACTCCTATTTCGTGATTGATTTCTCCTGTTTCATCTTTGTAGCCTGTCATTCCAATGGCAATAATATCAGTGTAGCTAGTGTGATGAAGTAAAGCATTTGCATAATGAACAGCGCCGTTTACAGCAAACGAGTTTATGTTTTTAAAATGAGGTTTATTTTTTGAAGTTCTATTTTCGACTTGACCATCTGTATCAAGTTTTACCAGTTTGTCTTTGTAGCCTTTGTATTCTATAAGAATAGGGTAGAAGTCTAAATTTTTGTCTTGAAGCAATATTTTGGCATCTGGTCGATTTGCCCCTGTTCCTCCATTTTTAGTAAAATAGTCTGAAAGAGCTTTGTCAATCTCTGTGTTTAAAGATTCTTGCTCAAGTTTGTAGTCTAGTTTATATGATTTTAGCCATCCATTTGCTAAATCTGCAATATTTGGTTCTATTGATTGAATTTTTTTAGCCATTATTTTACATTTATTTAATCAAATTCATTACTTCTAGGGCTTTATACCAGTAATAAAATCCAGATTTGTCAGGTTGTTTTTTTAGTCGATTCAAGAAGTTCCAATCTTGGTTTTCAATATTCCATTCTTTAATATCTTCCCCGTTATAATACTCTATTGGTGATAAATCTTTTTTTAGAAGTTTAGCACTTAAATAAGCAATTCTCGCAGAGGCTGGAATGGCATCATCAATTCTGAAATTTCCATTCATTAAAAATCCTGTACCAAATGCGAGTATTCCTTTTTGAAGCTCTTTAAACTTTTGTTTTTCATCATCAGAACCTCTTCCTCTTTTTGCAATAATTGCGCAAGTATCTAATGTGTCTTGCAATACTTTATCTCTAGTTAAGCCAGATGTTTCAGTTTTGCGATATTCAATTTCTTGATTGGCATAAACCTCAAAACTTTGTGCTACAATTTCTATGTTCTCGATTCTTTCAAAGAGCTTACTTAAATCAAATAATTGTTTGCAAATCTCCATTGAGAATGGTTGCTTGTCTTTACCTTTAAAATATGGGATTCCAATGGTGTTCGGTGCAAATGCCGTAAGCTTGTCTCCTGTAATAGCGTCAATTGTTGGAACTGAAATTTTTGTTTCTTTTTCTGTTTCAATCCATTTTGTTTGAATAGGTTTTTCTGTTAATTCAGGATAGTTTGAATCCTCAATTAGTATATCCAAAAGAATAGTTCCTGAG
Source organism: Flavobacteriaceae bacterium (assembly GCA_009827225.1). Taxonomy (GTDB): domain Bacteria; phylum Bacteroidota; class Bacteroidia; order Flavobacteriales; family Flavobacteriaceae; genus Aureisphaera. The sequence continues at coordinate 2,087 of WUAI01000073.1, read as the reverse complement.
TATTTGCTTTTAGTAACAGAATCAAAAGAAAAAGAATAATGAGCTTTTGGAACACCTTCTTTATAACTGCGATGTTCATCAAGTTCAAATGATTTAAATCTTGATGAACCAATTACTTTATTCAGTATGGCTTCTAGAGTTTCTCTGTCAGTTTTACAGATAATATCAATATCAATTGAAAATCGATTTCCCTCTTCTAGTAAAAGAATAAGACTTGTTCCTCCTTTGAATGTGAAATCTAGACCATTGGCTTTAATCCGTTCTAATAAATGTAAAGCATATATCATTTTTTCTAGAATGATTTTGTCTATTCTTCTGTGTTCCCTTTTTTGTTTGAAGGAATCAAGCCATTCTTCTGTAAAACAATGTTCTTTTATCATTCGATTATGTCTTTTACAAGATGATACATATTGTTGTTCAAAAACTGCTTAATGTCTTGTTCTTTATCTCTACGCTTGGCGTAACTGAATAATTTGGTATAGTTAATAGTATAGCTTTTTAAGATGTTCTCATAAATGTGCATTAGTTCACCACCTTGATAGAAATAGAATAGTTTGTTCTCTGTATAAATGTCTACTAAAATTTTTTCAAGTAATGGCGTATAGAACTTTATTCGTTTTTCAGTTCTTTTTGAAATAGGTGAGCGAGTAATAAGTTTCTTAATTATTACAGGTCTTTGACTTTCTGAGATATAAAAATCAATAGCCTTTTCGTCTGGGTTTAAATAAAAGTCAAGTTTGAACGAATCTTTTAGCTCATAATAAAGTGATTCAATAAAATCCTTTTCAATTTCTATAATGACTATTTTTTTACCTGATTGATGCTGTGTGAATTCATTAATCCAATCAGTGTCCCAAACACAATGCTTTACATCTTCAAAACGCTCGGAAATTACTTTAGCTATTTTTAGTACTTCACTAGCAATTTCAGGCTTATACTTTGGCTTGTAGGAAATAGTGTAATAACCTCTTTGAATAGATTTAATGATGTTTTTTTTCTTTAGGTCGTAGATTCTCCACCCAAAAGTACCTTCTTTCAATTGTGGTTCGAAATACTTAAAAAAATCAAACAGTTCTTCTCGAGAGAAAGCATCTCTATTTTTAAATTCTTCTATTAATCTATTCTCAATGATTTTAGGCATTTTAAATCCAATTTATGCCAAATATAGTAAATATTGGCGAATATTTGAAATCAAAAAAACGCCAGTAAATAGGTTTATTGGTAAATATTTGATTCAGATAGCGCAGGGAAAGGTAAGCTCTTTTTATTTTGTGAGGGACGAGCAAAATGAAATGTGCTTGACTAAGCGGTTGGCTTTTCAGAGCTTGTGTACAACGGTTTTGGCTATGATTTCGTTGTGGAATCATCCGCAGGATTATTCCGCTTAGAAATCAGCCATTGATTTATATTACTATTTTGGTGTGGCACAAAACCACAATGAATTATAGCCATTGTTATGTACTTTTCTTTTTTTTCCTTTTCTTCTTGTACCATTTCCTAAGTTTGATCGCTATATCATTTATATTTACTCCAACACCCATTATATTCGGCTGTAAAACAAAGACTTCATTAATGAATTTGAAATTTGAGCTAGCGTCTTCTAATAAATCAATAAACTCTGAAGATTCCCCTCGAATAAATTCAGAAAGTGATGAGAAAAATTCATCTACTATTTGATAATTTTCACTCATTGTTCTAGTTGGGACGATTAACCTCAATGATTTATCTGTGAGATTTTCGGGATGTGAATCTGTAATTAGCAGAGCGGGCATTAAATTCTTAAGTTTTTTATGCTCTTTACCTAGATATTTGATACATACTTCATCTGCAAAATGTTCTGTTAATCCTTCAACAATAAAAGAGTCCTCCCCAATTTCTTTTGCCAACAACTTAAAATTCTTAGAAACTAATTGTTGTGCGCCACCTTCCCAAAGTACTTTTCCAACCATGAAAATATAAAAGTCGACCGAAGTGTCAACTGGAATTTTTGCTAAACTATGAATTAGATGTCCCATTTCTTAGAATTGTACATAACGGTATTGTATAACGCTTCGTTGCGCTATCCCAAAGTTAGAAAAATGAAAAGT
>WUAI01000072.1 GCA_009827225.1 Flavobacteriaceae bacterium | reverse complement strand
TGATCTATGTCCTGGATGTAGAAGCTATCGCAAACAATACGGGTGCTACAATTGTGAGCAACTACGAAATAGCGATGCATTATCAGGGGTTGGGGTTTACAGTTCACCCCATGAACCATGGGGGTAGCTGGAAGTTTGACTTCGGAAAGGTAAAATACGTAAATGCCGTTCATACCAGCGCATTTGCCGATGGAAGCGATGGGGGAGTACCCGGGGGATTCGTCATCGAAGGTGAACACAAGAATATATACATAGCGGGAGATACGGCTTTGACCATGGATATGAAACTCATTCCTATGTTCACCACTCTGGATCTTGCTATTCTCCCTATAGGCGACAATTTTACGATGGGTATTGATGACGCTGTTTTGGCCAGCGGCTTCGTTGAATGTGATAAAGTACTTGGAGTTCATTATGATACCTTTGGTTTCATTGAAATCGACCATGATGAGGCCAAGCGAAAGTTCTACGAAGCTGGTAAAGACCTCATGTTGCTCGAAATCGGGGAATCCTTGGAACTCTAATGGAAGCGTCTTATCGTCGACATGTTCTGAATTTTAAAACACCCGGCGGGACCTCTCGCGGAGTTTTAAGAACCAAGGAATCATGGTTTATAGTGCTCAGGGATAGCGATAAGATCGGAATAGGAGAGTGCGGACTCCTGCGCGGCCTTAGTGTTGATGATCGGCCCGATTATGAAGCCAAACTAAAGTGGGTGTGTGATCATATCCACCTTGGCGAGGGGGTATTGTATCATTCTCTATTGGAGTATCCTTCCATTCAAATGGGTTTGGAAACTGCTTTTCTCTCGTTGAAATCAGAAAGTCCTTTCGAATTATTTCCTTCCCAATTTACATCGGGAGCCGATACCATTCCTATTAATGGTCTTATTTGGATGGGAGATCGCGACTATATGCATGATCAAATTTCAGAAAGGATAGAACAAGGGTTCAGTTGTATCAAAATGAAGATAGGAGCTATTGATTTTAATGCTGAAATAGAACTGTTACGAGGGATTCGTAATGAGTTTTCCGAAGAAGCCATTGAAATAAGAGTGGATGCAAATGGGGCATTTGTCCCCGGGAATGCCCTTGAGAAATTGAAGCGACTTTCAGATCTAAAAATACACAGCATCGAACAACCCATAAAACCACGTCAATGGGACGAAATGGCCGCTCTTTGTGAGGAAACCCCTATTCCCATTGCACTGGATGAAGAGCTCATCGGACTATTTTCTTCGGAAGAAAAAAGAGATCTGCTTCAACAAGTGAAGCCTCAATATATCATTCTTAAACCCAGCTTTATCGGCGGATTTAAAGGTAGCGATGAATGGATAGATCTGGCAGCACAAAACGACGCGGGATGGTGGATTACCTCCGCCCTGGAAAGTAATGTAGGATTAAACGCAATTTCACAATATACCTACACAAAAAATAGTAAATTGCCACAAGGTTTGGGTACCGGAAGTTTGTTTACCAATAATTTTCCATCCCCACTTTTGGTAAAACAGGGTACACTGTCTCTAAATAGCTCAACGGAATGGGATTTATCCCAAATTGATGTAACAATTTGATGTTTATGTTATCTAATCGGCCAAATTCAACTTATGTACATTAGGCAAGCTTACAATTACCTTCACGACGCCTGGAGGTATATCATTGGTTTTATAGTAATATTTATTGTGTGGCAATTGGGATCGATTCCCTTGTTAATTGCTGCTATAATGAAAATCGTATCGGATGGTGGCAGTATTTCCATGCTCGATGATGATCCGAACATGATCATGTCTGTTCTCGATTCCAATCTTACCGTGTTTCTCATGCTGTTGTCCTTCGCCATTGGCTTAGTGGGTTTGCTACTTTGGGTGAAGTACGTTCATAAACAGCCCTTTGTTCCGCTAACCACCTCCCGAAAGAAGGTAGATTGGGGTAGGTTCTGGTTTGGATTTGGATTGATCGCCATTACAACGGCGGGTATGACCGTCCTCGATTATTACAATAGTCCTGAAGATTACGTAGTTCAATTTGATGCTGTGCCCTTTCTCATTTTGGCCGTGATCGCGATTATTTTTATTCCGTTACAAACCAGTTTTGAGGAGTATTTGTTCCGTGGATACCTGTTGCAGGGAATTGGTTTGATGGCAAAAAACAAATGGTTTCCACTAATCACTACCTCTGTAGTTTTTGGAAGTCTGCACTTCTTTAATCCTGAAGTAGAAAAGCTGGGCCCGGTGATTATGGTGTATTACATAGGAACCGGTCTGTTACTTGGTATTATGACCCTTATGGATGAGGGTATGGAACTTGCCCTTGGATTCCATGCAGGAAATAATCTTGTGGCTGCTTTGTTAGTCACTGCAGACTGGACTGCATTCCAAACCAACTCGGTATTAAAAGATATCTCAGAACCTTCAGCAGGAATTGACGTGATCATACCTGTATTGGTGGTTTATCCCATATTCCTGGCTATTATGGCATGGAAATATAAATGGACAAATTGGGGTGACAAGCTTTTTGGTAAAGTCCAACCCCCACCAGAACCCGAACCGGATGCGCCCATCGAAAATCTAATTTCATAATGTAAAATGTCAACCTCACCCGCAATACATCCTAAATTCAAATTGAACGGACTGTCGTACCCGGGTGCCGAGGAGTTACTGAACTTTGCTGATGAATTGAAAACGCAGGGGGCACCCTATGAAATAAGTATGGCGAACTTCCTGGAAGACTGGTTGAACTTCGATGATACTGTTACTGTGAATACGTCGGGATCAACAGGTTCGCCAAAGCCCATCATCCTCAAGAAAGAGCATATGATAAACAGTGCCAAAGCCACAGGCGCCTATTTTAAGGTAGGTGAGGGTACGAAAGCTCTGTTGTGTTTATCGTCAGACTATATTGCAGGGAAAATGATGCTGGTACGAGGGATGGTCTTAGGCTGGGATCTGCACGTAGTCGCACCAGAAAAAGATGCCCTGGTGGAATATGACAATCCGTACGATTTTGTAGCTATGGTTCCTTATCAGCTGAAGTATTCACTGTCGGCCTTGGATAAGGTAAAGAAATTGATCGTAGGAGGAGGGGAGATCTCCCGGGAATTGGAGGCCGCCCTTCAGGATAAATCCACCGAGATCTTTGCGACTTACGGAATGACTGAAACCATAACTCATGTAGCGGTTCGAAGGTTGAATGGCTTTGCAAAATCGGAAGTGTTTTCGGCCTTACCGGATGTCAAATTCTCACAGGATGAAAGAGGCTGCCTGGTGATTGAGGCGCCAAAGGTTACTTCTGAAGTTGTGAATACGAATGACCTGGTGGACCTTCATTCACCGTTAGCGTTCGAGTGGAAAGGGAGGATCGATAATATCATCAATAGTGGTGGTGTCAAGATAAATCCACATGAAGTGGAACAAAAAATTTCGGCATTTATATCAGTGCCGTTTATTATTACTTCGGAAAAAGATAAAGACCTGGGAGAGAAGGTAATTCTCGTGTTGGAACGAAAGGATAAAGACCAGGAGTTGGATCTTTCTAAAGCTTTGAATCGGCTGGGAACTTATGAACGACCCAAAAAGATATACACCCTTTCCCAGTTCCCTTATACGGATACCGGAAAGGTGAAACGCAGAGATGTGATCAAGGTATTGGAGAATCACCGAAGAAATTAGTTTCAATTCCGTAGAAAGTTTCCATGTATTATTTATTGTATATTTGAGTAGCAGGAAGTTCTTGCAGGCTCCCCGAATTTGTTAATTAAACTAACCATCATGCTAAATTGGTTAACAAAATGGGTAAATACGCTGTTCTATGTGTGGCTGTTCCTCACCATAGCAATACTTGTTAATAACAGCTTTTTCTACGTCAACGAGTTTATCGCCAGCCCACAACACGGTCATTTCGAAAATTTTGAACATGTTTCTCAAATCATAGAAGCAGAGAATAAATTAGGTTCCTACACTTTGTTTTTTGCCCTGGATGCCTTTTGGGCTTTATCCTTAGTACTGTTGATCGCGGTTATCATCAGAAGCCTTACGAGGGATGTTCTATTCAAGGTTTTAGGAAGGACCTATACCATTTACAACTTTTATTTAGTTTTTGCCATCCTGGGATATCTCTGTGATCTGGTGGAAGGTATTTTATATGTCACCTTCGATCCGGTAGGGCTGGAGATCATCACGAAGCTTAAAGTGGTCCTGTATGCCCTTGCCATGCTCTGCCTTGTGTATTGGTTGTTGCAGAAATATGTCATTCCGAATTTACGCGACTTCCTTCGGTTCGTGGAAACATCTATGTTCAGCCTGGTCTTCATCATACTGGTGTACGGTTTGGTGTCCTTAATGCCGCAAGGAGGAACCCTGGTAATAGAAATGTTCAATTCGGGAGGGAATATCATTCTGTTCTTTGCACTGCTTACCTTTCTTACTGTGATCATATCTCACTATCCTGTGTATGTGGATATCTGGCGATATGGAAATAACAGATGCGTAAAATTGGGCATGCCCAAAAAGCCAAAAAGCTTCTTAGGATTTAATATTATCTACTATTATCCGGTAAAAGACTTTCCTGAGGACGAGCGCAAATTCAACAGACCCCTTGTTAAGAAAATGAGACGAAGCCTTGGGATACTGCTGTACGTTGCCATTTTCAATATTTTTCTTGGTGTGGGGGCTCGGTTTTTTGAAGTCAATCTCAGCGCCACGTCAGTTTCGATTGTGATACTCGTTATCACGCTGGTGATCTATAACCAATATGGGAAACGCTATGACAAATGGAAGGAAATACTTTCCAATGGAGAATATGACGATCAACATAAAAAGGATACGGTTCAATTAATCGTACGTTATGTAGGATTCTTCCCCTGGTATTTTGTGATTTCAACAGTATTCGTCCTAATAACCGCTGCATTTGCCCAAATGGGAGGATGGAACCGTTTTACGTTGATATTAAGCTTGATCACATTGGGATTACAAATGTTTCTGTATGTGTACTTCAAGATCTGTCGTACGTATTTCAAATATGTGTTCATCTATCCCGAGCTTTACCAGAAAAAAAGGCAGATGTTCCGCCAGACCACTCACGATCTCTTTGAGAAACATGCCAAGAAGAACTATCATAAAAAGAAAAATGTACTTCAAAAAATCACGGCCGAGTTAAGCGATAATGAGCAGTATATTAGATTCATGCGGTTTGCCGGGTTGTTCTCTCTCGCCTGCCTAATCTTAGCTAATGTATTCTTCAGCGTAGCGACAAATATCAATCCCATCACAATCATTCTGTTGTATATCATATTGTTCTATTCGGTAACGATTATAACATTCAAGCACGTATTATTCTATCATCGAATTCGGGAAGATTATCCTTTAAAGCGCTTGTTTAAATATGGGATTCCTTCCATAATAATCATCCTCATCCTGGTTACTACTTACCTTGCCGGGTTGCCAAATGACCTTCATCAATTGCAGTCGGTAAAGCGAGATAAGACACCGCTGTCCTATAATGCATTCATGGATGAATTATTGATCGATTCGGATTCACTGAACAATGAATACTTCTTTGTGGGTTCCTATGGAGGCGGATTGAAAGCCAACTTGTGGAATCTTCTGCTCTTCCAGGAATTGGAGAAAATATCCGAACAAACATTCTTTGAACGTACTGTGGTGCTTTCCGGAGTGTCTGGGGGAGCTGTAGGAATAGGGAATTTCTCGTCTATTTTACTGAATTCCGATACCAGTGAAGACATCACCAAACGAATTGACAGTATCGGGTATTCCAATGTTCTTTCGAATGAACTTACCTTTTTGTTGGGTAAAGATTGGATGCGTGAATACATGCCTTTTGTTGCCCACAAGGGCAGGGACCGATCCTACGAGAGTATGCAGTTGCATGCAAAGCATACCGGTATGATCGATTCTTTGTACAATAACGTTGCGTATTCCGACTATTGGCACGATATCTATGAGAAACGCGGAAAGAAGTTTCCAGCCCTGTTGATGAATACCACTTCAGTGGACGGATTGCATGGGGTGGCAACCACTATAGATTTTCCTGAAGACGCTTTTCCGGGGGCCGAGATCATCAACAATTTCATACTTAAGTCCAAAGGACGAGGTTCAAAGAAACGCCTGGACAGTACTCTGGCTTATTTTGCTGCTGTCTCCACAACCAACAGATTCCCGCTATTTAGTCCGACAGCAAAGATTCAGGATAAAGGGGCTTTTCTGGATGGTGGATATTTTGAGAATTCAGGTATGTTGAGTGCCATGGAGGCTTATGATGCTTTTGCCGGAGATCCGGAGAAACCTTATTACGGGAAAATAAAGCCGGTATTTATTAATATCGTTAATTCCAAGGATTATTACATCCGCCAGAAACTGAACGAATGGGGTTTCAATAAAGTAGATCTTTCCGATGGAGGAGAATTGGGTGCCATCATTGGAACCGTGGCATCGATCGATAAACTGCCGAACTATGTTTCAGCAAAAATTGAGGCCCGTGGTTTTGAACTGATCAACATTATGATGCCGCATAAATTAAGTTATGCGGAGGTACAATCGGTACTCAAATCTAAAGTTGACGAACCGATCCGTCTGATGGAGAAAATTCAGCAAAACAATGATACCATTTATATGGCTCTTGAAGAATATAAAGGTTACGATATGGATAAATGGGGAGTAGTGGAACCGCCTCTGGCCCGATTGTTAAGTAAACCGGCCGTTGAGTATCAAAAAGCAATGGTCAACAAACATCCGCATCTAAGACGAACACTGGCAAAGTTTCATAAGGATAGTCTGTTGTTTGTCAGGGCTCCTGAAGTGGAGGTGTCCATAGATTCTCTTCAGCCGAGTTATGAATACAAGTCGATTGAAGAAGAGATCGAGGGTGATGCGGTACAGAAGGGTCGTAAGATCATTCAACAAATAAAGAAACCAGA
>WUAI01000071.1 GCA_009827225.1 Flavobacteriaceae bacterium | reverse complement strand
TGAGTTCCGGAACCGCTGCTATCCATTTATCTCTGGTAATGTTGGGAGTAGGTAAGGGAGACGAAGTGATCTGCCAAAGCATGACCTTTTCTGCCTCAGCCAATCCCATAGTTTATTCGGGAGCTACACCAGTATTTATCGATAGTGAAGGGGATACATGGAATATGAGCCCGAAGTACCTTGAAGATGCCATCATAGACCGTATAAAGTTGGGCAAGAAGCCAAAAGCCGTAATCGCAGTTCATTTATATGGCATGCCCTGTAAACTCGAAGAGATCCTTGATGTATGTAAAAAGTATGAGATTCCGCTTATCGAAGACAGTGCGGAGGCTTTAGGTAGTAGTTATAAGGGAGTGCCCTGCGGAACATTTGGTGAAATGTCGGTGCTCTCGTTTAATGGAAACAAGATCATCACCACTTCTGGCGGTGGAGCGCTGGTCTCCAAAGAAGAAACAGTAAAAGAAAAGACGATCTTCCTGGCTACGCAGGCAAGGGATGAGGCACCCCATTATGAACATTCCACGATAGGCTATAACTACAGATTAAGCAATATTTGTGCGGGCGTAGGCAGGGGACAACTGGAAGTACTTGATAATCATGTGGCTCTAAGGAGAGAAAATCACAAGTTTTATGCTGAAATATTCTCGGAGTCTACACATATAAAAGTCTTCACAGAACCGGATGATCGATTCTTCTCCAATCATTGGCTGAGTTGTATTCAGATAGATCCGAAGGGTCCATTTAGTCCCGAAGAAATTCGGTTGGCCATGGAAGCGGAAAATATAGAGTCGCGACCTCTTTGGAAGCCCATGCATTTGCAACCGGTTTATAAAGATGCACCCTATTATGGTGAAAATGTTGCTGAGACCTTGTTTAAGCACGGATTGTGTCTGCCTTCAGGGTCTAATTTGACTGACATACAAAAACGAAGGATTAAGGATGTTTTGAAGCAATTCGTTTAGAATATCCCTATATTTATACCCCCGAATCTCCTTAAAGTGAAAAGAACCAATACCATATTTAACCAGTTATACTCGGGTGATAATCAGTTAAAACTGCTGGATCAGCGCTACTTACCCAGATGGATGGTAGTTGTGATCGATACCGTACTGGTAGTGGTATCATTGCTTTTGGTCTATTTCATCCTACTTGGTACTCCAATTACATTCCACGACGAAATATCTGTATTTCAACAGGGTATTGTGATCACATTGGTCAACATTGCGTTCTTTTTTGTGTTTAGAACCTATTCCGGGATTATCCGTCATTCTACATTTACGGACATAAAGAAACTTGCTTTTTCGACCATTTTTACAGCCAGTACTTTATTTATTTTCAATTCGATTTATGAAGGAGTCACTGAGAACAAGGTTTTCTTGAACACGTTCCTGTTCATTTTTATGTTGTTGTCGTTCTCATTAATGCTTCTATTTCGAATTGTTGTTAAAGAGAGCTATCAATTTTTAAAGAATGTGGCATCACGGAGTTATAACAAAAATGTTGCAATTATCGGAGTGGACGACCACACGATTTCTCTTGGAAAAGCTATAACCACTGAATCTAACTTGCCATATAATCTTGTAGGTTTTGTGACCAAGAATATGGAATCCAAACGATATAAGATTTTGGGGAAGCCTGTAATTCCTGTAAAGGGGAGTGTTTCTGAAACACTGCAGAATTTAGATATTGATGGTGTTCTCATAGTAAACGATACTCTTAGCGGAAAAGTGAAAAACGAGATTGTTGAGGATTGCATTGCCAACCAGATTGAAGTTTTCCACGTACCTACCATGGAACAATGGAATTCCAAAGAGGATATTAAAAATCAGATCAAACCTATACAAATTGAGGATCTTTTGGAAAGAGATCCTATTGTCATCAATGATAAGCTTATCCAAAAGGATATTCTGGGCAAAACGGTTCTTGTAACCGGTGGTGCGGGATCCATAGGAAGTGAAATTGTGAGGCAATTGGCGGGATTCGGCCCGAAATTAATTGTCATTCTGGATCAGGCTGAATCTGCTCTCCATGAACTGGAAATTTATCTGCTTCAGAATTACCCACAACTTAATTTCATCATTGAATTAGCCGATATCAGTAATATGTATCGAATGGAACTCATGTTCAAAAAATACCAGTTCGATATTATATATCACGCTGCTGCTTATAAGCATGTTCCTCTTATTGAAAGGAATCCACACGAAGCGATATACGTAAATATCCTTGGAACGGTAAATGTTTCTATCCTTTCCATAAGCTACGATATAGAAAAATTTGTAATGGTTTCTACCGACAAGGCCGTAAATCCTACTAATGTGATGGGTGCTTCCAAAAGGGCGGCGGAGATGTATGTACAGTCGCTTCAGAATGAGAAAGGCGTATATACACGTTTCATCACCACGCGTTTTGGAAATGTTCTTGGTTCCAGTGGTTCTGTAATTCCGCATTTCCGCAAGCAGATCATGCAAGGCGGTCCAGTTACTGTGACTCATAAAGAAATCATCAGATATTTCATGACTATCCCGGAGGCTTGTCAATTAGTATTACAGGCAGGGACCATGGGTAAAGGTGGAGAAATTTATGTCTTCGATATGGGGAAACCCGTTAAGATCCTGGATTTGGCGGAACGTATGATACGGTTGTCCGGCTTAGAACCTTACAGGGATATAGATATCACCTTCACGGGATTGCGTCCGGGTGAAAAGCTGTATGAAGAATTACTGAACGATTCTTCTACCACATTGCCCACACACCACCCGAAGATCTTGATCTCGAAATTACCGGCAGGAAATTTCCCTCAAATTAAGGCGAAAGTGAAGGAGATCATTAAAACAGCCACACGTCATAAGGACAAGAAGGTTGTTAAACTACTGAAAGAACTGGTTCCGGAATTCATCAGCGAGAATTCTGAGTTTGAGGAATTGGATGAATTGCAGGAGCCTAAAAAGGAAATTGAGCGTACTTAAAACCTGAAAATGAAAGGTTTTCTTATAAAACTTATATTTGCAGTACCATAAGCAACCTATGAAACAACTCCTTGCCCTCACCATCTTATCGCTATTGTTAGTTTCCTGTGCTACAAAAAAGGAAATAATCTATTTCCAGGATGTGGAAAAAGACATCCCGATCGGCGACCAGCAAAAATTTGAACCGGTTATCGAAAGCAACGATATTTTGCACATCTCAGTGTCTTCTATGAATGAGGAGGTTTTGATTCCTTTCCGCAGAAATACAGGAACTCAAGCCAACATGAATAATGCAAATCCGGGTTTGCAAGGATATTTAGTGAATTCGGATGGAAACATTCGATTTCCCGTGATAGGAGATTTTGCCGTGGCCGGGAAAACTCGCAAAGAGGTTGAAGATGCCTTAAAGCTAAAGTTGGCTGAGTTTATTACAGACGTAGTACTGGATGTTCGAATTATGAATTTCAAGGTGACGGTTTTGGGAGAGGTGAACAATCCGGGAGTGTACACCATACAGGACGAACGAGTTACCTTACCACAGGCGCTGGGACTGGCAGGTGACCTGTCGGAAGACGGAAGAAGGGGAAATGTGATGGTGATTCGTGAGGTTGACGGGAAGCAAATCGTGAGTAGGGTTGATCTAACCAATACCGAATTCTTTTCCAGTCCTTATTATTTTCTGAAGCAAAATGATGTAGTTTACGTAGAGCCATCATTAAAAGGAGTAAAGAAGTCTGGTTTTATACCGGATATACCTGCTATGTTGTCGCTAGTCACCGTCGTACTAAGTACTGTAATATTGTTGACCCGTTAATCGCCGTTTTATGAGTAAACCAAACGATCATACACAGGTTCATGAGGCTTCCCTTAGGGAAATTGTCGATCAATACACCAGATATTGGTATTTCTTCGCCCTTGGAGTCGTAATTGCACTTATCGGAGCGTTTATTTACCTGCGTTATACGACAGCCTCTTACTTGAGTAAAGCTACCGTTATCATTAAAGACGAAAAGAGTGGTGGAGCTGTGGAACTTGCGGCTTTTTCGGATTTAGGTGGCTTGTTGAATCGTTACAGTGGAAATAAGATTGAAAACGAACTCGCGATCTTTAAATCCAAGAGAATTATTCGTGAGGTGGTCGAAAATCTCGATCTAAATATTAGTTACGAATCTATTGGAACCATAAAAACGACCGAACTATACGAGTATAAACCGTTTATTGTTCAGTACTTATCCTTTAATGACAGCTTGAAAAATCGTCCGATTCCAAAGTTATTCTTTGAAGTCGTTTCCTCCACTCAGTATAAGACCTGGAACGAGTCCGGGTCGATCGAAGGCACCTACAATTTCGGGGAACCTGTTGCACTTTCTTTTGGAGATATTACCGTACTTCCTGTTTTAGACAATCCGGTAAAATTTGAGAATTATATCGGTAAAACGGTTTCTGTTTCCTATCGGAACATCGATAATTTAGCGTTCGCCTATCAGCGTCGTATCAAGGTCGCAAACGAAATAAAGAATAGCAATGTGGTCATACTGAGCATGGAATCGCCCGTGCCATCAAAAGCTGAAGATTTTATCAATGAGTTGATATTTCAGTATAATAAAGATGCCATTAATGATCGCGGACAAGTGGCCAAAAAGACTTCCGATTTCATAGATTCCAGACTGGAGATCATCACCCGGGAACTGGATTCGGTGGAACGAAATAAAGAACAGTTCAAAAGTAGTAATCGTCTTACCAATATTGAGGCCGAAGCACAACTTATTCTTGAAAACGCGAGTGAATTTGAAAAGCGCCAGTTCAATGTAAATACTCAATTGGAGTTGGCGAATACTATGATCGAATATATGGAGAAGTCATCTCAGAATGACTTGTTACCATCAAATATAGGCCTTGAGGGGGCAGACATTTCGGAATCGGTAAATAATTATAATCAACTGATACTTCAGCGAAATAAACTGCTGAAAACATCTACGGCGAAGAATCCGGTCGTAGTAAATGTCAATAATCAGATCGAGAATATTCGCGCCAGTATTTTAAGCAGTTTGCAGAACACCACTAATGCGTTAAAAATTTCGCTTCGGGATCTAAATTTTCAAGAGTCGGCATTAAATTCAAAGCTCTCAAAAGTTCCCACCAAAGAGAAAATATATCGTGGAATAGAGCGTCAACAAACCATTAAAGAACAGCTGTATCTTTTCTTGTTACAACAACGTGAAGAAGCTTCTATCTCCCTGGCGGTGACGGCACCGAAAGCAAAGATCGTGGATCGTGCATTCAGCAGTAAAGCACCGGTTTCCCCTAAAAAACCACTGATTTACCTGGGAGCGGCATTGGCAGGTTTGTTGTTGCCGTTTTTAACAATTTATAGCAAGTCGTTGTTAAACACCAAGGTGAACGATCGTAGAGATGTCGAGTCCATGTTGACAGATACCAGCTTAATTGGGGAGATTCCTAAATTACGGAAGGGAGATGAACAATTAATTCAGCTAAATGACCGCAGTGTACTTGCTGAATCTTTTCGAATCCTTCGTACCAATCTCCAGTATTTATTCATCAATAAATTAAATAATGGAAAGAATGCCAATACCGTCTTTGTAACTTCTACGATAAAAGGGGAGGGGAAAACATTTGTAGCGTTTAATCTTGCGCTTACTTTGGCCCTTACGGGCAAGAAAGTGGCGTTGGTGGGTGCTGATATCAGGAATCCACAACTTCAAAGATATCTTCCTACCGAGTCACAGGACCGAAATGGTCTTACCGAATATATCATTGATAAAGAGCTTAAAGTGACTGATCTTGCAGCTGAAAGTATTTACAACAAGAATCTTTCCATTGTACTTTCCGGTGTGATTCCTCCGAATCCTGCTGAATTGCTCATGGACGGTCGAACGAAACAATTCTTTGACGAGATCAGTGAATTATATGACTATGTGGTCGTGGATACGGCGCCTTCTATGCTGGTCACCGATACTATAATTATCAATAAACTGGCAGATGTGACCCTATACGTGATTCGTGCAAACTATACGGATAAAAAACTTCTAGAATTTCCTTATGATGCTATTAATGACGGACGCCTCGTAAATGTTGCGACAGTATTGAATAATGTGTCTATGAACAATTTCGGATACGGAAATAAATACGGCTACAGTTACACAGACGAAAGACGATCTTTCTGGCAAAGAATCTTCCGAGGATAAACCTGCAAATCCCCCTTATCATGAAAACCAAAATTCTGCTTTATTTTATTCTGGCAGTGTCCTGCACATATGCCCAATCTATGACCTGGGAAGGAGAACTTTCCATAGCGGGTCAATCGTATTCAGAAACGGCTGTACCTTTTTGGATGCAGGCTAATACCGCTACCCGTTTTGGTTCCGAAACTCAATTTTCGGGAATGGGTATGGCAAAAGGTAGTTTTGATTTAACCGATAATTCTAAGGTTGAGTTTGGTGCTTCTTTGTTTGTGCGGGATGGTGTGGAAGACGAGGTTCAACGTGGCGATCTGTATGCGCAATTTGAAAATAGCTGGTTGCGCGCTATTGCCGGTGCCAAGTCCGAAGAAGTAGTCACCCAGGGCTTATCTCTGACCAACAAGAATTTTCTGCTTTCAGGGAACGCAAGGCCATTAGGCGGAGTCCATTTGGAGGCCAGCAATCCTTTGAAGGTCTCAGAAACTTTTAGCTTTGATTGGGCCATCGGTCACTATTTTGTGAATGACGACCGATTTGTAGATAACGTTTGGCTTCACCATAAGAGACTGGCTTTAATTACTCAATTCAACGAGAATCATAAGCTTACAGCCCAATTACAGCATTATGTACAATGGGGAGGAACCTCTCCCATATTTGGGGATTTACCGGACGATTTAGGAGCATTTATCGATGTATTTTTCGCCAGTAATGCTCCGGAGGTAGGAGTAGAGGGGGAAATTGCCAATGCTGTTGGAAATCACCTGGGAGCGTATCTATTGGATTATGAATTCAAAACGAAAGTAGGAGAGTTTTCATTATATCACGAACATCCTTTCGAAGATGGCTCCGGGATGCGATTATCCAATTTACCGGACGGTATATGGGGATTATATTTTAAACCTGAAAAGGATACGGTCATCAAAGGCGCACTCTATGAATACGTGACCACCAATGATCAAAGTGTTACCACTCCAAATGGAGAGGATAATTATTTTAGTAATGGTGTATATCGAAGCGGATGGAGTTATGATGGTGTGATCATAGGAATGCCTTTTATACTCTATAATCCCAACCTAGTGATCAATGCGACGAATTCTCCTATTGTGAGTAATAGGGTGAAAGCACATCATTTCGGACTTTTAGGTACAGTACATCACATAGACTGGATGATTAAAAGTTCCATCGTACAACAATTAGGAACGTTCAATAATCCTTTCGATCCTGTTCAAAACTTCTGGCACAATTACCTCTCTTTAGAATATGATTCTGATTCCTTCGGAAAGTTTAGAATCTATGGAGCCGTGGATAGTGGCGATGCCATAGATACCAATTTCGGAGGCGGTTTGGAATATACCTATTCCTTCAATTAATTAATCGAAGCAAAATAAAAAGACCCCCCAGAGCATTACGCAATGGGGGGTTAGACTGATTAAGATAATTGAATCTATGAAAAAAATTACTGTTTAATCAATCGTTTTACGGTACTGGCCTTTTCACCCAGGATGTGTACTACATACACACCGGAGGCTAAGTTGGCCACATCTATAGTTTTCTCCTGAATCATATCGCTCAGGTCTA
>WUAI01000008.1 GCA_009827225.1 Flavobacteriaceae bacterium | reverse complement strand
TTTTTAGACAATTCTGTCCCAGGAAATATTAATACGGTGGTTGATTACTATGATGATACACAGCCGTTGGATTTGAGAGTGCGTTCGTACTTTGATATCAACTGTGCCAGTTGTCACAGCGATGGAGGACACTGCGATTACAGAGCCTTAAGACTTGCATTCAATGAATCTGGAGACGATCCCGCTAATGTGGGTATCTGTATCACTCCGGATACTCCAATCGGAGGAATGCCAGACGCTAAGATCGTAGACCCCGGAAATCCCGAAAACTCAATATTATACTTCAGAGCTAATACTACCCTGGAAGAATATCGTATGCCTTTACTTGGTAGAACCCTTCAACATGAAGAAGGTGTGGCTCTTATAGAGGAATGGATTAACTCCCTTTCCGAAGACTGCAATTAACTAGTTAAAAATTAAATAATCTATTATGAAAAAAATTATCTCATTTGTACTTCTGGCATTCATAGCTCAGCTTAGTTTTGCCCAGTTGTCTTTTACTACTGAGAATGTCGCGACCACTGGATCGGATAGAGGATTGGTAGACATGAATGGAGATCACCTGGATGACATTGTTTCGGTAACGAGCACCAACATTCAAATCTTCTTGCAACAGCCTGATGGCTCGTTCGTTGAAACCAACATTACCACTACCCCAGCCGATTATAACCCTTCCTGGAGTTTTGCAGCTGCAGACTACGATAGAAATGGTTATACCGATTTATTATACGGTGGTGGAAATGGTGTGACCTTTATGCGAGCTAATGAAGATGGAACGGAATACACCGAAGTTTCAGGTTCTGAATATGTATTCTCGCAAAGATCAAATTTTGTAGATATTAACAACGATGGACATTTAGATGCATTCGTTTGCCACGATGTTGAGCCCAATGTGTATTACATCAACGATGGAACAGGTAACTGGACTTTCTTCCAGGGAGGTTTGGGTGATTTCCCAACAGGAGGAAACTACGGTTCTGTTTGGATCGATTATGACAACGATGGTGATGTAGATATGTTTATTGCAAAATGTGGAGGTGGTTCTGATCGAAGAGATAACGAACTTCACCACAACAATGGGGATGGTACCTTCTCTGAAGTAGGTGCCGTAGTAGGACTGGAAGACGATATGCAAACCTGGTCTTCAGCATGGGCAGATTATGATAACGATGGTGACATGGATGCCTGGGTAGGTGCCAGTACCTTCGCAGATGGATTCCACAGATTGATGATGAACAACGGGGATCAAACATTTACGGACGCAATTACCGGTTCCGGATTGGAAGGTTTCAACATCACAGGAATTGAAAATGCCACTTACGACTTCGATAACGACGGAAATGCCGACATCATTTCAAACGGTAGCGTACTTCTGGGTAACGGAGATATGACATTTACCAACGTAGGAGGGATTCTTCCCGGTAATAACGGATCGTTTGGAGATGCAAATAACGATGGATTCATCGATGCATTTACAGGTGGAATTCTATACATCAACGATGGAAACGATAATAACTGGTTAAAGATCAACACCGTTGGTGAGGAAAGTAATATCGATGGCCTGGGTGCAAGAATTGTAATTGAAACTGCTTCAGGTTCTCAAATACGAGAGGTTCGTGCAGGAGAAGGGTTCCGCTATATGAGTACCCTGAACACGCACTTCGGACTAGGGGCCAACGAAACTGTGGATACCGTTACCATTTACTGGACCTCCGGAATTGTGGATGTACTGGAAGATGTAGCGGCCAATCAAGCCATTACTGTGGTTGAAGGATCTACAATACTTGGATTAAATGACAACCTGGTAAATAATCTTATCGCTTACCCGAACCCAACTGAGGATATTCTGAATCTTGGTGATCTAAGCGAGTTCAACAGTCCTATGTATTCAGTAATGGATATCAACGGAAAGCAAGTAATGACCGGCACGTTGAACAATCAGTCCATTAATGTATCAGAATTAGCGCAAGGAAATTATTTCCTTCGTGTGAGCGACAATAGCATAACTAAAACTCAGCGTTTCATAAAGAAATAAGGAGTTTTATAATAATTTTTACCGAAGAGCATCGCCCCCCGATTTGAGGAGGCGATGCTTTTTTAGTATCTTGAAGAATCACTAAATAACCGCAACATTATGAACTCTTCATTCACCAAAATATTGAGAATTATTCTGGCCCTAGGTCTCATAGTTTATGGTTCTAACAAATTCTTTGGATTTCTTCCCATTCCGGCACTTCCCGACGGTGCGTCGGAGTTTATGTCGTCCTTGGATGCAACCGGTTATGTCCTGCCCATTCTTGGCGTACTTGAAATTTTCATCGGTTTACTATTGCTTCTGAACAAGTGGGTTCCCTTTGCGTTGATCCTTTTAGCCCCTATATCAGTTAACATCATTTTATTTCATCTTTTCCTTGATTTACCGGGTATAATCGTGGCCCTCGTCATTACGATATTAAACATCGTCCTTATTTACAAATACTGGAAAACTTACAAACCCCTCTTCCAGTAAAATTGCATGGTCGTCAATAGTGGGTAAAAAGCTGATTTTTACTACATTTACGAGCCGAAAAATTTTGATATGAAAAAATTATTCCTTTTATCTATGACCGCCATAGTCGTGGTGGCCTGTCAAAAAAAAGAACCTATTGTTGTGAGTTACCATCAAACCAAGAAAGTTGATACTGTAGATACTTATTTTGGAACCGAAGTAAAAGACCCTTATCGCTGGTTGGAAGATGATATGAGCGAAGAAACTGGTGAGTGGGTGAAGGCCCAAAACGCGGTGACTTTTGAATATCTCGATACCATTCCGTTTCGTTCCGAGCTAAAGGAGCGTTTAGAATCTCTATGGAACTATGAGAAAGTAGGGGCACCGTTCAAAGAAGGCGACTATACCTATTTCTATAAAAATGATGGTTTACAGAATCAATACGTGGTATATCGTTACAAAACCGGGGATGATCCATCTACGGCAGAAGTTTTTCTGGATCCTAATACCTTTAAAGACGATGGCACCATCTCTTTAGGGGCTCTTACTTTTTCAGAAGATGGTAACATTTCTGCTTATAGTATTTCTGAAGGAGGAAGTGACTGGAGAAAAATCCTGATTATGGACACGGAGACTCGAGAAATACAGGAAGACACTCTCAAGGATATCAAGTTCAGTGGTATTTCCTGGAAAGGAAATGAAGGGTTTTACTACTCAAGTTATGACAAACCCAATGGAAGTGAACTCTCAGCAAAAACAGATC
Source organism: Flavobacteriaceae bacterium (assembly GCA_009827225.1). Taxonomy (GTDB): domain Bacteria; phylum Bacteroidota; class Bacteroidia; order Flavobacteriales; family Flavobacteriaceae; genus Aureisphaera. The sequence continues at coordinate 83,619 of WUAI01000008.1, read as the reverse complement.
AGCACAAATTGTATTATCATAAACTGGGCACCTCGCAGGACGAAGATGAACTGGTTTTCGGAGGAATTCCTGAGGAAAAGCACCGATATGTGGGTGGTTATGTGACAGAAGACAACAAGTACCTCGTTGTGACAGCCAGTATTTCTACTTCAGGGAACAAACTGTTTATTAAAGATCTTGAAACTCCGGATGCTCCTTTTATACCGGTGCTGGATCATACAGACAGCGATACCTATGTGATGGAAAACGAAGGGTCCACTTTGTTTTTAAGTACAAATCTTGGAGCTCCCAACAAAAAGATCGTTAAGGTAGACGCTTCTGATCCCGGACCAGATAACTGGGAAGATTTTATTCCTGAAACCGAGCATGTGCTGAGCCCTTCAAGCGGAGGAAAGTACTTTTTTGCGGAATATATGGTGGATGCCGTATCCAAAGTATATCAATACGATTTTGACGGAAACATGATCAGGGAAATCGAACTACCGGGTGTAGGTTCGGCTGGTGGTTTTGGAGCAAAAAAGAAAGAAACTGAATTGTATTATTCATTTACCAATTATGTAACTCCGGGAAGTATCTACAAATTCGATATGGAATCGGGGGAGTCTTCACTTTACAGAAAGCCCGCCATCGACTTTAATCCTGAAAACTATGAAAGCAACCAGGTGTTCTTCACCTCCAAGGATGGGACAAAAGTTCCTATGATTATAACTCATAAGAAAGGTTTGAAGCTCGACGGTAAAAACCCGACCATCCTTTATGGATATGGAGGATTCAATATATCACTAACTCCTAGTTTTAGCATATCGAACGCGGTTTGGATGGAACAAGGTGGAGTGTATGCGGTGCCGAACTTGCGCGGAGGGGGTGAATATGGTAAAGTATGGCATATTGCCGGAACCCAAATGCAAAAACAAAATGTGTTCGACGACTTTATCGCTGCGGCCGAATATCTCATCGAAAACAAATATACGTCCAGTGAGTATCTGGCCATTCGCGGGGGCTCTAATGGTGGCCTTCTTGTAGGAGCCACCATGACGCAGCGTCCGGACCTGATGAAAGTGGCACTTCCGGCCGTTGGAGTTCTCGACATGCTTCGCTATCATACCTTTACGGCTGGTGCTGGTTGGGCATACGACTACGGAACTTCCGAACAAAGTGAAGAAATGTTTGAATATCTGTTGGGTTATTCTCCTTTGCATAACGTAAAGGAAGGTGTATCCTATCCTGCCACCCTTATCACCACGGGAGATCATGATGATCGAGTAGTGCCCGCTCATAGTTTTAAGTTCGCGGCAGAACTACAAAGCAAACATAATGGAACGAATCCTGTGTTAATCCGAATTGAGACGGATGCTGGCCATGGTGCCGGAACCCCTGTAAGTAAAACCATCGAACAATACGCGGACATTTTTGGGTTTACTTTATACAACATGGGATATGAGGTATTACCTGAGAAAGTCAACTCAGAGATCAAGGAGTAGTGTAAATCTATGCTTAAAGTAGACATCCGATCTTTTTCTTATACCGAGAATGAGATATTAAAAGACATTCGCTTCAATCTTAATACCGGCGATCATCTCGCAATCCTTGGAGAGAGTGGGTGCGGTAAATCCACACTTCTGCATATTATTTATGGATTGCTTCATCTGGATGAGGGTTCTTTGAGCTGGAAAGAAACGCCTATGTTAGGCCCGAATCACAATCTCGTTCCGGGAGAACCCTTTATTAAGCTCGTTGCCCAGGAATTTAATGTAATGCCATTTACCACGGTTTCTGAAAATGTAGCGGAACATTTGTCACGATTGGATGCTAAAGGTGACGAGATTCGCGTACGGGAATTACTGGATGTTGTTGATTTAACTGATTACAGTGATATCATGGTCAAAAATTTGAGCGGGGGTCAAAAACAGCGTGTGGCTCTTGCGAAAGCACTGGCCAAACAACCTGAACTGCTCCTGCTGGATGAACCTTTCAGCAATATAGATACCTTTCGCAAGAATAAATTAAGGCGAAGATTGTATGCATATCTTAAACGAAATCATATTTCATGCATTACTGCTACCCATGATTCGGAAGAGGCATTAGCTTTCTCAGATCAACTTCTTATTCTGAAGGACGGAACGGAGATCGCTTATGGAACACCTCAAACCATTTACAAAGGATTTACTTCGGAATATATTGCGGGATTCTTTGGAGAGATCAGCTTTTATGAAGGAAAACCGATGTTGCCTCATCAACTGCAGATTTCAGGTAAAAAGACAAATTTACGGGTGCGTGTGGACCAAAGTTTCTTTAAAGGGGATCATTATCTCATCCAGGGATCGACCGGAGATCAGATGTTTTTTTTTAAAAATCCCGAACCCATAAAGGAGGGAACGCAGGTTCATTTAGAGGCTTTTGAAAAATAAAGTTTAAATTGGGGACAAGATGCGGTACCGAATTATCATTGCTATATCTATTCTATGGAGTTGCTTTAGACTGTCAGCACAGGAACTACCGCCGGTAGTTAATTTCCCTCCTGAAGTGTATGATGCAGATAATCAGAACTGGATGATCTCTCAATCCAGTGAAGGTATTATCTATGCCGCCAATAATAAAGGTCTACTCGAATTCAATGGATCTGAATGGAACCTTTATCCTACTCATAACGAAAGCATCATGCGATCGGTCAAGGTTATAGGAGATAGTATCTATACCGGCTGTTACATGAATTTCGGATTCTGGAAACGAACAGCGGAAAGGAAACTGGAATATGAATCATTAAGCGATTCTTTACAATTAGAATTGATCGAAGACGAGCAATTCTGGAACATAATTCATCATCAAAATTGGTTGTTGTTTCAGTCTCTGGATCGAATTATTCTATACAACAGGGAAACCCGTGAACTGAAATTTGTCGAAGTGGACAATCTCATCACCAAAATGTATAAGGTGGGTGACGAGATCTTCTTCCAGGTGCTCAATGAAGGATTATATAGTATTGTGAATGGTGAGAAGACCTTGGTCAACGAATCGGATATCGTTAAATCAAGAAGAATTATCGGTCTTTTCCGTGTGTCCGAGAAAATTGTTTTTATAACGGAGAAAAACGGATTTTATGTACTGGATAACGACGAGGTTTATTCCTGGGCGAGCGCGGATAATGACTATTTATCCGAATTTACCGTTTATAGCGCCATACAAAATTCTAAGGGAGCATTCGATTTGGGAACCATTGCCAATGGTATCATACATTTAAATCCGGATGGTGCAAAGATCTATACTATTGATCGAGCCAACGGTTTGAATAATAATACAGCTCTTTCACTTTTTGAAGATCGGGATCAGAATTTATGGGTGGGATTAGACAATGGAATTGATTGTGTAAATAAGGAAGCCCCCTTAAAGAACTATGTGGATCAAAAAGGTATTTTAGGTACCACTTACGCATCAGCCTTTCACAACGGAATCTTGTATTTAGGAACGAATCAGGGATTGTTCATGCGCCGTGCAGAAAATGAAACCGATTTCACCTTTGTTCCTGGCACAGAAGGCCAGGTTTGGAATCTAAAAATTATTGACAATCAATTATTCGTTTGTCATAATACCGGAACGTTTATCGCCCAGGGACAAAACGCCAAATTGATCTCAAGCATTCAAGGCGCCTGGAATATTGTTCAAATTCCGGGTAGCGATAATCAATTATTACAAGGGAACTATGATGGGCTATACATTCTTGAAAAAGAAGGAGGAACCTGGCAATTGCGCTCCAAGGTAAAAGGATTTGATATTTCTGCTCGTCATTTCATTTTGGCAGCGAACAACAGCGTGGTTGTGAATCATGAATATAAAGGTGTTTTTCTTCTGAAATTGGATCAAACATTCGAAAATGTCACCTCTATTGACGTAATTGAAAACCTTAAAAAAGGAATTCATTCATCATTAGCCTCATTGAACGGAACACTGTTCTATGCTAACAAGGATGGAATCTTTCTGAGCGATGCGGCTGAGCCATCTTTCTCCAGAGACGAAAAATTGAGCACTATCTATGCGAATAACGAATATATATCCGGTAAGCTTGTGTCCGACAATAATTCCATCTGGGCCTTTACCAGATCACAAATTTATCGGATCATACAAGATAAAATAGATAATACTTTCCGCCTGGAAGCATTTTCAATACCGCAGGTTCTAAGGAATGAAATGGAAGGGTTCGAGAATATTTCGGCTTATACAAACAATCAATTTCTCTTCGGAACATCCTATGGTTATGTCGTGTTAGATCCAGTCTATGAGCAAACGAAAACGTATAAGATCTCATTGAATAATGTGTTATACAATCCTATCGATGGAGCCCAAAACAATGCGGCATTCAATGAAGCGAACGAGTTTTCTAACAGGGACAATAACTTTGAATTTTATTATAGCGTCCCTGAATTTCAGAAATACCTGATTACCGAATATCAATACAAGTTGGACGGTTTGCAGGATCAATGGAGTGCCTGGACCACTCAACCCAATTATTCGGTTAAAAACCTTAATCCCGGAGAATATTCTTTCCAGGCAAGGGGACGCGTAAATGGCGAAAATACCGAGAACACGGCAACCTTCAATTTTACTATCAAAAAGCCATGGTTCCAAACAAATACCGCAATCGCCGCCTATATATTACTCGGATTACTAATGGTCATTATTATCAATTCGTTTTACAAGCGATATTACCGTAAACAGAGGGAACGAATTCTGGAAAAAACGACCAATGAACTTAAATTAAAGGAGTTGGCATCTCAAAAGGAGATCATCGAACTTAAGAACGATCGTCTTAATCAGGACATAGCCGCCAGAAACCGAGAATTGGCTATCTCTACTATGAATATGATCAGCAAAAACAGTACGCTGAATAATATCAAGGAAGAACTGAGCAAATTATCCAACATCCAGGAACTAAAACCCGTATTAAAACTTATTGATAAAAGAATTAATAATAAACAGGACTGGGAATTCTTTGAAGAAGCCTTTAATCATGCGGATAAGGAGTTCTTTAAAAAGGTGAAGGAAATACATCCCGACCTTACGCCAAATGACTTACGTCTCTGCGTTTATTTACGTCTTAATTTATCGTCAAAAGAAATCGCCCCATTACTAAATATATCTCCCAGAAGCGTTGAAACTAAACGCTATCGGCTGCGTAGAAAGATTGGGCTTGATAGAGAAATTAGCCTAAATGACTACTTCATCGAACTATAGAGCGTTCAACATTTTACTCAAAAAACACAACATTACCACTACATAGGTAATATTGTTTGAGGTTTTGACTACTTTTCTTTAACAAAATATTATCGGTTAAAAATTGCGAAATCCCCAATTTTAGGGGCTTTTGGCTGCTACATTCACAATATTTTAGGTGAATTTTTTCGATGTACATTTTTTGTAGTGGTTTAGGATAACATTTTGTTAACACAGCTTTCTATCTTGTCCGAAATGATTCTTACTATGAGGAAAGCTTTACTATTCACAATCTTTATCTTCATTTTTAGTCTCTCTTTCGGACAGACTTTTACGGTTACCGGAACGGTTGTTAATAGCAACGGAGATATTCCGTTGTTGGGAGCATCTGTAATTCAAAAAGGAACCTTAAATGGAGCTATCACCGATTTTGACGGGAATTTTAGTATCGACGACATTGCCTCGGGAGATATTCTTGTCTTCTCGTACCTTGGGTTTATCACCCAGGAAATTGCCGTTACTTCTTCTCAAGTCTTATCGGTTTCACTCCAGGAAGATATCGCCTCGCTCGACGAGATCGTCGTAATAGGATACGGGGCACAGAAGAAAAAAGAAATTACCGGAGCGGTATCTATTATTACCGCCGAAACCATCGAAGAGCTCAAGCCGCAGCGTATTGAACAGGCGCTGCAGGGGCAGGTATCCGGTGTTAACATTACCTCCGAATCGGGTTCACCTGGTAGTGGATTAAATATTCGGATCCGTGGTATATCAACCAATGGGGATAACCGTCCGCTCATCTTAGTCGATGGTAACGTAATCGAGGACCTGAGTGTAATCAACCCCGGAGATATTGAAACGATTAACGTTTTGAAGGACGCGACGGCCGGAATATACGGAGTAAGAGCAGCAAACGGAGTAATCTTGATTACCACCAAGACCGGTAGGAAAGGTACGCCACTTACTTTCGAATATGAAGCTTATGGTGGGTTTCAGGAAACTACCCGAAGTCTTCCTGCTCTAAATGCTACAGAATACGCACTGTTGCTTAATGAGTCATTGGTAGCCAATGGGGAAGCCCCGGCTTTTAATTCTGTGCAAGGATTAGGATCCGGAACCAACTGGCAGGATGAAGTCTTTTCCAGAGCGCCAATTATTAGTAACAACTTTACGATTCGTGGGGGTACCGAAAAATCTACGTACTCTGGTGGAGCCTCCCTATTAACCCAGGACGGGATTATAGGTGGTGATAAGTCCAATTTTACCCGATATACGGCGCGACTCAATTTTAATACTGAATTGTTCGATCGTATTCAGTTTAGGTCAAGTTTAATCTATACGGGGACCAAAAGAAAAACACTTCAGGAGAACGGAATTGGATCCGTGCTGTACAACGCATTGAATATGGATCCTACCCTAGGCGTGGAAGGAAATAATATGGGATTCTCCAGGGCGGAAAACCTGCCTATTGAGGTGATTAACCCACTTGCACAAATTGCGAGCACCTTTAATAAGAATGATGTGGATAAGATCAGTGGTGTTTTTGGGTTGAGCTATAAATTCCTTAAGGATTTCACCATTGAAGCCAATTACCAATGGAACTATGCTGAAGTTCGACAATTGTTCTATTCGCCAGAAGCCGATTTCGGTGTAGAAGGTGTGGCAGACAAGGTATTCGACCGTATCGGCACTAATTCATTAGTGGAACAGGAACAATTTTTCCGTGATTATACTTTCGATGCCTTCATTACTTATGACAAGAGCATTGCAGATGCACATAATGTAAAAGTAACCCTGGGTACATCTATTTTTAAATCCACCGGGGACTTTTATGGAAGAACAGGGATCAATGTACAGGAGGCACCATTTGCTCAGGTAGATATTAATACTGCTGAAATTCTACAGGACAACTTTATTAATGTAAGTAACCGGGTATTTGACTCGAGACTTCTTTCATACTTCGGAAGAGTACAATACGACTATAAAGGGAAATACCTTTTCTCTGCAGTTGTGAGACGAGATGGATCAACAAGTTTCGGTCCGGAGAACAAGTTCGGAATCTTTCCATCCGCTTCAGTAGGATGGGTAGTATCCGATGAAAATTTCATGGCCGATAGCAATACCATCGATTTCCTAAAATTAAGAGGATCATACGGTATTATTGGTAATGACCGAATTGGAGCCTTCCGTTTTGCTTCTTTATTAAATGGTGAAGGGGTGTATGTACTCAATGATGATCTAAACTTCGGAACGGCCATTGGAGTGATTTCAAACCCTGATATCCGTTGGGAAGAACAGCAAACGCTCGATATAGGTATCGATACGCGATTCTTGAACAACAAACTTAACTTTGAGGCCGACTACTTCAACCGTGAGACAAAAGATCTCTTACTGGTGGTTCAAACATCCGGATTAACCGGTGCAACGGCTCCTGGTTCAGGAAACCCAACAGCAAACGCAGGAACGGTTCGCAACCAGGGATTTGAGTTCTCTTTAGGATACCGAGATAATATTTCTGACAACTTCTCATTCAATGTGAGCTACAACTTCACACAACTGGACAATGAAGTCATCGAAGTAAACAACGGTATCGGTTTTGAACCGGGAGGATCTTTCGGAATTGGCCAGGAACTTCCCGCACGAATGGAAGAAGGATTCCCACTTGGTTATTTCTATGGCTTTCAAACGAATGGAATTTTTCAAAATCAGGACGAAGTGAACAACGCTCCATCACAAATTGCCTTGGGGGCAGAAGCGTCTCCCGGAGATATTCGATTTGTGGACACAAATGGGGACGGGGTGATCGATTTGGACGACAGAACAAACATTGGAGATCCAATCCCGGATTTTACCATGGGATTGAACCTCTCGTTTGAATATAAAAACTTTGACTTCCAGTCTTATTTCTTCTCATCTATCGGAAATGAGATTGTGAGAAACTACGAAAGAAACGACCGCTTTACAAACAGAACAACATATTACCTGGATCGTTGGACAGGGCCCGGAACTTCAAACTCTTTCCCAAGAGTGACGACCGGTGCAACGTCAAACACGGTCTTCTCAGACTTCTATGTGGAAGATGGATCCTTCGTAAGAGCACAGAACATGCAAATAGGATATAACTTGGGAGAAGCGGCTCTGGATGAGCTTGGAATCGATAAATTCCGTGTGTACTTCTCAGTAAGTAATGTCTTTACGCTTACAAAATACAGAGGATATGACCCAACGGTTTCAGTAGGAGCTCCTATTGGAAGCGGATTCGACCAGGGATTATACCCCACACCAAGAACATACCTTTTAGGTGTTAATGTGAAACTATAAAAAAAGAGTTATGAAATTAAAATTCATTCTATCCATATTCGTACTTGCGCTTGTAGCGTGTAGCGATGATTTTGTCGATGTGGAATCTCAAGATCAGAACTCAGAAAACTTCTTCAATTCAGAAGAAGATTATCAAAGTGCTTTAATTGGAGCATACGATATGCTTCAGTCATCTTACATCAACGTAATGCTGGGCGAAATTGCATCAGACAATACGCTGGCCGGTGGTGAAAGTGCCACCGACGTAATTGGTATCCAACAGATCGATGACATGATCCATACACCAAGTAATCAAAACTTAAGAGATATTTGGAGTTGGATGTATGCAGGGGTCAACAGAGCCAACTATATTCTTGAATTCCAGGATAAAACCGAATTTGACGGTAAAAACGGGGTCTTAGCTCAGGCGAGATTCTTAAGAGCCTATTACTACTTCGAGCTGGTAAAATGGTTTGGAGACGTTCCACTAGCTGTGGATACACGTATCTTCTTCGGAGATCAAACCACTATAGACAGAACGCCAAGATCAGAAGTGTATGCTCAAATAGAGCTGGACCTGCAATTTGCCATCGATAATTTGCCTTACACTCAGGCAGATACCGGAAGGGTAACCAAAGGTGCTGCCGAAGGACTATTAGGTAAGGTTTACCTATATCAGGGTAAATTCCAGGAAGCCTCCAATGTTTTAGACAACCTCATCAATAATGGACCACATAGTCTTGTTGCCGATCTCACCACTCTTTTCGAAAACGACAATGAGAACAACGTCGAATCGGTATTTGAAGTTCAATATACAGATTTGGAAGGTGCCGGATTCGGTTGTTTACAGTGTAGTGAAGGAAATGTTGCTGTTGGTTTCAACGGGCCGAGAAACTTTAATGGGCCTTTGTTTGAATCTGGATTCAGTTTCAATGTACCAACGCAGGAAATATATGATCTGTATGAAGAAGGAGATCTTCGACGAGACAATTACATTTTAAATATTGACCTCTTCGCTGCGGAAAATGCAGATTATAACAACGGTGCCGGCGTAAGCTGGACGGAAGGATTCGAACATACTGGATTTTTCAACCGTAAATATATCCCCAGACAGGGAGATTCCAATATTGGAGATCAAAACCTTACCAACCCGAACAACTATCGTTCTATTCGATTTGCAGACGTGCTACTCATGGCAGCCGAGGCTCATAACCGCGGTAATGGCAGTGATGCACTTGCGCTTCAATACCTCAATCGGGTAAGAGAGCGAGCCGGGCTTAAAGCACTAAGCGTTTCCGGTTCTGCATTGACAAATGCCATTTACCTCGAACGCAGGTTGGAATTGGTAGGTGAAGGGCATCATTTCTTTGACTTGGTTCGAACTAACCGAGCGGCCAACGAAATTGACGGATTTGTTACAGGGAAACACGAGATATTCCCTATTCCGGATATCGAAATACAATTAACAGGAAATCGCTGGGAACAAAATCCAGGTTACTAAACGAAGGACATTATGAAAATGAATTATATCAATAAAATAGCAGGTACATTACTGATTTTCTTCGTGATTCTCGGTTGTGCTGAAGACGACAACGACACCGGGTTCATCAACGGTATTCAAATTCCGTCCAACCTGGCACTTGAAGTAATACTTTCCCAAGATAATTCCGGGCTTGCAACGATCACACCCAGTGGGGAATCGGTTGCCTCCTTTACTTTAGATTTTGGAGACGGATCCGAAACCGTAGAGATCACTCCCGGTAATAGTGTAGACCATATCTACGCCGAAGGGTCCTATACAGCAAATCTTAGAGCTGTTAACTTAAACGGTGAAACTGCCGAATTTACTCAAGCGGTTGAAATCTCATTTCTACCTCCTGAAAATTTAGTGGTCACCATATTGCCTGTAGCCGGGGATAATTTCTCCATTCAGGTTTCCGCTGAAGCGGACCTGGCGATTGGGTTTGAGGTACTTTTTGGAGATGTGGCAGACGAAACACCTACTCCTTTAATGGTGGACGAAACGATCACTCATACCTATCCCGATGTTGGGGAATATCAATTAACTGTGACCGCTTTAAGTGGTGGTTCTGAAACCATCTCGGTAACGGAAACCGTAATCATCGACAATCCGGTTACACTACCTATAGATTTTGAATCTGAAACTGTTCAGTACGTTTTCGAAGATTTCGGTGGTGGGTTTGGTTCCAGAATCGACAATCCCGATCCCTCAGGAGAAAATACCAGTGGAAAAGTTGCTGAATTCTTCAAAGAACCCGGCGCTGAAACCTTTGCAGGGACCGTATTAACTTTGGGTGCTCCAATAGATTTCACAGATCTTCAGGCATTCACTATGAATTCATGGTCGCCATTGGCGGGTGTCACGGTAAAACTGAAACTGGAGAATATTTCAGATCCTGCTATTTCCGCAGAGATCGATGCTACCACTTCAGCAACTAATGCCTGGGAGACTTTGTCATTCGACTTTAGTTCTGCCGATTTAACCCAGGAATACTCGAAGGTTATTGTATTCTTTGACTTCGGAAACACCGGAAATGGAGATACTTTCTACTTCGACAATATTGCACAGTCTTCGGCTCCGAGTACGCAGGTAGAATTACCTCTGGACTTTGAAAATTCAAATCTGAATTATCAGATCACTGGTTTCGAAGGAGCTGAATCGGAACTGGAAGCCAACCCGGATCCTTCAGGAATCAATACTAGTGATAATGTGATACGAACTACTAAGACAGTAGGAGCACAATTCTTCGCAGGTACTGCAATTCCATTGGACGTTCCGATCGATTTCTCAGAAACCGAAAGCATCTCAATGAAAACCTGGTCTCCAAAGGCCAATATTCCTGTAAGATTGAAACTGGAAAATTCCAACGGAGATTTCGTGGAATTGGATGTTAATACCACAGTCACTAACGAATGGGAAGAATTGACCTGGAGTTTTACGGGTATGACAGGAGGAATCGACTTTACACAGATAGTAGTCTTCTTTGAATTCGTTGTGGACCTTCCTGGTGACGGAACGACCTATTATTTTGACGATATTGAGTTAGCTATAAGCGGGATTGGTTTACCATTGGATTTTGAAGATCCGTTGGCCAGTTACGAGATTATTGGATTTGAAGGGGCTGAATCGGCCCTGGAAGCCAATCCCGATCCTACCGGAGTAAACACCAGTGCAAACGTGGTAAGAACAACCAAGACCGAGGGAGCGCAATTCTTCGCGGGTACAGCTATACCTATAGATGAGCCAATTGTGCTCGGAAGTTCTGAAAGCATCAAAATGAAGATTTGGTCACCCAAATTGGACATCCCCGTACGCTTGAAGCTTGAAAACGGAAATGGTGATTTTGTAGAACTGGATGTAAACACCACAGTAACCAACCAATGGGAAGAATTGGTTTGGGACTTTTCTGGACAAAATACTGCACCAGCATTCGATACGGTTGTAGTGTTCTTTGAATTTGTAGTCGATTTACCGGGAGATGGTACGACCTACTATTTTGATGATATTGATTACGCGAACTAAAAGAATTTGAAAATGAAAGTACTATATAAAATATTCGCATTATTAGCATTGGCATTACTCGTAGTAAATTGTCAGGAAGACGATACAGAGTTTGGGGATGTCGTGGCTCCCACTAACCTTACGGTGGTTGTTGATGTAGCGACAGATCAATCTGGGAATGTGACAGTTACCCCCACAGCAGACAATGCAATTACGTTTCATGTTTATTTCGAACAGGACGAAGACCCCGTGGTTATTTCGGGCGGGTCTGCAGCCTATCGATATACGCGCTCGGGAGAATATTCTCAGGAGATTGTGGTTGTCGCCTTTGGACGAGGGGGTGTGAGCAGTTCTTTTGCCACCACCATTGAACTGGACGTAAAACTTGTAATCATTGAAGAGTTGTTAATTCCCTTAGCTGGAAATGCAAATGAAGGTAAAAGATGGGTTTGGGATGCTTCAAACGCCGGTCATTTTGGTGTAGGAGATCCAGCTGAATCTTTCCCTAATTTCTTTAGCGCAGGACCAAATTCCCTGGATCCATGTCTATATGATGACGTACTTGTGTTCTCTCACGACGGAAACGACAATTACTCTTTCACTTTGGAAGATACCGATGCTACATTTATTAATTGGGCTGAGGTAAAACGTTTCTTCCCCGATGCCACACCGCAACAATTCGTGGATGAGTGCCGGGATCTGGAAGGAATCTTAGATTTGGAAACCAATTTTGTGGTTGTGACGGATCAGGATACCAACGTTTCCACACTTACTCTAAGCAACAGCACCATGTCCTATTGGTCTGGAGCCATCTCTTATGAGATCGTGGAGCTTACCGAAAATAAACTTACTGTAAGAGGAATTCAGGATCCCTTTGATCCGCCGGGAGCGCAGTTAGCCTGGTATCATACATTTGTTCCTGAGGGCGGTGGCCCTCCTCCCACCTGTACCGGAGGAAGTACCGGAAACACGGGAAGCGGAAATAATGACGTCCTGGTGTGGGCAGACGAATTTAATGACGATGGTGCTCCTTGTGACGAAAACTGGTCGTACAATATAGGAACTGGTGACAATGGATGGGGTAATGGAGAATCGCAATACTACACAGACAGAGCTGATAATGTGGTGGTTGAAGACGGCGTTCTGAAAATAACGGCAAAAGCCGAATCCTTCCAGGGAAGCGATTACACTTCTGCAAGAATTATTAGTTACCAGAAATTCGATTTCACTTACGGAAAGGTAGAAGCCAGGGCGAAATTGCCCACAGGAGGTGGAACCTGGCCGGCAATATGGCTATTGGGCTCAAGCTTTGAGACCGAGCCATGGCCTGCTTGTGGTGAGATCGACATCATGGAACATGTGGGTAACCAACAGGATATCATCTTCTCTTCTTTGCATTATCCCGGAAATTCAGGTGGTAATGCCGTGACTGAGTCGATCAATGTTCCAGGGGTTTCAGACGGATTCTTTGTATATACCGTTGAATGGACTCCATCACAAATTATATTTTCTGTTGACGATACCGTCTATCACACATTTAATCATAATGTAACCTTCCCGTTCCAAAACGATTTCTTCCTGATTCTTAATGTTGCAATGGGAGGAACCTTTGGAGGTAATATCGATCCCAGTTTTACTGAATCCACTATGGAAATAGATTATATCAGAGTTTACCAATAAATATGAAAACCATGAAATACATATGGATATTATTTCTGGGTTTAACAGTCGTTTCCATGACTGTCCCATCCGAGAATAACAAACCAAAGGTTACTATTACCGATACGGACCCTTCCAAAGAAATTGCAAGAAAGGTAGACTCCATTTTATCGCTCATGACACTGGAAGAAAAGATTGGACAGATGAACCAATACAATGGATTCTGGAACGTGACAGGGCCCGTACCTGAAAATGGAGATGCTGCAAGAAAATATGATCACCTTAAGAAAGGTTGGGTAGGTTCCATGCTTAATGTTCGAGGAGTTGAAGAGGTAATGGCCGTACAAAAAATTGCAGTGGAAGAAACCCGTTTGGGGATTCCTCTCATTATCGGATTTGACCTTATTCATGGATATAAGACCATGAGTCCCATTCCATTGGCAGAATCTGCCAGCTGGGATATGGAGGCCATTAGAAAATCTGCCGAGGTCGGTGCTGCGGAAGCGGCTGCGGCTGGGATTAACTGGACCTTCGCTCCTATGGTAGATGTTTCTCGCGACGCCCGTTGGGGACGAGTGATGGAAGGTGGCGGTGAAGATCCCTATCTGGGGTCTAAAATTGCTGCTGCACGCGTAAAAGGCTTTCAGGGAGAAGATCTTTCCGCAGTAAACACTGTCGCCGCCTGTGCCAAACATTTTGCAGGCTATGGTTTTGCCGAAGCGGGTAGAGACTATAACACCGTCGACGTGGGAACCTCAACACTGTACAACGTGATCTTCCCTCCTTTTCAAGCATCAATTGATGCCGGGGTAAAAACATTCATGAATTCATTCAATGATCTAAACGGAATTCCTGCAACCGGGGATGAATTTCTACAAAGAGACATCCTGAAAGGTGAATGGGGATTTGACGGGTTTGTGGTCTCCGACTGGGGATCTATGCGGGAAATGATTGCCCATGGATTTGCCAAAGACGGAAAGCATGCGGCTCAATTGGCTGCCAATGCCGGATGTGACATGGATATGGAATCATATTTATATGTCTCTGAGTTGGCAAAATTGGTTCGCGAGAAAAAGGTGGACGAATCTAAAATCGATGACGCCGCAAGAAGAATCCTTACCGTTAAATACGAACTGGGATTATTCGATGATCCTTACAAATACTGCGATCCGAAAAGAGAAAAAAGTGTCATCAATGCGCCAGAACATCATGAGGCCGTACTGGACATGGCTAAAAAGTCGATTGTGCTTCTTAAAAACGAAAACAATATGCTTCCCCTTGCAAAAAGCGGGATGAAAATTGCGTTGATCGGTGCTCTGGCATCCGATAAAAACAGCCCGTTGGGAAGCTGGAGAATTGCCGCCGATGACAACACAGCAATTTCAGTATTGGAAGGAATGCAGGAATACAAAGGCAATGAACTTACTTTTGCTAAGGGTGCCGATGTATCCATTGGTAAAACCCAATTCATTTCAGAAACAAAAATAAACACCACGGATAAAAGCGGTTTCCCGGAAGCCATAGAGGCAGCGAAAAATGCAGATAAGGTGGTAATGGTTCTGGGAGAAATCGGATTTCAAAGTGGTGAAGGAAGAAGTCGTGCCAATATTGATCTTCCTGGGGTTCAGCAAGAGTTACTTGAAGCAGTTCACGCTGTGAATCCAAATATTGTCTTAGTACTGAATAATGGACGGCCCCTTACCATTGGTTGGGCCGCAGAAAATATTCCCGCCATCGTCGAAGGGTGGCACCTGGGATCGCAAAGCGGGCATGCCATTGCACAAGTCCTATATGGAGATTACAACCCGAGTGGTAAACTGCCAATGTCATTCCCCAGAAGTGTAGGGCAAGTTCCTATTTACTATAATTATAAGAATACAGGAAGGCCAGTTATTCCAGCACCAAATCTGGTATTCTGGTCTCATTATATCGACGAGGATAATAGTCCGCTATATCCTTTCGGTCATGGTTTGAGCTATACGACATTCGAATACAGCGACCTCTCGGTCTCCAGCAATTTCAGAGGAAATGGCGAGATCACCGTATCGGTTAAGTTAACAAACACGGGGTCTAAGGAAGGCAAAGAAGTTGCCCAATTATATATCCGAGATATGTTTGCAAGTGTTAACCGACCTGTTAAAGAACTGAAAGG
Source organism: Flavobacteriaceae bacterium (assembly GCA_009827225.1). GTDB lineage: Bacteria > Bacteroidota > Bacteroidia > Flavobacteriales > Flavobacteriaceae > Aureisphaera. Next base: position 67,780 of record WUAI01000008.1, on the reverse strand, counting down.
ATTCGAAATGGTATCCTTATCTCCCGGCGAATCAAAAACCGTGGAATTCACACTTACACGAAAAGAACTAGGCTTTTATAACAACCAGGGGAAATTCGTTGTGGAGCGAGGAGAATTTCAAGTATTTGTAGGGGGAAGTTCATCCGCTACACTTAATACAAAGTTTAATCTATAAATAAAATATCTGAGCGATCGCAGGCCATGAAGTGTTTAAAGGAGTCGCCACTATATATTAATCTCAACAAAATAAAATACCGACTAGAATGAAAACAATTACGTACATTTTTATTTTTCTAATTACCTCGTTGGGTTATTCCCAGGTGATCTTCGATTTTGAAGGAGCACCTCCCACATTCAACGATTTTAATGGATCCTTCACCCAGGTGATTGCGAATCCGGACGCTACTGGCATCAACACTTCGGCCAATGTTGCCGAAAACACCGTTCCTATGAACGCTGCTTTCGCAGGAGTGAATATCGTTGTTCCTATTGATATTACAACTAACAAGTTTTTCAGAATGGACGTATGGTCCCCTGTGGCAAATACTCCGGTACTTTTGAAACTGGAAGGCGGACCCAATCCACCCGTAGAAAGACAGGCTAATTTAACCACTACAGGTGCCTGGGAAGAGATTGTTTTCGATTTTAGTTCTGAAGGTGCATTGACCTATGATTCAGTGACCGTATTTATGAATTTCAATGTGGTTGACCCCAACACTCAAACTTACTATTGGGACAACCTGGAACAGTACAATCCACCGCCGCCGCCGGCAACAATTCCATTGACTTTTGAAAATCAATCCGTGACTTTCAACGATTTTAATGGCTCGTTTACTCAGGTAATTGCTAATCCTGATCCAACAGGTATCAACACTACCGCCAATGTTGCTGAAAATACAGTGCCCGGAGGCGCAGCCTTTGCGGGAGTAAATATTCCTGTTCCTGTAGACATTACTACCGACAAATTCTTCAGAATGGACGTATGGTCTCCCCTGGCTGGAATGCCTGTTCTACTGAAACTAGAAGGAGGACCCAATCCGCCTGTTGAAAGACAAGCTACCATGACCACTACAGGTGCCTGGGAAGAATTAATATTTGATTTTAGTTCTGAAGGAGCGCTCACCTATGATTCGGTGACGGTATTTATGAATTTCAATGTGGTCGATCCTGGTACCCAAACTTATTACTGGGACAACCTGGAATTGTTTTCTCCTGGGCCAATGCTGCCATTCACTCATGAGGGGCAACCATTGACCTTTAACGATTTTAACGGTTCGTTCACTCAACAAATCGCCAACCCCGATGCTACTGGGATTAATACCACTGCCACTGTCGCGGAAAACACCGTACCAGGTGGAGCTGCATTTGCAGGTGTGAATATTCCGGTAAATTATGATATTGCAACCGACAAGTTCTTCCGAATGGATGTTTGGTCTCTGGTACCGAATACTCCGGTATTACTGAAATTGGAAAACTCGGCAACCGGTGTTAACACAGAAATTGCCGCTACAACGACAACAACCGGTGCATGGGAAGAATTGGTATTCGATTTTAGTTTTGAACCCGCACTAACCTTCGATTCGATCACCATCTTTATGAACTTCAATGTGATCGACCCGAATACACAAACGTATTATTGGGATAACCTGGAACAGTTCTCTCCTGCTCCTCCAGCTCAAATGTTGCCATTCACCCATGAAGCGCAACCATTGACCTTCAACGATTTTAATGGTTCGGCAACACAGCAAATCGCCAATCCAGATCCTACAGGTGTCAATACAACAGCCACAGTAGCCGAAAACGTGGTACCCGGCGGAGCTGCATTTGCCGGTGTTAACATCGTAGTGGACTATGATATTGCAACCGACAAATTCTTCCGCATGGACGTATGGTCACCCGTACCGAATACTCCGGTATTACTGAAATTGGAAAACTCGGCAACTGGGGTTAATACAGAAATTCCTGTAAGCACGACTACAACTGGTGCATGGGAAGAGTTGGTATTCGATTTTAGTTTTGAACCTGCACTGACTTTCGATTCGATCACCATCTTTATGAATTTCAACGTGATCGATCCGAATACGCAAACTTACTACTGGGATAATCTGGAACAATTCTCGCCACCACCACCAGTACAGGAACTACCTTTTACACATGAAGCGCAACCCCTGGTATTCAACGATTTTAATGGTTCTGCAACACAGCAAATTGCTAATCCCGATCCTACAGGTGTCAATATATCAGCCACCGTGGCTGAAAACGTGGTGCCCGGTGGAGCCGCATTTGCCGGAGTAAATATCGTGGTAGACTATGATATTGCAACCGATAAGTATTTCCGAATGGATGTATGGTCTCCGGTGCCTAATACTCCTGTATTACTGAAACTTGAAAACTCGGCAACTGGTGTTAACACGGAAATTCCGGTAAATACCACAACGACGAACGCATGGGAAGAGCTCGTATTCGACTTTAGTTTTGAACCTGCATTGACCTTCGATTCGATTACCATTTTTATGAATTTCAACGTAGTCGATCCGAATACGCAAACTTACTATTGGGACAACCTCGAGCAGTTTACGCCAACTGTAGCAAACGATGATTGCTCTGGTGCTATTGCAATTTCCTGTGGAGACTCCATCTTAGGTTCCACTTTGGATGCAACAGATGATACTGCTGTAGCTCCCGATTGTCAGACGACTACTTCCGCACCTGGTGTGTGGTATGTATATCAAGACACTAGCGGTCTGGCAACCGATATTTTACTATCGACTTGTTCTGCCAATACCGACTATGATACTAAGATTTCAGTATACACTGGAGACTGTTCAACACCACCTCTTACTTGTGTAGCTGGGAACGACGATTCTCCAAACTGTACTAATTTCCAGAGTGAGGTAGAATTCCAAAGTGATGGAAATACTACTTTCTACATTTTGGTTCATGGATTCTCCGGAGACACAGGAAACTTCGAGTTGTCAATGACTTGTACTCTTGTACCTCCACCGAACGATATGATAGAGAACTCTATCGATGTGGATGAAATTGGATTCCCTTACACCGACCCGGCTGTATCTATGCCAGCTGCGACTACAGAGGCAGGAACTCCGGCAGGATGTGATAACACCGGTGTAAATGGTGTTTGGTACAACTTTGTGGCTCCCCTAAACGGACTTGCTACTTGTTCTGTAACCACTCCGGCAGGATTTACTTCGGTAACATTCTATGACGCACCGAATGAAACAGCTACGGAGGCAGATCTTACTTTGATCGACTACTTCGACAACCAATGTGTGCCTCAGGTAGATGCTTCTGTACCTGTAGTAGCAGGCCAGGCTTACTATGTATACGTAGCCAATACCGATGGTGTTACTGATATTGTGATTGACGGAACTTTCTTCCTTGGCACAAATGACAGCGTGATAGATGGATTCTCCTATTATCCAAACCCAGCTTCTACTACAGTTACGATGAACTCTGTAGAAGTGATTGAGAGTGTATCTGTATTCAGCATATTAGGTCAGAAAGTAATCAGTCAAGATATCAATGCACTTAATGCTGATATCAACGTGTCTAACCTGGCTACCGGTGCTTACATCATGAAAGTGTCTGTAAACGGCCAGATTGGAACATATAAGATAATTAAACAATAACTAAAAAACTTTAAAACAATTTGAAACTTAAAATTTGATGATTATGAAACAGTTTTATTTGATCGCAGCCATGCTGCTTGCACTTCCATTCGTGGGCACAGCCCAAAACACAGTGGAGGTTGACGCGAACGCGACCATTATTGGATTCGCTAATGTATTTGAATTGAACGGAGACTTTGTATTTGGTGAGCCATGGGGTGTTCCAGATTTGAAGACCGTAGTAGATGCTGGTGGAGGAACTATCACTTTACAGCCAAATTACAATACTTGGGGAGACGGGACAGATCCATTTTGGGTTGACCAAACAACAGGTGAAGGAAACAAGATTTTCGAAGGAAATACCTTTGTTGAAGACAATAATCTAGCCGGAAGCGAGCTAACATTTACTGGTTTCGTTCAAAGTTTTACTCTGGACGGCGTGTACGATATTGTTGCTTTTATTAAAGTATTCAATTCAGATTTCTCCGTGTTGAAGGAAGAAAATACTACACTTACTGAAGGACAAAACTTCAGCGTGCAGTATACAAACGTTGAAGCTGCTGATGCAGTAGTACAATATGGATTTAAGGTAACCGGTGTTGTGGCAGATCCTGCAAATGAAGCCGCATTAGGTAGCGTAGTTGTTACAGCCCCTTCTTTAGGAATTGGCGACAATGAAGCACTTCAGATTTCTGCTTTCCCAAATCCGGCCAGCAGAGCATGGAACATCACCGCAGGTGGACAAAATATCAATACTGTTGTGATTTATGATGTATTGGGGAAAACCGTTTCTGTAGTAGATGTGAATTCACAAACAGCTACTATCAATAACGAATCTCTTACAAGAGGTATTTACATGGCTCAGGTAAGCACGGATCAAGGAAAAAAATCCATCAAGCTTATCAAAAACTAGAAATTCCTTTTTCATTTTTATAATAGATTTAGTAAGCAACGAGGCTCCGTGTATACGGGGCCTTTTGTATATTTAAGCCTAACCTATTTCCCATGAATAAGATACTCTGCGCATTTCTTTTTATTTGTACACTGTCTTCCGCACAGGAGAATAACGACCCTTATCTTGAAACCGTAACTACGATTGACAGCACAATTGAAACCTTGTACAGCGTTATTTCAGGAGAGAAAGGAGAAGCAAGGGACTGGGAATTATTCAATTATTTGTTCAAGCCGAATGCCAAACTCATACCTAGCGGTAAAAAAAAGGATGGCGGATACGGAATTCGCTATATGACCACAGAAGACTATATCAACACTTCGGGAAAGTGGTTGTTTGAAAATGGCTTCTATGAAAATGAATTGCATCGAAAAACGGAAGTTTTTGGCCATATTGCGCAAGTTTTTAGCACTTATGAGTCATTTCAGAGCAAAAACGACGAAAAACCCTTTATGAGAGGTATAAATAGCATTCAATTGTTGAATGATGGAACAAGATGGTGGATTGTGAATATTTACTGGGCACAGGAAACGGAAGAAAATCCAATTCCTTCAGAATATCTTCCAAAAAACGGTCCTTGAGATTAGTAATAAACTATCGAATGGATCCGATAGTAATGGTTTTGTCCTGAAACGTCCCGGACTCTCCTTCCTGCTTGCCTAATAACGCACTACCAACCGGAGAATTTGGCGCCACACAATAGACAGTTTTGCCTTCAACTTCAGTGGCTCCCATAGATATACTAATGAAATAGGTTCCCAGGTTTGTATCTACCAGGCTTCCCAGGTGCACCACGTCCGATTCAATATCGAAGTCAATTTTATTTAATCTGGCCTCTACCCCTTCAATCTTGGACAATTGAATCCCAAGGTTCTCACGTTCTATCTGAAGTCTGGCTCGATTTGTATGGTGTTTATCACCAACGGTGGTTTTCGACTCATCAAACAAGGACTCCTTGATATCCGTCAAGGCATCAAGAACTTTGCTTTTCCTTTCAAAAACAAACTCCTCGCACGCTTTTAATAATCGATGTTTGATATCAATCGTTTTCATTTTTAACTTCTTGATTCACAAGTGATAACTCCCCAAAGTTATTCATTTGTTTTAAAACCCACTGTTTTCTTCTCTCTAAGTAGGGCGTTCGTATTACAGGATTATACTTTCGGGGGTTGGGCAGAATTATTGCCAGGGCAGCTGCTTCGTGTTTTGTTAAGTTTCGTGCTTCTTTATGAAACCAATATTGGGAGGCCGCTTCCACTCCAAAAACGCCTTCTCCCATCTCTATACTGTTTAAATATACCTCAAAAATCCTTTCCTTGCTCCATAAATTCTCAATCAAAAAGGTAAAATAGGTTTCCAAACCCTTTCTCAACCAGCTTCTCTGCGGCCAAAGAAAAACATTCTTGGCCGTTTGTTGTGAAATTGTACTGCCGCCCTTTAGGCGCTTTCCCTTTTTGTTATTCTGATAGGCCTTTTCTATGGCGTCAAAGTCGAAGCCGTTGTGATCCACGAAATTCTGATCCTCCGCACAAATAACAGCCAACTGAAGAGATTTGGATATTTCTGAAATGTCTACCCATTCGTGCCGCAATTTCCAGGAATCGTCGCCTTGGAGACTTCGAATCCCCATTAACGGCGTAAATGGAACATCCACAAAGCGATATAGGAGTACCCACAATACAGAAAGCACCAGAAACCAAAGGATAGATCTGGTAATAAATCTGACAATTTTACGGATCATTAAGATTCTACTAGGTTAGCAAGTTGTTTTCCCACGGAACTGCCAAGAGCGACACCCATTCCACCCAATCGCACCGCGCAATAAACTCCTGGTTGCACCATTTTTACGATAGGTTTCTTTTTAGGGCCTATACCCATGATGCCGCTCCAACATGAGTCTATTTCAAACGCCGTATTGGGAAGGATTGTTGTGCGCAATAGCTCCTCTAATCTATTCTGAATCAATTCAGTGGTTCCTAACTCGCTGGTTTGTTCTCCTTCGAAGTCCAGATTTCGGCCTCCACCCAGTAGAATTCGATTGTGAATATTTCGGAAATAATAAAACCCCTTGTCCAGGTGAAAAGTACCAACAATGTGCAATCCTGATATCGGTTTTGTAATAACGACTTGAGCTCTTGCCGGTTTCAGGTCTTCTTTAATAAGCTGGTTGGCAAATCCATTGGTGGCAATAAATAGGTTTTTTACTTCAAATGGCCGAAACTGTGCTGTTTTTACTAAAATTTGCCCATTTTGGCCCTCAAATGACTCAATTTCGACGTTATTTGTAATATTTATACCCGCTTTTTGTGCTTTTCTAAGCAGGGCCGACATCATCATTCCGGTATTTATCTGACCTTCAAATTGATTAAAAATTAACTGATTTTGAGTGTTTTTAAATAAAAAAGTGTCGTTTTTCAAAGAAAACGGCTCGTTTTCTTTCTTTTTTAAGGATTTTACGGAAAAAACAGGTTCAAGTAGTTGATTTACATAATTTAATTTTGAAACACACGTTTCAAATAGTTCTTTGTCCTCAGATCTGAATACTTCATATCCTCCATGCAATTGAAAATCCATTGCTTCATCGCCCAAGGTGTCTCGTAACAAGTCCAGGCCTTCCAGTCTGCTCTTCACCAGTTCAATAACTTCCTGTTCAGTATGCGTCTTAAGATCATCCAGAATTTCGGAAACACTACCAAAACAGGCAAATCCGGCATTCTTGGTGCTCGCCCCGTTTGGCAATAGTCCTCTTTCAAATACTACAATCTTGGAATCAGGATATTTCCGACGTAATTCCAGGGCACAACTTATCCCTACAATTCCGCTTCCCACGATGGCATGATCAATATTTCCCAGCCATGTTTGTTCTTCCCAATAACTAAGTTCTTTCATCCTTGAGTTTGAATAGAATATAAGTATTTTACCATAAAAAAGCCGCAGTACTTAATTGTTAAAGTACCGCGGCGAAAGAGTTTTTGCTTTTAAGGACACTATTCCTCCTTCTGCTCCTTCATTTCCCAATCGTTCATGAATGCAGTGGTATAATTACCCTCAACGTACGCAGGATCGTCCATTAGCTGACGATGAAAGGGGATAGTGGTATGAATTCCTTCAATTACAAATTCATCCAAAGCCCTTCTCATCTTACTGATTGCCTCTTCACGTGTTTGAGCAGTGACAATCAACTTGGCGATCATAGAATCATAGTTCGGCGGAATTACATAACCCGCGTAAACATGCGTGTCCAGACGAACTCCATGTCCGCCGGGAGCATGTAGCGTGGTAATTCTACCTGGAGAAGGCCTGAAATCATTATAGGGGTCTTCCGCATTGATTCTACACTCTATCGAATGCAATTGAGGATAATAGTTCTTTCCCGAAATTGGAACTCCCGCAGCAACCAGGATCTGTTCCCTGATAAGGTCGTGGTCCACTACCTGCTCAGTAATAGGATGTTCTACCTGGATACGGGTGTTCATTTCCATAAAATAGAAATTACGGTGTTTATCCACAAGGAATTCTACGGTACCTGCACCCTCATATTTTATATATTCCGCCGCTTTTACAGCCGCTTTACCCATGTCCTCTCGAAGCTGTTTGGTCATGAAAGGACTGGGCGTTTCTTCGGTTAATTTTTGATGCCTTCTCTGAACAGAGCAATCTCGCTCACTTAAATGGCAGGCTTTTCCGCTGCTATCACCCACAACCTGAATTTCAATATGTCTTGGCTCTTCGATGAGTTTCTCCATATACATATCGTCGTTCCCAAAAGCCGCCTTACTTTCCTGTCTCGCAGATTCCCAAGCTCCCTGCAGTTCCTCTTCCTTCCAGACCGCGCGCATACCTTTACCTCCACCTCCGGCACTGGCTTTCAACATTACAGGATATCCGGTTTCTTTGGCTACTTTTTTACAGGTTTCAAAATCTGGAATGACTCCTTCACTTCCAGGTACACATGGTACTCCTGCTGCAAGCATCGTAGACTTGGCCATCGATTTATCCCCCATCTTTTCGATCATTTCCGCGGAAGCGCCAATGAACTTAATCCCGTGTTCTTCACATATCTTTGAAAACTTGGCATTTTCCGACAGGAATCCATATCCGGGGTGAATAGCATCCGCATTGGTTATTTCAGCAGCAGCGATGATATTGGATATCTTCAAATAACTTTCCGTACTAGGAGCCGGGCCGATACATACAGCTTCATCTGCAAAGCGTACGTGCAAACTTTCTTCGTCGGCCTTGGAATAAACCGCTACGGTTTTTATCCCCATTTCTTTACAGGTTCGTATTACCCTAAGTGCAATCTCTCCCCTATTGGCAATTAAAATCTTCTTGAACATAGTTTCTTGATTTTTCCACTCAAGCTAGATCACCTTGTTTGGCAAATTGTTGCTTGAAGCGGTGAGAGTTGTATTTAAGACGGATCTATTAAGAATAATGGTTGGTCGAATTCGACTGGAGACGAATCATCCACCAATACTTTCACAATTTTCCCTGAAACTTCACTCTCTATTTCATTGAAGAGTTTCATCGCTTCGATCACACAAAGTACATCGCCAACAGCCACCGAATCTCCAACTTCTTTAAAGGATGGTTTGTCCGGCGAAGGTTTTCTGTAGAATGTTCCGATGATCGGAGACTTGATAGTGATATATTTAGAATCGTCATCACTAGCCGCCGCAGGAGCTTCAGCCGCAGGAGCAGGAGCTTCAGCCGTCGGGGTGGGCGCTGCCGCCGCAGGAGCAGGAGCCGCCGCCATAGTAGGCACTTGCTGAATAAACGTTGTTTCTGCTTTGGTCTCTTCCTTTCCGGTTCTAATGGTGATTTTCACATCTTCCATTTCAAGTTTTACTTCACTGGCGCCAGATTTGGCCACAAACTTGATCAGATTTTGAATGTCTTTTAATTCCATAGTGTTGAATATTCGTTTTGGTCGATTTTTTAATTTGAATTGTAGGCCCATTTGAGATAAATGGCGCCCCAGGTGAATCCTCCTCCAAAAGAGGCAAAGACTAAATTGTCTCCTTTTCGAAGTTGATTCTCATAGTCGTTTAAGCAGAGTGGTAAAGTGGCAGAGGTTGTATTTCCATATTTGTGGATGTTCATCATTACCTTTTCTTCGGGTAATCCCATCCTTTTCGCAGTTGCATCTATAATTCGTTTATTCGCCTGGTGCGGAACCAGCCATTGAACGTCCTCGCCAGTGAGGTTGTTTCTATTCAATATCTTTTCACTTACGTCCGCCATATTGGAAACAGCAAATTTAAATACGGTTTTTCCGTCCTGAAAAACAAAATGTTGCTTATTGGCAACTGTCTCTTGAGTTGCGGGTAAAATAGAGCCTCCTGCATCAATCTTGAGACTTTGTCTCCCAATGCCATCACTGCGTAGAATCTCATCCTGAACCCCAAATCCTTCTTCATTGGGTTCAAAAAGTACCGCTCCTCCTCCATCTCCAAAAATGATACAGGTGGTTCGATCTTCATAGTCAATGATGGAAGACATTTTATCTGCTCCTATCAGTAATACTTTCTTATATTTTCCGGACTCGATATATCGTGCTGCTGTTGACATGCCATATAAGAAACTGGAGCAAGCAGCGACGAGGTCATACGAAAAAGCGTTTACTGCACCTATCTCTGAGGCTACGTAAACGCCAGTTGCTGCTACGGGCATATCCGGTGTTGCAGTGGCCATAATGACCATATCTATATCTTCCGGATTGGTATTGCTTTTGGACAAGAGGTCTTTCGCAGCCTGAATAGCCAGGTAGGAAGTCCCTTTGCCGGTATCCTTCAAAATTCGACGTTCTTTGATACCTGTGCGAGTAGTTATCCATTCGTCGTTGGTATCTACCATGGTTTCCAGAATTTGATTGCTCAGCACGTAATCTGGAACATATCCTCCTACAGCGGTAATAGCTGCTGTGATTTTACTCATATAATTGAATTAAAATTCACTAATTATGGTCAAAAACCTCTAAAAAGGAGTGAAAAATACTAATAAATTATCAAAATCGGCTCTTTTTCGGCTGGTTTTTGACTTTTCCCCGTTAAATAGAAAAAACTCCCAACTACCCTGCATAATAGGAGTGAGAGTTTGATATTTTCTATGAGGTAAAATTTATGCTTCTACCTCTTCAGTAGCATCGATCACCACTTGACCACGGTAATATAATTTACCTTCATGCCAGTGAGCTCTATGATATAAATGAGCCTCCCCAGTTGTAGGATCTGTAGCAATTTGTGGCGTAGAAGCTTTATAATGCGTTCTTCTCTTATCTCTTCTGGTTCTTGAGATTTTTCTTTTAGGATGTGCCATTACTAAATATTTTTATCCGTTAATAGTTTCTTCAATTCGTCCCATCGAGGATCGGTAGTATCTTCTTCCGATTCATCCCTCAATTTGGGCTTAAGCTCTTCCAGCTTTTCGAGTATTTCACTTTTTAAGGTTCCATCGGCCACGCCGGGATGAATCCTTTTCTGGGGAACAGACAATACAATTGATTCGTAAACCTGCTGTTGAATGTTCACCTCATGACTACCATGCGGGACAATAATGAGCTCTTCGTTCTCATCATTGTATTCGTCTCCAAATTTCACAACGAAATGATACTTTCCGTTGATGTCATGATCGAATGGTTCATTCGTGATATCACAATTCACATTCACAGGCCCTTGAAAATCAAGAGAGAATTCCAATAAGGTAGATTTTTTATCCAATAGCACTTTCAACTGAATGGAAGCCCCATTAAATTCATCATACTCAAAATGCTCAAAGAACGCTTTCTCTATTTTAAAATCGAAGGTGTGTTCTCCAAGTTTCAATCCTATAAAAGGAATGGTAAATTCTTTCAGTTCCTTCATAATCACACCAGATTTTAACGCACGCCTTAGCTTTAAGGCGGGTGCAAAGATAATAAATAAATTGAATCGTCTATTTGTTTTGAAGATTCTTTTTTGGTGCGGGTTTCTTACGATTTGTTTGAAGAGGATTTTGCGAATATTCCTTGTATTCGTTTCTCCTTTTATAAATCTGAATGGCTTGAAAAACCGCTTCTTTGAATGATTCTGGATTTGCAACATTCTTTCCCGCCACATCATAGGCGGTACCATGGTCTGGTGAAGTTCGTACCTTGCTAAGACCGGCAGTGTAATTCACTCCATTCCCAAAAGCTAATGTTTTGAAAGGAATGAGGCCCTGATCATGATAAGATGCGACCACCGCATCAAATTGCTTGTAATTTCCGGAACCAAAAAAGCTATCAGCGGCGTAAGGCCCCATCACGATTTTACCATTGTTTCTGATATTGTCCAGGGCAGGGCGCAACACTTTGTCGTCCTCATCGCCTATCACTCCGTTATCTCCAGTATGAGGATTGATGCCCAAAACAGCAATCTTTGGTTTTATAATCCCGAAATCTTCCCTCAAAGACTTATGGACGGTATTGATCTTTTTTTCAATAAGCTCACGCGTGATAGTGCCGGGCACGTCCTTTACTGCCACGTGATCTGTGAGCAAACCGACTTTGAGTTCGCTGGAAATCATCAGCATCAGGCTTTCGCCATCAAGTTCTTTGGCCAAATAATCGGTATGTCCTGGGAAATTGAAAGTCTCAGACTGGACATTGCTTTTATTAATGGGGGCTGTTACTAGAACATCGATCTTATGATCCTTGAGAGACTTCACTGCTGCTTCTAGCGATTTCACTGCATAGGCTCCTATATCAGGATCCTCTTTACCGAATTCAATATTCACGGGTTCTTTCCAAACGTTTACAACATTTATCTTTTTGTGAACCACATCATCTGCCTTGTCGATCCCGTGGAATTTCAAATCCAGCCCATATGTCTTGTTGAAATATGATAATAACTTCACCGAAGCAAAAATTACCGGTGTACAGAAATCGAGCATTCTACTATCACGAAAGGTCTTTAGCACCACTTCACTCCCAATACCGTTAAGGTCTCCAATGGATATTCCCACAACGATCCTTTTATTCTTTGTCATTGCTTACGCCTTGTTTTTAATGGTTATTTTTGCACTACAAATGTAATTAATTGTATTCATGTTTACAGGAATTATAGAGGACATTGGGGAAATATCTCAACTTAAAGAAGAAGGTGATAATTTACATATTACGGTACGAAGCCAATTGGCTCCGGAGCTAAAAGTGGATCAAAGCGTTTCTCATAATGGTGTGTGTCTGACTGTGGTAGAAGTCGATTCGGAATTTTATGTCGTTACCGCTATTTCAGAAACTCTGGATAAATCAAATCTGGGAGGTCTCGAGTTGGGCAGCCAGGTCAATTTAGAACGAGCCATGAAATTAGGGGATCGTTTGGATGGTCATATCGTTCAGGGACATGTAGATCAAACGGGAAGGTGCATTAAAGTGGTTGAAAATGACGGAAGTTGGGTCTATACCTTCGAATATGACAGTCATGCGGGCAATGTTACCATCGAAAAAGGATCTATTACAGTTAACGGAGTAAGCCTCACAGTGGTGGATTCAAAGCCCAATGAATTCAGTGTGGCAATTATTCCTTTCACCTATGAACATACCAATTTCAATCAACTGAGAAAAGGAGATGTAGTGAATCTGGAATTTGATGTTGTTGGAAAATACCTAAAGCGCCTTAGTCAAGGATATTTCTAGCCTTATTACGCTTTAATAACACATATCCACCCAATAAAATACCGGCTAAAAGAAGCACGATAATGGACTGATCTATGAATAATTCAGGAGGTGTTCTTTGGGGTGGAGGAGGTGGGCTTGAATCAGATAATGTGGACTGACCAAGCAAAGAAGCGCTATTGATAAAAAACAGCGCAAGGGTTAATATAGTTACGATTTGGGGTCGCATATACAACGGCTAAAGTAATAATTTTTTTTAAACAGCCAAGAAAATTTCAAGTTATCAGAAATTTATTAACTGTATAATAACTTGAATTTTTACCTGTTCCCAACCTATTTTAGTGGTCCCACTTGGGCTCGAACCAAGGACCCCCTGATTATGAGTCAGGTGCTCTAACCAGCTGAGCTATGGGACCAAAACAGTGTGCAAATGTAAAACACTTTAGAAATACTGCAAAACTATTTGTCATTATTATTGATGTCCTGACACAGTTCTACCAGTACACCATTGGCCGATTTTGGATGAACAAAAACAACCCATTTATTGTCGGCTCCTCGCTTAGGTTCTTCATTCAGAATTCTAAATCCTTCTCCCTTTAATCGTTCCACCTCAGCACGAATATCATCCACGGCAAAAGCCACATGATGGATGCCTTCTCCCCTTTTCTCTATATATTTTGCAATCGCGCTATCCTCGCTCTTGGCCTCCAAAAGTTCCAGCTTGTTCTCCCCGCATTTAAAAAATCGGGTAGTAACGGCCTCACTCTCCACCACTTCTGTTTTATAATGCTCGTAGCCCAAAAGTTTGGTGTACACTTTCGTTGCTTCTGAAATATCTTTAACGGCAATTCCGAGATGTTCAATTTTATTCATACTCTACTGTAATGTTTATTATGATTCTGAAGATATTCAAATGTACTAAAAACTAGGAGGTCGTGTATGGGATTCAATCCTTTTAATTGTCCTATTTTTGCATTATGACAGAAAGTAACAGGCAAAAGAAAATTGCGGGCGTCCTTCAAAAAGATTTGGCAAATGTGCTGCAGGCATTGCTCCGTGATTCCGGACAATCGGGAATCATAATTTCCGTTTCTAAAGTAAAGGTTACTGTGGACCTGTCGATCGCAAAAGTGTATGTAAGCATCTTTCCGTCCAAGCAGGCAGACAGTATCGTTTCAGAATTAAACCAAATAAAGCCTCAGATCAAGCATCAAATCGCATTGCTTACCAAAGACCAGCTGCGTAAAATGCCGGCTCTTGATTTTTACAACGATGATTCGCTTGAATATATAAATCGCATTGAGACCGCCGTAAAAGGTGAAGAAGACCCTATTAAAGATCCTGGGCTACTGGATAAGCGAAAAAAGAAATAGATCACTTTGTGAGATACCCTTTTTACATTGCAAAACGGTATTTGCTTTCCAAAAGCAGTAAGAATGCCGTGAATATAATTTCACGTATTGCTGTGCTTGCAGTTATTATTGGGTCGATGGCGCTGTTCATTGTACTGTCGGGATTTGCCGGGCTGAAGAGTTTTGCGTTAGAATTTACCAATGTAATAGATAGTGATCTGCAGGTGACGCCTCAAAAAGGGAAGGTTATAACACTTTCCGAAGAACAAAAAGATCGATTGGTCGCCATAGAGGGCGTATTTTCTTTTTCTGAAATCATAGAAGAGCGGGTTTTCCTTCAATATAAGGGGAAAAATCATATCGGATTCATCAAAGGGGTCGATGAAAATTACACCGAAATCACCCCTATTGATAGCCTGCTGTTTGTAGGAGATTGGTTTTCTAAAAACGAGGACGAAGTGGTGGTTGGTTTTGGCATCTCAAACAAACTGTCACTCCCTGCCAGGGATTATGGCAACCTCATCGAGGTGTACGTTCCGAAACCGGGAAAAGGACAGATCAATGTGCTGGATCCGTCGTCCGCTTTCAGCAAGATTAGGGTTGTAGCTTCGGGCATCTATGAGATCAATGAGGAACTTAATTTAAAGTATGTCTTTTCTGATATCGAAATGGCCCGATCTCTCTTAAGTCTTGATTCTACTGAAGTTTCCTCCCTGGAGATCAAATTGAATCCATTAGCCGATGAACAAGCGGTTACCGCGTCTTTACAAGAAATCATTCAGACGCCTGTGAACGTTAAGAACAGAATCCAACAAAATGATGCCCTTTATAAAATGCTGAATTCGGAAAATCTTTTCACCTATCTGTTCGTAAGTCTTATCGCAGCCATTGCAATCTTTAATATCGCCGGTACCTTGATCATGGTTATTCTGGAAAAGCGCCGAAATATCCGAACGCTCTTTTTTATGGGGCTTACGATCCGGGAAATACGTCGGATCTTTTTCTATAACGGATTATTGATGACGTTCATCGGTGTGGTTATCGGCTTATTCCTGGGAACCATCGTTGTATTATTGCAAATACAATATGGGTGGGTGCCTATCACGCCGAACCTGGCTTACCCGGTTAAATTTAATCTTTTAAACCTGTTGCTGGTTTTTACCACCATTTGTGTGTTGGGAGGGATTGCTTCGAAAATTGCCTCGTTAAGAGTTACCCCGAAGCTACTGTCTTAGGCAAACTGGTGGTCGCCAAACTTTTCCAGAACTTCATCGAAGGCTTCAAACACGGAGGCTGAATCGTCGCTGGTAACCATTTTCATTCGATATTTTTTGAAATCCGGGATTCCCTTAAAGTAGTTTGTGTAGTGTCTTCTGGTTTCGAAAACTCCTAATTTTTCTCCTTTCCAATCTATGGACATTTTCAGATGTCTTCGGGCCGCCTCCACACGTTCCTGCATAGTGGGGGGATCGAGATGTTGTCCCGTATTGAAAAAGTGCTTGACTTCTCTGAAAAACCATGGATATCCAATGCTGGCACGGCCAATCATTGCTCCGTCCAAACCAAACTTGTCCCGCATTTCCATAGCTCGTTCCGGACTATTCACATCACCATTCCCAAAGACGGGAATGTGCATTCTTGGATTGTTTTTAACCTCAGCGATCGGAACCCAATCGGCATCCCCTTTATACATTTGGGCCCTTGTTCTTCCGTGGATTGAAATGGCTTTGCAACCCACATCTTGTAGCCGTTCCGCTACCTCCACAATCTTGATGGAGTCATGATCCCAACCCAAACGTGTTTTAACAGTAACCGGTAGCTTGGTGTGTTTTACCATCGCCTCCGTGAGCTTCACCATAAGATCGATGTCCTTAAGTATTCCCGCTCCTGCTCCTTTGCTTACTACTTTCTTTACCGGGCACCCAAAATTTATATCGATAATGTCGGGGCCACTCGCTTCCACGATTTCTACACTTCGTAGCATGGAATCGAGAACTGCTCCAAATATCTGAATCCCTACCGGACGCTCCTTTTCATATATATCGAGTTTCATGACACTTTTGGCAGCATCGCGAATCAGTCCTTCAGAAGAAATGAATTCAGTGTACACCACATCAGCGCCTTGTTCCTTGCAAAGCGCGCGAAAAGGTGGGTCGCTCACATCCTCCATGGGTGCGAGCAAAAGAGGAAATTCTCCAACGTCAATGTCTCCGATTTTCGCCATAGCTGCAAAATTAGGAAATAATTTTTCGGTGTGGCTGCAAACAGAAAGGGGATTTAATCCAGTCGCTGTGCTTCTCTGATGGTTCGACTCCTTCTTCGATCGTTTAGAGCCGTATTTCCGAAGTTATACCGGAAGGTGAATCGAAACAATCTGGATTCCGGCTTTGGAAAATATGAATTGTCCTGATTGTAATATCTTGAAACCACGTCAATATTATAGGTGTTGAAAATGTCATCTACCCCAGCAGTGATTTCAGCCGCATTATTCCAAAATGTTTTACGAAAGGCAAACGACAACGAGTATCGTTCCTTCATTACATAGGAGCCATAGATGTAATTTGAAAAATAGAGCGAGGTTACATCTGCAGAAAAAGTACGATCTGCACTTAACTTAAAACTATTATACAACTGATGGTACAACCCCCAGGTGCTGTTTTGATAGGTGTCCCGAACACTTTCCTCCGCAAAGAACTCATTTTGCAGGTAAAATAGTGAATTGTAGGTGCTTAGATACCACCATTTGGCGATAGATTCTGAATATACCATATCCAGGCTATACTGCAAATCTTCAATTAAATTAGCCTCGATATTTCGAAGGACCCTGTTTGCATTGTCCTGAAAAGATAGTGTGCTTAAGGTGTTCTTTTGCTTCTCGTAATATAGTTCGAAGAATATTTTCTTATTGATGGAATAGCTGAAGGTAACCCTGTTGTTTATGCCTGGTACAAGGTTTGGATTTCCACCGTTAAAATTAAAGTCATTTAAAAAATATCGAAAGGGGTTGAGGCTTTGGTATCGTGGTCTCGTAATCCTCCGCACAAAACTTAAGCCCACACTGTTCCCGTCTTCCAATTGGTGTTCCACGGCAAATGTGGGAAACCATTCCATGTACTCCTGGGTATTCACTTCTCCGAGTGAATTCGAATTACCGGTCACATCTGTATATTCTCCTCTCAGGCCGATCTCCATTTTCCATCGGCTCCAGTTTTTCGAGAAATTAACATAGGCTGCATAAATTCCTTCTGTGTATAAAAATGAATCCGAGAGCTCCTCAATAAGATTGGGCTGATCGTTAGTGTCAAAATAATCAAGTCCGCTATCCGTATCGATATTGGAATATTTAATCCCTGCATCAAAACTTCCATTCGAAAAGGGAAGGGACAGATCCATTTCCCCTATCCAGATATTGGTTTGCTGAAAAGAATTAGTGCTGAAGGAGTTCGTGCGAATCAACTCTCCATTCGGCTGGAAATATCGTGTAAATACGCCTTGTTCCTGGTCTTCGTCATACGAAATATAGCTTCCCGATGTTGTAAGCTGTCCGTTTTTCTCATTGAGCTGAACCTTATACTCCCCACGAAATATGAGGTTGTGTTGTGTGTTAGACAAATCGCTGTTCATTCTGAAAGTTGAATCCAGTTGAGACTGGGCGTTGAAAATTTCCGTTAGAGAATGATTGTCGTATTCTTGGTTCGGCTGGAAAAAAAGATTTGCCGACAGATTTATGGATTGTTTGTCTGAAATCGTAAACTCGGTGATAATATTAGCCTGATGGTTATTGAGTTCGGTGTCTCGGTTGAAGTCGGTAATCCATAAATCGTCAATCACCCCTCGATCAAAAAACTGCACTCGATCATCCTGATTTTTGTATTCCAGCCTGTAATTGGCCGTATAGTTTCCAAAAATGTCGAGCCATTCATTCTTATAAAATTGGGTGGTCCCCAATGAATATTTCGGTTTAATTCCAAGTTGATATCCTCCGTTGACGCTTGCTTTGTAACCAACAGAAACTGCTTTTGAAGTAACGATATTGAGCACCGAACCCCCTTCGGCATCGAATTGAGCTCCGGGATTTGTGATCACTTCCACCGACTTCACTATGGAGGCGTCCATGTTTGAAAGGAAAGAAAGAGCTTGCGATGGTGACAGGTAAAGTCTTCGGTTATTGATATAAACCGTAGTGGCCCGGTTTCTAATCTTGATATCATTTACGAGAACTACCCCGGGGGTTTTCAGGAGTAAGTTTCTTACATTTCCTGAGGCCAGAGCGGTATTCTCAACATTAAATATCAACTTCCCCGGTGATTTCTCGATGGTGGGTTTTGCCGCGCTAATGGTCGTTTCTCCCAGGAATTCCACGGTGGTTTCCAGTATGATCTCTCCCAGGTCAAGGTTGTCTTTTAATTCAAAAACTTTCACGGACGTGTTATATCCCACCATGCTGATAGAAACCCGATATGTGTTGGGGGGAACTTCGTCGAAACTGAATGATCCATCGTCATCGGTCGAAGTACCTTGTATTATAGCGGGGTCGTTATTCAGAAACAGGAGGGCTGTAACAAAAGAAATTGGGGCTCCTTTATCGTCTACAACCTTACCCGAAATCGTATGTGATTGCGCAATGGCAACACCACTGGCGAGAATGAAAACTAGAGCTAAAAGCAGATATGTTTTACCTTTAAACAATTCGGCAGGGGAATTATGGGTTCGTTTCTGAGCTTTCGATTTGGGAGGGAATGATACTGCTCTTCCTACAAAGGTTGCAATAAATTCAGGAAAATGCGGCAACATTTTCTTTTTTTCGACGAACTGCTTCAATTCAAACATTTAGCTATTATTTTACGCTATATTTGCACTCCCATCTTTGTAGGAGTGCAGATGGCTTAAATTGCTGTAAAAGGAGCATGAAACACATTCGAAATTTTTGCATAATCGCGCATATCGACCATGGTAAGAGTACCCTGGCAGACAGGCTATTGGATTTTACCGGTGCCGTTACAGAGCGAGAACAACAGGCCCAGTTGCTCGACAATATGGACTTGGAACGTGAACGCGGTATAACCATTAAAAGTCATGCCGTTCAGATGGAGTATACGTATAAGGGAGAAGAATATGTTCTCAATTTGATAGATACTCCCGGCCACGTCGATTTTTCTTATGAAGTGTCGCGAAGCATCGCCGCATGTGAAGGCGCATTGCTTGTAGTGGATGCGGCACAAAGCATTCAGGCGCAAACCATTTCAAACCTATACCTCGCACTTGAAAACGACCTTGAGATCATACCGATTTTAAATAAGGTCGATCTTCCCTCTGCGAATCCTGAAGAAGTAACCGACGATATTGTGGATCTTCTTGGGTGCGACCCTGAGGAGGTAATTCCGGCTAGTGCTAAAACCGGGATTGGGATTGAGAATATATTATCCGCCATCATCGAACGAATTCCGGCTCCGGAAGGAAATCCGGATGAGTCGCTACAGGCACTTATATTCGATTCTGTTTACAATCCTTTTCGCGGTGTTGAAACTTATTTCCGTGTTTTAAATGGTGAAATTCGTAAAGGACAACAGATAAAATTTATGGCGACGGGCAAAAATTATTTTGCCGATGAAGTAGGCACTTTGAAACTGAAACAAGTTCCTAAACCCTCTATTAAGGCCGGAGATGTAGGTTATCTGATCACAGGTATCAAGGATGCTCGTGATGTGAAAGTAGGTGATACGATTACAGATGCCAAAAGTCCCACCACAAATATGATCGAAGGGTTTGAAGATGTGAAACCAATGGTGTTTGCCGGGATTTATCCGGTGGATACCGAGGACTATGAAGAATTGCGTGCTTCGATGGAAAAGTTACAGCTTAACGATGCCTCACTTGTTTTTCAGCCAGAGAGTTCCGCCGCCCTTGGATTCGGATTTCGTTGTGGTTTCCTGGGGATGTTGCATTTGGAGATCATTCAGGAGCGATTGGAGCGAGAATTTGATATGACGGTAATTACCACCGTCCCCAACGTTTCGTATCATGCATTTACCAATAAGAATCCGGACGAGATCATCTTAGTAAACAATCCAAGTGACCTGCCTGAGCCTTCAACATTAAACCGTGTAGAAGAGCCCTACATCAAGGCAAGTATTATCACGAAAGCAGATTTTGTGGGGCCGGTAATGTCTCTTTGTATTGAAAAAAGAGGACAGATTACCAACCAGACCTATCTTACCCAGGATCGAGTTGAGCTTTCGTTCGACATGCCTTTGGCGGAAATTGTTTTCGATTTTTACGATCGGCTTAAAACCGTTTCAAAAGGTTATGCCTCTTTCGATTATTCCCCTATCGGAATGCGGGCCTCAAAACTGGTAAAAGTAGACGTGTTATTAAATGGCAATACTGTCGACGCGCTTTCTGCATTACTTCACCAGGATAATGCGTACGACATCGGAAAGAAAATGTGTGAAAAACTGCGTCAATTAATTCCAAGGCAGCAGTTTGACATTCCAATACAGGCGGCTATCGGGGCAAAGATCATCGCGCGTGAAACGGTAAAAGCTTTGCGTAAAGATGTAACCGCTAAATGTTATGGTGGTGATATTTCACGAAAACGTAAGCTACTGGAAAAGCAGAAAAAAGGAAAGAAGCGAATGCGTGCAGTTGGTAATGTCGAAATTCCACAGGAAGCATTCATGGCTGTGCTGAAATTGAACGATTAACCCCCGCCACAGGTGGCTCCCGCTGCCTCAAGATCCGCAATGTAAAGATCGTAATTGGTCTCGGTGTCCTCGCCGTTTACAGAAGCATTTCCGTTGGATTCCCTGCAAACTTCAAATTCGATTGTTTCCGGAGAACTACAGCTGGTGCAGGTTCTGGAATCATCGTCTTTACAGGAAATCGAAAATAAGGTTACAAACAAGAAGAAAGCCAGAATTTTAGGGCGCATTTTATAAGTACTTTGCTAATTGACCGTTTCATTCAATGGTGCCCCGATATACACCAAATGAGTTCTACCGTTTAATTTACTAATGTCTCGGTCATTCGAAGAAATGATTTCCAGATCTCCATCCTGACCCTTTAAGAACAGCGGAATACTGTTTTTAGTATCTCGGGCCTGATCGATTAATTCCTTGTAATGCCCTTCATCTTTTAGCCCAATTTCCATAATGTTAGGATACTTTTCAATTACTTTACTTACGGAAGCAAAGTCGTCTGTATTCGAGAAGAGTCCGTGAACCGGGCTGTTATCAGGATCCTCAACCTCTTCGGCAGTTATAAGTCTGAAAGCTCCGTTCTCTCCAAATTGTTTGCCAAATTTCGTAATGGCAAATTTGTTGATATCTGAACTTCCGGTTAACGCCATCAAATATCCCACATCACTTAACTCAATGTTGTTGAGAATTGCATCGGAATAAATATTGGCGGTAAATGCTTCAAGCCCTAATTCCTGCGCTGCTTTAATATTACTGGCATTACTATCGATCAACACTACATGGCGATTGTTCTTGTTAAGATAATCCCCGATAATCCTCGGAAATTCAGAAGCTCCCACAATTAAAATACCTTCGGATTTGTTGAGAAATACCCCAAGTAGCTTGGCCACATATCTCGCTGTGGTCGCATTGAGTAGTACCGTGGTAAGCACGACGGCAAAAACCAAAGGGGTAATATATTCTGCGCCCGGGACGCCGTCCGACGCCAATTTGGTTCCAAACAGGGACGCAATACCAGCAGCTACGATACCTCTTGGGCCAACCCAGCTCACAAATAACTTCTCTCTCAATGAAAGGGAAGATTTGTAGGTAGAAAGCAATACTCCCAGCGGTCGAATTATAAATATTACAATTGCGAATAAAACTTCGGTCTTCCAGCTATAAATGAGGTACAAGTCTTCCATATCAATATTCGCCGCTAACACGATGAATAGAATAGAAATGAGCAACACGCTCAAAGACTCTTTGAAGTAGAGCAACTCTTTCAGGTAGTCCGATTTCATATTTCCCATCACCATACCCATCACCACAACCGCTAAAAGACCCGATTCGTGAGCAAAAATATCGGACAGTACAAATACCCCCAACACGCAGGAAAGTGCGAAGACATTCAGCAAATAATGGGGGATCCATTTTCTGGATATCAGAAAATTCAAGCCATGGGCAAAAGTGAAACCAAAGGTCACACCAAACAATATAATCTTTATGAATTCAATAAAGGCAGTTTTTGTGAACTCCCCTCCGGCATCAACGCTAATAAATTCAAAAACCAATACGGCGACCAAAGCTCCAATGGGGTCGATTAATATCCCCTCCCATTTCAATACGGCGGACAAATCTTTTCGCAATGGGATATTCCGCAGAATCGGGGTGATAACCGTTGGCCCTGTCACGATGATGAGAGACGAAAATAGAAACGAAATTTCCCAGGAAAGATCAAAAGTAAAATGAGCTGCTACCGCAGCTCCAAAAAAGGTTACCATCGAGCCCAGTGTAATCAACTTTGAAATTGCAGGCCCTACATTGTTTATTTCAGAAATTTTAAGCGTAAGTCCGCCTTCAAAAAGAATAATACTTATCGCAAGAGACACAAAATAGAACAAGCTGTCGCCTGCGAATAGTCCTGCCTCTCCGTTCCAGGTAGGTTCAATCCATTTTTCCCCGTTTTCACTAAGAAATTCGGCGGCGATAGGACCCACTAACAACCCGATCAGGATAAGTGGTAAAATGGCAGGGATCTTCAATCGCCACGCCACCCATTGCGCCAATATTCCTAAAATGATAATACCTGCTAATTCAACCATAGCTTAGATTATGCCCCCTAAAATACATCAATTCTTTAATACTGTTGGATCCGCTAAATTATGCGCCTCGATTATTGACTAAAAATTAGGCTATATCCCCTGATTTTCAACCTTCTCTGCCGCCACTAACATGAAAAGCAAATAAAGGCCACGCCAGATACGCCTTAAATCTTAAATAATTTCTTAATTAACCCTTAACGATTTATTATAATATCCAGCCTTTTAGTATTTTGCGCCTCCTATGAATTTATTTCCCGTGGAAGCAGGTAATTTTAAATTGGATGGAGGTGCCATGTTTGGTGTGGTTCCGAAAACATTGTGGTCCAAAACAAATCCTGCTGACGCCAATAACATGATCGATATTGCTGCACGCTGTTTACTAGTTGAAAATGGTGGCCGCCTTACTTTGATCGATAATGGTATGGGGGATAAACAGAGCGAGAAGTTCTTCAGTTATTATTATCGCTGGGGAGACTATAGCCTGGATGATTCATTGGCAAACGCCGGATTCCACAGAGATGATATTACCGATGTCTTTCTCACACACCTTCACTTCGACCATTGCGGGGGAAGCGTACAGTGGAACAAAGACCGAACAGGATATGAGCCTGCTTTTAAGAATGCAACTTATTGGAGCAACCGCCAACATTGGGAATGGGCGACCAAGCCGAATCGTCGTGAACGTGCCTCATTTTTAAAAGAGAACATTCTCCCGCTTCAGGAAAGCGGACAATTGAAATTTGTGGAAGATCCGTCCTCGGACTATAGCGAGGCAAATGAATTGGATTTCGGCATTTTCTTTGCAGATGGACATACGGAAAAGCAAATGATTCCGCATATTCAATACAAGGATAAAACTATCGTTTTTATGGCAGATCTGCTCCCAACTGCGGGACATTTGCCTGTTCCTTATGTGATGGGTTATGATACGCGGCCCTTATTAACGCTTCCTGAAAAGGAAAAATTTCTTAATGCCGCGGCTGATGAGGGGTATTATCTTTTCCTGGAGCACGATGCGCACAACCCGATAATTACCGTAAAACATACTGAAAAAGGCGTTCGTCTTGATGAGCGCTATAGTTTAACTGAAATATTTAATTAATTATATACAAATGAAAATTCTTAGATCTTCTTTATGGGCAATTGCATTAGCAACCCTAATGACCAGTTGTGGTGGTGGAGTACCTCCCATTATTTCAACTCCTATCGAAAACATTGATACGCTTCCTCTAAAAATGTCTCCCCTATCCGAAAGCGAGACCAAAAACTGGATGTCCACAGATTTACTAACAGATACCATCCCCGGTATGAGTGTAGATAAGGCCTATGCTGAAATCCTAAACGGGCGCAAAGGGGAAACCGTAATTGTTGGTGTGATCGACAGTGGTGTAGATATTGAACATGAAGATCTGAAAGACAAGATCTGGATAAATAAGAAAGAAATTCCCGGTAATGGAAAAGACGATGACAAAAATGGCTATGTGGACGATGTTCATGGATGGAACTTCCTCGGTGATATCGTTGAAGAAAACATGGAGTATGTGCGCTACATGAAAAAGCTGGGGCCAAAGTTTGAAGGAAAGACTGAAGCGTCTGTAAGTGCGGCCGATCGTGCCGACTTTAAATTATACCAAAAAGCTGTAGCTGAATACGAAGAAGAAGTGGCGCAAGCCAACTCTGTGGTTGCAAGATATCAGCAGATCCTTGGTCAGGTGCAACCTGCCCACGAGGCAATGGTTGCAAAACTGGGGAAAGAAGATTACACCACAAAAGAGCTGAATGAAATTAAAAACCCTACCGAAGCCGAGCAACAACAGATCGGGATGTTGAGCCAAATGCTCACTTTCGGTGATTCGGTACCGGATGTGATCGATCAATTGAACGGTGGAATCGACTACTATAAAGGCCGCATTACTTCCCATTTTAATATGGAGGAAAATTTCAGGGCCAAAAAACTGGGAGATGATGCTAACGATTTCACTTCTAAGTATTACGGAAACGGAGATGTGGACGGCCCAAATTCTCGAGCTGAAGATGTGCAACACGGTACCCATGTCGCAGGAATTATTGGCGCGAAAAGGAACAACGGAATAGGGATGAATGGTGTTGCAAGCAATGTAAAGATCATGGCAATTCGAGCAGTTCCCGATGGTGACGAATATGATAAAGATATCGCCTTGGCGATTCGCTACGCTGTGGATAATGGCGCCACAGTAATTAATACGAGTTTTGGTAAATATTACTCTCCACACCCGGAATGGGTTTGGGATGCCGTGAAATATGCAGCTTCAAAGGATGTGTTGATTGTAAACGCTGCAGGGAATGAAGGCTTTGATCTGGATGGCGTCCAGGTATATCCAAACGATCAACAAACCGGAAGTACCACCGAAGTCGCAGATAACTTTATTACCATAGGTGCTTTAAATTTTGACTATGGAAGTGAAATGGTAGCCAACTTTTCAAACTATGGTAAAAGCAATGTGGATGCCTTTGCGCCGGGAGTAAAGATATATTCCACCACTCCAAACGATACATATGAGTATCTGCAAGGAACTTCCATGGCGGCTCCTGCGGTTGCCGGAGTGGCTGCAATGATTCGTTCTTACTATCCAAAGCTAAAAGCATCCCAGGTAAAACAAATTTTGATGAATAGCGGACTTAGTTCTGCGAGCCCTGTAATACTTGGTGGAGATGATTCCAATCAGGATAAATTCAACAATATCTCCAAGTCCGGGAAGATGGTGAACATGTACAACGCCCTTATTATGGCGGATAAAATGTCGAGATAATGAAAAAGTTTCTTTTACCATTAGTTGCGCTTGTTTGCTTCGGAAATAGTATCGGACAACAACCATCTACTTATTGGCAACAAAGGGCCGATTACAAAATGACCATTGATGTGGATGTGGAATCATGGCAGTATGAGGGTGTGCAGGAGATTGTTTACACCAACAACTCTCCCGATACGTTGAATCGCGTATTTTACCATTTGTATTTTAACGCTTTTCAGCCCGGAAGTGAGATGGATGTGAGATCGCGTACCATTCCTGATCCGGATTCAAGGGTTCGAGATAGGATTTCTAAGCTTACGCCTGCAGAGATAGGGTTTATCAAACCTTCGAAACTCACACAGGACGGTGCCAACTTGAACTACAAGGTAGCCGGAACCGTGTTGGAAGTAGATTTGTTTGCTCCAATTCTTCCAGGTCAATCCACTACTTTCAATATGGAGTGGCTGGCCCAGGTGCCGGTGCAGATTCGGCGAAGCGGTAGAAACAACAAAGAGGGTGTTGCGCTTTCCATGACGCAATGGTTTCCAAAAATGGCGGAATACGATTTTCAGGGTTGGCACGCCGATCCATATATCGCCAGGGAATTTCACGGTGTATGGGGAGATTATGATGTGACCATCACCATCGATAAAGATTATATTGTTGGAGGTACGGGATATCTTCAAGGAGAACCCAAGAAAAAGAAAGGCAAAAAAAGCTGGCAATTCCTGGCTCCTGATGTACATGATTTTACATGGGCTGCCGATAACGAATATATCCATGACACCTATCCGGGTCCTGACGGTGTGGTTTTAAATTTCTATTATAAGGACAATCCTGATATTGCTGAAAACTGGAAAAATTTGCAGCCAAAAACCGCTGCGCTCATGGAGTATTTCAACAAGCATATCGGGAAATATCCCTACAAACAATACTCCGTGATCCAGGGTGGAGACGGAGGAATGGAGTATGCTATGTGCACTCTTATAACAGGAGAGCGAAAATTTGAAAGCTTGGTGGGTGTTACTGCACACGAATTGGCGCATACCTGGTTTCAATTTTTGTTGGCTACTAATGAAGCTAAACATGAATGGATGGACGAAGGATTCACTGTCTATATTTCCGATTATGCCATGAACGAAGTTATGGAAGAGGGTAAAGACAATCCGTTATCAGGATCTTACCGTGGTTATCGTTTCCTGGCCAGTTCCGGAAAGGAAATGCCATTAAGTACTCATGCAGATCGATATGCAACGAATCGAAACTATGGAATCTCGGCCTATAGCAAGGGCGCAGTGTTTTTGTCTCAGTTAGGTTATGTAATTGGGGAAGATAATCTACAAGAGGTGTTGAAGAGATACTATAAAGACTGGGCTTTCAAGCATCCCACCCCTAATGATTTTATTCGTGTTGCCGAAAAAGTTTCGGGTTTTGAACTGGATTGGTACTTAATGGATTTTACTCAAACTTCGAATACGGTGGATTATGCTATATCTTCTATTGAAAATACACCCAATGGTGCTAAAGTGCAATTGGAAAGAATAGGGTTGATGCCTATGCCTATCGATCTGAAAGTAGAATATACGGACGGTAGCGAGGAGTTGTTTCATATTCCGCTGCAAATGGCAAGAGCCGAAAAGAACAATCCGTATCCGGGAACGAAATGGACGATCCTCGGGGACTGGGCCTGGGCTATTCCCTCGTATGAATTTGAGTTCAACACGAACAAGGAAATAAAATCGGTTATGATTGACCCTTCCGGTATGATGGCGGACGTCAACATGAGGGACAATACCAAAAAGTTATAACTCGCATTATTGTATAGTAAAAGCCACGTTTACAGCGTGGCTTTTTGCGTTAGTGACAGAGGCATTTGTTTGAGCTCTTTCGCAATTGCGAAAAGCGAGTGTCGATGGCGCGCCCGCCAGTATTGGCGGGAACGCCCAAAAAAGTACTACTTTTATCCAATGGGTTTCTCACTTCCAAGGGCTGAAAAGCTCAAAAGCCAAAAAACGATCGAACGCTTGATGCTCGAGGGAAAGTCGGTGAAAAAGTTTCCTGTAAAATTGAATTTCCTCCAACTTGACTCGGCGGCAACCACACAGGTTGCTTTCTCGGTACCCAAGCGTAATTTCCGACTGGCCGTATCCAGGAACAGGATAAAACGGCTACTGAGAGAGGCGTATCGTCTTCATAAAGAGGAGTTAAAATCTAATAACGGCAAGGAATTTGCGTTACTGTTCGTATACATTGGCAAAAAACAACCGCAGTATGCCGAGCTCGAATCTTCGGTGAAGGCACTGCTCAAATCGATACACCCATGAAGTTTTTTAGTGTTTTTTTGTTTGGACTGGCGTTAGCCTGTTCCGGAAATAGTAGTTCAGATGCATATATAGAAGAAACCAAAGCAGTCGATTATGAAATGAGTGAAGCTATGGAGGGCGATATGCTCGACATGGAAACTTCTACATCAGACGACTCGGGCAATGCTCAGGTTAAAGAGCAAAAAATTATCAAGACCGGGCGCCTGGTTTTCGAAACGGCAGATCTTGAGGCTACCCATAAGAAAATACTCTCCTTAAATGAGGCTTTAGGCGGATTAATTCAAAGCGATAATTCAGGAAAAAGTTATAGTCGGATCTTTAGAAATATAACGGTTAGGGTTCCTACGGAAAACTTTCAGGCGTTTGTGGATGGCATTTCAGAAGGGGTGCCTTTCTTCGAGCAGAAAGATATCTCCCGTATGGATGTGACCGAAGAATTTGTGGATCTAACGGCACGGCTCAAAGCAAAGAGAGAATTGGAAAACCGGTATCTGGAACTCTTGTCACAAGCCAAAAATGTAAAAGAAATGCTGGAGATCGAGAGAGAGCTCGCTAATATCCGTGAAGAAATTGAGGCAAAACAAGGAAGGCTTAATTACCTTAATGATCGTGTGGCTATGAGCACGGTTAAAATAGAATTTTATAAACTTACCAGGGAAACCGGGGTTACAGTTTCTTACGGCCGTAAAATGCTCAATGCCCTAAAAGGCGGCTGGGATGGAATTTCGGTGTTCTTCCTGGGTATTTTATATATCTGGCCTTTATTGCTGCTAATCCTGATAGGGTTATTCTTCCTTCGCCGGTATTTGAAACGGCAAAAGAGAAAGGCTCAAAATTAACAATTGATTGTCATTGAATTCGAAGAAAGCGGCTTATCTTTTCTTCGGAATAACTGAAGTATTATATCATGAAGAAAAAAATCCTGATTCCGATACTTGCCGTTGGTATTTTTATAACCACCGCAAGTTTTAAAAATGACTTTTTTGAAATCGCAAAACAGGTCGAAATTTTCACGACTCTATTCAAAGAGTTGAATATGAATTATGTAGATGAAACCACGCCGGCGACCTTGATGGACAAAGCTATTAAGGGGATGCTGGATGATCTGGATCCTTACACGGTATACTGGAATGAGCAGGAAGTAGAAGACGCTCGTATTAAGAACTCGGGTACCTATACAGGAATTGGTGCCACAGTTCGTACCCTCAAAGATAAAATTGTCGTGGTAGAACCCATACAAGATTATCCGGCAGATAAAGCAGGCCTCAAAGCAGGCGATGAGATCATTAAAATTGGTGACATTACTTTGTCTGATTTCGACGATGACGCCGGTGAACTTCTTAAAGGAGCTGCAGGAACGAGTGTTTCGCTTACGTTCCGCCGACAAGGAAAAGAGCAAACAACCACTTTAAATCGTGAAAAAGTAGATGTAAAGGCTGTTCCTTATTACAAATTGATCTCGGATGATATTGGATACATCGTGCTGAGTAAATTTAATCGCCGCACCACCATCGAGACTAAAAGCGCCCTGGAAGAACTCAAAGCCGATGGCGCCAAAAAGATCATTTTAGATCTAAGAGGCAATCCCGGAGGACTCCTGAATGAAGCTATTAATGTGGTCAATTTATTTGTGCCTCAGGGAGAGGTGATCACGACAACCAAATCGGTGATCAAGAAATACAACAAAGTGTATAAAACAAGGAATGAGCCTGTTGATACTGAAATTCCACTGGTGGTTTTGGTAAACGGGCGTAGTGCTTCTGCCAGCGAAATTGTTTCAGGTGGGTTGCAGGATCTGGATCGCGCCGTAGTTGTTGGTGCCCGTAGTTTTGGAAAAGGTTTGGTGCAACGGCCCAAAAAGCTCACTTACGGAACACAGCTTAAGATTACCATATCGAGATATTATACCCCTAGCGGGCGTTGCATCCAGGCGCTTGATTACTGGAACCGCGATGAGAATGGCGACCCTATCCGCTTGGACCCTAAAGAGTACAATTCATTTAAAACCAAAGGAGGAAGAACTGTTTATGATGGTGGCGGAATATTGCCGGATATTGAGTTGGAAACTGCGAAGTTTAGCCCTATTACAACAGCATTGTTAAAAGACAATGCCATCTTTGATTACGCTACCAACTATTATTACAAGAATACCCTCGAAGATTGGAATGGGTTCGAAGTGAATGAGGCGATCTTCCAGGATTTTCTTCAGTATCTGAAACGAAACGACTTTCAATATGAAACCCAAACCGAGAAGGAGTTTGAAAAGGCGTTGCGAAGAGCAGAAGATGACGAATTGCAGGATGAGATAAAGTCCAGCTACAAGGCCCTGATGGAATCTATCGACAAAGCAAAGGAAAAAGAGCTGGTGGACAAAAAAGCTGAGATAAAATCGCTAATTTCGGATGAAATTTTGAAACGTTATTTTTATCGGGAAGGATTGTATAATTACCAGGTGGAAAACAACCCTGAAATCATGGAAGCGATTTCTGTATTGAACGACCCGAAAAAATACGAGCGAATTCTGCGATAGATCATGGAGGAATTTTTAGCTTTTTTTGAGAATATGCCGATATGGATGAAGGCCGGGTGGATTTTTGTCGTGATGGCATTTTTCTGGATTCTTGAAGGTTACTACAATTTATTTTCTCTCTCCTATAAAAAATGGCGCCACGCCAAAGTAAATCTGGTTCTGTTGTTATTTGTAATGGTTATCAATGCCATCTTTGGAATCGCAACGGCAGGTGTGTTTATTTGGCTGGAAGACTCACAGTTTGGATTGCTTCATCTCTTTGAAGCTCCCATCTGGGTAGAATTGCTTATTTCTATCATGGTTTTGGATTTGATCGCTCAGTACGGCGTTCATTATTTTCTCCACAAAATACCCGCCATGTGGCGTTTGCATATCGTGCATCACAGCGATAAGAATGTTGACGTAACAACCGGCACCAGACATCACCCAATTGATTTTATCATCAGGGAAATTTTTGCATTGGCTGCTGTGGTTATCATGGGTATGCCCATCGCTTTTTACTTTTTTTACCGCATCCTAAGTGTTCTTTTCACGTATTTTACTCACGCAAATCTAAAATTACCTTTATGGTTGGATCGTGGATTGAGCTATGTAATTGTTACACCTAATATGCATAAGTTCCATCATCATTTCGAGTTGCCCTGGACAGACAGCAATTATGGAAATATGCTATCTATCTGGGATCGTATTTTCGGAACATTCATCTATGGGAATACTTCGGAAATTCAATATGGCGTGGACCTGGCCGATCATACGGATGATGAAAGCCTGGCGGTACAATTAGGTATCCCTTTCAACCGAAATGTGAAATCTAAATCACGTTAAGACCGAGTCATTTTAATGTGCGGAATGCCGTCTTCGAGGTATTCGTTTCCGGTTTCTTTAAATCCCAGTCGGTTGTAGAAATTAATAAGGTAGGTTTGTGCCGACAACGTAATTTGGCCGGTCTTGAAATTCTTTTCGATGGCTTTAATTGAACTTTTCATGATGTCTTGTCCAATTCCGGAATTTCGTGCTGAAGCCTCTACCACCACGCGGCCTATCGCGGCTTCATTAAAATAAAAGCCTGGAGGAAAACAGCGAGTATAGGCCAGAATTTTACCATTTTCAGAGATATAAACATGCAAGGCGTCTTTGTCTTTACCGTCAATATCCTGGTATACACAATCCTGCTCCACTACGAAAACTTCAGATCGCAATCTTAAAATTTCGTAGAGTTCTTCCAAACTTAATTCATTGAACTTTTTTACGTAGGCCTCCATTCTAATCCTGAACTATAACATCTTTAGCGTCGTCTTTTTTGAATTCCGGTTGGATATTCACGTGGTTAATTCCGAAGTCGTGATATAAAACCTCTTCAATTTCATTCAATATAAGATCAAATTCCGAAAGGGTAATATTATTATGGAAATCAATGTGAGCTTCTAAATGAGTTTCGTCTTCATTAAGTTGCCAAATATGTATGTGATGCACATTCTTGATCTCAGGGTGCGTAGAAATTGAATCGCGCAATCTGTTTAAATCAATATCGTCTGGCGTAAATAACATCAGCACTTTAAATGAACTTTTTAAGAGTCCGTAACCTACGAGGATCAAATAGATACCAATTAGAACGGTGAGCACACTATCCACCCAAAACCATCCGAAATATCTCATTAGTAATCCTCCGGCTAAGACCGCCACCGATGCCGACATATCTGTAAACAAATGCAAATAGGCAGATCTCATATTCATATTGCTCCTGGCGCTTTTCCGAAGTAATAAAACACTAAATCCGTTTGCGAGTATGCCTAATAACGCTAACCAAATAACCAGGTTGCTTTCAATGGGTTCAATATTAAAGAAGCGTTCCACCGCTTCATAAATAAGATAAACAGCAACTACCAACAGGGTCACTGAATTCACAAATGCAGCAATAATTTCAGCTCGCTTGTATCCAAACGTTTTATCGATGGAGGCTTCTTTCTTCGCATATTTATTTGCGATATAACTAACCAATAATGATAAGACGTCACTAAAATTATGTAAGGCGTCACTTAATAAGGAAAGACTTCCGGAAATTATTCCACCAATCACCTGGGCTATGGTGATGAGGATATTGAGTAAAATAGAAATGAATAAATTCCTCCCTTTCAAATCATGGCCATGGTGATGATGTGAATGGGAATGTGACATAATTTAAGACTATGAACAAGCGATCTTATCTACTCGTCTTTGGTGACGACCCCCTTCAAATGGAGTCGATAAAAATGTTTCAACCATAGCTACCGCTTGAGGTAGGCTGGTAAATCTGGCCGGAATACTCAGCACGTTGGCGTCGTTATGCTCTCGGGCTAATTGGGTAATTTCTTTTGTCCAGCATAATGCGGATCTGACTTTCTGGTGTTTGTTGGCAGTCATGGATGCACCATTCCCGCTACCACAAATAATAATTCCGAAGTCTACATCTTTGTTACTCACCTGCTCGGCAACAGGATGAATAAAATCCGGATAATCTACACTATCAGCGGAGTCGGTTCCAAAATTAGTAACGCTGTGTCCCTGCTCTTCCAGGTACTCAACAATGGCTTTTTTATAGTCGGTTCCGGCATGATCGTTTCCTATGGCGATTTTCATATATGAGAGTTTTTACAAAGATACTTTTTTGTACTTGAGCGAGTTAATTTTCTGAATATGAATTTCCTAAATAATTTACCTTTTTTTAAACCTAAATTGATCTTTTAGTTAACAACCTTGTTAATATTTGTTGGTAGAATTTCTAAAAGAATTTTTGGAATACTGAATCAGATTTTCCATAGATAAAAATATTCCGATTTTACAATAAAATTTGTCTTCACTTATTGTGAAATTATCGACCGGAAAAATTCAATTAACAACATTCAGAAATAAAAAACATATTAAAAACCAGCTGTTAATTTGAGTTGTGCACAACTGTAGAATATTCTACAAATCTCTTTATAATGAACGGACTAAAATTAGTACGTACGTGTTGATAAGTGGAAATAAAAAATCATAAATCAAATTCAAAATTTTAAACCAAAAAGTTATTCCACATTTCAACAAACAATAATCATAATCAATTTTAATTTAAAATTTAAAAAAGAAAATAATAATAGTAATTAGCTTGTTGAAAAGATATCAATGATGAATTAAACAATCTTTAAATCGGTGGAATTATTTAGATCGTTGATGATCTCCCTGGCTCGATCGATGTCTTCTTTATGGACCTGGAGACGAATCCCGCCGAAAGCATTTGAATGAAACGGTAAAACACTGATCATCGTTTCATTCTGAAACACAAAACGAACGTTGTTCTGCTGCAGAAGATGCTGCAAGACAGCGTACTCGCTGGGATAGGTAAAAATTGCTATAGTTTTAAAGTCTTCCACTTGCTCTAATTTACTAAATCTTATTAAAAACTTGAATTCGATTCATTGAATAAGTGTACTTTTAAAAATTATTAGAAAAAATTATGCCGAAAAGGAAGAAACGAGGAAAGAGGAATCAAGCTGAAGGTATGGCTCAAAGCATACTGGAAATCTTCCGAAAGAACAGAACTCAACCCCTTAATTACAAACAGATATCTGCCAAGCTTGGATTGAATGATGCCAGTAGCAGAAACCATATTATAAAAACCCTTAAAAAACTTCAAGGAAAGGGTACTCTTCAGGAAGTAAACAGAGGAAAATATGTACTTACTCCTTCGATGAACTATCACACTGGGATCCTGGATCTCACCTCACGCGGACAAGGGTATGTTGTTGTTGAAGGAATGGAAGAAGATGTGTTTGTTAAGAACAAACATTTGAACAGAGCGTTGAATGGTGACGTCGTAGAAGTGTATGTCTTCAAGCGCCGTAGAAGTGGTAAAGTAGAAGGAGAGATAACACGAATTCTTCAGAGAAAAAGAAAAGAATTTGTGGGTACCATTACGATCTCCGAGAATTTTGCTTTCGTCGAATGTACGGGCTACAATATGTATACCGATATATTCATTCCAAAAAGTAAGATCAATAAAGCAAAGCATGGTGACAAGGTGTTGGTGAGAATGGAAGGCTGGGAAGAGCATTCCGATTCACCGGTGGGAAGTGTGATAAAATCTTTAGGGCAACCAGGAGAACATCATACCGAAATCCACGCTATTCTGGCTCAATATGGTTTGCCTTATGAGTTTCCTGCAGAGGTGGAACATTTTGCCAATGAGTTGGATACCAGTATCCAGGCTTCCGAGATCAAAAAAAGAAGGGATATGAGACAGGATCTCACTTTTACAATCGACCCTAAAGATGCGAAGGATTTCGATGACGCTCTTTCGTTTAAGATATTAGAAAGCGGCAATTTTGAAATTGGGATTCATATTGCTGATGTCTCTCATTACGTAACTCCGGGAAACACCCTTGACGATGAAGCTTTCGAAAGAGCGACTTCCGTGTATTTAGTGGACAGAGTGGTGCCGATGCTTCCTGAAATATTATCTAACAACGCCTGTTCATTACGACCTCACGAAGAGAAATACACTTTCTCTGCTGTTTTTGAAATGAATGAAAAGGCGGAAGTAATAAACCAATGGCTCGGCCGAACGGTTACCTATAGCGATGCTCGTTTTGCTTATGAGGAGGCTCAGCATATTATTGAGAACCCCAATAAGATACCTTTTGAAATTCCTTCGGAAATATCGTTAACCGGTGAGACCTATACCGTGGATGAACCGATTGGAAAGGCCATTCTTGAAATGGACCGACTCGCCAAGATTCTGCGTAAAAAACGAATGAGTGCAGGAGCGATCTCGTTCGATAAGGTAGAAGTGAAGTTCAGGTTGGATGATCAAAATGAACCGGAAGGAGTTTATTTTAAAGTGAGCAAAGATGCTAATAAGCTCATCGAAGAATTTATGTTATTAGCCAACCGAAGTGTTGCTGGGTTTATCGGAAAACAAAACCCTAAGAAAACGTTTGTGTATCGTATACACGACGAACCGGATGATGAAAAAATTGCCGCCCTGGAAAATATCATCAAACGTTTCGGGTATAAATTGAATACAAGAGATCGCCAGAGTACCGCAGCATCGTTAAACAAACTTTTAAAAGACGTATCCGGAAAGAAAGAACAAAACCTGGTGGACACCCTAGCCATCCGAAGTATGAGTAAGGCGGTTTATACAGTTCATAATATTGGTCACTACGGATTGGCCTTCGATTATTACACCCATTTTACCTCCCCTATTCGGCGCTATCCTGATGTAATGGTGCATCGATTACTACAGCATTATCTGGATGGAAAAAAGAGTGGTTCCGAAGAAGATTATGAAGAGAAATGCCGTCACTCCAGTGATATGGAACAACTAGCCGCTAATGCAGAAAGAGACAGCATTAAATACATGCAGGTAAAATACATGCAGGACCATAATGATGAAGAGTTTTTAGGAGTAATTTCCGGAGTTACCGAGTGGGGTGTTTATGTGGAGATCATTAGCAATAAATGTGAAGGCATGGTTCGTCTACAAGACCTTACAGATGATCATTATGTTTTCGATAAGGATGAATTCGCGGTAATTGGTGATTATTCCAAAAATATGTACCAGCTGGGTGACGAGGTCTATGTAAAAGTTAAGAATGCTGACCTTGTAAAAAAGCATTTGGATTTCTTCATGTTAGGCCATAAAGAAGAATATCAGGCTAAGGTGTAACAAAATGATTTCATAAGGGTCTTTATGGAAACTAAATTCATCAAGATGAAAAAAATATTTACTCTTTGCGCTGTTATTGTTTCAACAGCATTATTTTCTCAACGTACGATTACAAAGAACGTAGGTGATTTCAATGAAATCAAGGTCTTCGATTTAATGGAGGTGAACTTAATCCAATCCGATGAAAACAAAGTGGTCATCAAAGGAGAACATACAGATGATGTTTTGGTGATCAACGATAACGGTAAATTAAAACTCAGAATGGAGTTGGATACACGATTCCGGGGGGAGGACACCTACATCGAAGTGTATTTTACTGAAATTGATATCATAGACGCCAATGAAGGATCTTATATAGTAGGCAATTCTCTTATCGAACAGGACGAGATTAATCTTCGTGCACAGGAAGGCGGAAGAATTAAAGTGGGCCTTGATGTCCGCAACACCAATATTAAAGCGGTGACGGGTGGAATTGTTGAAGCCTCTGGTCTTTCAAATAGTCAAAACATAAAGCTGAACACCGGTGGGATATTCGAAGGAAGAGATCTTAAAACACAAGAAACCAAAATTGGAATCACGGCTGCGGGTGAAGCAGACATCAACGCAAGTGATAAAGTAGATGTGAAAGTTACCGCAGGTGGGGACGTATATATTTATGGCAGTCCAAAAGAAATCAATGAAAAACGCGTTGCTGGTGGACGCATTAAAGTAATGAACTAGAATATCGCAGTATTCTATTTTCCAAACCATCGAACAAGAGTAAACTTATTTGTATTTTTACCTGGATGTTCGATGGTTTGTTATATGCGGCTCTGTATGGGTTTCTCCTTGCCTTTGCGGTAGGGCCGGTTTTCTTCACACTTATCGAAACAAGTATTACCAAAGGATTTCGAGCCGGATTATTCTTTGATCTGGGAGCTATTTTTGCCGATATACTTTTTATACTTATTGCTTACTTCAGTACCAGTAAGATTCTCGAGCGGGTAAAAGACGACCCCGGACTTCTCATTTTTGGCGGAGTCATTTTAGTGGCCTATGGAATTATTTCCTACATAAGAACAGCAAAGTCTTTTATCAAGATTGTTCGTGAACATTACGCTGTGAAGGTGAAAAAGAACCTGGGAGGGTTATTCCTAAAAGGCTTTTTGTTGAACTTCGTGAATTTTGGAGTGTTGGCGGGTTGGATCGCAACGATCATTATGGCCAATGCACTAACCACTAGTGAAAATGGTGTATTTCTTTTTTTAAGTGCCGTGCTCATCACATTCTTCTTAACCGATTTAGTAAAAATCACCTTGGCTAAGAAACTAAAAAACAAACTCACTCCGCGGTTTGTATTCAGGACCAAAAAATGGATCAGCATTTTGATTGTAGGATTTGGCGTTTTGTTATTGGTTGAAGGTATTTTTCCGGACCAGGTACAAAAAGGATTGGAGAAAATTCCGAAGACGCCTAACCCGTTAGAAAGAACCATTCAGGAATAAAAAAATCCCCAATCAAAATGATCGAGGATTTTTAGAGGCGTCTAGCGGATTCGAACCGCTGTACAAGCTTTTGCAGAGCTCTGCCTAGCCACTCGGCCAAGACGCCTTATACATGGGCAAATATAAATATATTAGCATTAATAAACCTAATAAAATCAAGGCCTTTTCGACTGCATGGTTACGCTGACCTCCTCCACATCTCCTCCTATAGGAGGATTGAGTTTGGAGATGGTTACTTTGATCTTATCCACAAGTTCAATCTCCTGAAAGATTCTGTCAATGATGCGCTGGCCCACATGCTCGAGAAGCTTGGAACGAACCGACATCTCATTCTTGACGATATGTTGTAGATGTACATAATCTACCGTGTCTTTGAGTGAATCTGACTCTGCAGCTTTTTCAAGCTTAGCTTTCACACTCAAATTTACGAGGTAGTCACTTCCAATTTTTTCTTCTTCAATCAAACAACCGTGGTTAGTAAAAATCCGGATGTTTTTTAGGCGAATAGTGCTCATTTAAAAATTTTTCACAAAGATACTTTTTTCTCTTATTTACGTACCTTTGTGCCTTTATTTTAAGCCATGTCTGAAACCAAAGAGAGCCTTAATTTCATAGAACATATCATTGAAAATGATCTATCAGAATCGTATTCAAAAGATCAGTTGCGATTCCGTTTTCCACCTGAGCCAAACGGATATTTGCATATTGGTCATGCTTCTGCGATTTGCCTGAACTTTGGATTGGGATTAAAGTATAATGCCCCTGTGAACCTTAGGTTTGATGACACCAATCCTGCTAAAGAAGAACAGGAATATGTGGATGCGATAAAAAAGGATGTGGCCTGGCTGGGTTATGAGTGGGACAATGAGTGCTATGCTTCTGATTATTTTCAGCAGTTGTACGATTGGGCGATCGAACTCATTAAGAACGACAAAGCCTATGTGGATTCCCAAACTTCCGAAGAGATTGCTACCCAGAAAGGAACTCCTAACACCCCCGGGACTGATAGCCCGCACCGCAATCGTTCTGTAGAAAAGAATTTGGAGCTGCTTGAGAAAATGAAAAATGGCGAATTCAGCGAAGGAGAACATGTGCTTCGGGCGAAGATTGATATGGCATCACCCAACATGTTGATGCGAGATCCTGTTATGTACAGGGTCCTACATAAGCATCACCATCGTACGGGAACCGATTGGAAGATATTTCCAATGTATGATTGGACCCATGGAGAAAGTGATTATATCGAACAGGTGTCTCATTCTTTTTGCACCCTCGAGTTTTTACCACACAGAGAGCTTTATGATTGGTTCCTGGATCAGGTTCATGAAATCAAAAACCTCAGGCCTAAGCAACGTGAGTTTGCCCGCCGCAACCTTAGCCACACTGTTGTGAGTAAGAGAAAACTTGCAAGGCTTGTGGAAGATGGCATAGTAACCGGTTGGGACGATCCGCGAATGCCCACCATTTCAGGCTTACGCAGGAGAGGCTATACCCCGGAATCTATCCGCAATTTTGCTGAAAGCATAGGGGTTGGAAAAAGAGAGAATCTTATCGACGTTTCGCATCTTGAATATTGTGTGAGAGAAGATCTCAACAAGAAAGCTCCTCGGGTCATGACTGTCCTCAACCCGGTGAAATTGGTGATTACTAATTATCCTGAAGGCGAGGTAGAATGGTTGACTTCGGAAAACAATCCGGAAGATGAGTCGGCCGGTTCGAGAGAAGTGCCATTCACTCGGGAACTATATATCGAAAGAGAAGATTTCAAAGAAGAGGCCAACCGAAAGTTTTTCAGGCTTACCCTAGGCAAAGAGGTCCGACTCAAAAACGCCTACATCATCAAAGGAGAAAGCGTAGTGAAAGACAGTGAAGGGAATATTATGGAGATCCATTGTACCTATGATCCGGACAGCAAAAGCGGAAGTGGGTCTGAAGCGTCCATGCGCAAAGTAAAAGGCACACTTCATTGGGTGTCTATTTCTGAAGGATTTTCGGTGGAAGTTCGTATGTATGATCGGTTGTTCACAGATCCTTCTCCGGACACTCACAAGGACAAGGATTTTATGGATTTTGTGAACCCCGATTCGCTGAATGTAATCACTGCACACGCTGAACCAAGCTTAAGGGAGGCAAAGGAAGGCGACCGATTTCAGTTCCAGCGCCTTGGATACTTTGTTGTAGACAGAGATAGCACAGAGGACTCCATAGTCTTCAATAGAACCGTTCCGCTTAGAGATTCCTGGGCGAAAATTTCTTAATATGTCTAGCAGGAAAGCCTGGATTGATCAAGCGCGCGGACTCTCAATTTTCCTGGTTGTCTATGGCCACAATTTTCCAGCGATCGAGCCATATATTTATAGTTTTCACGTTCCCTTGTTCTTTTTTATCTCAGGGATGTTTCACCCAAAGAATGTAGATATAAAGACCATATGGCGCAGGGCTAAAATGATCCAGGTTCCATATTTTGTGTGGGCGAGCCTCCTTTTCCTTTTTTGGTTCTTTGTTGGAAAAGACTATGGAAAAACGAGCGAACTGGAACTGTCTGTAGTGGATAATCTGATAGGAATCTTCTACGCACAGGGCGGTCAGCAATTCATGAGCTGGGGGATTCCACTCTGGTTTTTGCCATGTATCTTTTTAGTTTTCCTTTTGGCGTCCGCATTAAACAAATTGAAAAGCAATCCACTTCGGTATATTTTTTCAATTGCGACCATTGCCCTCGGCTTCTTTTGGGCTGCATACACCGGCATACATTTACCATGGAGCCTGGATGTGGCCATGGTAGCGCTGTCGTTTTATATAGCCGGAGGAATTCTAAAAGAAACTTTATTCGGAATCGAGAAACTCAAACTATGGGTTTCGCTTCTAATCTTGCTTGGAATACATGTCGTTACGCACTATTTGAACGTTGAAAAAGTAGACATGTATCGCTCCGAATATGGGAACCAGCTTCTATTTCTGATAAGTGGATTAACAGGTTCTGTATTTTATGTGCTGCTGTTCAAGGGGATTCCGTTATTTAAGTTTTTTGAATATATCGGTAAGCACACCATTGTGATACTTGCGACCCACATCAGGGCGTTAACCGTGATTAAACTGGTGATATTTTTAGTGGTAGGAACTACCGTATTTCAATTCACCGAAGCAGAAAAGCTTATTTTAGCGGTGGCTCAAATCATAATTGTAATTCCTGTTATTTGGCTGGTAGGCAAATTTGCACCTATTCTAGATGGTAAAGTTTCAAAGTCTTAAACCCCTGATATTCTTTCACCTTTTGGTGAATGTGCTAATCGTATTTTTTATCACCGGGGCCTCTTATTTCCATATTCCATTAGAGGGATTTAAGGATACCGCCGTATATATGATGCATTTAGTTGCTTTGCAAATCACGGTAGCGGGATTTGTGTATGTACTAAGCTTGATTCCATGGGTTTTCAGGATTGTCTTTCCCTTGTTGTTTGTTATTTATGCTTGTTTTTCCTTTTGGGCGTATACCCAGGATGTGTCCATTACCCCTTCTTTATTGCAAGCTATATTTGAAACGAAAACAGACATCGCTGTAGACCTTATTACGATTCCTTACGTATTGTTTATTCTGGCTGTAGTCGCCGTTTTGTTTTTTCTGCTGAAATATTATAATCGATTAGAACCAAAGAAGAATTTGAAGCTATGGATTGTACCGGCGATCCTTTGCATCGGACTATTCTTTTTCCTGGAAGACAAGCGAAGGGGAAGTTTAAAGAACAGACTACCGTATAATTTGGTTTATGGGATCAACGCATATTTTGAAATGCCCAAACTTCAACTGAACCATGAAGTTGAATACAGCAACACAACTACCGATAGTTTAAAGGTAATCCTGGTGCTCGGTGAAACAGTACGGGCAGATCACTTAGGCTTGAACGGCTATGCTCGCAATACCACCCCGAAGCTTTCAGCAAGAGAAAACCTAATAAGTTTTCCGAAGTTATACACCGCTTATACCTACACCGGAGCAAGTGTCCCACAGCTGCTTACCGACAGGAATTTATCCGATATGGAACGCCCTCTCACCACTTTATTCACTGTCGCCAACACCGCTGGCTACAAAACTAGCTGGATAGGCAACCAAACCCTCGAAAAATCATATAGCCCGGTTGTGGAGACCAATCAACAAGTAATGTTGGTGGACGAGTACAAAAGCGAGTTCAGCTTCGCTAAAGAATTAGACGGGGTGATGATTGCTCCCGCAGATTCACTTTTGAAGACGACTTCGAAACAACTGATTACTCTTCACATGATCGGGAGTCACTGGTGGTATGAAAACAGATATACGGAAGAATTCCGGAAATTCAGTCCGGTCATAGATAGTAAGTATGTGCCTTCCTTAGAGCCCGAAGAGTTGATCAATTCTTATGACAACACGATTGTGTACCTGGACTGGTTCTTGGACGAGCTCATTTCAGTATTAGAAGAAGACCCAGCCCCCACGCTCTTGATATACGTTGCGGATCATGGAGAACACTTGGGAGAGAACGGTAAATGGTTACACGCCCAGGCAGGTGAAGAAGCAAAAAATCCCGCATACCTTATTTGGTATTCTGAGGCGTATGGAAATCAGTTTCCCGACCTGATAAAAGGGCTGAAGGATAGCTCTAATAAATCTTTGACTACCGATACTTTCTTTTATACCGCCCTGAATCTACTGGATATCGATTTTAAATTATAAAGGCCGCAATATTGCTGCCCATTTTTTAGAAGCTTACTTCAGGATCTGCTGGAGGTGGATTCCTCCTTGGTTTTTTACCGGTAATCCCTTTAGCCTCATTCGACTTCTTCATCTCCTCACCAATTTTATTGCTGGCCACGAAAGAAGCAATCATATCATTAAGCATATTACTTCCGGCCTGCGGGGAATTCGGTAATAAGATCAAATTCGTATTGGTTTCCTCACCAATACTTTGGAGGGTGTCATAATGCTGAGTTACTACAATAAGTGCGGAGGCCTCCTGGGAATTGATCCCAACATTATTCAAAACATCCACGGACTCTTCCAGACCACGGGCGATTTCCCTTCTTTGGTCGGCAATACCCTGACCTTGTAATCGCTTACTTTCCGCTTCCGCGCGCGCTTTAGCTACAATTTTGATTCGCTCAGCTTCTGCTTCATACTCGGCGGCGACCTTTTCACGTTCTGCAGCATTAATTCGGTTCATCGCTGCTTTCACCTGGATATCCGGATCGATATCCGTTACCAGTGTTTTTATGATGTCATAACCATAGTCGATCATCGCCTCATTAAGTTCGCGTTTTACAGCAATAGCGATATCGTCTTTACGCTCAAAAACATAATCCAGCTTCATTTTCGGAACCTCGGCACGCACCACATCAAATACATAGGAGGTAATTTGATCATTCGGACTTTCCAGACGGTAAAATGCTTCGTATACCTTTTCCTTTATTACTTGAAACTGTACGGAAATCTTTAACCGAACGAAAACATCATCCTTGGTTTTTGTTTCTACAATTACATCTAACTGTTGGATTTTCAGGTTGATACGACCCGCGATCCGATCTATGATTGGAATTTTGAATTGAATTCCGGAATTGCGTATACTTTGAAACCGCCCAAAGCGTTCTATAATGGCCGCTGTTTGCTGCTTCACAATAAATATGAACATCAACAGGAACAGAAAAGAAAAAATAAAAATTGGAATTGCTACAAACCCACCCATATATATAAATTTTAATTGTTTACTCTTTGAAGATACGAAATTAAAGCTACTTTTGCCCCTTCGAAACCTCGCATACTTATGAGTCTTAAGAACCTATTTTTTGTTACTATTTCACTTTTTGTCTATAGTAATATTTCAGCACAACGCAATTTTCAGGAGTTTAATCATTTAGGGGTAACCGGCGGGCTTACATTGTTGAATATCGACACTTCAAATTTTGAAACTGAGCAGGGCCAGGGATACTTCCTTGCCTTTACCACCAGGGGTTCTTTCTACAACAATTTCGACCTGATCTA
The DNA here is from genome assembly GCA_009827225.1 of Flavobacteriaceae bacterium. GTDB lineage: Bacteria > Bacteroidota > Bacteroidia > Flavobacteriales > Flavobacteriaceae > Aureisphaera. Next base: position 23,622 of record WUAI01000008.1, on the reverse strand, counting down.
CGGAGTAAGTTTTGTTCAAACTGAAATAGGAATTCTTGGGCGTGATATTACAGGACAAAGCAATAATGGATTAAGCCAATATGTGGATTATGTATTGCAGTCGGCGCAGATAAACTTGCTTGGGTCGTATAACATTATAAGAAATCACCTTAGTCTGGAGTTTGGCCCGATATTGAATGTGAACGGTAAAATGAAATTAAAGCGCAGTGGATTTGAAAATTATGTGCTCCGAGGTTATCAAAACCTTACCGCCGAGGACATTCAAAATGTTTCCCGTGTTCACTTTCACGCCGCCGCCGGAATTACGGCAGGTCTCGAAAATTTTAGGCTCAGTGCGCAATACCAATATGGGGTTACTAACCTTTTCAACAGGTTAAATGATATAGAAATTGAGCAGCCTATGGAAGGCAGTTTCGAGGGGAATACCAGGACATTGATTTTTGCAGTGGTCGTTTATTTCTAAGACATAAAAGCCACCGCAGCTTCGATTCTCTTTATCGCTTCTTCTTTACCAAGCAAACTTGCAATTTCGAATACATCGGGTCCTTTCATGGATCCCACCAGCGCTAATCGAAGCGGCATCATTACTTTCCCGAAGCCCATCTCCCGGGAAGTAATCCAACCTTTGACGGTGCTAGAAATATTTTCAGAGGAGAAATCATCGGTTTCATTTAGAACAGCGATTACATTTCCAAGGATGTCGGGAGTATCCTCTTTAAAGGCTTTCTTAGCAGCTTTTTCATCATAAGCGGAAGGAGCTTCAAAAAAGAAACTTCCTTGCTCCCAAAGGTCACTAAGGAACACCGCTCTTTCCTTGATGGAAGCCACAATTTCCACCAAATTATCACCGCCGTCAATGTTTTTCTCTTTCAGCAGAACATCAAACTCTTTTGCCAGTTGCGCACTGTCCAGTTCCACAAAGTATTGTTGTTGAAACCACTTTGCCTTTTCAGGATCAAATTTCGCGCCTGCCTTATTCACTCTTTCCAGCGAAAAAGCTTGAACCAATTCTTCCAGTTGAAATAGCTCTTGTTCCGTTCCCGGATTCCAACCAAGAAATGCCAGCATATTGAGGACGGCTTCTGGCAGATATCCATCTTCCCTATAACCCGCAAGACTTTCACCCTCATTTACCGACCACTGAAGGGGGAATACCGGAAATCCTCCTGCCTCACCATCTCTTTTACTAAGCTTCCCTTTTCCATTCGGCTTAAGGATTAGTGATAAGTGTGCAAATTGAGGAGGCCTCCATCCAAAGGCATCGTACAGGAGACAATGCAACGCTAAAGAAGGCAGCCACTCCTCACCACGAATTACATGGCTGATCTCCATGAGGTGATCATCTACTATGTTCGCCAGGTGATAAGTAGGCATTCCATCACTCTTAAACAACACCTTGTCATCCAGAGTGGCCGTGTCTATACTTATCTCCCCACGGATTAGATCGTGGAGCTGCAGGTCTTTGATGAGTGGAGTTTTGAATCGGATGGTATATGCGATCCCCGATGCTAGTTTTTGTTCGATTTCTTCTTCGGAAAGTTGAAGGGAATTATTCAACTGTTCCCGATTATGCCAATTGTAGATAAATGTTTCTCCTTTAGCCTCGTATTCTTTTCTTTGAGAAGCAAGCTCATCGGCTGTGTCGAAAGCATAATAGGCTTTACCGCTTTGGATCAGTTGATCTGCATATTGCTTATATAAATCTTTTCGTTCACTCTGTCGGTAGGGACCGAAGCCTTTCTCTTTATTGGGTCCTTCATCATAAGGAATGTTCAGCCAGTTCAGAGCTTCAACGATATATTCTTCAGCGCCTTCTACAAATCGGCTCCGGTCGGTATCTTCAATTCTAAGTACAAAGCTTCCTCCGTGCTTTTTAGCAAAAAGGTAGTTGAATAATGCAGTGCGCACCCCACCAATGTGCAGTGGACCGGTGGGGCTGGGAGCAAAGCGAACACGAACGTTATCGGCCATTCGAAATGATTTTGATTTGAGCTCGCAAAGGTAAGAATTAAGAGCCTATTTAACTTAAGGATGACTATCTTTATCCGCTAAATTACCCAACATGAAATTGTTTTTAACCTCTTGCATTATTCTATTACTGGCTTCACCAATTATAGGACAAAACAACATTGGAGTTGAACTAGGACTCACTTTTGCCAATCTTACCGGAGACAGTTTGCCGGATGATCGTGAGGCTATTACTGCCATTACTCCCGGTATATTTTACGAATATGAATTTACGGAGAAACTGTCATTGAAGACGATTGTTTCTTATGAAACCCGTGGTTACGACTATGACCTGGTTTTTGTTGCGGACCCCAATGACCCCGACTTTAACAGTGTTACAAATATTGAGTTTAGAGGGAGGTACATAACCTTAACGCCTTTGGTTCGCTATAAAACCGGACTTAGCCCAAATCTTTTCATCAATGCCGGACCTTATCTTGGTCTTTTGGTTGAGGATTCGGCTCCTGTGGAGAAAAGTGTGGATGTTGGAGCCACCATTGGAGCAGGGATTCATGTGAATACACCTGTTGTTGATATTTCCGCAGAAGTTAGGGGTAGCTTTGGACTTACCAATACTTTTGATAGCGCCCTTCCTGTTGAGGAAAACATAAAAACCATTGCATACGGCCTGGTAGTTGGGGTCTCTAAATCCCTCTAGGAGGCAGGCTTCATTTCCGAAGGAATTCTTTTGTTCATCAAGGCGAACCAAACAGGAGGAATCAAACTAATCACCATGGATGTTGGATATCCAAAAGGCATTTGAGGGCTCACTTCGTGATATTCAAGCAACTGATATTTCTTGTGCGCACGATAGTGATGATCGCTATGGCGGGTTAATTCATATAGCATGATCCTTCCCAAAACATGATTGCTGTTCCATGAATGAATTTCTTTTACTCTTTCATATCTGCCGCTGGCCATTTTCAGCCTTCTCAAGCCATAGTGTTCAATGTAATTGATGGTCTCTAATAAAATTAAGGAAGAAATAGCCACCGCAAACGCGATCAACATGGCATTCAGGCCTAAGAAATAGAAAACTATACTGAAATAAGATAGTTGTGCCACAATATACCAGAGCATATCATTGTGGAAACTAATAAATCCTTTACCATCTCTTCTCAATATATCCATCTGAATCTTCCAGGCGCTTTTATACTGACCCAGGATAGAGGTAAACCAAAACGAATATACCGATTGATTATATTTTGCGCTAGCGGGATCTTCATCGGTCGCAGCATGCAAATGATGCCCAAAGTTGTGTTCGATGTAGAAATGAAGATTCATAGCGGGAAGCAACAATATTTTACTTAATATTTTTTCCCATCGCCTGGTTCTATGGCCAAGTTCATGAGCCACGTTGATGCCGTTTGATCCCAGGGCGATTCCCACGGAAAAAGTGAGCCCGATGATTTCGTACACTTCATAATTAGCCCAGGTAGTGCTCCAGAGATACCAAATAATGATACCGTATACCAGCGGAACGTTGAGATACAACAGCACATCAAACAGCACATTCCTGGATTTACTCTCTTTTTCCTCTTCTGAAATGTTAGAAGCATCCACAGGGAGCATTGTTTCCAGTATAGGAATAAAAACAAATGCAAACAGAGGAGTGAAATAAGACCAAACTCCTCGCAGGTTCAAACTTAGGATAGCAACCAGCGGAATGGCGTAGGCGACTAAATACTTTAAATCTTTCATAAAATTCAGCTTTGGAGTAATTTTTGTGCTATTTTAGGAGTTTAGATAAGCAATAGCGCTCCATGAGTACGTTTAGCATCATACAACAAAAGCTAGAGCAATTTATAAAAAAATACTATACGAATGCGTTGATTCGGGGGTCCCTTCTTTTTATCGCAATAGGATTACTTTATTTTATACTTACGCTTTTTGTAGAACATTTCCTTTGGCTCGACACTACGGGAAGGACCATTCTATTCTGGACCTTTGTTCTTGTTGAGGTTGCCCTGTTTGCAAGATTTATTGCTTTCCCACTTGCCAAGTTGTTTAAACTACAGAAAGGAATCGGGCAGGAGCAGGCCGCGAAGATTATTGGGAACCACTTCCCACAGGTTAATGATAAACTTCTCAATGTCATTCAGCTTAACCAAAACCAGAGAGAGTCTGAGTTACTTGCGGCGAGCATTGATCAAAAGTCGGGTGAGCTGCAACCAATTCCTTTTAAAAGCGCTATCAATTTCAGAAGAAACATTAAGTATCTCAAATATGTGGCGATCCCAGTTATAATTATCGTACTGGTAACTCAGCTTTGGGACAAGAATCTGTTCTCCAATAGTTATGAGCGCGTTGTAAATTATGATACCGCCTACGAGCCACCTGCGCCTTTTAGCTTTATAGTGCTGAATGAAAACCTGAGCGCAATTGAGGATAAGAATTTCACATTACGGGTAAAAACAGAAGGGGACTATGCACCGGAAAATGCGTCGATTCAGTTTGATGAAGAAGCCTATTATTTAGAGCAGATCTCACCGGGCGTATTTGAGTACACTTTTCTACAACCGAAAGAATCTGTGGATTTTAAGCTTACCGCCAATAGCGTATATTCCAGGGAATATCAACTTGAAGTGGTTAAAACACCTTCATTACTGTCATTCGACATGAAGTTGGATTATCCTTCCTACACCGGAAGAAAGGATGAAGTGTTAACAGGAACCGGCAACGCTACCATTCCGGAAGGAACCAGGGTGAGCTGGTTGGTAAGAACCAAGAACACCGATGAGGTAAGATTGAATACCCGTGATACGTCCTATGCTTTTACCGGAGAGGACACCGATTATAATTTCACCAAAGGAGTATATCGAAAATTGGATTATTCTATTACCACATCCAATGAATCTCTTAAGGATTATGAGAACTTGTCTTTTGCATTAGGTGTTATTAAGGATGAGTACCCGGACATAGATATAGATTCCAAAAAAGATTCCACCAATCTTGAGACGACCTACTTTTTAGGTCAGGTTGCCGACGATTATGGCCTCACTAGGCTTCAATTGGTGTATTATCCAATAGGAGACGAGCAAGACAAAACTGAAATTCCAATTTCCATCAACAATTCGAATTTTGATCAGTTTACGTATTCCTTCCCGGGAATATTAGACTTGAAACCAGGTGTTTCCTATGAATATTATTTCGAGGTGTTCGATAATGATGTTATCCATAATTATAAATCGGTTAAGTCCGGCATATATGCCTTTAGAAAGCTCACAGAGGATGAAATAGAGGCTGAACGGCTCAACCAACAAGAAGAAAGCATTAAGGAGCTTACAAAGACCTTAAAGGACGCTAAGGACCAGGAGAAAAGGCTTAAAGAAATAACGGATACTCAGAAGCAAAAGAATGAGCTGAATTGGAACGACAAGAAGAAGATTGAAAACTTCATCAAGCGGCAAAAACAGCAGGAGGAAATGATGAAGAATTTCTCCAAGGAAATGAAGGAGAATTTAGAAAAGTTTCAACCAGAAAATGAGGAGGAGGATCCTTTCAAGGAACAGCTGGAGGAACGATTGGATGAGAACGAAAAGAGGCTTGAGGAGAATGAGAAATTACTTGAGGAACTGGAGCGACTTCAGGACAAGATAAATAAAGAAGAATTGTCCGAAAAATTGGAGAAGCTCGCCAAGCAAAACAAGAACAGGGAGAAGAACCTCGAACAACTGGTAGAGCTCACCAAGCGCTATTATGTAAACAAGAAAGCGGAAAAACTTGCAGAAGACCTTTACAAGCTGGGGGAAGAGCAGGAAAAGCTGTCTAATGCCCCTGAAGATGAGAACACTGAGGAGAAACAGCAAGAGCTCAATGAAAAATTTGAGGAGTATCAAAAAGAGATGGACGAGCTTCAGAAAGAGAACGATGGCTTAAAACAACCGATGGATATTCCGCAAGATGAGCAAGGAGAAGAAAAGGTAAAACAAGAGCAGCAGGAAGCAACCAACAAGCTTCAGCAGCAGAATAAGCAGGGAGCATCCAAGAACCAAAAGAAGGCAGCTCAAAAAATGAAGCAGATGGGGCAGCAAATGCAGATGCAAATGCAATCTGGCCAAATGGAAACCATTGAGGAGGATGTCGAAATGCTGCGTCAGATCTTGGACAACCTGGTTGTATTCTCTTTCGAACAGGAGGATTTAATGGAGGAGTTCAAACAAATCGAATATGGAAGTGCCGTATTTGGAAAAAAACTAAACAGTCAGAATGATTTAAAGTTGAATTTTCAACACGTAGATGACAGTCTATTTGCATTGTCATTGCGACAACCACTTATCGGAGAAAGGATCAATGAATCGCTCACGGATGTTTCTTATAATATTGATAAGGCCCTGGAGCGCCTCGCTGAGAACAGGGTAAGAGCGGGAATTTCGAACCAGCAGTATACGGTAACCGGAGCAAACGAGCTCGCTATCTTGTTGAGCGACCTTCTGGGGAATATGCAAAACCAAATGATGAGTGCCTCGGGTCAGGGCCAGGGACAAGGTGAAGGACAAGGGCAAGGCCAGGGACAAGGCAAAGGCTTCCAGCTTCCGGATATCATTCAGAAACAGGAAAGTCTTTCCAAACAAATGCAGGAAGGAATGAATAAAGGGGAAGGACAGGAAGGGCAAGAAGGAAATGGCCAGAATGGAGAGGGCGAAGGAGGAGACAGTAATGGTCAGGATGGTGAGAATGGCAGAAGCGGAGACGGAAATAACGGAGGAGACGGAAATGATGGAAAGGGCGGAGATAAGGACGGTGAGAATGGCGACGGATATAATGAAGACTTAAACGGGGAGCTGTACGAAATTTATAAACAGCAACAACAGTTAAGAAACCAATTGAAGGATCGATTGAGCAAGGAAGGACTTCAGGGAAAAGGTGGTGAATTGATCCGGGAGATGGAAGGCATAGAGCAGCAACTATTGGACAAAGGTTTCAACCAACGCACCTTAGAAAGAATGCTCAATTTACAATATGAGCTGCTGAAATTGGACGAGGCCGATTTCAAACAAGGCCAGGAGTCAAGACGCGAGTCGAGGACCAATAGAGATTCTTTTACCAATACCCTTCGTCTACAACCCGACGATATCAAGAAATACTTCAATACTACGGAGATTCTAAACAGAGATGCCTTACCTTTGCGCTCCAATTATAAGCAAGAAGTTAAAAAGTATTTCAACGATAAAAATGATTGAATTCTTTTTTGAAGAAGAGTTTGAATTACTCCACCAAGAAGAGATTAAAGATTGGATTGCCGATGTGATTGTTTCCGAAGAAAGATCCGTTGGGGATATATCTTTTATTTTCTGCGACGATAAGTATTTACATGACATGAATATCAGGTTTCTGGGCCATGATACTCTTACGGATATTATTAGCTTCGGAAATGTGCTTGGAAAGGAAGTAGGTGGGGAGATCTATATTTCTGTAGAAAGAGTAGAAGATAATGCGAAGGAATACAGGGAGACTTTCGAGGATGAGCTTCATCGAGTCATCATTCACGGCGTACTACATTTCTGTGGATACAAGGATAAGACGAATGATGAGAAGGAGGAAATGAGATCGAGGGAGGATGCCGCTTTAGCCATTAGGAGATTTTAACTACTTGATTATGAAACAATTAACTTCGCAATGCGCTGAAAATGAGATGTTTAACTTATATTTGCAGCCATAATTAAGATTGTTCCACGTGGAACATTAGGAATATGTTTGATAAGGAATTTGATGTAATAGTTGTAGGTGGTGGACATGCCGGTTCAGAGGCGGCCGCAGCCGCAGCTAACATGGGCTCAAGAACGCTGTTGATCACTATGAATCTTCAGAACATTGCGCAGATGTCTTGTAATCCCGCTATGGGCGGTATTGCGAAAGGACAGATTGTTCGGGAGATTGATGCAATGGGGGGCTATAGCGGGATTGTTTCTGATAAGACCGCGATTCAATTTAAGATGCTGAATAAATCCAAAGGTCCTGCTATGTGGAGCCCGAGGGTTCAGAGCGACAGAATGCGTTTTGCGGAAAGTTGGAGAATGATGCTGGAGAACACACCCAATTTAGAGTTCTACCAGGAAATGGTCTCCGGGATTATCGTTGAGGGAGATAAAGTAGTAGGGGTAAAAACTTCTTTGGGATTGGAAGTACGTGCTAAAAGTGTTATTCTCACTAATGGTACCTTCTTAAATGGCCTTATCCATATAGGAGAAAAACAGTTTGGTGGTGGTAGAGCCGGTGAAAGGGCTGCAACCGGAATCACGAAGGATCTTGTGGATTTGGGTTTTGATTCTGGCCGCATGAAGACAGGAACCCCTCCAAGAGTTGATGGTCGATCTTTGGACTTTAGCAAGATGGTCATACAGCCTGGTGATGATTCCCCTCAGAAGTTTTCATTTTCAGATGAAACAAAGCCCCTTACTGAACAACGCGCTTGTCACATGAGTTATACCAGTCCGTTGGTCCATGATTTATTGAAAGAGGGATTTGATCGGTCACCAATGTTTAATGGAGCCATCAAAAGTATTGGCCCAAGGTATTGTCCGTCAATAGAAGACAAGATCAATCGTTTTGCTGATAAAGACCGGCATCAGCTTTTTGTGGAACCAGAAGGTTGGAATACTGTTGAATATTACATCAATGGTTTCTCGACATCACTGCCTGAGGATGTTCAGTTTAAAGCCTTAAAGGAATGTGATGGTTTTGGAAATGTGAAATTTTTCAGACCGGGTTATGCTATAGAGTATGATTATTTCCCCCCCACTCAGTTGAAACATACCCTGGAAACCAAGCTGGTTTCAGGCTTGTATTTCGCCGGACAGATCAATGGAACTACCGGTTATGAGGAAGCTGCTTCTCAAGGGCTTATGGCCGGAATTAATGCTCATCTGAAGATTAATGAGAAAGATCCTTTTGTGCTTCAAAGAGATGAGGCTTACATTGGGGTACTCATTGATGATTTGATTACTAAAGGGACCGAAGAGCCTTATCGCATGTTTACTTCGCGAGCGGAATATAGAACCTTATTAAGACAGGATAATGCTGATTTTCGATTGACACCAAAATCTTTTGACATTGGTTTGGCTTCGGAAAAGAGGCTAAGAAAAATGGAAAAAAAGAAAACAGAAAGCGACTCCTTCATTTCTTTTTTTAAGAATACAAGTGTAGTTCCCGAAGTTATTAATCCAATACTTTCAGAAAACAATTCTGCGGAAGTAAAACAAAGCGACAAGATGTTTAAGATGTTTTCTCGGCCGAATATCGACATGGGGGATATGAGAAAGATTTCGGAGGTTGAGGAATATATTCAGCAAAATAATCTGGATGCTGAGGTGCTTGAGCAGACAGAAATTCAGGTTAAATATTCAGGATATATTCAAAAAGAGAAAAATAATGCGGATAAGTTAAGTCGCCTGGAAGGAATTAGAATCCCGGAAGATTTTGATTATTCCAAACTAAAGTCATTGTCTTTTGAGGCTAAGGAAAAATTAACTGCGATCAAACCAGTATCCGTTTCCCAGGCATCCCGAATAAGCGGTGTGTCGCCAAACGATATTTCTGTTTTATTGGTATATATGGGGAGATAAATCCCATATAGAATTTAAATGTTTCACGTGGAACAATGAACGACAGAAGTACAAACAACATCCATCAGAGTCACTTAAAAACAAAAGATTTCCTGGTAACGGGAGAAGAATTTGAGCTCCGTTATAATAGTGAATTGGATTTGCTTGAGACCTATCCGGCCCCATCGGCAGAGGAACTTCCAGGGTATTACAATTCAGAAGAATATATCTCCCACACCGATTCAGATAAAGGGCTCCTGTCTTTTCTGTATCAGCAGGTCAAAAAATATTCCCTCAAAAAGAAACTATCGCTCATCAACAAACTTCATCCGAAAGGCAGACTGTTGGATGTAGGAGCCGGAACCGGAGATTTTCTGAAATCGGCGATGCAGCAGGGTTGGGAAAGTGCTGGGGTGGAACCGAATGAAACCGCAGCGCGCTTGGCTCAAAAGAAAGGAATTTCTTTGTTTAATTCCATAGATGATTTAGATGGCTCCAAGTTTGATGTCATTACTTTGTGGCATGTTTTAGAGCACGTACCCAACCTCAAAGCAACTTGTGCTAAGCTGGAGAATTTATTATCAGCAAACGGTGTTCTTATTGTTGCTGTTCCGAATTACAATTCTTACGACGCACAATTTTATCGGGAATATTGGGCGGCATACGATACCCCCAGACACCTTTGGCATTTTTCCCAATCAAGTATGAAAAGAATATTTTCGAAACAAATGGCATTAGAAGAAATTCGCCCAATGATTTTTGATTCCTACTATGTGAGTTTGCTTTCTGAAAAATACAAAACCGGCAAAAGGTTTTCACTTCGATCATTTTGGATTGGATGGTCGTCAAATTGGAAAGCCAAACGAAGTGGAGAATACTCTTCATTAATTTACTGCTTCCGAAAGAGCTAAATCAAGTTTAAATACGCCCTAAGGAACACTCTGCGCAGTCTTGGGTAAATTCCTAGCCAGAAGGAATAACCTTGCTTAAAAGGCTTTATTTAAAGCCAATATTAATAATCAATAGCAATTGATTTGAATAAATGTCATAAGAATTTCTTATACTACTTCTTTGCGATGTATAAGTCGTGTTAATTGTATGGAAAGATCTGTAAAGATGATTTTGGCATTTCCATTTCGTTCAATATGATAAATGGCATTTTCCAACGCGTCAACAATTTCGAAAATATTGTTTTGATGAATGAAGGGAGCAAATTTTTCGATAGTGAATTTTTCATCCTTGGTTTCAAAATAGATGAGTGCATCAGCAGTGTAATTTTTTAACATTGCCTGCCGGAATAATTCAATGCAATATGTGAGGAAATTCTTTTGGACCTCCCGTCCTTGAGCCGCCATGGCATCACTCCAGTGCAACAATTCCTGAATGGATTTCTTATTACCTTTCGCCTTAAATGCGGTTCGAACCCAGGAAACAAACCATTGTTCAAAGATGGAATCGGTATCATCGTTATGAAAGATGTGCAGTGCCTTGTTATAATCGCCATGGGCTCTTCGGCTTATTCGAAGTGCTTCCTTTTCGGGCACATTGTGGTTTTTTATCAGCGCCTTGGAAATTTCATTTTCAGGTAGCGCAGGAACGTGTAAAGTTTGACACCTCGACCGGATAGTATTAATGATCTGCTCTTCATCTTCAGTAAGCATGAGAAGAACAGTTTTGTCTGGCGGCTCCTCCACCAGCTTCAAAATCTTATTTGAGCATTCCACATTCATCTTGTCTGCCATCCAGATGATCATCACCTTATACCCGCCTTCATACGACTTGAGCGATAGCTTTTTTGAAATGTCTTCCGCTTCCTTAACATTGATGTTTCCCTGTTTGTTTTCAATGCCCAAAACCTGAAACCAATCCAGCAACGACCCATAGGGGTTTTGTCCTATAAACGACCTCCATTCTTCTGAAAATGAGTCAGATACAGCATTTTTTTTAATCGATTCGTTGGTGTTTACCGGATAGACAAAATGCAGGTCAGGATGAGCATATGACGCAACTTTATGTTCACATTTTAAGTATTCTGGACTTCCTTTTTCGTATTGTTCACAGAGAATTTCTTTGGCATAGGCAATTGCCAAAGGCAGTAAACCACTTCCTGATATTCCCGTGAAAAGTTGTGCATGTGCCACACGTCCGTTCTGGAGGGTCGTCTTCAGGTGAGATTTCAAATGTTCGTGCCCGATTATTTCGGAAAAATCCATACACAAAACTACACAAATTATCTTCAGAATCGAACGCCAAACCTTTTGAAATCCGTGCCCTAAAAACAGTTATATTTGTTTCTCAAAATTTTAGACATGCAAACGATAAATGATATTGATTTTAAAGATAAAAAGGCGTTAATCCGTGTGGATTTTAATGTTCCTTTAAATGAAAATTTAGAGGTCACTGATGCCACTCGAATAGAGGCTGCAAAACCTTCGATTATTAAGGTGCTCGAAGATGGTGGAAGCTGTGTTTTGATGTCTCACTTAGGCAGGCCAAGTGGAAAAGAAGATAAGTTTTCCTTAAAACATATTGTGGCGAAAGCCTCGGAAGTACTGGGAGTGCAGGTAAAATTTGTCGAAGATTGTGTTGGAGATATTGCAACAGATGCGGTAAATCAACTTGGACCGGGACAGATTTTACTCCTGGAGAACTTACGGTTTTATTCAGAAGAAAAAGAAGGAAATGTGGATTTCGCAAAGCAGTTATCAGAAAACGGAGACATCTATGTAAACGATGCTTTTGGTACGGCTCACAGGGCCCACGCTTCCACGGCGGTGATCGCGCAATTCTTCCCGGATCAGAAATGTTTCGGGTATCTTTTAGCTTCAGAAATAGAAAATGTAAACAAGGTGCTTAAAGATGGCAAGTCCCCAATAACTGCTGTTATCGGCGGCGCTAAAGTATCGTCCAAGATCACAATTATCGAAAATATTCTTGATAAGATCGATCATTTGATTATCGGTGGCGGAATGGCCTTTACCTTCGTTAAGGCCCAGGGAGGCAACATTGGGAATTCATTAGTGGAAGAAGATAAACAGGATCTCGCATTGGAAATTTTGAGCAAAGCGGCCGCCAAGAATGTTTCTGTGCATTTGCCCATTGATTCGGTGATCGCCAACGAGTTTTCCAATGACGCAGAAACAAACGTATCGCCTATTAACGAAATTCCTGACGGATGGATGGGTCTGGATGCAGGGCCCGAGTCCAACAAGAAATTTGCGGAGGTGGTTCTCAATTCGGAAACCATCTTATGGAATGGTCCGGTGGGGGTTTTTGAAATGCCCAATTTTTCCAAGGGAACCATTCATATCGGAAACGCCATAGCTCAATCTACGGAGGATGGAGCATTCTCTTTGGTAGGTGGTGGTGATTCCGTAGCTGCGGTGAAGCAATTTAATTTGTCGGATAAAGTGAGTTATGTGTCGACCGGTGGTGGAGCCATGTTAGAAATGCTCGAGGGTAAGATATTACCCGGAATCGAAACTATGTTAGCATAAACACCTGTTATCCTATGAAGAAGATTTTACCCCTTGTTTTTTGTTTGAGTTTTGTAGGCCTGTCTGCTCAGAACGCTGAGTTTGAATGGGCTTTCCAGCTTGGTAGTCCCGGCCAGGATGACCTGAACACCATTACCGTAGATGGTAATGATCACATTTATGCAGTGGGTAATTTCAGTGGAACTGTAGATTTTGATCCCGGTGCCGGGGTGGAAGAACTCACGGCGGTTGGAGATACGGATGTCTACATTGCAAAATATACTTCAGAGAGAGATTTTTTATGGGTGAAGAAGCTGGGTAATGCCAATGGAATTAATGCTGTGGATTTAAGAGTAGATTCGAACGGAGATATCTTGATAGCGGGTTATTTTGCCGGAACTATCGATTTTGATCCGGGAGCTGGTACGGAGTTCTTATCGGCAAATTCAGGTTCTAACGATGGTTTTATTCTGAAATTGACAGATAACGGAAACTTCTTTTGGGTGAAACAAATAGTAGCCAACCCTGGTTTTGTTTTTACCAGCGGAATTGATCTGGGCACCGATGATTCCATTTATTTTGGCGGCCCGTTTCAAGGAATCGTAGATATGGATCCCGGTTCAGGAGTATTTGAGTTGGAAGACACTAGCATACCCAGTTTTTATGATGGCTTTGTCACAAAACTAGATTCGGACGGGAATTTCGAGTGGGCAAAACACCTTTCGGGAGAGCAATTCGTTTGGCCGTTGGAAATGACTACAGACAATTCCGGGGCGGTTTATACCACCGGATTTTTTACCGATCAGGCAGATTTAGATCCTGGTTCCGGAACACAACAGTTTACCTCCAATGGTAGCTCAGACACATTCATAGTGAAGCACGATTCTAACGGAGACGTTGTGTGGGCTTCCGCCTTTGGCGGACCAGACGGAGATACGCCAGATGGTTTTACAATCGATAACCAAGGCAATTTGGTCGTGACAGGAGAGTTCAGGGAGACCGTCGATTTCAATACGGGTGCAGGGGAATTTTTTATGACTTCGAACGGGGGAGCCGATGCCTTTCTACTTAAGATGACCAATACGGGAGAATTTATTTGGGCCAAACAATTTGGAGGGCCTGAAACCGAAGGAGGAAATGCCGTGCGCGTTGATAATTTTGGGAGGATTTATGTAGCCGGAAGGTTCCAGGAAACCGTGGACTTTGATCCCAATGCCGGAGTTTTTGAGATTACTTCGTTTGGAGGATTTGCCGATGGCTTTATCTGCAATCTTACCTCTGACGGTGAACTAAACTGGGCAAAGCAGATAGGCGGACCCGAAGGAGACTTTCCATTCTCATTGGGAACAGATTCTCAGAATAATTTGTATGTCGCCGGAAGATTTTTTGACACTTGCGACTTTGATCCTGGTACCGAACAATTTCTCCTAACTTCGGCTGGTGAAAGGGATTCTTTCATCCTTAGATGGGGTCAATCAGACCTTGGAATCGCTGATGCTAATTCAGGAAAATCTGCTGTGGCATTTCCAAACCCTACCACTGGTTATGTACAGTTCTCATGGAATGATCAATTGGGAGAGGTAAAACTTATTCTTCGGAATTCTTTGGGGCAGATTATTTCTTCGGAAATATTAGCGTCCGGGAGTGAGGGCTACCAAATCAACGGTCCTTCGGGACTCTATTTTATTGAGCTGGTTTCTTCACAGAACATTTCAGAAACCATAAAAGTCCTGAAGCGGTAAACAAAAGTTAAAAAGTTGTTCATTGTTGCTAAATCAGTAATTTTAGCAAAATTTAGCAGTTCACACCGCGTTCTAAATCTTATGAAGAAGGCTTTTCTATACCTATTTTGCTTATTAAGCACCGTAATTATGGCCCAGGAAGAAGAGGTTGTTCCAACACAAACTTCCGATTCTTTGCCTACGATTACAGTTCAACAAACAGATTCATTGGTGATCCAAAAACTCGAAGGGGATCTGCCTACACAGGTGGTAACCACACAATCTAAGGACACGGTTTTATTTGCCCTTAAGGACGATCCCTTAGCCCGTAAATTGGATTCCGTTTGGTTAAATGAGCTGTATAATAATGAACTTTTTGAGGAGGTTTATGGTTCGATTACCAAAATGGATTACGAGCCGGTAGAATACGAAGAGTTACCTACAGAAGTATTAAAGGCGCGTTTGGAAGAACTTAATAAACGAACTCCTTTCAATGTAGAATACAATCCTTCCCTGGAAAGTGTGATCAAAGGGTATCTGAAAAACAGAAGACGCACCATGTCACGGTTGATGGCCATTAGTGATTATTATTTCCCGATGTTCGAAGAAGAGATGGACCGTCAGGGATTACCTCTTGAGATGAAATACCTAGCCATTGTTGAATCGGCTTTGAACCCTACGGCAAAGTCCAGAGTGGGAGCAACAGGATTATGGCAATTTATGTTCAGCACCGGAAAGTTATTCGGCCTGGAAGTAAATTCATATGTGGACGAACGTTCCGACCCATTGATGGCCACGGAGGCTGCAGCAAAATACCTAAAAAGCCTGTATGAAAGCCTGGGTGATTGGGATCTGGCACTTGCCGCCTATAATTCGGGACCGGGAAATGTTTCCAAAGCGATTCGAAGATCCGGGGGACGTCAAAATTATTGGAATATTCGACATCACCTTCCACGTGAAACGGCCGGTTATGTGCCTGCGTTCCTGGCAACGATGTATATTTTCGAGTTTGCCGAGGAGCATGGTTTTAAGAGTAACGGCCCCAAATATCCCTATATAACGACAGATACCATCAAGGTAAAGAAAATGATAACACTCGAACAAGTTGCGAGAGTGACGAACCTCAACCTGGAAGAGGTGGTATTCCTAAATCCCTCTTATAAACTAGGCATTATTCCGGTGATAAAAGATGAGAATTATGTGCTACGCTTGCCGGTGGACGCCGTTGGTAAGTTCGTACAAAATGAAGATGCGATCTATGCGCTTGCTGAGAAAGAATTCAACGATAGGGAAAAACCATTACCACAGTTTTTTGAGCAGAGTGATAAGATTCGATATAGGGTTCGAAGCGGTGATTATCTTGGAAAAATTGCGAATCGATATGGAGTCACGGTGAGCCAGCTGAAACGTTGGAATGGCTTAAGAAGCACCCGTTTGCGCATCGGACAGCGACTTACCATTTATCCCCGAAAGTTCAACAGTAAGTCCACTGCTTCGTCTAAATCAGCGTCTAAAGGGGACAGCAATGCGAGAACTTATACGGTGAAAAACGGGGATTCTCTTTGGAGCATTTCTCAAAAATTTCCCGGAATTAGCGTTGAACAATTGAAAAAGTGGAACGATATTAGTGGTACAAAATTAAAACCCGGAATGAAACTTAAGCTTTCCAAGGGGTGATCCTAATACATTGAATACATGAAATCGATACTTACCGCCTTCTCTTTATTCTGTTTGATTCTAGTTTCTTGCGGTGAATCCAGCGGAAAAAGAGACACTTCTTTTTTAACCGATTCTGTGGGCAGGATAAATGGTCTTCAGGTTGTGATTAGCAATGATTTATGGAACAGCCCTGTGGGCGAGACCGTAAGGGAACATTTTGCAGCTCTCACCGATGGTCTTCCACAACAGGAACCCATATTCTCTATTAACCAGATGAATCCTGAGGCTTACGATGGTTTTGCAAGAACTTACCGATCCTTTCTTCACGTTAGCTTAGGGGAGGAAGATATAGTGAAGTATAAAAAGAATGTCTATGCCAAACCACAAATCGGGATCTTTGTAACCGGTACTTCAGAAGAGAAGTTAGTGGAACTCATCAACACTGAGCAACAGAAAATGGTGAGCACCTTCAAAGATGGCGAGATCAAAGAGAGACAAAGACGAACGAACATTGCCCTTCTTGATGTAGATTCATTGAGGGAGAGATTTGGTATTTCCATGAAGATCCCTGCCGCATATCGTGTGGCGTCTGCCAGTGATGATTTTTACTGGATTCGCAAAGATCTTAAGTCGGGAACCACCAATATCCTTATTTACGAAGTGCCTTTGTCGACCATAGGAAATGATTCTACCGTCATCGGTGATATTATTGGCATGAGAGATTCGATAGGATCCGGATATTTACCTGTGGAAGACGACGGTATGTTTATTACGGAGGAAGCTTATGCACCATATTTGTTTGCCTCATCCATCGACGGAAGATTCGCCTACGAAACCAAGGGCACCTGGGAAGTTAAGGATCAGTATATGGCCGGGCCGTTTTTAAATTATGCGGTACGGGATGAAGATAAGGGGCGATATCTGATACTCGAAGGCTTTACTTATGCACCTTCGGTGGAGAAAAGAGATCTTCAGTTTGAACTGGAATCGATACTGAAAACAACAAAGTTTTAGACATAAAAAACCCGGAGCTTAACTCCGGGTTTCTATTTACAATCGAATAATTATTTCTTGTCTTCAATTTGGTTATCCGCATTGTCCTCTTTGGAAGCTTCTTTAAATTCTTTAATTCCACTACCCAAACCTCTCATCAATTCAGGGATTTTTCTTCCACCGAACAATAATAAAACAATCACTACGATGAGTACAATTTGCCAAGGCCCTATAGCTAAAGGTAAAAACAATGCGTCCATTTTTAAGAAATTTATAATACAAAGGTAACAAGAATTCCTTACAAATAACGTTTTCAGACAGAAGTTTAAACGAAAGCCTTACCTTTGTAATCGATTTATTCAGGGATGTCTCAAAAAGAAAACAGACGAAAGAAAATCAGGAAAAAGTTATTGCATAAGTACCGTTTAGTGGTGCTTAATGAGGCTACTTTTGAAGAGCGTTTTTCCTTTAAATTGAATCGGCTTAACGTTTTTGTTTTCAGCACTGTATTTGCCGTTTTTCTGATAGCGGCTACCACGATTCTGATCGCATTCACCCCACTAAGAGAATACATACCCGGTTACTCATCAACAGCTCTTAAAAAACGAGCTGTGAACCTGTCTTTTAAGACAGATTCCTTGCAGCAGGCACTGCAGGTGAATGAACAGTACCTGGCGTCTATTAAGAAAGTGCTAACGGGTGATGTAAAGTCGGTGGATTTTAACAAAGATTCAGTTCTGGAAGCTGTGAAAAGGGATACCATCGCACCAGATCTTGCCCCGTCCCGGCAAGATTCTATACTAAGAGATATAGTTTCACAGGAAGATAAGTACAATCCGCTGGCATCCGATGAATCCCTTAATATTGTGTTGTTTCCACCGGCGAAAGGTCCGATATCTGAAGACTACGATCCTGAAGCAAAGCATTTTGCTGTGGACATAGTTACCATTAAAGATAGTCCGGTGAAGGCAACAGCCGACGGTACCGTGATCTTCGCAGGATGGACAGCAGACACCGGCAATGTGATCATTCTGGAACACCCAAATAACCTGATCTCTGTGTATAAACACAATGCTTCTTTAAGTAAGGAACAAGGCGATCTTGTGAAGGCAGGGGAGGTAATAGCTACTGCCGGGAATTCGGGGGAGTTGTCCACGGGACCCCATCTTCATTTCGAACTATGGAGCAATGGCTACCCAATTAATCCAAGAAACTTTATAGATTTCGATTGAGATGTCCTTAAAATCAATTGGCGCAAAAATTCTGGCTAAAAAGGTTGTAAAGAAGATCAATCTTTGGGCTTCAAAGCCTGTAGAAACCCAAAGCAGGGTATTCCACAAGTTAATATCTTCGGCAAAGGACACGAAGTTTGGTAGGGATCATGGTTTTACTGAAATCACCGATCACGCAGGGTTTGTAGAAAGAGTTCCAATTCGGGATTATGAAGCCTTAAGACCTTATGTGGATCTAGTAGTTGATGGTGAAAAAGATATTTTATGGCCCGGACTTCCTGTTTACTTTGCGAAAACTTCTGGCACCACCTCAGGTGCTAAATTCATACCATTAACCAAAGAGTCCATGCCGGCGCATATCGAGGCTGCTCGAAATGCGATTCTATGCTACATTCACGAGACCGGGAATTCAAAATTTGTTGATGGAAAAATGATCTTTCTGCAGGGAAGTCCCGTACTCACTGAAAATAATGGCATTCAATTAGGACGACTGTCCGGGATTGTGGCCCATTATGTTCCTTCATATCTCCAGAAGAATCGTCTTCCCAGCTGGGAAACCAATTGTATCGACGACTGGGAAACCAAAGTAGATGCTATTGTGCAGGAAACCATTAATGAGGACATGACCATTATTAGCGGTATTCCCTCATGGGTCCAGATGTATTTTGAACGACTTATGAAGGTTGGAGGCAAGAAAATTGGTGAACTGTTCGAGAATTTTCAATTGTTCATCTACGGTGGGGTTAATTATGAACCATACAGGGCAAGATTTGAAAAGATGATCGGCAGAAAAGTCGACAGTGTTGAGCTCTATCCTGCTTCAGAAGGGTTTTTCGCATTTCAGAATGAACAAGACGACAAAGGCTTGTTGCTACAATTGGACGCAGGAATGTTCTACGAATTCGTTGACGCCACATCGTTCTTTGATGAAAATCCTACAAGACTTACCATAGGGGAGGTTCAGTTAGGTGTAAATTATGTGATGATTATTTCCACCAACGCAGGACTATGGGGTTATAATATCGGGGATACGGTAATGTTTACATCCTTAAAACCTTATAAACTGGTGGTTACGGGAAGAATTAAACATTTTATATCTGCTTTTGGAGAGCACGTGATCGGGAAGGAAGTGGAACAGGCTATGGAGCAGGCCATAGACACGTTTAATTTTACGGTCTCCGAATTTACTGTTGCCCCTCAAACCGAGACTGATAATGGGATCTTACCCTATCACGAATGGTTGATAGAATTTGATACCGTACCGGAAAACCTGCAGGAAATTTCAGAATTTTTAGACAAAGCCATGCTCGAGCAGAACTCGTATTATCGGGATTTGATCGAAGGTAAAATATTGCAACCCTTGAAAATCACCCCCCTTCCGGCTGGAAGTTTTAACAACTATATGAAATCGGTTGGAAAATTAGGAGGCCAGAACAAAGTGCCTCGATTGGCGAATGATCGAAAAATAGCTAACGAGCTGGTGGAATTGCAAGCATAAAATAGTCTTATCTTTGAAGCCTCTATGAGTGAATTTCAAACACACACAAGAACACGTGCCCAGGAAAGCTCGGGAGCTATTGAGAGGTTGTATATCACTATGCGGCATCTTTTTAATCGTGGCTTTTATAAGCCCATGGGAATAAGCGGTGAAACGCTACGCGAGTCCCTCCTTATACTGAGACCTGAGATTTATGGATCGATTGCGGAAGAGAAGATCGAACTCCAGGGACTGTTGTATGTGATTGACAGATTACCCTATGGTATCGAAGAATGTCGCTATACGAATCTTACCAGTGATGAAGGGTACGATAAATCTCACTTCAAGCCTATTATTCCCCTAAAGCGAAGAAGAAATTGTTACCGAATCGATTCGGAACAAATGAATATTGAGATTACTCGGGGACGGAGCGAGATATACGATATTCTTACGCACCTCACCTTTCTCTACATCGAATCCCATAAGATCATGAAACAGGTGCTTATCAACGATGAAGGAGACTTAATAAGGGATTGGATAAAACTGGAAGAGGCCGTACTTAAAAAGGGGAAATTAACCCAGAATGAAAAGGAAATCGCCCTTACACATACAGCCAACTTTTTAGGGCGCACCTTTGAAGAAGTAAATAAAATTTACCCTGAATTTGCCTGTCCCGAGGACGAACATCGATTTTTGAAGATCATCTATTATCTGGGAAAGGGTGCTATAGAAGAGGTGTTGCATGACAGTAAGAGACTAATTACTTTCAGTCCGGTTTTACGGGAAAGACTCGGGCATCATATTCATGGTGAGCGCTGGGCAACAAGAGTTAAGCAGGAATTGTTCGACAAAGGCCTGATGGATAGGCCGCTTCATATCATCAGCGCCAACATGCACAGTGTAATGAATAGTTTGTATGCTGAAAAGGCGTTGACCACTGAAATGAAAGGCAAAAGCAGCCTTGAAGTGTTTGAGGCTTTAAGCAACCAGGAAAATGGAAAGTTTCGGGACAAAGTGACCAAATATGCACTTCGAAATGGAATGAGCTATTTGAAGGATGAAAGTGGGACCAATATCGATGTTCAAATATTTGATATGGCTCAGTTTAGCGACCATCATTTTTCTTCGGAAATTTCCGAAGCAAACATACAAGCTAGCCCGGAAAAAGCCCCTGTAATTGTGGTAATGGATTATGCGTTTGGGGAACAGGCCTATGAAACCATGGATGAGCTTCTTAAACCACTACTGATCGAGGGGAAAAGATACTGGTTGGACGTAGAATCTGTTTCAATAATGGGTAAAGCCGGTATACTCGAAGGTGGCAAGGGAGATATCATGATACCTTCTTCTCACATTTTTGAAGGTACAGCAGATAATTATCCATTCAAGAACAGATTGAAGCGTCGAGATTTTGAAGAAAATGGCTTAAAAGTATGTACCGGGGCGATGATCACAGTTTTAGGAACTTCTCTGCAGAACAGGGATATTCTTAAGTTTTTCCATGAATCGACCTGGAATGTAATCGGACTAGAAATGGAAGGGGCGCATTATCAAAAAGCAATTCAGGCTGCATCCAAAATCCGAGGCAGTATTTCTTCCAAAGTACAAGTTCGATATGCGTATTACGCTTCGGATAACCCTTTGGAAACCGGAAGTACTTTGGCTTCGGGAGGGCTGGGTACAACAGGAGTGAAACCCACGTACCTAATCACCGAAAATATGTTAAAACAAATTTTAGCTTAACCTAAAAATATATTTTGAACACCAATAAAGTATTGATTACAGGGGGCGCGGGGTTCATCGGGTCGAATTATGTCCGGCTTATGATGGAGTCCACTTCCGACGAAGTTTACGTGCTTGACAAACTAACTTACGCAGGAGATCTTAGAAATTTAGAAGATTTTTCGGACCATAATTCCTATCATTTTATCAAGGGAGATATCTGTGATGAGACATTGGTGGATCAACTTTTTAAGGAGCATCAATTTAACCAGGTAGTTCATTTTGCGGCGGAATCGCATGTGGACAATTCCATTACGGGCCCCAAAGCATTTATTCAGACCAATGTGGTTGGCACTTTCAATTTATTGCAATCGGCTTACCGAACATGGATGACCGGTCCGGGTGAACTAAAAGAAGAATTTAAGGAGGCAAGGTTTCTTCATGTTTCAACCGACGAGGTTTATGGAACATTAGGAGAAACAGGACTTTTTACCGAAGAAACACCTTATGCTCCGAACAGTCCCTACAGCGCATCGAAAGCGTCATCAGACTTCATAGTGCGAAGTTATTTCCATACCTATGGCCTACCGGTGGTCACGACCAACTGCTCCAATAACTATGGACCCAACCAGCACAAGGAAAAATTGATTCCTACCATTATTAGAAAAGCCATATCCGGGGAGCCGATTCCTATTTACGGTGACGGACAAAACGTACGAGACTGGCTTTATGTGGGAGACCATTGTGTTGGTATTAAATTAGTGATCGATCAGGGGAAACTGGGCGAGACGTACAATATTGGGGGCCGTAATGAGCGTAAAAACCTTTATATTGCTCATACCATATGTGAAATTTTAGACGATTTGAAACCAAAGGCCACTTCCTATAAAGAACAAATTAGTTTTGTTACCGATAGGCCCGGTCACGATTTTCGATATGCCATAGATGCCTCAAAGATTGAAGATAAGTTAGGCTGGGAAGCGGAGGAGAATTTTGAAAGCGGAATCCAAAAAACGGTAGCCTGGTATTTAAATAACACAAACCGCTTATGAAAGGAATAATTTTAGCAGGAGGCTCGGGGACAAGACTTCACCCGCTTACCCTGGCGGTAAGTAAACAGCTCATGCCGGTGTATGATAAGCCGATGATCTACTATCCGCTTTCTACACTGATGTATGCAGGAATTAGTGAGATTTTAATTATTTCCACACCCCAGGATTTGCCGCTGTTTCAGAAGTTATTGGGTGACGGGAAGAAGTATGGATGTGAATTTGAATATGCCGTACAAGAACATCCCAACGGACTGGCCGAAGCGTTCATTATAGGGAAAGAATTTGTTGGGAATGATAAGGTGGCACTTATATTGGGAGATAATATTTTTTACGGATCCGGACTGAAGGAATTATTACGGTCCAATAATGATCCGGATGGAGGAATTATTTACGCCTACCACGTGTTGGATCCTGAGCGTTATGGGGTAGTTGAATTTGATAAAGAGGGTAAGGCCCTTTCTATTGAAGAGAAACCAGAGAAACCCAAATCCAATTATGCGGTACCTGGAATATATTTCTATGACAATGAAGTCCTGGAAATCGCGGCTAACATAAGTCCGAGTGCGCGGGGAGAGTTGGAAATCACGGACGTAAATAATGAATACCTGAAACGTGGAAAATTAAGCGTAAGCATCCTGGATAAAGGTACAGCATGGCTCGATACGGGAACTTTCGCATCACTAATGCAGGCGTCCCAGTTCGTAGAGGTGATTGAAGAAAGACAGGGACTCAAGATAGG
>WUAI01000070.1 GCA_009827225.1 Flavobacteriaceae bacterium | reverse complement strand
TCCCGCACTGGTACCGCCAATAACTCCTTTCTTTACATTGATGAATTCATTCAATGCATCCTCCATCGCATTGTCCTTGAAATAGGTCACATAATCATATTGGTCTCCCCCTGCAAACCAAATAGCTTCAGCGTTCTCAACTTGCTGCAGCACATACGGCTCTAAAGCCCCGGCAGCGTTATTAATGACAAGGGTTTCGACACTATTAATGGTCACGCCTAATTCAGAATAGAAATAATCGTTATAGCCATCACTTCCGCTGGCCCTAAGGACCACCACATCCCCTCCGTCGGCTTTATTTAAAAACCAGATTATGGCATTGTCATTTTCAGTCGCGCCCCCCATCAGGCAAGTTCCTTGTTCCTGATTCGTGGTTACGTCTGCAGTATCCCCGGTAAAATAACTGGTATAATTTTGTGCAATCATTGGCAGCGACACCAAACAAAATAGCAGGAGTAATTTCTTTTTCATAAGCTGAAGTTAGCAATTTATTCTTTTCCTTCCCTTAAAAGAGAATACAATCTAATTTTTGTCTTCCAACAACGGAACAAACCGATATTCCCCGTATTCTTTCTTTTCAAATTCGGTCTCGCTCTTTCTTTTAAAAAC
Organism: Flavobacteriaceae bacterium; assembly: GCA_009827225.1. Lineage (GTDB taxonomy): Bacteria > Bacteroidota > Bacteroidia > Flavobacteriales > Flavobacteriaceae > Aureisphaera. The sequence continues at coordinate 7,570 of WUAI01000070.1, read as the reverse complement.
GGTCATGATTTGAACATTCTCACCCACAGGTATCACAAGCCGTCCTCCTACCTTTAATTGAGACAACAGTTCTTTGGGCACATAGGGTGCTCCGGCCGTTACAATTATTCCATCAAACGGAGCAAACTCCGGTAATCCTTTATAACCATCCCCGAAGATCATTTTCTTTGGACGATAGCCTATTTTTGGGAGGAACCGATTTGTTTTCTTAAAAAGCTCGTTCTGCCGTTCGATCGTATACACTTGCATACCCATTTCCACCAGAACCGCACATTGATATCCACTTCCGGTTCCAATTTCAAGAACCTTATCCCCTTTCTTTAATTCCAGCAATTCGGTTTGTCGGGCCACGGTATAAGGTTGGGAGATCGTCTGGTCGGCAGCAATGGGAAAGGCTTTATCTACATACGCGTGATCTACAAAACCACTATCCATAAACCAGTGTCTGGGGATCGCATTGATCGCTTTCAACACCTCTTCATCAGTAATGCCCTTGCGCTGCAAGGTGTTCACCAGTTTCTTTCGCATTCCTTTATGGGTAAAAGTATCGTTCATGGGATTACAAAGTAAGCAAGAACCATTTAATTTTTGAAGTTCTTCTCATAAAAATTATGCTTTCAATTCGATGTTTCGGAGCCTGAAATCTCATGCAAAACTGTTACCTTTGTGCAAAACCAATGCCCATGCTAAAAGCAGGAGTTCTGGGTGCCGGCCACCTGGGAAAAATTCATTTAAAACTTCTTAACCAATCTGCAAAATACGAGCTTGTTGGTTTTTTTGATGCTGATACAGAGGCAGCCCAAAACATTTCAGAAGAATTCGGATATAAAAACTTTCCTTCGATGGAATCACTCATCGAAGCCTGCGATGTGGTGGATGTAGTTACTCCCACCATTCACCATTACGAATGCGCCAAAATGGTGATTGAAGCGGGTAAACATCTATTCATCGAGAAACCTATTATGCAAACGGTGGAGGAGGCCGATAAAATCCTGAAGCTTGCCGCTAAGCATGGTGTAAAAGGACAGGTGGGACATGTGGAAAGATTTAACCCGGCTTTTATGGCCGTGAAAGAGAAATTTGAAAATCCGATGTTTATCGAAGCCCACCGCCTGGCCGAGTTTAACCCTCGTGGCACGGACGTTCCCGTGGTACTGGATTTAATGATCCATGATATCGATGCCATCCTAAGCGTGGTGAAAAGCCCAGTTAAAAATGTGAGTGCGAGTGGTGTTTCAGTGATATCTGAAACCCCTGACATCGCCAATGCACGTATCGAGTTTGAAAATGGTTGTGTGGCGAATCTTACCGCCAGTCGGATTTCAATGAAGAAAATGCGCAAGGCGCGTTTCTTTCAACGGGATGCTTACATTTCAGTCGATTTTCTGGAAAAGAAATGCGAAGTGGTGAAAATGAAGGATGCGCCTGAAAATCCGGATGACTTCGCCATGATTCTCACCAATGCCGAAGGAGTTAAAAAACAAATCTATTTCGACAACCCGGAGGTCGATGCAAATAATGCAATTCTTGATGAACTGGAAACATTTGCAGACGCTATCCAGAACAATACAGAGCCTGTTGTAACGCTCGAGCAGGGGACCAATGCTCTTAAAGTAGCCATGCAGGTCATTGAAAATTTTAAAGCCTTATAAATGAAAAACGTAGCTGTAATAGGTGCCGGTACCATGGGGAATGGTATCGCTCACACTTTTGCTCAATTCGACTACAAAGTCCAACTTATTGATGTCTCTCAATCCGCCCTTGATAAAGGAATAGCAACCATCACCAAAAACCTGGACCGCATGGTTGCCAGGGAGAAGATTTCAGAAGAAGATAAAACCAGAACACTGAATAACATCACTACCTATACCAATATGGAAGAAGGTGTGGAATATGCCAGCCTGGTTGTGGAGGCCGCCACAGAAAATGTGGATCTCAAACTCAAGATCTTTAAAGACCTGGATTCTTTTTGTCCGGATGATACTATACTTGCCAGTAACACCTCTTCCATTTCCATCACTCAGATCGCTGCCGTAACATCGCGACCCGGAATGGTGATTGGTATGCATTTTATGAATCCGGTACCTATAATGAAGCTGGTGGAGATCATCAAAGGCTATAGCACTAGCGACGAAACCTACAAGACTGTCGAAGAAATCTCCAAAAAACTAAATAAAGTTCCCGTCGAAGTAAACGATTATCCCGGATTCGTTGCCAATCGTATCCTTATGCCAATGATCAACGAAGCTGTGGAAACCCTTTATAACGGTGTCGCTGGCGTACAAGAGATCGATACGGTTATGAAATTAGGAATGGCTCACCCCATGGGACCCCTTCAACTGGCCGATTTTATAGGATTGGACGTTTGTTTGTCCATTTTGAATGTGATGTATGCGGGCTTTAAAAATCCGAAGTACGCACCTTGCCCGCTACTGGTAAACATGGTAATGGCAGGGAAATTGGGAGTCAAAAGCGGTGAAGGTTTTTATGATTATTCTGAAAGCAGAAAAGCGGAAAAAGTAGCGGTTCAATTTTCTTAATGAACCGTTACTTTATGAATTCTTCCACTTAGCACAATTAACAAGATATGCCAAAAGTTCTTCCATTTAAAGCCGTACGACCTACCCGCGATAAGGTGAGTTTACTCGCCTCCCGCTCGTACGACACTTATACAAAGGAAGAAAGAGAAGCCAGACTCAGAGACAACCCCTTTTCTTTTTTGCATATCGTGAATCCGGGATTTAAATACCAGAAAAAGATCTCCGGTAAGGCACGCTATGCCCTGGTAAGAAACCGTTACCAGGAATTCAAGGAAGACGATATATTTATACAGGATGAGAAACAAAGTTTCTATGTGTATAAAATCGTGAATCGGGACGGACTCGTTTTTCACGGGATTGTTGCGGCTGCGAGTGTAGCCGATTACAAGGAAGGTCGCATAAAGAAACACGAAGATACCATTGCCTATCGCGAAAAGCTATTCAAAGATTATTTGAAAACTGTTGGATTTAATGCGGAGGCCGTGCTACTTACCTACCCCGACCATAAAGATGTTCGTTCTGTGATCGAAAAGGTAATGGAAGAAAGAGCCGAATACGAATTCACCACCACTTATAGAGATACGCATTATGTATGGGTTTTAGATGATCCTGAAGTAATCAGTACCCTTAGTCAGGCATTCGAAAGTATGAAGGCATTTTATATTGCAGACGGACATCATCGCTGCTCCTCGTCTTATTTACTGGCAGAGGACCTTCAGGAAGAGAATGAAGACCACCATGGTGAAGAAGCTTATAATTACTTCATGAGTTATCTTATCCCGGAGAGCGAACTGAAGATCTACGAATTCAACCGGCTGGTAAAAGGTCTCAATGGTCTTACCAAGGAAGAATTCCTAATTCAACTGGACGCCATGTATCGCATCGATAATAGGGGAACTGATTTTTACAAACCATCCAAAAAGCACCATTTCAGCATGTACCTGGATGGGGAGTTTTATTCCTTATACCTTAGAAAGAATAATTACTCGATTCAAAATTCACTGGACGCGCTGGATACTCAAATTCTTTACAAAACCATTTTGCAACCCATCCTGGGTGTGGACGACGTTCGGAACGACCAACGCATCGATTACACCCATGGAAAAAAGGATCTCGCACACGTGAAGGCTTTGGTGGATTCCGGAGAGTTCACTGTGGGGTTCGGACTACTACCCATTACCACGGAAGAGATGAAAAAAATTGCAGACGAAGGTCTTACCATGCCTCCAAAAAGCACTTATATAGAACCTAAGATGCGAAGCGGAGTCACAATCTATGAATTTGAATGAGTATTGCTGAAAATTTAGAACAAATAAAAAATACCCTTCCGGAAACCGTCTCCCTGGTAGCTGTAAGTAAGACCAAGTCGGTGGCAGAGATCATGCAGGCATATGAGGCCGGCCATAAAGTATTTGGCGAAAATAAGATCCAGGAAATGACCTCCAAATGGGAAGTCATGCCGAAGGATATAGAGTGGCATATGATAGGTCACGTGCAAACCAACAAGGTTAAATATATGGCCGAATTTGTGAGTCTGATTCACGCCGTAGATAGCATGAAACTAATAAAGGAGATCAACAAACAGGCCTCCAAATATAATCGAACTATCGATTGCTTACTTCAAATAAAGATTGCCGAGGAAGAATCAAAATTTGGAATGACCGAAGAGGACGCATTAGCACTATTGAGTTCCGAAGAAATAAAAGCGCTCGAAAATGTGAAGATCGTGGGTTTAATGGGAATGGCGACGTTTACAAACGACGAATCGCAGTTGGCGCGAGAATTCAATCGATTGAAGGAATTTTATGATAAGCACAGTGAGGCTCAGAAATTCACTACACTAAGTATGGGCATGAGTGGTGATTATATGTTGGCCATTACCTACGGAAGTAATATGATTCGCGTGGGCAGTTCTATTTTCGGAGCCCGTAATTATTCGTAACTTTATAGATTAAGTCAGAACCAAAAATTAATGTACGCAATTCTAGATATTGAAACCACCGGAGGTAAATACAACGAGGAAGGTATCACTGAAATTGCAGTCTATCGCTTTGATGGACACAAAATTGTAGACCAGTTTTCGAGTCTGGTCAACCCGGAACGACATATTCAACCCTTCGTAGTGAATCTTACCGGTATCAACAATGATATGCTCAGGAATGCACCGAAATTCTACGAAGTAGCCAAAAGAATCATTGAAATAACAGAAGGTTGTGTGATCGTAGCGCACAATGCACAATTTGATAATCGCATTTTAACCACGGAATTTGATCGTCTGGGGTATGCCTATGAGAAAGAAACTCTATGTACCGTGGAATTGGCCCAGAAGCTCATCCCCGATATGCCTTCTTATAGCCTGGGCAAACTTACAAGAAGCCTTGGAATTCCAATAAGTGATCGGCATCGGGCTCAGGGAGATGCTAAAGCAACTGTCGAGCTTTTTAAATTGCTTTTGAACAAGGACTCAGATAAAGAGATCATCACCAAATATATCCGCACCGACCCCAAGCGACATCTGGAGCCAAAACTTCTGGACATGATTGCCGGTGCTCCCACCAATGCCGGCGTGTATTATATGCATCGGGAGGATGGGGAAATCATTTACATCGGGAAAAGTAAGAACATTAAAAAACGACTTACACAGCATTTTACCAGCGATCAAAGAAAGTCTAAACGAATCCAACTTGAGATAAGTGCTGTAAGTTTCGAATTAACCGGAAACGATCTGATTGCCCAATTGAAGGAAAGCGAAGAGATCAAGAAGAAAAAACCGGTATACAACAGAGCACTTCGTAAGAACATTTTTCATTATCAACTGGTTTCTTTTAAAGATGAGTCAGGATATATCAACCTAAAGATTGAAAAAGCTGACAACCGGAAAACTGCGATCACGACCTTTACCAATTATCAGCAGGCAAGATCCAGCCTATATAAAATCACGGAAGAAAACGGATTATGTCAGAAACTTACCAGCCTCTATCGCTCTCAAACCTCCTGCTTCCTCTATGAGATCAAGGAATGTAACGGAGCCTGTATTCAAGAAGAAGATGCGATGAGCTATAACGAACGGGTGGAGAGATTTCTGGACAAATACAGTTATGAAAACCAAAACATGTTAATTATCGACAGGGGCCGAGAGGTAGATGAGCGGTCGGTGATACTAATCGAAAATGGCCAGTATAAAGGATTTGGTTTCTTTGACCTGAATTACCAAATTACCAATATCGAGGTCCTGCGTTCTATTATTACACCTATGACCGACAACAGGGACTCGCAGCACATAATCCATAATTACCTCCGGAAAAACAAGGTATTGAAAATTGTACCTCTTCCGAAGGAAACGGCTATATAAACAAACTTATTTAACTTTACCCCAAGAAAATACCAAGGAATTGGCATCAGAATCTAAAAAAAGCTGGCGAAAAATACTTCATGATATCATCTATGAAGCCGACACTCCATTAGGCAAACTGTTTGATGTAGTATTACTCATCCTGATCGTACTCAGTGTGATATTCGTGATGATGGAGAGCGTGAGTGAGATAGATGCCAAGTATCATGAAGCTCTGTATATAGGGGAATGGATCATAACGATATTCTTTAGTCTTGAATATATTTTGAGGATCATTACGGTTAAGAAACCCTTCAAATATATTTTTAGTTTCTACGGAATAATCGATTTCCTCTCTACTATCCCGTTGTATTTATCATTTATCCTTTCTGGTAGCAGTTATTTACTGACAGTAAGAGCACTGCGACTCTTAAGAGTATTCCGAATCCTGAAAATTACGCGTTATGTAGGTGAGTCCAACAAATTGAAACGTGCTCTTTTACACAGCCGCGCAAAGATTTTTATTTTCTTATTTGCGGTTGTGATCATATCGATTATTGCCGGGACCATTATGTATTTGGTGGAAGGAGAAGAAAACGGTTTTGTGAGTATCCCACAAAGTGTATACTGGTGTATTGTTACGCTAACCACCGTGGGATATGGGGATATATCTCCAGCCACTCCGTTGGGTCAATTCATCGCCAGTATAATCATGATTATGGGTTACGGAATAATCGCCGTTCCTACGGGTATTATTACTGCCGAGTATACGCGGTCATCAAAAGAAGTGGATACCAATACCATTTGCTGTACCAATTGTATGGAATCGCATCATGCTGATGGTGCTAAGTTCTGCCACAAATGTGGAAATGACCTAACCGAAGAAACCCTTTAATGACTTCCCCTTCGAACTTACTCATTTGTGTGGTAGGTCCAACAGCAATCGGGAAGACCTCCCTGGCCATCGCGCTGGCGAAAGCTTTTAATACTGAAATCATATCGGCGGATTCCCGTCAGTTTTTTAAAGAGATGAAGATTGGCACAGCAGTTCCTTCGGAAGAAGAGCTTTCCGTAGTGAAACATCATTTCGTTCAAACTAAAAGCATCTTCGAAAATTATTCCGTGGGTGACTTTGAGAGGGAAGCCTTAAAGACCCTGGAAGAATTATTTCAGAAATACCCAGTTATTATTATGGCTGGTGGTTCGGGGTTGTATGTGGACGCTGTGGTAAAAGGATTGGATCATTTTCCAAAAATACCTGAAGGCATCAGGGAAGCATTGAACTCCAAGTATGTATCGGAAGGTATAGAATCCCTGCAAGAAGAGTTGAAGGAGCTTGATCCGGGCTACTATGACATAGTGGATCTGCACAATCATCATCGTTTGATTCGTGCGCTCGAGGTGTGCCGGGCCTCCGGCAAAGCTTATTCCACTTTCTTAAACTCCGGCACATCCCAGAGAAGCTTTGATGCGCTATATATCGGCCTTACTGCAGACAGGGCGATTATCTATGATAGGATCAATCGAAGGGTAGATCAATTTCTGGAAGCCGGTTTATTGGAAGAGGTCAAAGCCCTGCTTCCGCATAAAAACTTAAATGCGTTGCAAACAGTGGGATATAAGGAGCTCTTTGAGTATCTCGAAGGCCACTGTTCAAAGGAAGAAGCGATTTCAGAAATAAAAAAAAATACACGCCGAT
>WUAI01000069.1 GCA_009827225.1 Flavobacteriaceae bacterium | reverse complement strand
ATAAATCATACTCCGTGGCACTCAAACTTCCCAAAACCTCAGGGGCTACTACCGTGAGATCGAAGAAGGTGAAACCATCCGGCACATTGTCATCACACAATCTCAACGGCTCGGCCGGTACAGTTGCGACAGGAGAGTCACGAACGGTTAATGTCACAAAGACTACGGTGAAACAACCTGTAGTAATGCTCTCTACTCTCGCCCAAACGAAATCCACATAAATATCATCATTGAAATAGGGGTTCGGTAATGGAAGTACTCCATTTTCAGCATCCAGCATAGTACCGTGATAGGTTACCACAAGATCCGGATCACCCCCGGTGATATCCATATCGGCCATGGTCAAATCGAAGGCTGCAAAACCGTCGTTATCTTCATCACAAACAACCAAAGAAGGAGCACCCGTAACAACTGGCAACGGATTTACAAAAATGGTAAACGATTGAGTGGTATCGAAACAGGTTGGATCAAGGTTATTTTCAAATCTAATAAATATCTGCTGTGAAGGTGCCACCACCGTATGTGGGGTTGGCAAAGCATTCACGTCGTTATCCGCATCCGCCTGTGAAGCATGATAGGTAATTGTAAAATCTGAAGGAACTTGTCCATTCAACACAACTATATCAAATTCTGCACTCAGGTCGATCACTTCATCCCCGGAACCATCTTCGTCACAAAGATTTTGATCAGGCACAGGCCCTGCAATTGCCGCTGAATAGTTTATTTCGAACGTGGCTTCCACGAAGCAGTTACCGGTGAGATCTTCTATTCTAATTGTGATAGTCTCGTTGGTCCCCATAATGTTATAGGCGGCCGGAGTCGCGATAGGATTCAAAGCACTATCAAAATAGAATATATTGAAATCGGCAGGATTCTGAGGTCCTAAAACTATGGGTTCATTAACCGTTAGATCGAACGTCCCCGGAGTGGTACCATCGTCACAAATAAATAGGTCAATGGGCGGTGCGTCGATAACTGGCTGAATAAGGAAATTGATAACCACCGAATCACTCCCCGGACAGGTAGGATCCGCAGGATCGATTACTTCTACAGAATAAGTTCCGGAATTAGGTGAAGTCACCGTAAATGTTGTTGCTATGGTAGATGGAGGTCCCTGGGAAACTGCATTATAAAACCACTCATAAGTAGAAAGCGGTGGTGCACTTGCACTGGCGTCAAGAATAATATCGTTAGAATCACAAGTATCGATATCAGGGCCGAGGTCGACCGGGAATCCACCGCCTGTTACAATTACAGTCACCTCATCTTCAATAATAGTAGGAACGCCTCCGTAATCGAAGGTAATTCTTACTGTATAGGTCGTGGTCACACCAGGATTCACAAAGGCTGGAAGCGTCGTGGCTTCTACCATACCCGTGGTTTGGTTGATTACTTCAAAAGTAGTATTAGGATCGGATGGACCATCCGGTATAAAAAACCAGGTCTCATCAACAGCGGTCCATACTCCTGTATTTCTTCCGGGAGGTACGGCAAACTCAGTAAGGTCGTTACCCTGAATCCCCAATACCGCTAATCCACCGTTCCAGGCAGCACATACCGGTTTATTGATAAGATTCACCTGAATTACATTGGTGGATTCGTATAGAATGATTTGTTGCGTTGTCTCGGTTCCCACACCACAGCTAAAATGTGGAACGGCATCATAACTTACTACCAAGGCTCTTTCCGGTGCAGTTCCCGCCACAAAATAGTTGATGCTCCCCCCGATTCCGGGATGAATGTCATGGTAAGCACCGTAGATCATGTTAAATTCGAAACTGGAACCATCCCAAAAGGGCAATAATTCAGCAGCTCCAATTCCCCAGTTATCAAATCCGCCGGCGAGAGTGGTGTCAAATGTTACTTTTCCGTTCGCCCCTACCACAAACTGGTTATAGGTATTTCCGAAGTATTCAAAATCAAATCCAAGTGGAAGCGCTGGTGAATAAGAATCATCTATACTGATTCCTGTTGGAGTACCAGTTAAAGCAGGCATCGGACAAGTGGGTTCGCCTATGCGATATGACGATGTTCCATTATTCGGAAGAATGAGCTCGGGCAATCCATCGATTAAGATCTGTAATTCTACCCCCGGCGCCGTACAATCTATAGTAAGATCCGGGCCCGCATCCAAAGTAGGACATTGTGCGTAGATATTTGATGAAAAAAGCAATAACAGCAGTAAGCCGAGGAATGACTTGGGGTACAAATTTTTCATGTTCAATAGGCTATATTTGGCGAAAATTAAGAAATTTTTATGAAAAGGCTGGGCTTGAAAGCCCTAAAAAGTGATAGGCAATTTTTTCAGACTTTTCACTTATGCGTATCTTTGCAATCTGTAATATAAATTTACATTAGAAAAAAACTATGGATTTAGAGAGACAATTGAAGGAAATTGAAGCACTTGGCAATGATCATATTGGTACCTCATCAGATACTCCTTTGAGAGAAGATGCCTTTGAATTGAGTGACATTGAAAAGATCGCTTTAATTAAGGATAATGTGCGCGATATCCTAATTACGCTGGGAATGGATCTCACAGACGATAGTTTGAAAGGAACTCCTACCCGAGTGGCTAAAATGTTCGTTCAGGAGATTTTCGGTGGATTACATCCAGACAGAAAGCCGAAAGCTTCTACTTTCGATAATAAATATAAATACGGTGAAATGCTTGTAGAAAAGAACATCACTTTGTACTCTACCTGCGAACACCACTTATTACCAATCGTTGGCCGGGCTCATATCGCCTATATTTCCAATGGAACTGTAGTTGGTTTGTCAAAAATGAACCGTATCGTGGATTATTACGCAAAAAGACCCCAGGTACAGGAGCGATTGACCATGCAGATTGTTAAGGAGTTAAAGGAAATACTTGGGACGGAAGATGTTGCCTGCGTTATTGATGCAAAGCACCTATGTGTGAATTCAAGAGGTATTCGAGACATCGAGAGTAGCACGGTAACCAGTGAGTTTGGAGGCAAATTCAAAGAAGCCGATACCCGTAGAGAGTTCTTGGATTACATCAAATTAGAAACCGAATTTTAGCCAGTACATCAACCTCAAACAGCCTGGGCTAACCCAATGAAACTATACGAGCAACAGGAATTATTCATTTATAATTCGCTAACCAAATCCAAAGAAAAATTCGAACCCATTCATGAAGGTGCCATTGGCATGTATGTGTGCGGTCCTACCGTGTACAGCAACGTCCATATGGGAAATTGCCGTACTTTCCTTTCTTTCGATTTGGTGTTCCGTTATCTGAAACATTTGGGCTATAAAGTGCGTTATGTCCGAAATATCACGGATGCAGGGCATTTGGAGAACGATGGAGAAAGCGGAGAAGATCCCATACTAAAGAAAGCCCGAATAGAGCAATTAGAGCCTATGGAAGTGGTTCAGAAATACTCTGTAGACTTCCATAATGTAATGGCTAAGTTCAATGCATTGCCACCAAGCATTGAACCTACGGCCACGGGTCATATCATTGAGCAAATCCAGATCATTGAAAAGATCATGTCTGAAGGATATGCATACGAAATAAATGGATCTGTTTATTTTGATGTGATCAAGTTCAATGAAGACCATGAATACGGAAAGCTTAGCGGAAGGCAGCTGGAAGACATGATCACCAATACCAGGGAACTCACCGCTCAAAGTGAAAAGAAAAATCCCCAGGATTTTGCACTCTGGAAAAAGGCCGAACCACAGCACATAATGCGATGGCCTTCCCCATGGAGTGACGGATTTCCGGGATGGCATTTGGAATGTACCGCGATGAGCACCAAATACCTGGGCAATAATTTTGATATTCATGGTGGTGGAATGGACCTGAAATTTCCTCACCACGAGTGTGAGATCGCACAGGCCGAGGCATGCAATCATGAATCCCCGGTAAATGTTTGGATGCATGCAAATATGCTTACTCTCAATGGTAAAAAGATGGCAAAGTCCACGGGTAACAATATTTTACCGAACGAACTGTTTAGTGGTGAAAATTATATTTTGAGCAAGGCATTTGCGCCAACCGTTGCCAAATTCTTTATGTACCAGGCACACTATCGCAGTATTTTGGATTTTTCAAATGATGCCTTGGAAGCTTCGGAAAAAGGATATAACCGCCTGATGGACGCATATCGTGCGCTGGATTCCATTGAAACTGCGGAAAGTAGTACACACGATATTGCCGGTTGGAAACAGTCGTGCTATGATGCGATGAACGACGATTTTAACAGTCCGATTCTGATCGCCCAATTATTTGAAGCCACAAAGTATGTCAATGCTTACAAGGATGGAAATGCAACGATCACCCAGAAAGATTTGGAGCTATTAAAACGGACCATGCACGATTTCATTTTTGATGTTCTTGGTTTGTTAAGTCTCGATGAGACTTCCGGAGGTGACGGCGATAAGCTTTCAGGGGCCGTGGAATTATTGATCGAACTCAGAAATAAGGCACGTGCCAATAAGGACTTTGCGACCAGTGACCAAATTCGGGATGAGCTGCTCGAACACGGGATTCAATTGAAAGACGGTAAGGACGGCACCACTTATTCCTTGCAATAGTTATTCTTCGGAAACTTTCCGAAGAAAAAACCGACTCATGTATTGAATGAAAAGAATTCTTACATTTCCGTTTATCATGCTGATACGTGGGTATCAAACTCTGATTTCGCCTTTATTCCCATCAACATGCCGCTACCAACCCACCTGTTCTCAATATGCCATTGAAGCATTAAAAGTGCATGGCGTTTTTAAAGGAATATGGCTTGCATCGAAAAGGATTGGCAGTTGTCATCCCTACGGAGGAAGTGGTTACGACCCCGTACCTCCTGCCCGTTCAAAAGAAAAAAAATAATATTACTGAAATCCTCAGAGCTTTTCTATATTTACGAGTCTTTTACAACCTATGGAATACTTAAGTTTCACCTGGAACCCCGCCGAAGGATTAGACCTTGGCTTTTACACTTTACAATACTATAGTTTGATGTTTGTGATTGCCTTTACCCTAGGTTGGTTTATCATGAAACGAATCTATAAAAATGAGGATGTTTCCCTCGACAAACTGGACAGCCTGTTTATCTATATGGTGCTCGCCATCCTGATAGGAGCACGTTTGGGACATGTCATTTTTTATCAGTCGGAATTGATCACACAGGATCCACTGTCCATTTTCCTGCCCATAGAAACCACTCCCGAATTCCGATTTACAGGTTTTCGCGGCCTGGCAAGTCATGGGGCCGCCATTGGGATCATCATTGCGATTTTCCTATACAATAAGCGAGTCTTAAAAAAACATATACTGTGGATGTTTGATCGAATCATTATTCCAGTTGCCATAGGTGGTGCTTTCGTACGTCTTGGGAATTTCATCAACTCTGAAATAATTGGAAAACCTACTACGGCCGATTTTCCTCTGGCGGTACGCTTTATTAAAAACTATTACAACGACCGTGAAGTAACTCAAATTACAGGTTTGAAAGATGTGAAGGAGGCGTATCAAGCCCTGGAAACCAATCCCGAGTTTGCAGCGTATCTGGAGAAAGTACCCTGGAGTCATCCGGCCCAGCTATATGAAGCGGTGGGCTATGTCTTCCTATTCCTGATACTTTGGTACATTTATTGGAAAACAGATAAACGCAAACAACTGGGATACATCTTTGGCTTGTTCCTGATCTTAATGTGGACGATACGATTTATCGCAGAGTTCTTTAAGAAGAGTCAGGGCGGATTTGAAGAATGGGCGATTTTACAAAATACACTTTCAACCGGTCAATGGCTGAGTATACCATTTATTATTGCGGGAGTGTATTTAATGCTGAAATCGTCGAAAAAGAAAATAGATTGATATGAAACGGACCTGGATAGTCGCCATACTTCTCGCCTCTATGCTTCAGTCTTATAGCTGTAAAGATTCAGCTAATGAAAAAGTACTCACGAAGGAAGTTACATTTACTAAAGAGGGGGAGCTAAAGATTATGAAGGCCGAAACCGATTCTCTCATAGCGACCCTTGAAATAGAGTTCGCTGAATCTGAATACGAAACGCAAACTGGTTTGATGTATCGCAAGTCCATGCAACCGAATCGCGGAATGCTTTTTATTTTTGAAGATGAAGAGAGAAAGGCGTTCTATATGAAGAATACAGAATTTGCCCTTGACATTATCTATATCAATTCCGACCTAGAAGTGGTTAGTATGATTAAAAATGCCAAACCATTTGACCGCACTTCGCTTCCTTCCGAGGCACCGGCCAAATATGTGCTCGAGGTCAACGCGGGATTAAGCGAAACATGGGGATTAGAAAAAGGAGATCTCGTCGAATTTACCCGTTCCCAATAAAAATATCACTCATAAAAAAACCCCGCTAGAAGCGGGGTTTTCTTTGCGATTAAGCTAATTTCTTTTTGGCTTCTTCGTATTCTTCTTCTTCCTTTTTCTCGGTGAGATCGATTCCTCGTTTCTTCACCGTATCATAGAATACCGGTGTTGCAATGAATAATGATGAGTAAGTACCCACTAATACCCCAACGATCAAGGCGAAGATCAGTCCACGAATAGACTCCGCACCTAAAATAAAGATCGTCAATAACACGATGAGTGTGGTCATCGAAGTATTCAAGGTACGGCTTAACGTACTGTTCAATGCCCCGTTGATGATACGATTCATCTTCCAACTGCTATGCTCATTAAAGAATTCACGGATGCGGTCGAACACAACCACCGTATCATTCAGGGAGTAACCAATTACCGTAAGGATCGCAGCGATAAACGACTGGTCGATCTCCATATTAAATGGCATGATCTTATAAGTAATCGAGAAGATACCCAATACGATCAAAACATCGTGGAAAACTGCCGCAACAGCCCCCAAACTAAATTGCCATCTTCGGAATCGTAATAAGATATACAGGAAGACAACTACTAAGGATCCAAGTACCGCCCAGAACGACGACTTCTTGATATCATCTGCAATGGTAGGACTCACTTTATAGTATTGCATACGCCCTGCGACCTTGTTTTCATCATCGGCCACAAAGCTCGCATAGGTCATGCCTTCAGGTAAGTTCTTCTTTAAACCTTCGAACAACATGTTCTCGATTTCGGTATCTACCTCGGCTCCGGTTTCATCTACTTTGAATTTGGTAGTAATTTTTAACTGATTTTCTCCTCCATACGTTTTCGCTTCAGCACTTCCAAACACAGCGATCATATCATTTTGAATTTCCAGAGCGTTCACGTCTTTGTCAAAACGAACCGTATAAGTTCGACCTCCTACGAAATCGATACCCTCGTTCAATCCAACAGTAGATAAAGACCCTAAACTCAATGCGATCAAAAGTCCTGAGATCACGTAAGCCACTTTTCTTTTCTGAAGGAACTGGATGTTCACATTCTTGAAAAGATTTTTGGTAAAGGACGTAGAACAGGTAAGAGACTTACCGTTCTTGGTATAACTATCGATGAATAATCGGGTTATAAAGATTGCGGTAAACAGCGAGGTGGCAATACCAATCAATAAGGTAGTTGCAAATCCTTTAATCGGACCCGTACCGAACACTAAAAGAATCAAACCTGTTAAACCTGTGGTAATGTTTGCATCTAAAATGGACGAAAGCGCATTGCTAAATCCATCCTTAATCGAATCTCTTTGCGATTTACCTTTGGCTAGTTCTTCACGGATACGTTCGAAGATAAGTACGTTCGCATCCACCGAAATACCTATGGTAAGTACAATACCTGCAATACCTGGTAAGGTAAGTACAGCTCCCAGACCGGCGAGGATTCCGAAGATAAAAATAATGTTTACTACCAAAGCAACATCCGCAAAGGCTCCTGCTTTTCCGTAGTAGAAGATCATCCATAACAGTACAAATCCAAGAGCGATTAGGAAAGAGAGTATACCACTATCAATGGCCTCTTGCCCTAAAGTTGGTCCCACAAATTCTGCTTGAATAATATCTGCAGAAGCAGGTAATTTACCCGCTCTTAAAACATTCGCTAAATCCTGACCTTCCAGGATGGAGAAACTACCGGTAATGGAACTTCTTCCTCCTGAAATAGGACCTGAAGTCACCCCTGGTGCAGAGTAAACAACATCATCGAGTACGATCGCTATCTGACTTTGATTGGTGTAAGCATTTCCGGTCATTTGCTCCCAGATCTTAGCACCTGTACCGTTCATTTGCATGTCCACAGATACTCTACCTACCTGATCAAAAGATTGTGCAGCATCAGTTACCACTCCTCCACTTAATTGAGGAACATTCTCGCGGTTACCCTGAAGGGCGTATAAACTTGTTATTTCGTCTCCGATGGTTTCGTTGAATTCCGGCTTACTCCAAACGAACTTAGCATAACGCTGATCCGCAGTAAGCAATGCCTTTACCTCTGGCATTCTCAGGTAACCATTTACCTCTGCAGTATCACTCAATTTGAAAGTTGCAATTCCAGGATTACTGGCAGATACCGGAACGATCAATGAAGTGATCGGGTTGGTTTGAGAAAGATCTTCTTCCGTCTCATCCACATCTTCCCCACCCAATAGGTCGCTAAGATCGTCTTCTTCAGTTTGTGTGGTATCGGTGGCTTCTTCAGATTCAGTTACTTCTTCAGCAGGCTTAATTAGTTCAGCCACTTTTTGATCAGCTGCAATAATAAATGGAGTGATCTCTTCTGCTTTGATCACGTCCCAGAATTCCAATTGAGCAGTACTCTGTAGTAGTCGCTTCACACGCTCTACATCTTTTGCTCCGGGCAATTCTACAAGAATCCTTCCGGAATTTCCTAATCGCTGAAGATTAG
>WUAI01000068.1 GCA_009827225.1 Flavobacteriaceae bacterium | reverse complement strand
ATCATTTAGATTTAATTTTTCCAGAAGGGATCTGGATAGTAGGATTTTTGCGTTGTAATTGTTGCATTCGGATTGTATCCTTGCTGTTGTATTTAAAACATCACCGGTGTAAATTATATCTTTTTTGATGATTCCAATTTCACCCGTGGTAACCTCTCCTAAATGTAAGCCAGCCTTATACTCAGGAATTAAACCAAAAGAATCCTTATAATAATCAGCATTTTTTTGGATCGATTTTTCAATTTTTTTAAAACACTCAATGCAATTGTTCTGCTGGATACCTTTTTCCAGTTTCCAGCTTATTACAATTTCATCTCCAACATATTGATAAATCTCGCCGGATGTAGCCAGAATGGCGTCGGTCATGTCCTTATAGTAAGCTTTAATTAAGTCAAAATACCTCCGATGACCAAGGCCTTCAGCTATCGTGGTGGAACCTTTCATATCCAGAAACATGAAGATCCTGATTTCCTGATTCGGGTGATGATATCTTCCGAACAAAAAATTATAGAAAACATTGTTCCCCATATAATTAGTGATTTCCGAATAGATCAAAGCAAAATTCAAAGTGAAAGCGATATAAATTATGACACTCCAGAAGGAAAATGATCCGGCAAATCGAGTCAAATCGTTCCAAATGGCCTGATCAATCTTACCCTCCTTAAATAAGAAAATGCTGTTCAGCATAACGAGAGATAGAAGAAATAGTGTGATGAATAGCAAATAAAAGGTGCTCTTCAATAAAACCTTATACCAAAGCGGCTTGGATTCAAAAACTTTTTTTAGCCATTTAACTTCAATGAACCCCTGGATAATTCCAATGAAGAACGCGCCAATGGGCGTGACTATAAACGCCATCTTGGGATTGTAATTATTGCCTGTTGCGGGATAGTAATTCAAATCCTTACCCAATAAACCGAATTCAAGGACGACATAAATGAGACCAAAAAGAAACCAAAGGATGGCAAATACAAGAATCTTTCTAAGTAAGCGGTAAGATTTTGGCTGAATCATCACTTAAAGATAGGGAATATTCAGCCTTGGTTAATTGAATTTATTTTCTGAGATCGGATCAAAAAAAGTTGTATTTTCAACTTTCAGAAAAAAAATATGAAGAAAATTTTAGGTATAGGGTCGAGAATAGATCACGCCGACTATGGAAAAGGGGTGGTCACCAATGTATCACCCACTATGTATTGGGTGACTTTTATAGATTCAGGGCTGGAAACCATAGATCTGGACAGCGATTTTGAGGTCATTGAAGCCTCCGATGATGATCTGGACACTGTAAGTTTCTATGAAGTGGAAAAGAGCCTTCGGGATATTCTGAAGAAGTGGAGTGATGTGAGCGAAATTGTTCCTATCGCCGATAAATATAAAGGTGGAACCATGGTGCTGAAACCTAAGGACCCGAACCTGGCGGATAAGGAAATTCCGATCAACACGTTTTTTCACAAAGTTGTTATGCTTCGGGATCGCTTGCGAGTGATGGAGCAAAAGATCAATTCCAGCAAAGTGTTGGACGAACAGGACAAGATCGATCTTCAACAATATATCACTCGTTGCTATGGAAGTTTAACCACCTTCAACGTGCTGTTCAAAAATAATTCACAGCAATTCAAAGGAGAAAGTTCAAAAAAATAAACCAACTTTAATTCAAAAAAATATGGAAGAATTACAACAACCACAATTTGTAATGGTAGGAAGTCTAACAACTGCCGAGAGAGCTGCGTTTTATAGAAAAACGTATACCCATGTTGCCTTGGCGGTCTTATTATTCATTCTGGTTGAAATCATTTTCTTCCAGATTCCACCACTATTGGAATTTGCACTGTCGTTAACGCAGGGATGGTCCTGGTTGTTGCTTTTAGGGGCTTTCATGTTGGTGACGAATTACGCTGAAAAAATGGCGTTGTCTTCCCACGATCGGAACAAGCAATATATTTCCCTGATTATTTATGTAATTGCCGAAGCCTTCATCTTTATTCCTCTTATTTATATCGGGATGATGTATGCCGGAGACGGTGGTTTTCATTTGCTGAACCAAGCAGCGATTATGACATTGGCTCTTTTTTCTGGGCTGTCTGCCATTGTTTTACTTACCAAAAAGGACTTTTCTTTCTTGAAGTCGGCTTTAGCAGTTGGATTCTTTGTTGCCCTTGGTCTCATTGTGGCGGGGGTAGCTTTCGGATTTAATCTGGGACTTTGGTTCAGCGTTGGGATGGTGATCCTGGCTGGTGGATCCATCTTATATCAAACATCGAATATGGTGCATAAGTATAGTGAAGATCAGTATGTGGCTGCTTCTTTGGGATTATTTGCATCGCTCATGTTATTATTCTGGTATATCCTGAGCATCTTATCAAATGACTAATGGGTAATAAAGTGCGGAAACATTCCGTTGTATACTGATAATCAGGTGTTTTTTTAAATATTCACTATCTTAGGTTGCCCTATTCTGAATGATGTTACTCTTACAACCAGACGAGAATGTTTCCTGGCTGGCACCTTATGCCTATGCCATTGTATTGCTGGGTTTTGCCTTCTTTTTGTTCCGGGTCTTTGAGAATTGGTATGCCGGACAATACGATCGCCCATTATACAGGCATTTCTTTGTGTTTAGAAAAATAAATTTGGAACAAATTAAGGTTCTGGAGGAGGAGTTTGCTTTTTATCCAATGCTCTCCGCTAAAGAAAAGAGACAATTTCATCATCGGATTGCCACTTTTATCTCAGAAAAGAAATTTGTTGGTAGGGAAGGATTGGAAGTAACCGAACGGATGAAAACGCTGATAGCGGCCGTGGGTTGTATGCTCAGTTTTGGTCGTAAGAATTATGACTATGGTCTCGTTGATTACATCCTGGTATATCCCGGCGAATTTTATAGCAACATTAACGAAGCCCTTCACAAAGGAGAATTTAATCCTCACGGAAAGGCTTTAGTGCTATCATGGAAGGATTTTGAAGAGGGTTATGAGATCACCAATGATAACAGGAACCTGGGGATTCACGAGTTCATGCATGCCATGCAGCTGGAGGCAAGAAAGAGTCGGGATTTGGATTCTACGAGATTTGCCAAGCAGTTTCAAAATATACTGAAGCGTTTAACGCATAAAGAAGTAAAAGATAAATTGGATGAGACCCGTTTCTTCCGGGCTTATGCCTTTACCAACCAGTACGAATTTATGGCGGTACTTACCGAGTATTTTATAGAATCCCCGAAAGAATTTAAGATGCACTTTCCGAAGTTATACAACTATACCCAAAAGCTACTCAATTTCAGGTATGCAGGCTATTAGTGCGTTCCACGATGGCTTCGGCAATAATATCTGCATGAATTCTTGAATTTTCTATAAACCATTTATGGGTTTGCATCCCACCGCAAATAACTCCTGCAAGATATAATCCTTCCACATTGCTTTCCATGGTAGTTTCATTATAGGTAGGAATGTATTGATCGTCTTCGGAAAGTTCTATACCCATGGATTTTAAGAACTCAAAATTGGGTCGGTAACCGGTGAGGGCAATCACAAAATCATTTTCAAGAATTACAGAACCTTCAGGAGTTTGAATGACGACCTCGCTTTCTTTTATTTCTGAAATATTCGCATTGAATATCGCTTTGATACTTCCTTCTTCGATCCTATTCATAATATCTGGTCGAACCCAGTACTTTACTCGTTCTCCAATTTGAGGACCTCGAACCACAATGGTAACCTCCCCGCCTTTTCTCCAAATCTCCAGGGCTGCATCCACCGCCGAATTGCTGGCACCCACGACTATGTTCTTTTGCATCACATAAGGATGGGCTTCTTTAAAATAGTGAGTTACTTTTGGAAGATCTTCTCCCGGAACGTTCAGCATTTTCGGAATATCGTAGAATCCTGTACAAAGAATTATGTTTCTGGCCTTGTATTCGTCTTTATCACTTACTATTTCGAAGAGATCATTTGGTTTGGTTACAGAAGTCACCTTTTCGAAAAGACGGATATTCAATTGGTTCGAAGTAGCCACTCTGCGGTAGTATTCCAAAGCCTCATCCCGATTGGGTTTTGGATTATTGCTAATGAAAGGAATATCGTCGATTTCTAATTTTTCCGAAGTGGAAAAAAAAGTCATATTAAGCGGATAGTTGTACAATGAATTGGTCAATGCACCTTTTTCCAGTACCACATAATCCAATCCTTTCTTCTTACAAGCCAATGCACACGCGATACCAATAGGCCCACCACCAATGATTATTACATCCTTAATTGTCATACAGCAAAGATACTAACCACGAGTTCCATTTGGAAATCGCGGAAGTATCTTTTACAAAATCTTAGGGGATTTGTACCCTATTGATTGCTAACTAAAATTTTCTGGGTAACCGTATTTCCTGATTTTCCTTGAGCTACCATAAAGTAGATACCTTCGGAAAGGCTTTGGGCCTGCCAAACGTTTTGTTCGTTTATTCTTATTTGTTCAACCTTTACACCAAGTACGTTGTAAATTGTAACGAACTCATAGTGATTCAAAGCGGTGGCTGAAAATTTAAATTCTCTGCCTTGCGTAGGAGTGACCAGTACTCTGTTCAATTCGCTGTCGGGCACACTAAGAATAGCATCTCTAAGAACGACGGCATTTGGTTGGATAAGGCCACCCGAGCCACTGGAAATCGTGGTTTCCACAAAGGTTCCGTTAGGCAAGAATTGATCTACCTGGGCGTTCCCACCGTTGCCGATTAATAGATTTCCATTGGGAAGTACGTCGATACCTTCCGGCTGACTTAAACCTCCAGCGAAGGTTCCAAGGTAAGTACCGGTGGCATCAAATCGCTCTATATCACCGGCTGTCCAGTCAAGGACCAACATTTCACCGGCCGGATTGAACCAGATGTTGGTTGGACCGGCAAGTTCAGAATCAATAAATAAGCCCATGTCGTTTCCGAAAGTATCGAACATTCTTACGGTGCCACCGTTATAGGATGATACGTACAAGTTGCCTGCACTGTCCCAATCAAGACCAATACTTTGCACGACGCCCACGCTTGTGAATTCATCCACGAATGTTCCATCTTGCTCATAGCGAAGCACCTTATTTAAGGAATTGCTCCATTGAAGTACGTATATGAGGTCGTCTGCGCCGATTTTCATTCGAGTGGGTCCACCTTCTACAGTGGCGAAATCTTCGATATAAGCACCTGTATTAGCATTGTGTTTGGTAATACGACCACCCACGAGGCATGAAATAAGCACAACTTCCTGATCTTCCAGGAAAAGTATGTCCTGAGGCCATCCCACTCCTTCACTCACGAAAAAGGTATTATCGATAAAGACCTGCGGATTGCTACCGTCCACATTGTATCTCATTATTTGCCAGGGCTGAACATTGAAACCACCTGCATCACTCACGTAGATATAAGTTTGCTGAGCATATAATCCTAAGGTGAACAGGATGCAAATACCTAAAAAAATGTATCGTAATTTTTTCATAGTTGATTGTTTTAGAATTCATTTCGAAATAAGTGAATTCAATTAAGTAACCGGTTCAGAATTATAATATTTGACTCTTTATTGAAGAATTAAGACTCCTGAAGTCGCTGTTTGTACTGGAGCGGGGTACAATTGAATTTCCTTTTGAAAGCATTGTAAAAAGTAGCTTTATTGTTGAATCCCACATCGAAATAAATGCTTTTAACGCTATAGGTGCCATTTTCTGCGAGTAAACGCTGCGCTTCATCCAGTCGGTAGTCGTTTACGAACTGATTGAAGTTCATCCCCGATTTCTTGTTGATCACTTTGGATAATAAATGTGTGGAGAACCCGAGTTGATCTGCCAGGTGTACCAATCTCAATTCGTTATCGGTATATGGCTTTTCGGATTGCATATACGCTGTGAGCTTTTCGTACAACTCATTCATGAGGGACGTTTCGAAATTGTCTGTTTTATTTTTAATCGGCAAGAAGAGTTGAGAGTAAAACTCACCGTCAAATACCTGTGGTTGTTTAATAATGAAATATCCAATGGTGTAAATCGACACGCTCATGGTAATACAAATGGAGTAATCCCACTCACTATTAAAAAATGGAAATTTTACAAGGATATAATAGGAAGCCAGTGCGATGATGAACAAACCATATAGCGATACCAGCACATTTCCCCATTTATTACGAATTTTGGTGTATTCCCCTTCCCCTTTGCGATATTTCCGAATGAGTCTAAAAATGAGAAATGCATATACGGCCATGTGTGCAATCATCAACCAGGGGCGCTGGACCAACCACAGGAGATGAATTTTCATTTCTGTAAATCCGAGGTACTTTAACCACAAAATAAGGTTCGGAATCAAAATGATAAAGGCCGGTAAAAAGTGAATTCCGTAATTGAAATGAACTTTGCGTTGATAAAGGTTCAGAAAGTAGAGATACAACAAGGGGCCTGTCACATAATAACAAACCGGTGGGAAAATGACGAGATACGGAAAGACTTCTTCATATCGGGTCCAGTATAGGACATATTGAAAGATAATGACGGAAAATGCCAGTACCAGGAATCCGATGGGATAATTCTTTCGATTGCCGCCACTTATGAGCATAACAAATAAAAACAGCCCCATTGCCACGGCAAATAGAAATATGGAGGTCCAGGTATCTAAGGAAGGTGCAGCCTGCAACATGGAATTCATGAATTGAAGGTACAACAAATCACAAAAGGGGGGTAAATTTTTATAATATTAGACTCTTTTCCGAAAAAGAGCTTTTAGGAGGTCAGTTGCTTCAGGTTAGAGATCGTAGCTACAGGATCGTCCGATTTAAACACGAAACTTCCTGCAACAAGCACATCTGCTCCTGTATCCTTGAGTTGTTTGGCATTCTTGTCGGTGACCCCTCCGTCGATTTCAATTTGGGTGTTCGCCCCTTTTTGGTCAATCATTTGGCGCAGTGCCGTGACCTTTTGGTAAGTGTTCTCGATAAAGCTTTGTCCGCCAAATCCCGGGTTAACACTCATTAGGCAAACCAAGTCGATATCCTCAATAGTATCTTCCAGTAAATGGACCGGAGTATGTGGGTTCAAAGCCACACCAGCTTTCATCCCTTCCGCTTTTATCGCCTGGAGGGTTCTGTGGAGATGTGTGCATGCTTCATAATGAACCGTTAGAATATTGGAGCCCAATGCCGCAAAAGTTTTGATATATCGATCCGGGTCGACGATCATTAAATGCACATCGATGGTCTTGTTCGCATGTTTTACAATGTCCCTCAAAACTGGCATTCCGAAGGAAATATTGGGGACGAATACCCCGTCCATTATATCTATATGAAACCAGTCCGCTTCACTGCGATTTATCATTTCAACATCACGTTGAAGATTGGCGAAATCGGCGGCAAGTACAGAAGGGGCAATTAGGGTTGATGACATAAACGGCAGATTAAGTGTCAAAAGTACTAAATATTCAAATCGGGAATCAGATGAGTGCCAAAAACTTTTGAGTGAGGTAGGCAATTTCCTTATATCCTTCCGGGTTGATCTCTTCCTCCTGCTTAAGGAAACTATAGAGTTCAGAAACATTTGCCGGATTGATCATCGTGGTAAAGGAAGAATGGTATTTGCTGAACGCTTTGGACCTGGTTTCTTTGGACATAATTTTGATCACGTCATAATGCCTGGGGTCCTTTTTGATCCTTTCGAATAGGTCTATGATCAATTCTTTATCATTTTCTTCAGATTCCAATACCTGAAAAAAGTTTCCGTCATGATAAATTAAAATTCCTGTGATCGATCGGGCATTATTATTCTTCTCGGAAAAATCAAATATCTTTTGTAGTTCTTTCTCCGATAATTCGGGTTGTGCAGTACTTACATATACGATCGAATACATAAGCCAATCTTTAGATTCTTAGATTAAGTTACGAAATTTCAGGGGATTAAAAGAAAAAACCTCCGGTAATCAGCCGGAGGTCATTCATCAATCAAAAAACGAACAGTTATTTTTTAACTGTTTGTTGCTGTAATTGGGTTACCCCAAATAAGTTTTCAGAATCTTGCTTCTGGATGTATGCTTCAGTCGTCGGATCGCTTTTTCCTTGATCTGTCGCACACGCTCTCTTGTTAAATCAAACGTTTCTCCAATCTCTTCAAGAGTCATTGGATGTTGATTTCCAAGACCGAAATACAATCGAATCACATCGGCCTCACGAGGTGTAAGGGTTTCCAATGCACGTTCAATTTCGGTACGAAGCGATTCATGCAATAAGGTACGATCCGGATTTGGTGATTCACCACTCCGAAGTACATCGTATAAGTTTGAGTCTTCCCCTTCTACCAATGGAGCATCCATAGATACGTGACGCCCGGAATTCTTCATAGATTCCTTTACGTCGTTAATGGTCATATCCAGTTCCTTGGCAATTTCTTCCGCTGAAGGCGGACGCTCATGCGCCTGCTCCAGGAAAGCGAAGGTTTTATTGATCTTGTTAATACTACCAATTTTGTTCAATGGCAAACGTACAATTCTTGATTGCTCTGCAAGAGCTTGCAAGATCGATTGTCGAATCCACCAAACTGCATAAGAAATAAACTTAAATCCACGGGTTTCGTCAAAACGTTGTGCAGCTTTTATAAGCCCAAGGTTTCCTTCGTTGATCAAATCGGGAAGGGTAAGTCCTTGATTCTGGTATTGTTTTGCAACCGAAACCACGAAACGAAGATTCGCTTTGGTCAATTTCTCCAAAGCACGTTGGTCACCCGCCTTTATGCGTTGTGCCAATTCTACTTCTTCGTCTGCGGTGATTAAGTCAACTTTTCCAATTTCCTGTAGGTACTTGTCCAATGAAGCAGTTTCCCTGTTGGTAACCTGCTTCGTAATTTTAAGTTGTCTCATTAAGGTTTTCTCCTGCTTTAAGTTAAAATTTTCCTTTCGTACATGGTTATACGTAAAATGTTAACCGAATGT
>WUAI01000067.1 GCA_009827225.1 Flavobacteriaceae bacterium | reverse complement strand
GGCACCCTTTTTTTATGAAAAATTTACAAATTCACCTCTATTATACTTCTTACTTTTACATCAACTAAGCAAGTATGAACAGCAGCATTCTGGTAGTTGAAGACGATATTGCATTTCTGAAAATGTTGAGCACATTTTTGGAACGCAAAGGCTTTGAAGTGGCTACTGCGACCGGCTGTGAATCGGCGTTTCAGGCATTGGATAAGCAATCCTTTGATTTACTTATTACCGACCTTAAACTTCCCGACGGTACCGGGATCTCTTTATTGGATCATGTACAGAGTAACCACCCGAGTACTTCCGTGATTCTGATGACGGGTTATGCTGAGGTTTCTTCGGCTGTGGAAGCTATTAAGAAAGGTGCGTTAGACTATATTTCAAAACCATTTCGACCTGAGGAATTGCTTATGGTTATGGAACAAGCACGAATCGATCAACCTAAGGATTCCGAATACCAGAAGAATGGCTCAGAAAACGGGATTGAATTCGCAAAAAGTAACTTTGAAAAAGCTCAGGAATTTGTAATCGGAATAAGCGAAACTTCAAAAAAATTCTATCAATATTTACAATTAGTTGGTCCTACCAACATGAGTGTCTTGATTGAAGGTGAAAGCGGCACGGGAAAGGAAGTAGCAGCCAAAGCCATTCATAATTATTCGGATCGTAGTGATCATAATTTTGTGGCAGTTGATTGCGGTGCGATTCCTAAGGAAATTGCGGCTAGTGAGTTTTTCGGTCATGTGAAAGGAAGTTTTACAGGCGCGGTGTCTGATAAGATGGGACACTTTGAAGCGGCCCACCAGGGGACGCTTTTCCTGGATGAAGTTGGAAATCTCTCCTACAATAATCAGATACAATTATTAAGAGCCTTGCAGGAAAAAAAGATCAAACCTGTGGGGAGCAATACCGAAATTGAGGTGGATGTTCGAATTATATCTGCTACCAACGAGGATCTTCAACAAGCCGTAGCGGATGGAACTTTCCGAGAAGATCTTTATCACCGTTTGAATGAGTTTTCCGTTCAGATTCCTCGATTGGCTGATCGAAAAGAAGACTTGTTCTTGTTTACAGAATATTTCCTCGAGCAGGCTAACAAATCACTTGGGAAAGAAGTTACTGGCTTATCCCCTCAGGTAGAAAATGCCTTCCGTCATTACAATTGGCCCGGAAATCTGCGTGAATTGAAGAATGTCATAAAAAGAGCCGTACTGCTTAGTCCTTCTCCTACCATTCCGATGGAGGTGATACCCAAAGAAGTATTGATGCCCAAAACCAAACCTGTCAAGAATTTTACCCGGGAATTCAACGAAAAACAACTGATCCTGAATGCCCTGAAAGAAGCCGATAACAACAAAACTCGGGCAGCCAAATTGCTGAATATCACCCGGAAAACCTTATACAATAAGATCGAACAATACAATCTTAAGCAGTAGCCCTGTTCTCATTCTTTAGTGCTGCAAGCAATGATTTTACTTCTACCTGTAAAGTTTTATACAGAACGTCCATTTCTTTCTTCGGAATAGGTTCCAACGCGCATCGCTCCATGGTTTCCAAAATAGGATTCACCCGTTTGGCATTTAATTGTCTGCACATATTGAGCATCCGATGTGCCACATCGTGTAAGCCATGACAATCAAATTTGTCAATGGCAGCTTCGATTTGTCCCATATCCTTTCGGGTCTGTTCATAAAAAATGTCCAGTACTTCGCTCACGCTGGACGTATTGCCCAAAAAGGAGTGCAAAAAAGACAGATCGTATATTTCATTCGACGGATTTCTGAACACCTCCTGGCGAGGAAGATCGATCTTTATTCTGTTTATAAATAAGGGACTCAAGGTAGCCACCAATTGATTTTTACTAAAAGGCTTTTGAAGCATATCCGAAAATCCTCGATCTACATATTCTTTTCGTGTTAGTTGGGTATTACCCGTCATGGCGATTATTGGTTGCTGTTGATATCCCCGATTTTGATTGGATTTTAAGTTCCTCAATACATCAAATCCTGAATGAACAGGCATTTCTATGTCGGTTAGGACAAAATCGTACTTCAATCCATCTTGTTTCTGAAAAGCCTCAAATGAGGTGAAGCCATGCCCCTTTATATTCATTTGTTCGAACAATTCTTTAAGCAACGTCAACATAGCCGGATCGTCATCAATGATTACTGCTGTCATATGGTTCGAAAGGGAAGTATCTCGACTTCGGGGAATAGATGGTTGCTTCGATTGCTTACTTATCATTAGTGGTATAGTAAAAAAGAAGGTACTTCCCTTACCCGGTTTGCTTTTTACTTTTAAGTTTCCACCTAACAACTGAGCAATCTTTTTGGATATGGCGAGACCAAGGCCACTGCCTCCAAATTTTTGGAAGGTGTCGCTCTCTGCCTGGGTAAATTCCCTGAAGATCAATTCTTGTTTCTCTTCGGAAATACCAATCCCGGTGTCGGTGACAGCAATTTCGACCATGCAGATGTCCTTCTTCAGTTTGAGGAGATTTGCTGTGATTTGAATTTTGCCTTTTTCTGTGAATTTGTAAGCGTTGCTCACCAAATTATTTACCACTTGCTGAATCCTGAGCGGATCACTCTCAAAGATCTTATCCGTTAAATTATCGTCCACGTAAAGATGCAGCGTTATCGGTTTTTCGATATGAAGATCTTTGGAAGCTTTCGCAATTTGATGTAAAACATTCTCCAGGGAAAAAGGCACTTCTTCTATGGGCAGCTTGCCCGCTTCCAACTTGGAAAAGTCTAACAGATCGTCCACCATTTTACTTATAAAATGGGCACTGGCATTGATTTGCTTGTTATAGTTGTGTTGTTTTTCTGAAAGTTCCGTGTGTGAGAACAATTCAGAATAACCCACAATCGTATTTAATGGTGTTTTCAAATCATGGCTCACGGTAGCCATCAGTTGTTCGCGGCTTTTTAATATGCGCTCTGCATAAAGTTTCGCGGTCTCCAGGTTGCGTTTGAACTTTTCGGCTTTAAAGAAATCTGTAATGATCAAATAGGAAAAGAGAAGGATGGTAAAAAATCCCACAATACCCGCGATCCTCAAAATGGACTGGGTCCTCTCCTCGGAGGCCATTCGCGCCTGTGATGCCAGCACTTGATTCTTGTACATTTCAGCATCGAAATCGGTAATGATCTCCTTGAGTTGATTTGAGATATTCAGTTCGTTTTCCAGCAATTCGTTTTCCTTCTCCTTGAGTTTTCGTCGTGTATATGAATTTTCGCGTTTTGCTTCCAAAACAATATACCTGGAAATGGCAACCATGGAATCGATAGTGATACTTGGAACTTCCTGGACGCTATCAACACTTTTATTTATTTCAGTAAACAATTTTGCTACTCGTTGCCATGCCCTTTGCTCAGATCGGGGTAATTTTTCAGGTTCTCGAATTATATCTTCCAGATTCATTCTCCCCACCACCTTATCGAAATTTTTAAACTCACGCAGTATATCATCCAATGATGAGTCTTGATCGTATGCCAATTGAAGAATACGGAGCTGCTCGATATTTTCACTTTTTAACTCGAGTAGGTCTCTAATACTATCCAGCTGAAGCCTGATGCCAACATCGGGGATAAATGATTTCAAGTCGTCGATACGTTCATACAAATACTCGTTTTTCTGAAGGTATTCGTCGAAATCATCCTCACTCTGCGTAAGCAAAGCAATTCGAGCGAAACTATCGGTTTCGTAGACGTCGTTGATGAAAGTACCGGTTTCGATGATGCGTTCCGCTTCGGGGTCGTCGGCCGGAGTATCTGCATAGGTACGGTATTCGTCGTACAGAAAGTAGCTCACTACCACGGCTAGCGCTCCCAATACCAGATAGCTTAGGAGGATTTTGAGGGGGAATCGGGATTTAGGTTTGTTCATTACTTAAATTTAGTGATAATCAGCTATTTATCATAGTAAGATTTTCTTAAAAAATTGGGTTATTTATCGTTTTTTTCAAATAAGTAATTCGTAATTTTGCTTTACATCTCAAAGGGGTGCCTAGTCTTTTCGACGAAGCTGAGATTATACCCATAGAACCTGGAACAGGTAATGCTGTTTAGGAAGCCGAACTTAGGTGAGGCAATGGCTGGCGAGCCCGAGATTTTTCAAATAACGCGAATCAATTAATCAAGAATAATGACCCCTTTTATTCGTAACACTTTTGTTCGAATGAAAAAGTTATTTTTTTGTCTGTTATTCAGTTCAACTATTATGTATACGCAGGAGGAAGTCTCCCGGGACACCACTGAAGTGGAGAGCCTGGATGAGGTTTTTCTGAAAACTGTGCGTGTGGATGCCGATTCACCCATAACTCACTCCAATGTGGGTAAAGAGGAATTGGCACAACGAAACCTGGGGCAGGATCTGCCCATTTTACTTAACTATTTGCCGGGCGTAGTAACAACCTCCGATGCCGGAGCAGGCGTTGGTTATACTGGGATTCGCGTTCGTGGAAGTGATGCCACCCGCGTAAATGTGACCATCAATGGGATTCCTTTCAATGATGCTGAAAGTCAGGGAACCTTTTGGGTCAATCTCCCCGATTTTGCATCGTCCGTTCAAAGTTTGCAGTTGCAACGTGGAGTAGGTACATCCACCAACGGATCGGGTGCATTTGGTGCCAGTCTCAATATTCAGAGTGATGCGATTTCCGAAGAAGCATTTGGAGAGATATCCAACTCCTACGGATCTTTTGAGACCTGGAAACACACGCTAAAATTCAGCACAGGCCTTTTAAAAGATAAGTTTGAATTATCCGGAAGGTTATCAAAAATTGTTTCGGATGGTTATATCGATCGGGCCACGAGTGATCTCAAATCCTATTTCTTACAAGCTGCCTATCAGGAAGGAAATACATTGATCAAAGCATTGGCTTTTGGAGGTGAGGAACGTACGTATCAGTCCTGGTTTGGGATCGACGAAGCAACTCTGGAAAGCGACCGAACTTTTAACCCGGCAGGGATTTATACTGACGCCGAGGGGAATATTCGATTTTATGACAACGAAGTGGATAACTACAATCAAGACCATTATCAGTTCTTTTGGAATCAACGATTCAATAGTAATTGGAGTACCAATGTATCGCTGAATTATACGTACGGCCGTGGGTATTTTGAGCAATACCGGGAGGATGCCGACCTTTCTTTTCACAATATTGGCCCCATCGAAATTGGCGATGAGATTATCGAAACATCCGACCTGGTCCGCAGAAGATGGCTTAACAATAATTTCTACGCAGCAAACGTAAACGTAAACTATAAGAATGATTCCTGGGATGTCACTACTGGAGCATTTTACAGTTATTATGGTGGAGATCATTTTGGTGAAGTAATTTGGGCCAGAAATGCCGGGGATACAGAAATTAGAGATCGATACTATTCCGGGAATGGAGACAAAAATGAGTTTACAGCCTTTTCGAAGGCAACTTTTCGCCTGAATGACAAATGGAGTTTTTATGGTGACCTACAAGGGAGGTTTGTGAATTATCGGACCTCAGGGTTGACATCGGATAAGGTGCTATTAAATGAACAACGAACCTATGAGTTTTTCAATCCCAAAGCAGGATTAAGTTTTGAACTCAATGATCAAAACCAATTTTATGCTTCCTATGGCCGGGCGTCAAGGGAACCACGCAGGAGTGATTTTGAGCAGGGTGTTTTTACTGCTGAAAAGTTAAACGACTATGAATTAGGGTGGCGATTTACTTCGGAAAAAGTGAATGTGAATAGTAATATTTACTTCATGGATTACAAAGATCAGCTGGTACTAACCGGGCAGTTAGACGATGTGGGTGCACCTATAAGGGCCACCAGCGGTGAGAGCTATCGATTAGGGCTAGAAATAGATGCGGTATTTATAATTTCAGAAAAATGGACCATTCGACCCAACGTCGGATTAAGCTCTAATAAAAATGTGGATTTCATCACTTCCCGGGACGGAGAGTTGGTGAATCTGGGTAACACGAACATCTCTTTTTCACCTTCTGTAGTTGCGGCGAATATGATTGAATATCGCCCTATTAGGAATTTACAACTAGCCTTTTTATCGAAATACGTGGGGGAACAGTATATGGGAAATATCGATAGTGAAGTCTCGAAGCTGGATGCATATTTTATCAATGACTTCAACTTAAATTATACACTGGAAAATCTTCCTTTCGGGGATAGTCTCACACTTTCGGCATTGGTGAATAACATCTTCAATGTGGAATATGTGTCCAACGGGTATTTCTTCACCTTTGATGATGATTTTACTGATCCCGGAACTATTACAACTATAGAAGGTGCCGGATTTTATCCGCAAGCGACCATTAACTTTTTAGTAGGGGCAACCCTGAGACTTTAATTAGTAATTGTGATTACGTCACCGGAGCGAGTTACCCTGTACTGCTGCATGGGATAAGCGTCGGTGTCGTTTTGGTGTTGTCCGGTTACGATGTCGTAGGTGTTGGAATCTTCCGTACAGGGACAGGTGGCGATAATACCTTCAACTTCCATTTTAGAGCAACTGCTAGGAGAATGGTTGGGGTCTGTAAGATCGAAGGCAGTATATAAGTTGTTGTTTACATTATAAACGATCACTCCTTTAATGCCCTGGGAGTTCAGCACCACTGAATTTCCAGGAAACAGCAACGGATTGTATTCCGGCAGGTTCAGGTTGAGCTGCAAATTCACCAAAGGAGAGGTAAGAAACGGGTTATCTGCATTCACATTGTTGCCGTCATCCTTATTACAGGAGGACATAAAAATCGCTAAAACAGTGATTATCAGTATTCTTTTCATAGCGTGCTGTAATAGTTTACGAAAGTACGTAAAAACCACAAAAAATTAATTTTTCGTATATTTGAACTACAAATCCCGTCGTGTATGGGATTTTTTGTGTTTAAACCACAGACCCCCGTTAATAGGGGACAATGGTATTGAATGACGGATCATTTAATACGTAAACGATGAAGTTATGAGCAAAGTATCTTATTATACTGCGGAAGGATTAAAAAAATTAAGAGATGAGTTAAATCAGCTAAAGGATGTGGAGCGCCCTAAGGCTTCCCAGGCCATTGCTGAGGCCCGAGATAAAGGAGATTTGAGTGAAAATGCGGAATACGATGCCGCCAAGGAGGCACAGGGTCTGCTGGAGATGAGAATCTCAAAGTTGGAGGATACGCTGGCCGGCGCACGTTTGATCGACGAATCTCAATTGGATACCTCAAAAGTATTAGTGCATTCCACTGTCAAAATTAAAAATCAGATGAATGGAATGGAAATGACCTATAAACTGGTGGCTCAGAGTGAAGCCGATCTTAAATCGGGTAAGATTTCTGTGGATTCACCCATTGGAAAAGGGCTGCTTGGAAAAGAAGTGGGAGACCTGGCTGAAATACAGGTGCCTAATGGAACTATGAAGTTCGAAGTACTCGAAATTTCGAGAGATTAATGCCTTCAATTTTTACTAAAATAATCAATGGTGAGATTCCCTGTCACAAAGTGGCTGAGGACGATCATCATATTGCCTTTCTGGATATCAGCCCGAATGCTAAAGGACATACCCTTTGTGTTCCCAAGAAAGAGATCAACCGTATTTTTGAAATGGATCAGGAAGAATACCTCAATCTTATGAGGTTTTCATACAAGGTGGCTAAGGCGCTGGAGACTGTAGTGTCGTGCGATCGCGTTGGAATATCTGTAATTGGCCTGGAGGTTCCTCACGTACATGTGCATCTTATTCCGATCAATGAAATGCGGGACATGACCTTTCAGCACAAAGTTTCCATGACTCATGAAGCCATGTCCGCACTTGCTGCTGAAATTGCCGAAAAGTTTTAGCGATTGCTTAAATAATAGATGATTAGTCCTACTGTGATCGCGTCAAACAATAGGATGATGTAGGTTATAGGTTTCAATTTCATTACGGAACTCTTCGGTTTTGCCAGTTTCCTGTGATAATCGTAAACCCTTTCGATGTCTTCGGTCCAGGTGACCGGGAAAACCTGTTGATTGCAATTGTGGCAATACAAGGTTTCAATCACTGCTTTTTTGGCTTTAGTATAGAACCTGTTTTCAAAATTTTCTTGTTCAAAGGTGAATTCGAGTCCTTCTTTGGAATAGCACTCAGGGCAATTGTTATTGATTTTGGCAGTGTGTAGAACGTATTTGTGAAGGCTCACGGTTTGCGATTGAGGGTTAGTGATATTTCAAACGTAGTTCCGCTGTCTTTAGTGCTTTTCTTCACATAAATCCGCCCTTTATGATATTCCTGAATGATTCGTTTGGCCAACGACAATCCAAGCCCCCAACCTCTCACTTTTGTGGTGAATCCCGGTTTAAAAATCTTCTTGTGGTCTCTTTTCGGTATTCCTTTTCCTGTATCGGATATCCGGATAAGCGCTTTTTTGGCACTGGGAAGGATCTTGATGGTGATCTTGCCTTTGCCTTTCATGGCATCGATTCCGTTTTTCACAAGATTTTCGATGGTCCAACTGTAAAGTTGAGGATTGATATTCACATACAAAGGTGCATCGGGGACGATGAGATCGAATTCAATCAATTTGGAAGTTCGACTCTTAAGGTATTGATACGAATTCTTCGTTATGGACACGACATCCATGCGTTCCAGTTTGGGAACAGAACCCACTTTCGAGAACCGTTCGGTGATGGTCTTAAGACGTTCTATGTCTTTTTCCATTTCTGAAATGTACTCTTCCTTTACATTTTCAGCTTTTAATATTTCTGTCCAACCCACTAAAGAAGAAAGAGGGGTTCCAATTTGATGTGCGGTTTCTTTCGCCATCCCGGCCCAAAGTTTGTTTTGTTCCGAAGAGCGCGAGGTTTGATAGAAGAAATAGATCGCCAGGAAGAATAGTACGATGATGACAATCAGGGCGGCAGGGTAATATTTTATTTTATTGATGATAGGCGAATTTCCGTAGTAAATGGTTTGCAGCACCTCTCCCTTATATTCGATGTCGATGGGTTTATACTCTGAGGTGAATTGCTCAATGAGTTTTAGGCGCTTCTCGGGATCGTTCACCAGGGCTTCGTCTACGTTATTTCCGGTATACACATCTTCTTTATGTGTATAAAGGATCATAGGCGTAGAGGTGTTGCTTTGGAGAATATTGAGAATGAGTCTGCTGTCCCATTCTTCCTGGGTGAGATCAATTTGTTTGAACTCCTCCTGCGCTGCGGCCCAGATTTCCATTTTGTCACGTTCATTTTCCTTCAACTGGGTAAAGAACTGGTACGTATTCCATAATATCAGGCTAATGATTGCGATGGAGGCAAGAATAAAAAACCAACGGGTAAGCGTAGCTTTGTTCAGCATTTAGTTTTTCGATTAAATCTGTGTGTCTTCGAATGACGGTGAATACGATAAATATAATGGAATTATGTTAATAATATTGTCCAGACAAATTTTAGATCGGAAGAGCACACG
>WUAI01000066.1 GCA_009827225.1 Flavobacteriaceae bacterium | reverse complement strand
GTGCTATTCTCACTAACGATTCCGGGACTTTTGATATTTCTGAAAACTTCAACGTAAAAGATGATGAGTTCATCTTTAAAGCAGACCAAAGTCTGGAATGGAGAGCAGGAAACGATATCAATATAAACGGTTCGAATGCTTCGGAAACTTTATTGGACTACTACCGATCACCGGTGACCTCCACTTTTGACTATGAAGCCGACAGCAGTACCGAAGCCACCGCCCTTAGTGGGACTTTTAGTTTCACTATCGTGGGAGCGAATGCTATTGAAGGAGTGCTCACCTTTCCCGGAAGAAGCAGTGCTGGAGAAATTGCAATCACGCTTTCAGAAAAAACGGCAGGAGATTATGTGACTGCGCCTTTGACTAGCGGATTGAACTTTTCCGAAGTTGGTACTTTCCAATCCATAATGGTCAATGCCGGATCCGTTGGAATGATAGGTTCCTACGCGGATAATAGCCTGATGGTCATCACAAGAGAAGATAGCGAGAACCAGGGAGACGGTGCACCCGAGAAGATATTCAAGTTCAACCTGGACAATGGAAATCTTACAACCAACTCATTTTTCCAAAGTGATTTTGTGACCAAACGGCCCCACATCATTAACGGTGAATTAGTCGTGATGGGAGCTAGGTATGTCAATATTTATGATTTAGTGAATTTGGGTGATCCTGTTTCAACCGTTCATAATGCCAACAATGATATGGGACTTACCCGATTTGGATCTGCAGTAAGTGACAATGACATTTACATTACAGGTGGAGATCTGGATCAAGGTAATAACGATACTGGTGAGCAAATTCGAAAATATAATGCCGAAACTGGTCAATTGGAGGACTTGGCAACACTGCCTGCCACCCGATATTGGGCCGAGACAGAAATTGTCAATAATAATCTTTACATATTTGGTGGCAGATTGGGATTCAGTGTTGATGATTTTGAAACTGAATCGTATATCTACAATTTAGATTCAGGTGCTATATCTACATTTCAACTACCTGTTGGATGCTGGGCGACATATGCGGCTCGACAAGAAAATTTAATTTATGTAGGCGGCCAGGAACGAGTGGATCTGGACGGAGATGGCACTTATGATGACATCAACATTTATTTATGGGTATACAACACCTTGGATGATTCTATTACAGAGATAGAAACGGATCTTGATGATACCGATGGATGCTCTGCAATTTTTGGAATGACATTATTCAACGAGAAATTATATGTGGTATATGGTGATGCGTGCCAAGGTAATGATCCCATTCCAACCTGGAAAGTAATGGCTGCAGATCTTAACTAAGAATATTTGAAAAAGGAAATTGAAAAACCCCTCATAGGAGGGGTTTTTTGTTGTATTATTTCTGAAATATCACCATCGGATGATAGCACTTCCCCAGGTGAATCCGCTACCAAACGCAGCTAAGACTACCAGGTCACCATCCTTTATCTTACCAGCCTCCCAAGCTTCAGTTAAAGCGATAGGTATAGAAGCGGCTGTTGTATTTCCATATCTCTGAATGTTGTTGTACACTTGCTCGTCAATCAATCTCATTTTCTTTTGGATAAACTGAGCGATTCTCAAGTTCGCCTGATGAGGAATGAGCATATCGATGTCGTTGGCCGTTAAGTTATTGGCTTGCAGTCCCTCATTTATTACTTCCGAAAAACGAACCACTGCATTTTTAAATACAAATTGTCCATTCATATAAGGGAAATAGCTCTCATCGTTGGGGTCATTCTCCTGCATGATATCGGTTACCCATCGGGTTCCCATTCCCGGTGCTTTAACGACCAACTCTTCCGCAAACTCTCCTTGAGAATGCAAGTGTGTGGATAGAATTCCTTTACTCGTATCCTCTTCTCTGCTCAAAACAGCTGCTCCTGCACCATCTCCAAATATCACAGAAACACCGCGTCCGCGAGTTGTTTTGTCCAGTCCATGTGAATGCAATTCACTTCCAATCACAAGAATATGCTTATACATTCCTGTTTTGATATAATTGTCGGCGAGAGAAAGCGCATAAACAAAACCCGAACACTGATTTCTAACATCCAAAGCACCCACTGTTTTTATGTCCAGCGCATGTTGTACCTGTACTCCCGGTCCGGGAAAGTAGTAATCCGGACTTAGGGTAGCGAAGACAATAAAATCAATTTCATCTTTATCAATTCCGGCACGATCAATTGCTATTTTAGCTGCCTTTACACCCATGGTGGCTGTGGTATCATCACTGCCAGTCTTTACCCAACGCCTTTCTTTTATACCAGTTCTCTCTTGTATCCAGGCGTCATTAGTATCCATTAATTTTGAAAGATCGTCATTGGTCACTACGTTTTCGGGCACATAATATCCAAGTCCCGTTATTTTAGATGTATACATGAAAGAGAATTATTTAGCCTTGAAAGATAAGCAATAGAAAAAAACTGAAAGAAAATTTTACGATCGTTTCTGTGGAGACCTTGAAATGAGATCAAGAAGAAAGGGTACCAACCACGGTACCCTTTACTAAACAACCTAACCAATAAATAATAGAAAAAAATTACTTTCTCATAGCAATTTCTATTACTCCACTTATTTATGATATAAAGATACTACTTTTTGTTTAATTATTATCATATTTTATTAAACAAAATAGTTAAAGTTTTCTTAAGTATATGACAAATAGTTCTTTATCTTCACTTTACTCCCAAGATCATTCAGCAAATTATAGAGTCCGAAGAAAGTCCTGTTGATGTACAAAAAGTGCTTTGAACCCCTATTACCATTCATTTTACGCAATTCGGTGTCTTTGGAATATTTATCACTTAGTTCCGCTATTTTTCCAAAAAACTCGGTATCCGAAAAATCGAAGGTATCTGACTGAAATGGTTGTGTAAACAGACTTAACATTTCATGGAAGAGGTTTGAAAAGAAGGAAATTTCCTCTGGAGAATCATCTTCTCTTAAAATTTCCAATTCATAGAGCTTCTTTCTGAAGAATTCGGGGTTGTTTATATTTTCCTTTTCGGCTAATTCGAAGTAAGGCTCATAAAATTCTTTAGGTACTTTTTTGATGCATCCAAAATCTATAGCGATGAGTTTTCCATAATCGTTCACCAAAAAATTACCCGGATGAGGATCTGCATGCACCTGTTTCAGCTCATGCATCTGGTACATATAAAAATCCCAAAGCGCCTGACCTATTCTGTCGGCCTCTTCTCTATCCATATTTTCCTTGGTGTATTCTGAAAGGTGCTTCCCTTCCATCCAGTCCATGGTAATGATCCGGTCGTTGGAAAGTTCATCGTAATACTTTGGAAATTCAAGATTAGCAATATGGCCGCAGGCCGTAGTGATCTCTTTACTCTGCGCTACTTCAAGTTCGTAGTCGGTTTCTTCGAGCAATTTTCCTTCGATCTCCTTGAAATACTTTTCAGAATCCTTGCCCTTCAAATTGAACATTTTCACCGCCACGGGTTTCACCAGTGCCAGATCGCTGCTAATACTATCGGCCACTCCCGGATATTGGATTTTCACCGCGAGTTGATTGCCGTCTTTTTCAGCCCGGTGTACTTGTCCGATACTGGCCGCAGCCACCGAATGCGCTTCAAAGTAATCATATAACTGCTCCGGTGGAGCTCCGAAATAGCGCTTGAAGGTTTTTCTCACCAAAGGGGCTGATAAAGGAGGAACCGAAAA
This sequence comes from Flavobacteriaceae bacterium, assembly GCA_009827225.1. GTDB lineage: Bacteria > Bacteroidota > Bacteroidia > Flavobacteriales > Flavobacteriaceae > Aureisphaera. The sequence continues at coordinate 5,771 of WUAI01000066.1, read as the reverse complement.
CTGCGCCAATGAAAATTTCTCTACATAGGCCTTGGGCATGATGTTCTTTTCCATGCTCAGCATTTGGGCCACTTTAAGTGCCGACCCTTTCAGGCTCTTTAGCCCATTATAAATATCTGCGGCATTGTTCTCATTGAGCTTGTCTTTCGAAAGATCCGGGTTCACTAGCTTCTCGCCATAGTATTTCAGGTAATTCCCCCCTACTTTCACACCGGTTGTCACCAGTTTGGAAGCACGGGAGATCTTACCTGTGGGGATGCTGTCGATGGTTTTCATCTAGTTCATTTTTTCTTTCCACAGAAACTTTCCGAAGTCTAGAATACTCTCGAGTGGAGTGGTTTCAAAAACATCAAAAATGGCGCGAACCGATTTTTCGATCACCACGTCGGTCTTTTCAAATCCGGCCGAATTGTCCTCCATCCAATATTTCAGAATAAATAAGGTTTGCAACCAGGCACCTTCCGAAAATACTGATACAGGATGCTTTAAAATCCTGAGTTGTTTTTCATCATTGCCCATTTCGATCAATTCCGAAGAAAACTCCTTCACCCTTTTTCTCAAACCGCTTAGTTGCGACATGTTTTTAGACACATTCATATTTTCATCCAGGGCAAAAAGTACATAGCTTCGATTGACAGTAAGGAGCTCGAAGAAAGTAAAGAAGAAAGACAACATTTTATTCTTATTGTCCAATTCTTCATAACCCTTTTGCTTCTCTATCATCGCAAGAGAATGATCGAAGAAGGTATTCCAGATCTCCTGTTGCATTCCTTTAAAGGAACCGAAAAATCCATAAAACTCGTCTTCAGAAATCTTCTGCTCTTTACAAAATTTGTAAACACTTTGAGGATCACGCTCATGTTCGAGTACATGCTCCATATACATGCCAATCAGGGCATGTCGTGTCAATGCTTTTTTCTTGGTTGTTTTCTTTGTTGTTGCCATTTCAAATTGGTGATTAAGTCTATTTCACTCACCTACAAAGATAAGAATGTTTAACTATTTAATCAATTCGTTAAACAAAATGTTTTGTTAATCTTTTACTCTAAAGTGACATCGTGTCATATTATGAAGTATGGTATTCTATTTGACTAAAGGCAGTACGACATATCAACTATTAAAATTAGAATTATGAGTAAAGGAACTATTAATGTATCGGTAGAGAATATCTTTCCGTTGATTAAAAAGTTTTTATACAGCGACCACGAAATATTCCTTCGTGAATTGATTTCCAACGCCACAGACGCCACCCTGAAACTGAAACACCTCACTAATATCGGGGAGGCAAAAGTAGAATATGGTGCTCCCATGATTGAGGTGAAGATCGATAAGGAGGAGAATACGCTGCACATTATCGACCAGGGAATTGGAATGACTTCCGAAGAAGTTGAAAAATACATCAACCAAATTGCGTTTTCTGGGGCGGAAGAGTTCATTGAAAAATACAAGGATAAAAACGGAGATGATACAGGAATTATCGGGCATTTCGGACTGGGATTCTATTCCGCATTTATGGTGGCCGATAAAGTAGAGATCATCACCAAGAGTTACGGAGACGAACCGGCGGCCCACTGGACTTGCGATGGTTCCCCTAACTATACACTTACCAAAGCCAAAAAGAAGGACCGCGGTACGGAAATCATCCTTCACATTGCCGAGGATTCCACCGAGTTCCTGGAAGAAACTCGCATTCGTGAATTATTGGTGAAGTATAACAAGTTCATGCCCATCCCGATCAAATTCGGGACGAAGACAGAAACGCTGCCAAAACCTGAGGACGCCAAAGAAGAGGATCCGGCGCCAACCCAAGAGGTAGATAATATCATCAACAATCCCAATCCGGCCTGGACCAAACAGCCCACTGATTTGGAAGACAAGGATTATGCGGCCTTCTATCGCGAATTGTACCCCATGCAGTTTGAAGAACCCTTATTCAATATCCACCTAAACGTAGACTACCCGTTTAACCTGACAGGGATACTGTATTTCCCTAAAATGACGAATGATCTGAACATCCAGAAGGATCGAATCCAGTTGTACCAGAATCAGGTGTTTGTTACCGACAATGTGGAAGGTATCGTTCCTGAATTCCTTACCATGCTAAGAGGGGTTATCGACTCACCCGATATCCCATTGAACGTATCCCGAAGTTATTTACAGGCCGACGGTGCCGTAAAAAAGATATCCAGTTACATCACACGAAAAGTAGCTGATAAGCTAAAGAGTTTATTCAATAACAACCGTGAAGATTTTGAGGCCAAATGGAACGATATCAAGATCGTGATTGAATACGGAATGCTTACCGAGGACAAGTTCTTCGAAAAAGCACAGGCATTTGCTCTATATCCAACAGTCGATGGAGATCATTTTACATTCGATGAACTTTCAGAAAAAATAAAAGATACCCAAACCGATAAGGACGACAAACTGGTGGTACTATATGCTTCCAATACCGAAGCGCAACACAGTTATATCGAGGCGGCCAAAGAGAAAGGGTACGAAGTACTGCTCCTGGATTCCCCGATCATTTCCCACCTCTTACAAAAAATGGAAAGTGAGAAGGAGAAGGTGTCTTTTGTTCGGGTCGATAGTGATCATATCGACAATTTGATCAAAAAAGAAGAGGACACAGTTTCTAAACTTTCCGAAGAAGAACAGGAAAAGTTAAAAGGATTGTTGACGGAGGTGATTCCTTCTGAAAAGTTTACCGTTCAATTGGAAGCCATGGACTCTAACGCAAATCCGTTTATCATCACCGAACCAGAATTCATGCGGCGGATGAAAGAGATGCAACAAACCGGTGGCGGAGGCATGTTTGGGATGGGAAATATGCCTGAAATTTACAATTTGGTCGTGAATACCAACAATGATCTTGTGGTAGACATATTAAATACCAAGACACAAAAGAAAAAAGAACGACTAATCAACCAGGCGCTGGACCTGGCTCGTTTGAGTAAGAATTTATTGACCGGAGAAGAGCTAACTCGTTTTATTAAAAGGAGTTACGATATGATAAAATAATTTTTGTTTGATTGATTGAACCGCACATCTTTTCGAAGGTGTGCGGTTTTTTTATACCCGATAAGGGGTAATCTAGAAAATGTCATAGTATTTCGTCGATTTCATTGGTCTTTTTTTGGAATAAAATGTAACTTCGCATGGACTAACAAATTCAATCTTAATTATGAAGAAAATTACCTTGATGCTTTTCGTAGCATTATTGTCCAGTGGTTTGTTCTGGACGTCCAATGCTCAATCGGCGCTTGCTATTCCGATTGAAAACAATTCATTTGAAGATATTAATGAAGATCCGTTTACGAATACTCGTGCCTTAGAGGCTGTGTACGAAACTACACACGAGATCGTTGCGCAGTTCCCAATTACCAACGCTAATGGTGGTGGTATTGGTGACCGTTTCGTTATGGGCGGAACCAACAGATTCATCAAAGAGATCTCCATGAACCTTTTTTCGGGAGGTACTCTCGACCCTTATGACCTTACGATAGAGCTCTACACAGACTGTCCATCAGACGGTGTGGTAGGATCTCCATGTGGTTCAGGGCCTGGTGTTCTTATTCCCGGAAGTTCACAAACTATTACGGTAACTCCGGCAACTGGCATTCACAATGTAGTATTTAACTATGCTGGATTGGATCTAACCGGAGAAGCAGACAGCCAGATTAGTATCATATTAACCTCTACCGACCCCACAGTAGGATGGTTGGTAGGAGTAAGTGGTGTGACAGCGGGATCTTTAATTCCCGGAGAACCTGCTACGGGTAGATTTACCTGGTGTGGTAACTCTGTTCAAACAAGCAGCTGTTTTTATTTCTTTACCGGAAGTACCAACGCGATCATGGATTTGCGAGTGGTTGCTGCCACTAATTTAAACCCACCCGATATTACTTGTCCTATGGACGTAGTGGTTGATAACGAAACCGGAGTTTGCGGTGCCGTAGTAAACTTTGCCGATGCGGTAGCCATCGATATCGAAGATGCCGGTAGTGTACCGGTGGTTCAAACGGGTGGATTACCCACGGGAAGCACCTTCCCTGTTGGTGTTAGTACTGTGGAATTTACAGCTACAGATAGTGATGGCAACTCAGCTAGTTGTACATTTACCATCACGGTAAATGACGCTGAAGACCCAACGATTGCATGTCCGGCGGATATCACCGTGGACAACGACCCTACCTTCTGTGGAGCTGATGTAACAGTCCCTCAACCAACGGTTACGGATAACTGTGGTGACATGATCATTCCGGATACCGGAATGGTAACTTACAACTTTGACGGTAGTGGTGAGTTAATAGACACTCCGGTGACTTTGAATGATCTTACGACTTCGGCTGTTGATGTAGACCTTGAATTGACTTTCAGTGGTGATCACAATAGTTCTTCGGAAGACTTTGTACTTGCAGGTCCCGATGGCTCAATAATCTTTTCTGATGACGACGTAGATCCAACGTGTACCATAGCCAATAGAACAGTAACTATAGCGCAAGCGACCTGGGATGGATGGATTGGTACCTTCGGAACCAGCCTTACGTTTACCCTATTGGCAGACACTAGTGTAGATGAGGACCAGTGTACTACAGGACCTGAGAACTTCCTTCGATTAAGAGCACCTCAATTTGGTAATCTTACACTTACCAATGATTATACAGGAAACTCTGATGCTTCAGCTTTCTATCCGGTCGGTACTACGGTAGTGACATGGACAGTTACAGACGTAGCCGGAAACTCAGTATCATGTACTCAAAACATAACTGTTAACGACGTGGAAGCTCCTGTAATTGTATGTGGTGGAGTACTGGATGTAGAACTAGACGCCAATGGTATGGCTACCATCAATGCAAGTGACCTAAACGTTACAGGAGGCATCGACCAACCAGGTGGATTGTTCGCCATGTATCCTTGGTCGTCAAGTGGTAATATAGCCCGTTATGACTACGATCCTGTAACCGACGCCATCAGTTTAGTTGACAATCCTTTTGGGTCAACTACTGGTACAGATGACGAAAACTACGCATTGGATTTTAATCCTGTCGACGATACGGTTTATCTGTTAGGATTATCCACTACCACAAACGAGAGAGCCTTGTTCGAATTTGATATTGTGAACAGTACTCTTGTCAATGAATTGGGTGATGTAACTAGTGCAGGTGGAGCTTCGAATCCAAACTCGATGGTATTCTCTCCAAATGGTACATTATATGTAAGTTACGGTAATGGTAATGTGGATATTTTAGATATCAATACCATGACTTCCACAGCATTTGCCACTCCACCAAACAATGGAGGTGGAATTGGACTTGCGTATGACTACGATAATGACAGAATAATTTATGCAACCTATAATGGTACTTCCGGTGAGGTAGATTTATTTGAAATCGACACTCTTGGAACTGTGACTCCTTTATTTAGTTTCTTGCAAGGAGTATCCGGATGTGGTGGAACCGCGCAAGCTATGGAATACGTTGGAAACGGAAAAATCGTAGCGAGTACCACATTTGGATGTGATGAAATCTATACCATAGATCTTAATACGCAGGCGATAACATCATTGTTACAGCCTGATGGCTTCGAAGAAAATATCAAAGCCTTGATGTATTTCTTCCCGGAGCCGTTATTTGACAATTGTGTAGACGTAACTATTACTGCAGCTACAACTACATCTGCTTCAGCAACGCTGGAAACCACCTTTGCAGGAGGAAACTCTTTCAATGGAAACATGTTTGATTTGAACGTACTCAACGACGTGACCATCG
>WUAI01000065.1 GCA_009827225.1 Flavobacteriaceae bacterium | reverse complement strand
GCACAGGATCTCGGAGGTCTTGTAAAGCGTAAAGTAAAAAAGAGAGCCAAGGACAATATTGAGAAGACTGTAGATGACGGCCTGGATGCAATAGAAGGGAAGGACAAGAAAAAGAACAAGAAAAAAGACGTAGAAGTAGTTGGGGATGGACCTTATGGTGACGTGGTAGTCGTTTCTACCAATGAAACCGGTGGGAATGCTCCTATTGTTAATTTTATCGATCCCGGAAGTGCTGTCTTTGTGGACGATTTTGACACGGAAAAAGAATCCGAGTTTCCTTCGAAATGGACACAGGTAAGTGGCGCTGTGGAGAACAACCAGGTTATGAACATGGGAGAGAAAGATGGGGTAGTTTCGGCTATTTCCGGGCACAGTACGATAAAGCCTACGATTAAAGGCGATAATTATTTAGGGAATTCCTTTAAGATTGAACTTCAGGTGTATTTCTACGGAAAAGGGAACGAAGCCTATTATGTAAATCTTAAGAATAGTAAGGGCATCTATAAGGATCACGACCTTAGAATTGGTTACGGTACCATGCATAGTGGATCCGATAATATCTCAAGATTTCCAGGTGGGATTCAGCCGGGATGGCATACCATTCAGTATTCTTTTAATAATGGAAACCTAAAGGGATTCTTCGACGGAGTACAACTGATCAACGATCCTGATATCAGTCGCAACGATATCCCAAAAAAGGAGTTTACACATCTGGAAATGTATCTTCTTTCACCGGGTTCAACAAGAGTTCCGAACAACCGACAGATGGTGACTTATTTCGCGATCGGGAAGCAAGGACTTCCATTGTACGATCGACTCATCGCAGACGGAAGACTGGTTATGAACAATATCAATTTTGAGGTGAACTCTTATACGTTGATGAGTGATTCCTACCAGTACCTGGATGATATCGTGGATATGCTTATGCAACATCCCGATGTGGAGATAAGCATTCATGGGCATACCGATTCAGACGGGACCAATGCTTTCAATCAAACTTTATCCGAGAATCGCGCAAAAACGGTCATGGACTATCTCACCAGCAAAGGGGTCGCAGCCAAACGATTGTCAAGCATGGGGTATGGTGAAGAGAAACCTATCGATATTTCAGGATCTGAGAAAGCCAAAGCTCAGAACAGACGTGTAGAATTTGTTTACAAAGGAAAATAATATGAAGACGGTATATTTTAAATCGCTTTTAGGATTGTTTTTACTGTGTGTTGGAACGACTACAGTGGCACAAAACTATAACTACCCGAGTAGGGAATTGGTGGAGGCAATCCTGAACGATATCGATTATTGTAAAAATGAATTGAAAGAAGCAGAAGCCGATGTGGCCGAAATGGAAGGTAGTCCGGAGTCGTATTCCCTCGCCGACTATAAGGATGCGCAGCGACTTATAGAAAGGATCAAACTATGCATCAATGTGAAGCGGGCACGATTGGACGATCTCCGGAAAGAATACCCGGGATGGTTCAATAGTCCGAGTGCCTTTTCCGATATAAGGATTCGTTGGGGAGGGGGCCCTGATCCCAAAGCTGTTCAGCGTTTACTGAACAATATGGAAGAACGCATAAATAATGTTCTGGACGCCTTTAGCGAACTAGAGAAACCCGCACATTGAAGCAATGGTTGAAGAAAAGCCTTCGCACTAAGCGAAGGCTTTTATTTTTAAACTCAGTCTCTAACCTGAATATTTCCTCCTTCGATCTCATAATAAGGAACTGCAAAATCATTAGCGCAGTTATACACTACAGGATCTGTGCCCGTATAAAATAAGGCTATTTCATCCGGATCTGCGTTATTACCTTCACCGTTGTCCGTTACTGCAAACCAGCATAAGCTTCCTACTTGAGCTGGATTCTGTTGATTTTGAGTAACAACGCCCGACATGATCGCAGTGTTTCCGTCTATACTAAGACAGTCGATATCAAACTTTAAGTTAAGTTGTCCACCAACGTAAGTAAGAACTCCACTTCCATGAATAGAACCATTGTTTTTCTCCCTTGCGTGAAAAGTAAAATGACGGAATCCTTCACCGGAAGGAGGAATGTCCTCTAAGCTCAATGTTCCATGACCACTGGCTGAAGGACCGCTACCGCGCTCCTGACTTTGTTCAACGACAAGATTTTGATTAGAATCTTCAGTCGTAATTTCGTCTGTAGTACATCCTACAAAAACTAGTAATATCGAACTCATAAATAAAGACGCTCCGATACGTAATGCTGAAATTTTTGTAATTGATTTCATATTATAAAATTTAATGGTTACGTGCTTAAAAGGGGGAATCAATAGTGGACGTTTACTTCACTCGGAGCATTTAAAAATAAACGTAACTAAAGTTAGTAAATAATTGTAAGCTTCTGACAATCAATATATAAGAATTCACTTACAATTATTTTAAATTATAATTCCTGCCGGTGATTCTTAATTCACCACTTTTCCAGTAATTTTGTGATATGAGTTTTTTAAAGGCTGAATGGCGAAAACTTGCCCTCCTCAATTACGAAATCAATCCTGAAATTTTAGATGAATTTGTTCCGGCAGGCACTGAACTGGACCTCTGGCAAGGCCGATGTTATGTGAGCATGGTAGGATTCATGTTTGAAAATGTAAAACTACTCGGCCTGAAAATTCCTTACCACGTGAATTTTGAAGAAGTGAACCTTCGGTTCTATGTGAAACGGAAAGCAGGGGATACCTGGCGTAGAGGAGTGGTTTTTATCAAAGAGATTGTTCCTAAGCCGGCCATCACCCTGGTTGCTAATTCCATGTATAAAGAAAACTATCAAACATTGCCTATGCGTCATTCGTGGAATACTGAAGATGATGTGTTTAGTGCAACTTATGAATGGAAGTTGGCTTCGGGATGGCAGTCGATCCAAGTAAGAGCACAAAACAAGCTGGTGCCCATAGAAGTAGGATCGGAAGCAGAGTTTATTACCGAACATTACTGGGGTTATGCAAAAGTTTCAGAAACAAAAACCAATGAATACGAAGTGACTCATCCGCGCTGGATGCAATATCCTGTGCTGGATTATACCACAAATATTGATTTTAAAGCAAATTATGGTGAAAAGTTCGCGTTCCTCAATGATGAGGTGCCCAGATCCGTTCAATTAGCAGAAGGCTCACAAATCACAGTAGAAAGCAAGCAAAAATTAAGGTAAATTATCTTCTTCCTTCGGAAATATGATGCTTTCATAGGCCCCGGCATCCGACGGATTTCCTCGAGGCGTACCATTAAGATCGATTGGAACCGGAGGATTAGTCTCAGAAACTCCTAAATTTTCTGCACCCGAATTCCCTTGTTCGATGTTAAAGTTGTTGAAGACGACATCCTGGAAAACGGGATCTACATTCTGTACCGTATTGGTATATAAGGCATCGTTTCCGAAGTCGTAATTGGGATCTTCTGCAAATTCATTATTGGGATCTTCAAAGCGGAACAGTGTATTCGTAAAATTAAAATTGAACTGTAACGAGGTGTTTTCCGATTGAAAAATTCCTATCTCCCTCTGTTCACTACCGTAGATAATACAGTTGGTGAAATTGGCCTCGATGAGGTCGTTCTCCGCAACATCTGGGATCACGTTATCGATTTGCAGTGCAGGGAAGGAGCGGAAACTATTCGTCCAATAGTTGGCAAACGTACAGTGATTAAAATTATATACACCTCCCAGGGAACAGGCCAGGGATGATTGTCCGCTATTATTGATCACCATATTCTCACCATACACATTGCCGTTACGCGCCAGAAGGCCCACGTTCGAACTGTTATAGATTTGAACATTGTCCATGGTCAGGGTCCGATTTCCGTCGTTATCATCCATCAATATACCCACCACGGCATTTTTGATCGTGGCGTGACTGAATTCATGGTCTGTACTACCCGAGGTGAGCCAGATAGTTCCCCATTGTCCGGGGACATTTGCAAAGTCGGGTTCGAGGCGGTCACTCTCAAAGATCACTTCATTTTCCAATAATTCAGGATCGGAACTCGGCGCTCCATTCACTTTCATACTGGCTTCGTTGGCGACCAGGATTCCACTATTAGCGTGAAAATGCACACGAGCACCCGCATCTATGGTCAAGGTCTCTCCATTGGGAACGGCTGCATAACCATAAATCACATAAGGCTTTTCGCTGGTAAAGTTGAGTTCATCCTGCTCGAGGACAAATCCTTCGATAAGAACTTCATTCCCGTCTGCGTCCTGCCCCAGGCTAATGGTTCCCACCATGCCTTCATCGTCCAATTCAGGAAAAAGGAAGACAGCGTCCTGCACCAAGGTGACCAGTTCGACATTTTGCTGGTTTCCACCGGTGTCAAACTGTATTTGGTCTGTGTATAAGAAATTTAGTCCTGTGGTTTCTTCTGCGATGTCCACTGTGGTTTCGACAAAAACAAAAATACTGTCATTGGCCAGGATGGTTACATCCTCAAAGGTCTTTCCGGGAAGTCCGTCGACATTCAGACGATAGTTGGAAGCTTCTCCTTCTCCCAAACGAACGGTGGGTACAAGAATGTCATCATCACTTCGATTGTAAACTTTTAAAGTATACGTACTGGAACCTATATTGCTGAAAATAGTATCCAGGTACACCGTGTCCCGGGAGAATTCCAGGTTTCCGGTACTTGGGGTAGTTTCAAAATCATTTCTACAGGAACTCCAGAGAATAAGGGATGCAAGTAGTGCCAGGCCGTATAAATACTTCATTCAGTAATTTTTTGTAAAAATATAACTTTTTATGAAGCAACTTATTGTTTGTGGAAGAAATAGCGGGCAAAGACAGTAGCAGTTGTATATCCCTCCTAATACTACGCAAATTTAACTGCTTACTGCTACTGTTTGCTGCCAACTATTTTTTCTTCTTTTTCTTGAGGAGACGGGCCGCCTTGGCTCTTGCCGCTTTTACTTTTTTAAAAGCCAGGACTTTTTTGCTATACGCCTGCCGTTCTGTTCGGTTTTGGCGTTGTATGTCGTCCATCCCATTCCTTGGGGCGTAGGGATTTGGTATGATCTCGGTCTCCTGCTTGCATAATGTACGTGTAAAGATTACTTCACCCATAAACTCGGTATATTCAGATTCCATTTTCACATCGATGGTGTTGGAGATATTGGCCAGATTAACCTCGTTACTCAGATAGCCTATGTATGAAAAGTCAAGGATTGCGCCACTATTAACCTTGATAAGGTAATTACCGTCGAAATCGGTTTGAACCCCGTTGGTAGTGCCCTTTTCAACAATATTTACACCGGCAAATGGAAGATCCCGGTCGTCGGTGACCGTTCCTTTAATGGTGATTATAGAATCTTCTTTTACTTCGGAAATTTTTGTTTCCTCATATAAATTGCAGACCGCGACTTTATTCTCCAACAAATCCTGAATGTATGAGACATTTACATCGCCGTAAAGTGAATCTGCGATTTCGTCCAACGTTTTCTTTTCAGTATTTTCTTTGATCTCACTATTCGATTCGGAATCGGCGGCCGAAAATCTGCCTAAAGCCATGGAAACTTTCTCTGTTCCAGGTGCCACGATTATTGCCGGAGGAAGGGTTAAGGTGATATCGATTTGTGCATTATAATTTCCCAAAGATTTTTCTTCAGAGGCTAGATCCTTTTTCTGAAAGATAAGCCTTGAACCACCTACACATTTTATTTGGTAGTATCCGTCCGGTCCCGTTCTTACCGAATGTGAAGTTTCCAAAACGATCACTTCGGCATTATTAATTGGTATTCCGTGCGAATCGGTGATGTATCCGGTTATGGTCACCTGTGCCTTTTCCGAATGGACACCAACGTCGAGAGAAATCATGGGTTTGGTTTCGACTTTCGCCTCGGCAATGTTCGTGGTAAGTATACTGGCAGGCAAGATTAGAGATGCGGCATAGGGGAGTAGACTATGCCCTTTTTTACGTTCCAGTTTGATCTCCCGATCCAATTGGTCCTTTTTAAACCTTCCGCAGAGACTAGCACCCGCCTGTACTTTTTTGTACAATTCTTCATCACTGGCATTCGTAAAATCAAATACTTCTTTAGAACATTGAGCGCAGAATTTTCCTTGTTCCGTGGGAGTCATTTTGTTCCAGTCTTCGTGACAGGGCTCCGGGATGGTGATCTTGATGGATTTCTTCATGGAATCGATGATTAGCTATTGTTACTCAAATCACCGAACATTTCAGCATAAAAAAAATGACCCTTGAGTAAAAGGTCATTTTCGCTGAGTGAAATGTATTTTACAGCAAGTTTACTTTTTGATCACTTCAATTTTGAAGAGTTTGTCCCAGTTTTTCCCTGTGACATACAAAATATTGGGCTCCCCATTGTATGCAATTCCGTTGAGGACGTCCAAAGCTTCGTGCTGGGTTACCTGGGCCTGTAAGCCTTTAAGATCGATGACGCCTTCCACAGCGCCATTCGACGGGTTTACAATTGCCACTGCATCTTTTTGGTAAACATTAGCATAGATCTTACCATCTACCCATTCCAGTTCGTTTACGTTGTCGATCACGCTCGTGTGGGTATAGATTTGAATAAAATCCTCTTCGGCCAGGGTGTTCGGATTAAGAGTCCAGATCTTCTCGGTTCCATCGCTTTTATAAATGGTGGATCCATCATTGCATAATCCCCATCCCTCTTTGCTTTGTCCATAAACAAAGGATCCTTTACTCTCCAGCGTGGAAAGGTCATAGATGAAACCGGTTTTCCCCTGCCATGTGAGCTGGTAGATCTTATCGTTCAAAATGGTTAAACCTTCCCCGAAATACTGATCGGCCAGTGGAATTTTTTGTAGTACGTCTCCGGTTTGATAATCGGTTTTTCGCAAGGTCGATTCTGTGCGCTGTCCCGTACTTTCGTAGAGCGTATCATTCTCAAATTCGAGCCCCTGGGTGTATGCTTCTATATCATGTTGATAGGTTTCAAGGATATTATAGGTATACAGTTGAGGAGCACTTGAGGCAACCACTGTAATCACTTCTGAAATTTTGAATTCTTCCCCATCAGATGTTACGGTGGCATCGATTCGGCGTTTTCCAAGTTTTCGATTGGTGAGGTCAATGGAAACCTTCGAATTACTTTCTGAAGGGATAGATTCTCCATCGATCATATAGATCACCTTATCCACAGCATCCCCCTTTTTATTATTGATACTTACGTTAAGGTTGTCGCTGTTAGTGTAGGTGCTTTTTTTATCGGTGATCGCGATGCCAAAAAGCTCGGAAGGATCTTGAGTTTCGCTTCCGCAGGAAGTCACAAAACTGGCTAAGAGGATTATTGCTAATAGCTTATTAAAAGACATGGGATTCAAGAATTTTTTGGCAATATAACTAATAAAAATCGTTGTTGAAAATGCTTGTGGAAGCTTAAAAATGGCCGTATATTTGCACCGGCAAGTCCTACACGACCAGCTCCTGTTTAATCCCCCAGGGCGGGAACGCAGCAAGGGTAGACGGTTGTAGCGGTGCGATGTAGGTAGCTTGCCATTTTTTATGCCCTAAATTCAGATGGTATTTGGAATCCTAATTTCTACTTACCATATTTGTGGCTCAGATATTCTTATGTCGAAAGTAGTTTTAATCACAGGAGGATCCTCCGGAATAGGCAAAGCCATTGGTACATACCTGCACGAAAAGAACTTCAAAGTGTACGGTACCAGTCGAAATCCAGATAACTACCATAATACAGTTCCTTTTACCCTTTTGAAACTCAACGTGACGGAACGATCATCGATTCGTGAATGTATATCAAACCTATTGGCGAAAGAAGGCCGAATCGATGTGCTGGTGAATAATGCGGGTGTTGGAATTACAGGTCCTGTCGAAGAAACGCCAACCGACGAAATCCGTAATGCCTTCGAAACCAATTTTTACGGGCCGTTGAATGTGATCAAGGAAGTACTGCCTTCCATGCGGAAACAAGGCAGTGGGAAAATTATCAATATCACATCTATTGCTGGGTATATGGGGCTTCCATATCGAGGGATCTATTCGGCTACCAAATCGGCGCTAGAGATCACTACCGAGGCCTACAGGATGGAGGTGAAGCAGTTCGGAATTGAAATGACGAACATCGCTCCCGGGGATTTTGCCACCAATATTGCTTCCGGACGCTATCATGCTCCCGTAATGGATGACTCACCCTATAGAAAAGCATACGGTGATACCCTGAATATGATGAATGAGCATGTGGATGCCGGCTTGAATCCTGAGGTCATGGCTAAAGTGGTGTATAAGGTCATCCAAAAAGATCGGCCGAAAGTACATTATAAGGTGGGGGCTTTTCTTCAGAAGTTTTCGGTTACTTTAAAACGCATATTGCCCGGCCGCTGGTACGAGCGGATGCTTATGAATCACTACAAGTTAAAGTAGAAGATTCTCCAGATTACTTTATCAACAAAACCTTTTAAAAACTATTCAGAATTACGCTTTTAGAACAAAGGCGATTGTGTATTTTTGTGCCAACAAAAAAAATAGAAATACCACCATGAAGTTTTTCATCGATACCGCAAATTTAGATCAAATCAAAGAAGCCCAGGACCTTGGCGTTTTGGACGGCGTAACCACGAACCCGTCTCTTATGGCGAAAGAAGGGATTACCGGTCGTGACAATATCTTAAAACACTATGTGGACATATGTAATATTGTGGATGGCGATGTTTCCGCAGAAGTCATTTCAACAGATTTTGATGGAATGATAAAAGAAGGGAAAGAACTCGCTGCGCTTCATGACCAGATCGTTGTTAAAGTTCCGATGATCAAGGAAGGGGTAAAAGCTATTAAATATTTCTCCGATCATGGAATTCGAACCAACTGTACTTTGGTGTTTTCACCCGGTCAGGCAATCCTGGCTGCCAAGGCTGGGGCCTCTTATGTCTCTCCTTTTATCGGACGATTGGATGATATTTCTACGGACGGGCTCAATCTCATTGCTGAAATCCGCCATATCTACGATAATTATGGTTTTACTACGGAAATATTAGCGGCTTCAGTGCGTCATACCATGCACGTTATCGAATGCGCTAAAATTGGAGCAGATGTTATGACGGGTCCATTATCATCAATTGAAGGACTTCTGAAGCATCCACTTACCGATATTGGGCTGGAAAAATTCCTGGCTGATTACAAAAAAGGCAACTAAATATTATTGAATTCTGTCTGACTCATTGATTCAGACTGGCAAGTAACTCATTTTCGATTCCCAGGTCGAAAATGTTGGTGTTTCCATTTACGATAATACCATTACCATCTACGATCATGGCTTTATTTACCGAATTGATCACCAGTTTCATTTCGGCGGCATCCCTGTTTTCAAATTGATACTCACGGAGTTCATTGTAACCCGAAGTCTTTACGATCTTAAGCCATTTTTTAAAGTGTGTATCCAAATTGATACCGATGAAGGTATACTCAGGATATTTGTTTTTTAACTCGCTGGCACGAGTGTGAATTTTCTTGTAGTGCTTCACAGAATTCGAAGACCAGAAATACAGTACCGTAGGGCCATTAAATGTGCTGTGAAGGTCCTTTACGGTATTTTCCGAAGTAAGCAGCATCAGGTTCGGTATTTTGTGACCCGGTGTGAGATTTATGGTTGCTTGAGCCAGTTCGGTAATCTCTTTATGATCCTTCTTATTAGTGCTCAACGCAAGGAACTGGTCCAACATTACTCTTTCATTTTTCTCGTTCTTTGCCTTCAGAAAATACCTGTTGGCACAGGTTCTGAGTAAACTGTTCTTTAACGAGTCGTTGGTCACCAGGCTATCGATCAATGTCGTTTTATTCATGTTATGAACAAAGGAATCCCGATTGTAATAATCTTCACCTTCATAATTATCATATGCAAGATTGTCGAGGTAATAACTTAAATATCTATAGTAAGGATAATAACTTCGGAGATGTTCACTTCCCATGTCTACCTCATTTCTGAAAGCTAAAAAACTCTCAGGTATCTCCAGACTTTCACCAAATACCTTCTTACGGGCATTTGCTGATAGATATAATTCCTTTTTTGAAAAGAAGTCGTACTTCAAAGAAG
>WUAI01000064.1 GCA_009827225.1 Flavobacteriaceae bacterium | reverse complement strand
CAATATCGAAATTTCGGAATGGCGAACCCTGAAGGATATCGAAAGGCGCTGCGTCTGATGAAATCCGCAGAGAAGTTCAATATTCCCGTAGTGACCCTCATTGATACTCCGGGTGCTTATCCCGGACTGGAGGCTGAAGAGCGTGGACAGGGAGAGGCTATCGCCAGGAACATTCTGGAGATGACGCGCTTAAAAGTTCCAATCATTGTGGTGATCATAGGGGAAGGTGCCAGTGGAGGAGCTCTGGGTATTGGCGTAGGAGATAAAGTACTCATGCTGGAGAATACATGGTACTCTGTGATTTCTCCTGAAAGCTGTTCATCGATCCTATGGAGAAGCTGGGAATACAAAGAACAAGCGGCGGAAGCCTTAAAGCTTACCGCAACCGATATGAAGAAGCTGAAGCTCATCGATCAAATCGTAAAAGAACCTCTGGGAGGGGCTCATAGCGATCGTGAAAAAACGTATCTCACCGTTGCGAAGTCCATTGAGAAAGTTTACGAAGAATTGAAGAACTTATCCCCAAAAGAATTGGTAGAAACCAGGATGAATAAGTATTCAGAAATGGGTGTCTTCAAAGGTTAGTTTCAGCAATAACAACTCTTTACAAAAACCGAAGGATAATCTTCGGTTTTTTTTTATCTTTATTAACAATAAAATGAAGTTTTCAACAGTTCAATTGTTGATTACCGGTGGACATTACAAAATGAAAATTTTGTGACTTCTCTTAACAAATTTTTTACATTCGCTTAATGGAAAAAATCAAACCTCACTCCACGTATCCATCGCGGCCTTCCCAGATTATTTCTTTGGAAAAGGGCAAAATACCCCCGCAAGCAACTGATTTAGAGGAAGTTGTGTTGGGAGCAATGATGATTGATAAGAAGGGAGTAGATGAGGTCATAGACATTTTGCATCCTGAAGTATTCTACAAGGAGGCCCACAAGCTCATTTTCGAAGCGATTCATCAATTATTCGAAAATAGTGAGCCAGTGGACTTATTAACCGTTTCCGCCCAGCTAAAGAAGGAAAAGAAGCTGGATTTGGTGGGAGGGGAGTTTTATTTGATCCAACTCACCCAAAAAGTCTCGTCTTCGGCCCATATTGAGTTCCACGCCAGAATCATACTTCAGAAGTTCATACAAAGAAGTCTGATAAAAATTTCCAGTGAGATCATTGAAGAGTCGTACGATGAAAGTACCGACGTATTTGATCTATTAGACAACGCGGAAGCCAAACTATATGAAATTACCCAGGGTAATATCAAACGTTCTTCGGAAACTGCACAGAGTTTGGTGATACAGGCCAAGAAAAAAATTGAAGAGATCGCGAATCGGGAAGGTCTTTCCGGTATACCGAGTGGTTTTACCCAGGTCGATAAACTTACCTCCGGTTGGCAACCCAGTGATTTGGTTATCATTGCGGCACGTCCGGGGATGGGTAAAACAGCATTGACCCTTTCCATGGCCCGAAATATGGCGGTTGAACATAATATTCCGGTAGCATTTTTCTCTCTTGAAATGTCTTCCGTACAGTTGATAACCCGTCTTATTTCATCTGAAACAGGATTGTCTTCGGAAAAACTTCGAACCGGAAACCTTGAAAAACATGAATGGGAGCAACTCAACGTGAAAGTAAAGGGATTGGAAAAAGCACCTTTATACATCGACGATACACCATCCCTGTCGATTTTCGATTTACGGGCAAAAGCGAGAAGACTGTCCTCACAACACGGGATCAAATTGATCATGATCGATTACCTTCAGCTTATGACTGCCGGAGGCGGCCAGAAAGGAGGGAACCGAGAGCAGGAAATTTCAACCATATCGAGAAACCTTAAAGCGTTGGCCAAGGAATTAAATGTACCTGTGATTGCCTTATCACAGTTGTCGAGAGCCGTTGAAACCCGTGGAGGTAGTAAGCGTCCGTTATTAAGTGACCTACGTGAATCAGGGGCGATTGAGCAGGATGCCGATATTGTATCTTTCATTTATCGACCTGAATATTACAAGATCGACGAATGGGATGATGAAGAAAGAACACCTACCGCAGGTCAGGCTGAATTCATCGTGGCCAAACACAGAAACGGAGGACTGGACGAAATCCGACTGAAATTCGTAGGTCATCTGGGTCGTTTCGAAAATCTGGAAACCTTCGACTTCCCAACCGAGATCCATTCAAGAATGAACGCAGCCGCCAATGACGATACGTTTAAGACTGATCATTTCCCATCGGCGGATGAAGCTTTTGGAAGCTCGATGAATGACGATGATGTCACTCCGTCCGACGGTGACGATGGTATTCCGTTCTAGATCATTCCTCAATCACTTCTTTCTCGATATTGATATGCTTTATGGTCTCCAGATCCTTAACCTGGTAAGGAATTTCGTGTAAGATATACTCTAGTGCCTGAATTCGGGCATTCATTTTTCGATTGGCTTTGATCACTTTCCAGGGAACTACTTCCTGTGTACGTTCAAACATTTGCTCTTTATAATAGGTGTAGTGATCCCAGAGATCCAGGGCTTTGGAATCCACATCACTGTATTTCCATTTTTTTAAAGGGCTGTCAATAATCTCGTTAAATCGTTTTTCCTGTTCCTTTTTACTGATAGAAAAGTATAGTTTCAATAAATAGATACCGGAATCGATCATCATCTGTTCAAAGTGATTTACCTGTCGCATAAATCGCTCATATTCCTCTTCGGTGCAAAATCCGTTGACGGGCTCCACCACCGCGCGATTGTACCAGCTTCTGTCAAAAAATACGATCTCACCTCTCTTGGGCAGCTGATTCACATAACGCTGAAAATACCATTGTCCTACTTCAATTTCATTGGGCTTGGGCAACGCGACCATTCGATATTCACGCGGATTGAGGTGTTCAACAATTCTTCGAATCGCTCCGCCTTTACCAGCGGCATCCCTACCTTCAAAAATTATGACCACTTTCTTTTGTTTCAGTGTTACCCACTTTTGAAGTTTCAATAATTCTACTTGAAGTTTGTCCAGTCTTTTTTCATACTTAGCCACCTTGATCGCCTTGCGGACGGACATTCGTTCGGATTGCAATAATCCTTTAATACCGTCTTTGGTATTGAGTATTTGTAGTTCTTTATCTGAAATTTGAATCATAACTTATCTGTCTAGTTGTACAAGTAACCTGAAATATCTTTGAGCGATATTTGGGTCGGGGGTAATTATTTTCGCATTGTTTCCTTTGCCCTCATATTCGAATTGTGAAAGCACATATTTAATGGCTTCGAGCCTCGCTTTCTTTTTGTTATTCGCCTGAACAATAATCCAGGGATTGAAGGAATGATGGGTTCTGGATAACATCTGGTTGATATAATGTGAAAAGGTATCCCATAGCTCCTGTCCTTTGGCATCGACCGGGCTGAACTTCCATTTTTTCAGAGGATTCATGATTCTTTTATCGAAGCGGAGTTGCTGATCTTCTTTGGATACAGAGAACCAGAATTTAATGATCTTGGTTCCGGATTCGTATAACATATGTTCAAATTCGGAAACCTGAAGCATGAATTGCTCGTATTGGGGTTGGGTACAAAAGCCCATCACAGGTTCTACCACGGCACGATTATACCAGCTTCGGTCGAAGAACACAATCTCCCCGGCGTTGGGCAATTCCTTGATGTACCTATTAAAATACCATTGTTTTTTTTCTATTTCGGTGGGTTTGTTCAAAGCAACTACCCGCATGGCCCTGGGATTAAGGTGCTCTACAAACCTCTTGATGGTTCCTCCTTTTCCGGAAGCGTCCCTGCCTTCAAATAAAATGGCGACTTTCATCTCGTTTTTCTGAATCCAGTTTTGAAGATCCACCAGTTCCGCCTGTAATGAACGAAGTTCCTGTTCATAGGCAAAAGTGGTAAGTATGGATTCAAATTTTGGGACCTGTTCCTTGTGTTCTTCCAGGTAATAGATCAACTGCTTTCTGGATTTTACATTTTCTAGTAACTCTTGGTCAATCATATATGACTGTTTAGAATTTCTGAAATATTCATTAGTACTTTCCGTGTTTAAGAATACAAATCGGATAGTGACATTTCAGCAATGAATAAATCAATGGTTATACAGTTGTAAAATTATAAGGAGTCGATAATCTTGTCAATGATATCGGTCATATGACGATATCCGATTCTGAAGATCCGGATATTGCACCTACTTTTAAGATTCCTTTTTAAATCTGGAATGAAATTTGTCGTTATATTAGCCCTATGATGAAACGACTGCTATTTATATTCGCCTTGTTTTTTTCAGTTCAGGCGTTTGCCTCTTATATACTGATTCCTATGGATGCCGAGAGTCAGGATGAACATCTGAAAGCGTATGGCATTACTTATTGGACCCTTGAACGCCAGGTGAAGGCAAAGTGGCTTCTCAATTATCGGGGAGGATCCTTTTTGTTACCCGATGCGGAAGAGATTCGGAAAGAATGTACAATTCGAGGTGTTTCTTTTGAAGTGATCAGCGATTCCGAAGCCAATAGGATTTTGGAGTTAATTAGCAGTCCTTCCCAAAACATGGAAGCCGTAGTATTGGAAAAAGCTCCCAAAATTGCAGTGTATTCCCCGAAAGGGAATCAGCCGTGGGACGATGCGGTGACCATGGTATTAACCTATGCCGAGATCCCTTATGAGGTGGTGTATGATGAAGAAGTACTTAGTGATCAGTTGTTGTTGTACGACTGGTTGCATTTACACCACGAAGATTTTACGGGTCAGTATGGGAAATTTTATCGCGCCTATCGGGCGGCCCCTTGGTACATTGAGAACAAACGGAATGCAGAAGAGCTTGCGACAAAATTGGGATACGATAAAGTTTCAGAATCAAAAAGAGATGTAGCGTTAAAAATCAGGGACTATGTGATTGGTGGCGGATTCATGTTTGCCATGTGCAGTGCTACCGACAGTTTCGATATAGCTTTGGCCGCCGAGGGTGTGGATATCTGTGAAACCATGTTTGATGGTGATCCGAGTGAATCGGGTTATCAAACTAAAATAGACTACAATAAAACTTTCGCCTTCAAAGATTTTATTTTGGAAAGGAGTCCGATGGTCTATGAGTTCTCATCCATCGATATGACGAATAAACGAAGTATCCGCAAGGAAACCGATTACTTTACTCTTATGGATTATTCGGCAAAATGGGATCCTATTCCCTGTATGCTGGTTCAGAACCATACGGCACTTGTGAAAGGATTTATGGGGCAGACTACCGCCTTCAAACGCGATGAGGTAAAAAGCAATGTCTTGGTGATGGGCGAGAACAAGACCAATGGTGAAGCCCGCTACATTCATGGAATTCGTGGTAAAGGATTCTTTACTTTCTATGGAGGTCACGATCCGGAGGATTATCAGCACAGGGTAGGGGATGCTAAGACCGAACTGGCATTACATCCTACTTCTCCCGGATACAGATTGATCCTTAATAATGTGCTTTTCCCCGCTGCCAAGAAAAAGAAGCAGAAAACCTGATTCTCTTTGTAATACTATCGTTCCTAACTGCCAATGAATAAAAAACTACTCAACTATTTCAACCAAGTCTGGCAGTCCATGTTGTTTTGGACCCTAGCGATGATCGTACTGGGGATTGTAAGGTTTTATGGGATAGGGGATGAGGACGGAGTTCAAATTACTCCCGGATACGAAGATATTATTTCCTTACCCAGAATACTTCCGTATTTCGCGCTTCTGGGAGCCAGTATGGGTCTCGTATTTGGCAGTCTGGAATACGTTTTCGATAGTATTGTCTCCAAAAGGATTTCTATAGGACTTCGAAACCTGATCAAAATCTTTCTTTATTTTATCGTTATCATCATCCTGTTCACCCTTCTTATAGAACTGGTAAAGTATGTGATGGGCATTTCAATTAACAATGAGCGAGGTTGGTGGCAGCAAGACAGGACTTTTTGGGCTTTTGTTCTGTACATATTTTTAGCGGCTTTGGTGTATTCCTTTATCAAGATCTCAAATGAGAAATTCGGCAAAGGAGTATTTCTAAAAATGTTATTAGGAAAGTACAAAAAGCCAACGGAAGAATTCCGGATTTTTATGTTCCTGGATTTAAAGTCGTCTACTACGTTCGCAGAACAATTAGGTCATTTTAAATACAGTCAGTTAATACAGGATTGTTTTTATGATCTCAATGAGGTAGTGCCAAAATACGGTGCAGAGATCTATCAGTATGTTGGAGATGAAGCGGTGTTAAGCTGGCCTTATAAAAAAGGATTGGCAAATAATCAATGTGTGCGCCTGTTTTTTAGTTTTCAGAATTTACTTCGTGATAAACAAGATTATTATGAGAATAAGTATGGAGTGGTTCCTAAGTTCAAAGCCGGATTGCATGGTGGGAAATTAATGGTTGCTGAAGTAGGAGTTGTCAAAAAGGAACTCGCTTTCCATGGAGATGTGATCAATACTTCGGCCAGGATTCAATCGGAATGCAATACTTATGATGTACCCATATTAATTTCTGAAGACCTGGTGTCCAATTTGGAAATAAACGAAGAATACAGTTCCCGATCCTTGGGATCTGTTTTGCTGAAAGGCAAAAATGAAAGAGTGAATATTTACACTTTAACCCCGCAGTAGACAAATATAGGATACAAAAAACCCGCTCATTGAGCGGGTTTTTTAGCGAAATAAAATGTTATTAAATAGGCTTACGCCTTACTTTACTTTGTTTACGATCGCTTCAAAAGCTTCCGGGTGATTCATCGCCAAATCGGCAAGTACCTTACGGTTCAATTCGATTTCGTTGGCTTTGAGTTTACCCATAAACTGAGAATAAGACATTCCATGTTGTCTTGCACCTGCATTGATACGGGTGATCCACAACGTACGGAAGTTTCTCTTTTTTGCTCGACGGTCTCTGTACGAATATTGCATCGCCTTATCTACGGCGTTCTTAGCAACGGTCCATACATTTTTACGTCTTCCAAAGTAACCTTTGGCTTGCTTTAGAACCTTTTTTCTTCGGGCTCTTTTTGCAACTGAATTAACTGATCTTGGCATAATTTTAAATTTTTTGTAGCAGGCGGTCGTTCTACTTACTCTTTGCTATCCTCTACTTACGCCGAGGGTTGGCCATACTCCAGGGTTATTAAATTGATTTAACCGGTTAAGCAATTACTTCAAACGAAGCATTTGTTTAACATTGTCCTCATCACTCTTGTGCACTAATGTGTCATGAGTTAAGGCGAGCTTACGTTTTTTAGACTTCTTCGTTAAGATGTGACTTTTAAACGCGTGCTTTCTTTTGATTTTACCAGTACCGGTTAGCTTAAATCGCTTCTTTGCACTGGATTTTGTTTTTTGTTTAGGCATCTTTCCTACGTTTTACTTATTTCGCTTCGTCCTCCGAACTCCAAAGGAGTGAAAGAGGGCTTCTCTTTATTTCAACTGCCTGTGGCAGATCATTTATTTTTTCTTAGGGGTGATGAACATAGTCATCCGCTTCCCTTCCAGCTTAGGCATCTGTTCTACCTTACCATAATCTTCCAGATCCTGGGCCAATCGTAACAATAAGATTTCTCCCTTGTCCTTGTATATGATAGAACGTCCTTTAAAGAACACATAAGCCTTTAATTTCGCTCCATCTTTTAAGAACTTTTCGCCGTGCTTTTTCTTGAACTCGTAGTCGTGGTCATCGGTATTGGGTCCGAATCGGATCTCTTTGATTACCACTTTAGTAGCTTTTGCCTTTAACGCCTTTTCCCTTTTCTTTTGCTCGTACACGAACTTCTTATAGTCCATGATCTTACATACAGGTGGTTCTGCATTAGGGGATATTTCTACCAGGTCCGCCTCCAGTTCGTTGGCGATCTCTAGTGCCTTCTTAAGGGGATAAACACCCACTTCAACATTGTCTCCTACAAGACGAATTTCTTGTGCGCGGATCTTTTCATTGATCCGGTGTTTGTCCTCTTTAATAATTCGGGCTGGGCCTCTACTTCTTTTTCTACGTATTGCTATGGCTTAAATGTTTAATTGCCTTGCGGCATTGTTATACTTAAAATTCTTTAATTGTTTTCTTTACTTCTTCCGAGATCATTTCCGAAAAATCAGCTATCGTCATCGATCCCAGATCTCCTTCGCTATGTTTCCTTACAGAAACCGTACCATCTTTAGCTTCCTGTTCTCCAACGATTAACATGTAAGGGATCTTGCTCATTTCAGCCTCCCGAATCTTCTTGCCAATCGTCTCGTTCCGGTTATCTACAAGGGCGCGAATTTCGTCATTTTCCAACAAATTTAAAACTTTTTGAGCGTATTTTTCATATTTTTCGCTCAGTGACAAAATGCTAACCTGTTCTGGCATAAGCCATAAGGGAAAGTTTCCGTTGGTATGTTCCAGTAAGATCGCAACGAATCTTTCCATACTTCCAAAGGGTGCCCGGTGGATCATCACTGGGCGATGCATCTCATTATCACTCCCTTTATATTCCAATTCAAATCTCTCGGGAAGGGTGTAATCCACCTGTATGGTTCCCAACTGCCAGCTTCTGCCCAAGGCATCCTTCACCATAAAGTCAAGCTTAGGACCATAGAATGCCGCTTCCCCGGTTTCGACCACATAATCGAGATTCTTATCCTCGGCTGCGTTGATGATAGCTTGTTCAGCCTTATCCCAAATTTCAGGATCTCCAATGTATTTTTCAGGTTTTTCAGGGTCTCGCACCGAAACCTGTGTAGAGAAATTCTCGAAGCCCAATGACCCAAATACGTAAAGAACAAGGTCGATCACATTCTTGAATTCCTCATCCAATTGGTCCGGGGTACAGAAGATGTGTGCATCGTCCTGGGTAAAACCTCGAACTCGGGTTAGTCCATGAAGTTCTCCACTTTGTTCGTATCGATAAACCGTACCAAATTCAGCATATCTTATGGGTAAATCCTTATAAGACCAAGGCTTATTTTTGTAGATCTCACAGTGGTGCGGACAGTTCATTGGCTTCAACAAGAACTCTTCATCATCCTTAGGTGTATTGATAGGCTGAAAACTATCTTCTCCATATTTAGCATAGTGTCCCGAGGTCACATAAAGTTCTTTTTGCCCGATATGAGGAGTAATCACCATTTCATATCCTGCTTTCTTTTGTGCGGCCTTAAGGAAATTTTCCAGGCGTTCTCTCAATGCGGCCCCTTTGGGTAACCACAACGGAAGGCCTTGTCCAACTTTCTGAGAAAAGGCAAACAGTTCCAATTCTCTTCCTAATTTTCGATGATCGCGTTTTTTCGCCTCTTCAAGAAGTTCGAGATATTCGGTGAGTTCTTTTTGCTTCGGAAATGAGATACCATAAACTCGCGTAAGCTGTTTGTTGTTTTCATCTCCTTTATAATAGGCACCGGCAACGCTTAAGATTTTAATGGCTTTCACAATTCCTGTATTCGGAATATGTCCGCCACGGCAAAGATCGGTAAAGGTGCTATGGTCACAGAAAGTGATATCTCCATCTTCCAGCCCTTCAACCAACTCTACTTTATATTCATTCACTCCATTATAATGAGCCAATGCTTCTTCCTTACTCGCTTTACGCATTTTGAAATCATGCTTTTCGCGGGCGATTTCGAGCATCTTGTTTTCGATGGTTTTGAAGTCTTTTTCTGAAATCACTTCTTCTCCTAAATCGACATCATAATAGAATCCTTTTTCGATGGCAGGTCCTACCCAAAGTTTCACGCCCGGGTACAATTCTTCCAGGGCCTGCGCCAGGATGTGGGCAGTGGAATGCCAGAACGCTTTTTTACCTCCTTCATCCTTCCAGGTATACAGTACCAGACTACCTTCCTCCTCAAGAGGTGTGGTGGTTTCAACAACAGTATCATTGAAAGAGGCCGAGATAACATTTCTGGCCAATCCTTCGCTTATACTCAGGGCTACATCCATGGGAGTAGATCCTGCTTCAAAGTTTTTGATAGTTCCGTCTGGTAACGTAATTGCAATCATTTCTGCTAATAATTAAGCGGCAAAGATACTACGACTTTATTCGTTTTACAATATCAAAAATTATGATTCTGAAGCCAACAAGTATGGCTGGTAAATGTGAAGGGATATTGTGATGAAGATGTGAATTACAGGAGTTTTGATCGAGTTGATTATTTGAAGTATATAATATATAGGTATAATTAAATTTTCAGATTAGTGGAAAGCATGTCAATAGGTTAGCAAATCGTGTTGATTTTTCGCACAAAAAAATAATGGCGATTGCTTGTATAAATCGATTTCCAATTTATCTTTGCATCCGCTTTGGAAAGGTGGTCTTAGAGGTAGAGGAAGAGTTCCAAAAAACGTTCCCGAAAATTATTTTATTTTTTTTGAAAATGTATTGCGGGTTAAAAAAACTGTTGTACATTTGCAGCCGCTTTAGAGTAGAGCAACGTTCAAAAAAAGGATGAAAGGATAAGAAATCAGCGGTTCAATTCCGTTGCATCCATCGATTAAAAGTTCATTGATATATTGAAATTGACAGCGCGTAGATTTGCTACCATTTAGGTGGTAGTGGATCATACGAGAATAAACTAAACTAAGTTAAGACCTGAGATTTTTTTGAGGACTTTTTATTGTTGTAAC
>WUAI01000063.1 GCA_009827225.1 Flavobacteriaceae bacterium | reverse complement strand
AGATCTTAACATTGTTGTTAGGATAATCATCAATACCACGAATCCAGAAGAAATCGTTCAATCCATCCTCGTTAGGAGTCACTCCATTGTAAATCTCGAACTCGGCTCCGCCAACATCCGGTAAAGTAACAACAGTTGGATCATCAGGATCACCATCTCCATTGTTATCGACATTATCAAGGTTCGTTGGATCATCCGAATCGTCATTCACCTCATTTCCGTCGCCGTCGAACCCGGTTCCAAAAGCCTGGTTGATCACAAATCCTTCTTCAATGTCTGCACCATTAATGGCATATACCGCAGTGAATGTAGTACTGTCTGACTCACCCGGAGCAAGCTCAGCGATTGGTCCTCCAAATACTTCAATACCTGGTAATAGATCTATAATGGTAATGTTGAATAAGGTCACATTTCCGGTATTGATCACCGTAAACGAATACTCGATAGTCTCACCTTCCTGTGGAATCTGATCTCCATTTTCATCCTGCCATACACCTGTTTTCTCGATGGACATCATTGGGTTCTGACATAATATAAGAATGGTACTATCATCTTCGAAATTACTGTTATCATCACTTAAATCGGAAACTATTGAATTGTCCGGCGCAGTCCCTTCTGCCAGGGCCTGATTCTCCACAACTCCAGCATCCACATCATCCTGAGTCACCGTATAGATTCCGAAGAATGTTTCGGTATCTGATTCTCCTGCAGCGATCGTGATTGGACCACCCTGAACATCAATCATCGGATCCATTACCATTACATTAGTCAATGCAACATTTCCTAGATTCGTCACGACGAAATCGTAAACTATCGTTTCACCCAGATCAATACATCCGTTACCGTCTTCATCAGTAGGTGTACCTACCTTGATAAGTGCGATTTGCGGATCCTGACACAGTGGAGTTAAGGTAGGATCATCTTCAAACTCACTATTGTCATCCGATAAATCAGATACCTGCGAACCGTCCGGAGCAGTTCCGGTGGCGGTTGCCTGGTTCACTACCTCTCCAGCATCAATATCTGCCTGGGTCAGCGTATATGTCGCTGTGAACGACGTTGCATCCGTTTCAAGTGGCGCCAATGTAATCGGTCCGCCCGTCACATTCACCAATGGATCACTTACGGTGATGTTCGTTAACGTAACAGTTCCGTAGTTAAACACCTCAAATGAATAACTGATTGTTTCATTCGGATCGGCACATCCATTTCCATTAGTGTCGTTCACCACACCAGTCTTGATCAAAGCGATCACAGGTGTCTGACAAATATCCACTATGGTAGGATCGTCTTCCGTAATCACCTCGTCATCCGAAAGATCACTAACAACATTTCCATCTGGATCAGTTCCTTCAACAGTCGCCTGATTCACCACCTGACCGGCATCCACATCCGCCTGTGTAATGGTATATGTCGCTGTGAAAGTTGTTGTATCAGTCTCACCGGCTCCCAGAGTGATAGGTCCACCCACAACTGCTACTAATGGATCAGTAACATTTATATTGGTCAATGTCTGATTACCAGTATTCACTACTGTGAACTGGTATTCTATGACATCGCCCGGAGTCGGACATCCTCCTCCTGGTATTGGTGGGAAGTCTCCTTCTTTAATCAAGGCGATACTTGCATTCTGACAAAGCTCTACTACCGTTGGATCATCTTCCAATAAACTATTGTCATCCGATAGATCACTTACCACCGAACCATCCGGTGCCGTACCCTCGGCCGTAGCCTGGTTGGTCACCTGTCCGGCGTCAATATCAGCCTGGGTAATGGTATAACTCGCCGTGAAACTCGTCGTATCCGATTCTCCTGGAATCAGTACAACTGGCCCTCCTGCTACAGTTACCAACGGATCGGTTACCGTAACATTGGTCAAGGTGAGGTTTCCGGTGTTCACCACTTCGAAAGTATATTCGATCGTCTCGCCTTCATCCGCACATTGGTTGCCATTGCCATCGACAAAGGTTCCCATCTTGATAATGGCGATACTTGGCAGCTGACAAAGCTCTACTACCGTTGGATCGTCTTCAAGTATGCTATTGTCGTCAGATAGATCCATTACCACCGTACCATCAGGATCGGTTCCTTCGGCAGTGGCCTGGTTAGTTACCTGGCCTGCATCAATATCGGCTTGAGTTAACGTGTAATCTGCATTATATATCCATGTTTCGTTTAGATCAAGTAACGTATTTCCATTGGTATCTCCGGAAACTGGTCCAGGGATATTGCCTCCCAATAGTGGATCTATAACCTTAATACCCGCTAATGGAACATTTCCTTGATTTGTCACAGTGAAAGTATAGGTAATTGTTTCACCTGCATCACTACATCCACTTTGGTTCGGATCATTCACTACTCCAGTCTTAACAATTGCTATTGCCGGAGCTGCTGTCTGTTGTACAAGTAAATAAACTGTGGCCTGATCTCTTGCTTCAGGTGTACCATCATCAAATATTTCATAAATAAACTGGTCGGGCCCTTGATAGTCAGCGTTTGGAGTATATGTAAAACTTCCATCCGGATTGATGGTCAATGATCCGTGCCCCGGACCAGACACCGGTGTAATGGTATCATCCAAAGTTTGAACATCACCTTCCGGGTCAGAATCATTGTCTAGCACGTTTCCGGAAATTGGAGTATTCACCTCTCCGTAGTATGCATCATCATTCGCAAAAGTATAATTCGGAAGAACTATCGGATACACTGTGATTGTTAGCAAGGCAGAATCATCCGCAACCGGAGATCCGTCGTCCACAATAAAGTATTCGAAAGTGTCATCTCCAGTGAAACCAGCAGGTGGTGTATACGTAAAAGTACCATCGGCAGCAATAGTGATGCTTCCTCCCTGAGTTGTTGGGAAGGTTCCTGTGTTAGTTACTACCTGATTATCACCCTGAGGATCAATATCATTTACCAGCACGTTTCCGCTTACAGGAGTATCCACTAATGTACCTGCGGTATCGGCGTTCGCAAATGTTGAATTATTGGTAGTTGTTGGACTTACCACAATATAAACCGTAGCTGAATCTGTCGCAATTGGTGCACCGTCATCTTCAATGCTATACTCGAATGAATCATTTCCGCTGAAATCGGACGGAGGAGTATATAAATAACTACCGTCTGCGTTGAGGACCACTGAACCTCCTTCAGCCGTGGTGAGCGTTCCTGTCGTAGTTACAAACTGATTATCTCCCTGATCATCTTCATCATTGGTCAATACATTTCCAGGAACCGGAACGTTCACTAAAGTGTCATTAATGTCATTAATGGCATAGGTGGTGTTCGGATTAGGAATGGTAATATAAACTGTCGCTTGATCTCTAGCCTCTGGTGTACCATCGTCAAAGATCTCATACACAAATTGATCGGTTCCAAAATATCCTGAATTCGGCGTATAAGTAAAGCTTCCGTCAGCATTGATCGATAGCGTACCATTAGAAGGTCCAACTACCGGTGTCACCGTGGTATCTACTGCTTGGTTATCTCCCTCCGGATCGGAATCATTATCCAAAACATTTCCATTGATTGCGGTATCCACATAACCGTAGTACGCATCATCGTTTGCGAAAGTATAATTTGGTAGTACAATAGGATACACTGTGATTGTTAGCAATGCTGAATCATCAGCAACAGGAGATCCGTCGTCCTGAATAAAGTATTCGAAAGTGTCATCTCCGGTGAACCCAGCCGGTGGTGTATAGGTAAATGTACCGTCGGCAGCAATGGTAATGCTTCCTCCCTGAGTTGTCGGGAAAGTTCCTGTGTTAGTTACCACCTGATTATCACCCTGTGGATCAATATCGTTTACCAGCACGTTTCCGCTTACAGGAGTGTCCACTAATGTACCTGCAGTATCCGCATTGGCAAATGTTGTATTAGGTTTCGAAATTATCGGACTTACCACGATGAACACCACGGCATTATCTGATGCCACTGGATTTCCATCATCTACAATACTGTATTCAAAAGTATCCGTTCCAATAAATCCAGGAGGTGGTGTATAATCATAACTACCATCAGCGTTAATTGTCACGCTTCCTCCAGCCGTAGTTGGGAAAGTACCCGTCGTTGTTACTATCTGATTGTCTCCCTGAAGATCCTCATCATTTGTTAGCACGTTACCGGAAACGGGCAGATCCATTAATGTATCATTAATATCATTGATGGCGTAGGTAGTATTCAATCCTGAGATGGTAATAAATACCGTCGCCTGATCGGTTGCTACCGGAGTTCCATCGTCGAAGATCTCATATACAAACTGATCGGTTCCGAAGAAGTTCGGATCGTTAGGTGTATAGGTGAAGCTTCCATCAGCATTGATCGATAGCGTACCATTGGTAGGTCCGCTTACAGGTGTCACCGTTGTGTCAACCGTTTGGTTGTCTCCTTGCGGATCGGTATCGTTATCCAATACATTCCCCGTGATCGTTGCACCTTGATTACCATTGTAGGCATCGTCATTGGCAAAGGTCACATTAAAAGGAACACCCGTTACGGTAATCGCTAGGATAGCAGAATCCGTCGCCGTTGGGCTTCCGTCATCTTCGATGAAATACTCAAAGGTGTCTTCACCTGTAAAGCCAGCAGGTGGTGTATAGGTAAAGGTACCATCGGCCGCTATGGTAATGCTTCCTCCCTGAGTTGTCGGGAAGGTTCCTGTATTAGTTACTACCTGGTTGTCGCCTTCCGGATCAAAATCGTTCAGTAATACGTTGCCGCTTACCGGTTGGTCCTGAAGCGTACCCGCTGTATCCGCATTGGCAATGGTGGTATTAGGTGGATCCAACGGAAGCACCTCGATAAATACCGTAGCCGTATCGGTGGCTACAGGGTTACCATCGTCTTCAATACTGTATTGGAAGGTATCGTCTCCAATGAAATTGTTGGGTGGTGTATAGGTATAACTACCATCCGCATTCATAGTTACTGAACCACCTTCGGTGGTTGGGAAGGTTCCCGTGGTAGTTACCACCTGGTTATCTCCCTGGTCATCTTCATCATTCGTCAGCACATTACCCGATACGGCAATGTTCACAAAGGTGTCATTGATATCGTTTACAGCATCGGTAGTGTTCAATCCTGAGATGGTAATAAATACCGTCGCCTGATCGGTCGCTACCGGAGTTCCGTCGTCGAAGATCTCATATACAAACTGATCGGTTCCGAAGAAGTTCGGATCGTTAGGTGTATAGGTGAAGCTTCCATCAGCATTGATCGATAGCGTACCATTGGTAGGTCCGCTTACAGGTGTCACCGTTGTGTCAACCGTTTGGTTGTCTCCTTGCGGATCGGTATCGTTATCCAATACATTCCCCGTGATCGTTGCACCTTGATTACCATTGTAGGCATCGTCATTGGCAAAGGTCACATTAAAAGGAACACCCGTTACGGTAATCGCTAGGATAGCAGAATCCGTCGCCGTTGGGCTTCCGTCATCTTCGATGAAATACTCAAAGGTGTCTTCACCTGTAAAGCCAGCAGGTGGTGTATAGGTAAAGGTACCATCGGCCGCTATGGTAATGCTTCCTCCCTGAGTTGTCGGGAAGGTTCCTGTATTAGTTACTACCTGGTTGTCGCCTTCCGGATCAAAATCGTTCAGTAATACGTTGCCGCTTACCGGTTGGTCCTGAAGCGTACCCGCTGTATCCGCATTGGCAATGGTGGTATTAGGTGGATCCAACGGAAGCACCTCGATAAATACCGTAGCCGTATCGGTGGCTACAGGGTTACCATCGTCTTCAATACTGTATTGGAAGGTATCGTCTCCAATGAAATTGTTGGGTGGTGTATAGGTATAGCTACCATCCGCATTGATGGTTACTGAACCACCTTCTGTGGTTGGGAAGGTTCCCGTGGTAGTAACCACCTGGTTATCTCCCTGGTCATCTTCATCATTCGTAAGTACATTACCCGATACGGCGATGTTTACGAAGGTGTCGTTGATATCATTAATGGCATCCGTGGTATTTTGGAAACAATCACCATCCACATTCACACCACTGGCGATTACCCAGGACTGTCCGTTAACACCCTGGCCATTTTGACCATTTCTGGTATCCACGGTGATCGTTACCTGGGTAACATTTCCAGGCACTGCAACCAACGTAAGGCTTGGAATCGCCAAACAGCAACCGCCGCCTGGTAAACTTGCGTCAGGGCCATAAATGAACACTTCATCAGTGATTCCACCCGCTTCAGCTCTTAACAACAGATATCGTCCATCTTCTGTTAATTCTGAAATTGGAGTGTCTATAAATAAGTTCCTTGGATCTGTGAAAGCAGGAACATCGATAGTTATGGTTTGAATATCATTGTATCCACTTCTGCTGGTAAATACACCCGATGTAGAAGAGGCACCAGGTACTGTTCGGAATAAGTACACTACGATCGACTGCAAACTACATTCGGTATTTGTATCTGTGTAGGAAACTGATGTGGTATTTCCGGTAATAGTACCACGATAAACAAATATATTAGAGCTGGATCCCACAGGTACTGATCTTGGCAGTGTATACGTAGTACCACCAGCATCCTGAATATCCAGGGTTTGACCAGGATTTGATCCTTTATAAACGATCTCAACAACGTACTCAAAAACGTTGGATGGATCAGGAATGGTAACCACATTATTCTCCATACATTTGGCATTGTATCCAATCTCTTCTACAACCACATCATCACCACATTCATAATTCCATCCATTCGGCGTATCTGCACCATCCACAAAGTCATTATCACAACTGGATTCCAAGGCAATGGTCCTCGTAATTAGATTGTCGTTTGCACCATCAACATCGGAAATTGAGATATATCCCGGTGGATCATTCTCTCGAATTTCATAAGTGACATCAACGAAGTTTTCAGGAATTTCAGCAACGATTTTATAATTTCCGTTGCTATCTGTTTGAACAGTTTGCGAACTTCCATCCGATCCGGTAACATCTATATCTACTCCGGTTAACGGATTATTTTGGTCATCGCTCACATTTCCGCAGATCACCGGATAGGTAATAAATACAGAATTCGGGTCATTATAATCTATACAAGTAACACTGAAGGAATAGTATCGGTCACTATCACCATCCAGCTTACCAATTCTGTATTCCACCGAAGACTTCGTTTCATAATAAGTACTGTACGTAAACCTTGGGTCAAGTGAAACATCACCTCCTGGTGCTGTAATCGTTGTCGTAGCTTCACCGCGAATTACCGAGGTGGTTTGCGTAATATCCAAAAGGGTATTGTTATCGATGAAATAGGCATCGGGAAGGGCCAACTCGGCATATTCCCTTGTCGCATCACCATCACCATCGATATCAAGTGGAGTACCATAAAAGGAGATATCCACTTCATCTCCGTAATTCCCTCCGGACTCGACAAATGTTATGCTAAAAAGCACACTTTGGTCTTCGTCATTGTTACTGTTTATTCTAGGCTGAAATGCCTCGTCCAATCCGGACGACGTTACATCAATCTCTAACAAAGAAGCGCCGTTGTCAAAATCTTCAATTCTCACTAATGCATCGATATCCGTATTGTAGGGATTGGATGGAAATACATCAGAAAAACGATACACCGCTCCCTCCTTTAGATCCTCACCATCGATCAACTGTGGATGAACAAAATTGGAATCTTTATATACCGGGGAACAATCACAATCTCTTGGAACAGGATCGGTTGTCATAAAGGATTCATCCTCGCATCCACCTGTGGGAGCTACCAACCTGCAGTTTTCAGGCAACGAAAGATCTTCTCCATTGCCATCAACAGAACACCAGTTTATTCCGTCGCTAAAATAGCCCGAACCCTTATTTTGAATATTACCATTTTGAGCAAAAATATATCCGGTACCAAAAGTACCATTCGACCCACTTGCTTCATCCTGATAATCATCATTACACAATTGAACGCCACTGTTATTAAAATTCACAGTTCCGGATTTGTTTATTACAGATCCGTTTGGAATAATAACTAAGGCTGTATTTAAGTTCAAAACGGAATCATCCCCTGCAATTTCGAGGTTCCCGTTATGTATTTTAAGTATGTGGTTTACATTTAATTGAGAAGAACCATTCATCTTGATCTGGTCGTCTAATTCCACGCGATGATCAATATTCACTACCTCACCGCTATTCAATATTGTGGGTGGAACATCGTCATTTAGCCAAGTCGAAGGAGCTGTCCAATTACCACTATTTACTGTGGTGTATGTCTGAATTGTTCCCTCACCACCTGACAAGTCCATGGTGCTATTGGAATTTTGGTATTGAATATACGCTGCTTCTTCAGCCGTACGAGGACCGTAAATCACCGGTTCGACTTCGCATGCCAGTTCTGTATCCATAAATGGATAAAAGGTCTTATTGATTTCCGAATGGTTCAGATTTAAACCATATGTCAACAAAGAAGAGAAGGTAAATACAACAGATAAAAATGCATTGATGATTCTCTTGCGTACAAGGAATTGAGTATAAGTATGCATACGCTCTTAAATTTTCGTTATTTTCTTAGGAAAGAATATTGCCCCAACTGCAAAAAATTCTTTTGATATATAAGTAAAGATAAGTAGGAAAAACTGTTAAATCCCTCTTAAGAAACCATTAATCGGTGTACCGACTTATATATTCGTTGAACCGCAGAATTTGATCAAAAAATCGCTAATTATTTGTAGGAGAACCTTATAAGTGTATATACGTATAAGGTTTTATTTTCAAAGGGTTGAGTAAATTTTCGTTTGTGGGAATAGAATGTAGGAATTTTAGACATCCAACTTTCAGAAAAACAAGTAATTATCGACTATCATCAATTCTGAATGATAAACATCGATCTCCTGTTCAACTGATGCTCTTCTTCAGTACATTCCACTCCATTCGAGCATTGATTCTGAAGCTGATATTCTCCATATCCTTTGGCGGATAATCGATTCTTGTCGATCCCTTGTTCTACAAGCCACGCCAGGGTAGACTGAGCTCGTTTTTCAGAAAGAGCTTCATTATAAGCATCATTTCCACGGGAATCGGTATGAGATTCGATATGGATGATCAATTCTGGATATTGGCGCATAGCAGCTAATATTTTCGCCAGTTCGATGGCCGCATCCGGACGGATGTTATAACGATCAAAGTCGAAATAAATGGGCTGTAAACTTAGACGACAACCCAAATCATTGGGTGGACAAGGATCACACTCCAAACTAATCGGAACATTGGCAACACCAGTGGTATCAGGGGTTTCCACGAATTCTTCGTTGAATTCACAGCCTTCATTGGTGGCCCTTACCAAATACTGCGAGCTACAAGCGGTAGTGGTGGTAAAATCGTAAGTTCCATCCTCTCCTGCCGTCACTGTTTCTAATAAATTATTATTGATATCCAATAACATCACAGTTGCCCCGGGAATTACTTCATTGGTGATCTGATCGGTCACGATTCCTGTAATGGACGTAATACAGCGGTTAAGCAGATAAATATCATCTGAAACACTCCCCTGGCCACCATCACGGTTAGAAGATATATAACCAAAATCTTTTTCTTCGTTATAAATAAACCCAAAATCATCCACAGTACTATTCACAGGTTCACCCAGGTTTTTGATACCTGAAACCGTCATATTACTGTTTAGGTCGCTTGTGAAAACATCAAATCCACCGAGTCCTAAATGACCATCACTAGCAAAATATAATTTCCCGCTTGGGCTAATAAATGGGAAGGATTCCCGTGCTTCGGTATTGATATTTTCGCCTAGGTTAACTGGTGGTCCATAGGTGCCATCTTCATTGATTTCGACGTACCATAAATCGGACATACCCTTAGTACCTGGCATATCAGAAGCAAATATGAGCTTTGTTTCATCAGGGTTTAGTGCTGGATGAGCGGCTGAAAAATCGTCGTCGTTGAAAGGTAGTTCCGTAATCTCTCCCCATGATCCATCAGATAGCATACTACCCTTGTAAATTTTAAGTCTTACTGTTTTGTCTTTACCTCTGTCCTTTTTTCCATCAATAAAGTTATTTCTTGTGAAATAAACGGTCATTCCGTCTTTTGTAAAAACTGCGGAGGATTCATGATATGGACTATTGATCTCTCCAGGAATTTCAAAGGAACCGGATAAGTTACCTTTTTCGTCCATATTGGTCATAAACAGGTCCAGATAGGATTGTTGTGTCCAGTCGAATTTTTTATCTCCTGTACTATTCACAGTAGAAGCAAACACCAATTTGTCCTGATAAAATGTGGAAACAAAATCTGAACCGTCGGTATTGATCTGTGCTTTGGAAATCTCAAGGTCCAATGCTCCTTTGGATATATCCTCCAGATAATTTGGATTCTCTCTATACTTACGGACTATTAGAGGATTACCGCCATTATTGGCATAGCTCTCGATATATTGCTTGGATCGTTCATAGTCTCCATTACTTTTCGAAGACTGATATGCTTTGTAGTAATAATCTACCTGTACTT
The DNA here is from genome assembly GCA_009827225.1 of Flavobacteriaceae bacterium. GTDB lineage: Bacteria > Bacteroidota > Bacteroidia > Flavobacteriales > Flavobacteriaceae > Aureisphaera. Next base: position 240 of record WUAI01000063.1, on the reverse strand, counting down.
CTTCAGGGAATTCTGAAATGAGCTTGTCATACCATTTCGAAGCTTCCTGATATTCACTGTTATAATAATAGGTGTCCCCTAATTTCTCATATACCTGTGCCGAAGCATAGCCGTCTTCCACAACTTTGAGGTAAATTTCTCGAGCATCGATGTAGGAATATTTATCGAACTCCTTGTCGGCTCTTTCTATCTGATTTCTTTGGGCTTGGGAAATACCGGTAACCAACATTACCAGCAGGG
>WUAI01000062.1 GCA_009827225.1 Flavobacteriaceae bacterium | reverse complement strand
GCAATTCGATTTTATTAAAAGTCATGGAAAGGTAACCCCTATACTGCTTTTGGATGATATTTTTGACAAACTGGATGAAGAACGAGTGGCACAGATAATAAGCATGGTGGACGCGGAAAATTTCGGACAGTTATTTATCAGTGACACCCATGCCGACAGAACAGAAAATGTGGTGAAAGAAGTACATCAAACCTATAAAATGTTTCATCTATGAGAGCCTGGTTAGTTTGTTTTGTACTATTGATGACAGGTTGTGGACAATCTGATCCGGCAGAGCAAATTCAATGGCTTACCGGATATTGGGAAATTGAAAAAGTGAAGTTAGCAGATGGAAGTGAGAAGAATTTCAGCATCAATACCAAACTGGATTTCATAGAGGTCACCGGTGACAGTGGGATCCGTAAAAAAGTGAATCCGCTTTTGGACGGCAGCTTTGTGGTTTCAAAATCGGCCGAAAGATTTCAATTAAAAATTGAGGGCGACAGCCTTAGAATTTACTATACCACTCCTTACGATGCATGGAAAGAGACCGTTGTAAAAGCCGGGGATAGCATATTACAGCTAAAAAATGACAAAGGAAATATCTATTTTTATAAGAAGTTTCAGCAATTAAACCTTCCGAAGTAATTATGGCCAAGAGAAAAGCAGAGCATTCATCATTAGGAGATGTATTGAAAGACTTTATCTCCTCCCGGAAAAAACTTTCCAAAGGACTGGACAGGGTTTCTGCTACCGATGCCTGGCATCAAGTAATGGGAGACGCCATTTCGAAGTATACGAGCCAGGTACTGTTAGAAAGGGACACCCTTTATGTTCAGTTGAGCTCGTCTGTGTTAAGGGAAGAATTGAGTTATGGTCGTTCTAAGATCATCGCCTTGCTCAATGAGGAAATCGGGAAAGAACTCATCAAAAAACTGGTTCTCAGATAAAAAAAGCCGCTCAATTGAGCGGCTTTCGTATTTTGTATATAAACAGGTTAGAAAATCTCTCTTCCCGCAAAATGGAACTGACTCTCGATCTCTGCATTTTCGTCACTATCACTGCCATGTACAGCATTTTCTCCAATAGAAGCAGCATACAATTTACGGATGGTTCCTTCTGCCGCTTCCTCAGGATTGGTAGCGCCGATCAAGGTTCTGAAATCTTCCACCGCGTTTTCTTTCTCCAATATAGCCGCAACAATCGGTCCTCTGGTCATATATTGCACTAATTCACCAAAAAACGGACGCTCCTTGTGGATGGCATAGAATGCCTGTGCATCGGCCACGGTCATTTGAGTAAGTTTCATAGCTGCAATTCTAAAGCCAGCCGAAGTGATCTTTTCTAATATCGGCCCAACGTTTCCTTTTTCAACGCTATCAGGCTTTAACATGGTAAAAGTTCTATCTGTTCTCATAGGTATTTTAAAAATTTGTGCAAACCTACATTAATTTTTCTGAACTATCACAGAAATCCCAAGCCTTTACAATTCTTTAATATTTCTCAACCTGACGATCATACAGCAAGTAATTCTCAATAGGAATTTCACTTTTACGGAACTAGTAAGAAATCGTATCTTCGCAGCTTATGAATGATGAAAAGGTAGCAATGGTTCTTGGTTTGCTGAAAGATGCAAATACAATCGTAATTGTGGGTCATAAAAATCCGGATGGCGATGCCGTTGGCTCCTGTTTGGGCCTTGGTCATTTTCTGAGTTCAAGAGGTCATAATGTTCAGGTGATCATGCCTAATGATTTTCCTGAATTCCTGAAATGGCTGCCCGGATGTGACGATTTGCTCACTTTTGATAAATCTGAAAAAGATGTTACTGCTTACGTTAATGACGCAGATCTAATTTTCACGCTGGATTTCAATGCGTTGGATCGCACAGGAGATTTGGGAGCATTGCTTGAAGCTTCCAACGCCGATTTTATTATGATCGATCATCATCAACAGCCGGACGGGTATGCAAAGGTGACCTACAGTGACGTAAAAATGAGCTCCACTGCGGAAATGGTCTATCACTTTATTGATTCGCTTGGCGGTAATGCTGAAATCACAGAGGACATCGCCACAAATCTTTATACTGGAATCATGACCGATACCGGTTCCTTTAGATTCCCGGCTACTTCCCCTGAAACACATAGAGTGGTCGCAGATTTGATGGAAAAAGGGGCTCAAAACAGCGTCATTCATCAGAATATTTATGACACGAATTCTCCAGATAAATTGAAATTATTGGGAGTTGCCCTGAAAAACCTAACTATACTTCCGGAATATCGTACCGCTTATATATCACTTTCACAGAAGGAACTGGACGAAAATAATTTCAGAAAAGGTGATACAGAAGGATTCGTAAACTATGCCCTGTCTGTGAAAGGGGTTATTTTTGCAGCAATCTTCATTCAAAATAAACAGGAAGCGATTACCAAAATATCATTGCGTAGTAAAGGCGATTTTTCGGTGAATACATTTGCCCGAAAACATTTTAACGGCGGGGGACATACCAATGCAGCCGGGGGGCGCAGTTCTCAGTCCTTGCGCAATACCGTAAAGGAATTTATTAGTATATTGCCGAGCTATAAAAATGCCCTGACTCAAAATGCGTAACCTATTCTACATTTGCCTGGTAGCAATACTGGCCTATTCCTGCAAGAGCCCGGAAGCCAGGAGACCTGTTAAATCTACTTCAGGTACTTTTATCAAGGAATCGGCAGAAAGAAACAAAAAGATCTTCGAAAAGGAAGAGGCGATTATTACCTCTATCATGCAGGCCAATCCGGAAGCAGATTATCTTACTTCGGAAAGCGGCTTTTGGTATTATTATAATGTGAAGGATTCCATTTCTGAAATCATGCCGAAAGTAGGCGATGATGTCATTTTCACCTACAATATTAAACGCCTGAATGGAGATGTTGTCATTTCAGAAGTAGAAAACGGAATACAGAATTATAAGATAGACCAAACCAACCAGGAACTGATCTCGGGGATCAGGGATGGACTGAAACTGATGAAAGCCGGCGAAACGGTTACCTTTTTGTTTCCTTCCTACAAGGCGTTTGGTTACTACGGAATCGAAAATAAACTGGGAACCAATGTTCCTATCCAAAGTACAGTCACACTGAAATCAATACAAACACAAGAAAATTAATATCGAAATGAAAAAAATAACCCTACTTTTTATCTTGTTGGCGACCATTAGCCTCTCCTCTTGCAAGTCTAAATATCCGAACCTTGAGGATGGTTTATATGCCGAGTTAATCACAAACAAGGGAACCTTTGTTGCTAAGCTATACCATGAAGCTACGCCGCTAACCGTGGCCAACTTTGTTGAACTTGCTGAAGGTACCAACGAAATGGTAGATTCTGTATTTAAAGGGAAGCCTTTCTACAACGGATTGACCTTCCACCGTGTCATGGAGAACTTCATGATCCAGGGAGGAGACCATAAGGCAGATGGTACGGGAAGTCCGGGATATCGTTTCCCCGATGAGATCGTTGATTCCTTAAAACATGATCGTAAAGGACTCTTATCAATGGCCAACGGAGGTCCTGCTACCAATGGAAGTCAATTCTTTATCACCTTGAAAGATACACCTTGGTTGGACGGGATTCATACCATATTTGGTGAAATCGTGATCGGACAGGAAGTTGTGGATTCTATAGGTTCCGTACCGGTTGCGAAGCCCAGTAACAAACCTCTTGAAGATGTAGTGATACAAGAAGTAAATATTATAAATAAAGGGACAAAAGTTCCTTCTTTTACTGCTGAAATGGAACTCATCGAGCAAAAGCGTAAGGAAAAAGAAGAGCGTTTGGCCAAGGTTGCCGAAGAGACCATCAACGGCTTGAATGCATTGCAGGAGCAGGCAGAGGAATTACCATCGGGACTGAAGTTATACTGGAACAAGAGAAGTAAAGGAATGGTTCCGGAAGAAGGAAGTGGTGTGTTGATGAATTATGCCGGCTATTTCACCGACGGAAGGTTATTGGATACCAGTCACCTGGCGATTGCCGAAGCCTACGATATGGTCGACACGCAGCGACTTGCCATGGACAAATATGGTCCGTTACCTACTACCTACAGTAAGGATGCCCGATTGATTCCCGGTTTCAGAGAAGGATTGCTTCAAATGGCCATCGGAGACAAAGTAACTTTATTCATTCCGTCTCATCTTGCGTACGGTGAGCAGGGAGCCCCTCGTGGAGGAATTCCTCCAAATACGGATTTGATCTTCGAATTAGAACTCGTGGGTCTTGATGAAGGAAAGTAATAGAAAATTAAGCACTAAAAAAGCCTCCTTTTCGGGAGGCTTTTTTTATTTCTTCGGAATATTTTTGAGTATTTCTTTGACAAACTCCCAGTATTTTTGAGTCGATGAAATACTGGCTCTTTCATCAGGTGAATGCGCCCCTTTGATAGTAGGACCGAAAGAAATCATGTCCATACCCGGGTAATTCTGACCGAGAATACCACATTCTAATCCGGCGTGACAAGCAGCAACATTCGCCTTCGCGCCATTTAATTGGGTATATAGTTCGTCCATCACCTTTAAGATCGGACTTTCCATGTTGGGTGCCCATCCCGGGTATGCTCCTGAGAGTTGAACGGTATATCCTGCCAACTCGAACACGGCTCTTAAGGAACGGGCCATATCTTCTTTAGAGGATTCTACCGATGAACGTGTAAGACATTCAATTTTAATGGTCCCTTCACCTACTGTTACCTTAGCGATATTGTTAGAGGTCTCTACAAGATCAGCTATCGCCGGACTCATCCTGAAAACTCCATTATGCGCCGCTTGGAGTGCGCTCAATAATTTCAGTTGATGCTCTTTGGACATGACGTTTTGAGGAACGTTTGTTTTATGCGTCTCTATGGTAAGCTCTGGTTCAAGCAGATGGAATTCATCCACTATCTTTTGCTGCATCGCATCCATATTTGAAACAAATTCAGAAACATGCTCCCTTTTCACGGCGATCCTGACCACACTTTCTCTTGGTATGGCATTCCGTAGGCTACCTCCATTGATCGAGGCTATTTGAATGATATCCTTTGAAGCATACAGTAAACGATTCATAAGTTTATTCGCATTACCCCAACCTTTATGAATATCCATCCCGCTGTGCCCACCTTGCAATCCCTTGAGGACAATTTCATAACCTTCGAGATCACCCGAAGTCACTATTTCTTCATAGGACCCTTCCGCAGTAACGTCCACGCCTCCAGCGCACCCAACGCCAATTTCATCGTCTTCTTCCGTATCCAAATTGAGCAGTATTTCTCCTTGTAACAATCCGCCCTTTAGTCCCATGGCCCCTGTCATACCGGTCTCTTCATCGATAGTGAAGAGGGCTTCCAGATTAGGATGTGCAATTTCATCACTGGCCAAAACCGCCATAATGGTGGCAACACCCAGTCCGTTATCCGCTCCCAGCGTTGTTCCGTCGGCTTTCACCCAGTCGCCTTCAACGTGCATGATGATGCCCTGGGTATCGAAATCAAATTCGGTATCATTGTTCTTTTGATGCACCATATCGAGATGTGATTGCATCACAATGGCTTTTCGATCTTCCATTCCCGGAGTAGCCGGTTTCCGAATGATCACATTTCCCACTTCATCTTCAATGGTTTCAAGGTTCAGAGAATTTCCGAAGTTTTTCATAAACTGAATTACTCGTTCCTCTTTCTTGGATGCGCGTGGAACCGCGTTTAGATCAGCAAAATGATTCCAAATTTCGGCAGGTTCCAATGCGCGTACGGCTTGACTCATAGAATAAAATTTTTACAAAATTACGTTTTATAATCCGTTCCCAGAAGTGGGATTTCTATAATTCTTTGTATGTTTGAAACATGCGAAAAAGAACCAAATTGATCATTGCACTTTTACTTCCGGTGCAGTTTTTCGCATTACGAATTTTACGGCAATTCCCGGAATTTATCGAGACCTATTACAGTCAGGGTGTGTATCCTTTCATGGCTAAAATATCCAGGTATGTATTTGGATGGGTGCCCTTTTCCGTAGGAGATGTTTTCTACCTTCTTATGGTCATCCTATTGCTTCGGTGGCTTTACAAAAATATCCGTCGCTTAAAACGGAGTCCTGTGTCATTCTTCATCGATATCACCGCATCGGCTTCCATCATCTATTTGGTCTTCAACTTAATGTGGGGATTGAATTATTACCGGGTTCCGTTGCATAAAACATTGAACCTGGAGCGCGATTATACGACGGAAGAGTTGATAGCTACTACCAAGAGGCTAATTGAGAAATCGAATGAACTGCATCGACAGCTCGGATTTAAAGACAGTGTAAAAATCGACCTTCCTTATTCACAGAGAGAAATCTTTAAAAAATCAATTGAAGGCTACAAAAATCTCGAAAAGATCTACCCAAACCTTCACTATTCCCCGCGAAGTATTAAGAAAAGTGGTTGGAGCCTGGGACTTACCTATATGGGTTATAGTGGGTACTATAATCCGTTAACCGGAGAGGCTCAAGTGAATAACTTGATAAAGACCTATAAGTTTCCTGTGGTTGCCTGCCATGAAGAAGCACATCAAATTGGCTATGCTGCCGAGAATGAAGCTAACTTCATTGCAACACTGGCTACCTTGCATAACGATGACCCCTACATTCAATATACGGGATACGTCTTTGCTTTACGATATTGCGTAAACGAAATTGCCCGCAGGGATTTTGATACCTACGAGGCGTTACTGCCCACGATCAACTTTGGAATATTGGAAGGATACCGAGAAATGAGGGAATTCTGGAAGATGTATGAAAATCCGTTTGAAGATTTTTCCAAGGCCTTTTGGGACCAATTCCTAAAAGCAAATAATCAATCTAAAGGAATCATGAGTTACAGCTATATGGTAGCTCTTGTAGTAAATTACTTTGAAGAAAGACCCTTATAACCCGGTCTTAAGAAGGTGTTAAACCCTTCAGATAGAATGGGGATACGATGGGGTATTATTATATTTAGAAAAAATAACCAGCATCACATGAAGAACATCTTTTTATGGCTACTATGTGTACTAACGATACCCATAGCAAGCGCTCAGGACTATTTCCCCAATAACAGCGGAGTTAAAGAGGAAAATAAATCGTACACCGTTTTTACCAATGCCAGGATTCACGTTTCACCCGGACAGGTTATCGACAAAGGTAGCATGGTGATTCAGGGTGGAAAAATAATTTCCGCCGGCACCTCGGTGAACATGCCTACCAATGCAACAATAGTTGATTTGGAAGGGCAATCCATTTATCCTTCGTTCATTGAATCTTATTCTGGATTCGGATTGGAAAAACCGAAACGTAAACAAGGAGGTCGCTCACCTCAATACGAAGCGTCTCGCGATGGATTTTATTGGAACGACCACATCATGCCCGAATTTGATGGTATTACCAAATTCAAATACGATGAAAAAGCCGCGGAATCCATGCGCAAGGCAGGATTCGGGGTGGTGAATACCCATCTCATGGACGGAATTGCCAGGGGTACGGGCGTGTTGGTAGCCTTGAACGATGCGGATGGAGATGCCGAACGTATTTTAGAAGATACGTCAGGGCAGTTCTTCAGTTTCTCAAAAAGTGTGGCGAGCAGGCAGTCCTATCCTACTTCACTTATGGGTGCCATGGCCTTATTACGCCAGCTGTATCATGACATGTCGTGGTACGAAAAAGGAAATGTGGACACCAAGGATCGATCCCTCGAAGCGATGATAGAAAATAAAAGCCTTGTATCGTTTTTTGAGGCAGGCAATAAAGGCAATGATATGAGGGCTGACAAGATCAGTGACAAGTTCGATCAGAATTACGTGATTGTGGGTGGTGGTGATGAATACGAATCCATTGAAAGCATTAAAGCGACCAATGCGAGTTATATCATCCCTATCGATTTTCCGGCCGCTTTCGACGTAAGCGATCCTTATCATGTGAGGTATCTAACGATCGAAGATATGAGGGAATGGAATCAGGCTCCCTCTAATCCGAAAGTATTGGAAGCAAATGGCGTGGAATTTTCGTTAACCACTCACGAGCTTAAAAAGACATCAGATTTTCATAAGAATCTTCGAAAAGCGATTGAATATGGGCTTTCCGAATCTCAGGCGCTGGCATCTCTTACGACCATTCCTGCTTTCCAACTGGGAGTGTCCGGCAAATTAGGAACGCTGGAAGCCGGCAAACATGCCAATTTTTTGATTACCTCCGGAAATATTTTTAATGCAAAAACCGTGATCTATGAAAATTGGGTTCAGGGTAAAAAACATGAAATAAATGACAGAAATCTGAAAGACATACGCGGAAATTACCAACTGACTTCAGGAGGAAATACATATGACCTTAAGATTACAGGAGAGTTAGCCAAACCTAAGCTCGAAGTCAAGTTGGGTGACGTAAAACACACGTCCAAGATTTCTTTTAAGGATAACTGGGTGACATTCTCCTTTAAGAACGACTCATTAAAAGTTATGAACCGTGCCACTGCTGCTGTGGATAATACATCCAGCAACATTTCGGGAAGAATGGTGATGGCGAATGGATCCGAAAGTTCATTTCTGGCTAGAAAATTGAGTGATATGGAATCCAAAGAGAAAAAAGATTCCGAAGAAAAAAGTGCACCGGAAGTGCTGCCACTCACCTATCCTAATGTTGGCTACGGTTTTAGTACAAAGCCCGTGGCTCAGAACATGCTGTTTAAAAATGCGACGGTTTGGACCGGTGAAGCTGATGGGATACTCACAGGAACCGATGTTTTAGTGAAGAATGGTAAAATCTCGAAAATCGGTAAAGACTTAAATGCCGGCGGTGCAATGATTATAGATGCGACGGGTAAGCACCTAACCGCAGGAATAATTGATGAACATTCGCACATAGCTGCCTTATCCATTAACGAAGCAGGTCATAATTCCTCGGCAGAGGTTTCTATTGAAGACGTGGTAGATCCTGAGGACATTGATATATACCGAAATCTCGCGGGAGGAGTGACCAGTATTCAGATTCTTCATGGATCGGCCAACCCTATTGGCGGCCGTTCTGCGATTATTAAGCTGAAATGGGGTGAAGATGCCGACGGGATGATCTATGATAACAGTCCGAAGTTCATAAAATTCGCTTTAGGTGAAAATGTAAAACAATCGAACTGGCAGAGTTTCAACCGATACCCGCAAACCCGAATGGGAGTGGAACAAACCTTTGTGAATTATTTCAATCGGGCCAAAGAATATGATGCTTTAAAGAAGAGTGGGAAGCCCTACCGATACGATGAAGAACTGGAGGTTATTGCCGAAATCTTAAATGGAGAGCGATTTATCAGCTGTCACTCTTATGTGCAAAGCGAGATCAATATGCTTATGAAGGTTGCTGAAAAGTTCAATTTCAGAGTAAATACATTTACCCACATATTAGAAGGATACAAAGTGGCAGATAAAATGAAGGAACACGGAGTAGGTGGCTCTACCTTTAGTGACTGGTGGGCCTACAAATATGAGGTGAATGATGCCATACCATATAACGCTGCTATCATGGCCAACGAAGGTGTTACCGTAGCCATTAATAGCGATGATGCTGAAATGTCCCGACGCCTCAACCAGGAAGCAGCCAAAAGTGTAAAATACGGCGGTATGAGTGAAGAAGAAGCCTGGAAAATGGTGACCATTAATCCGGCAAAACTTCTTCGAATTGACCAGCGTGTGGGAAGTATTAAAGAAGGGAAAGATGCAGATCTGGTGCTTTGGAACGATCATCCGTTATCGGTATATGCCAAAGCGGAAAAAACCATTATCGAAGGGAAAGTATACTTCGATCTGGCTGCTGATAAGGCAAAACGAAACGCTATTAATAAAGAAAGAGCTAAGCTGGTTGAAATGATGATCGACGAGAAGAACGGTGGAGGAAAGACCCAGCCCGCTAAAGGAAAAGATAAGATTCATTTTCATTGTGATACCATAAACTAATCCAGCCATGAGAATTTTAAAGAACATAATATTAGCAATTACCATAAGTGTTGGATTACATGCGTTTGCACAGCAAACACCAGCTCCGGCACAAACTGAAACTATAACCATTAAAGGAGCAACTGCTCATATTGGAAACGGAAGCGTTATCGAAAACAGTGTTGTTGTTTTTGAAAATGGAAAGATCACTGCTGTTGGAGATTCAGCGAGTCCCACAAAAGGACGGGTCATTGAGGCGGCTGGTAAGCATTTGTACCCGGGCTTTATCGCTCCGGGAAAATCTCTCGGACTCATCGAAGTAAATGCGGTACGAGCCAGTAACGATCAAGACGAAATCGGTGATTTCATTCCGAATGTACGAAGTATCATAGCCTATAACGCAGAAAGTAAAGTGGTGGAAAGTATGCGGCCTAATGGCGTATTATTGGCTCAATCCACTCCTAAGGGAGGGCGTATTTCCGGAACTTCTTCCATCGTACAATTTGATGCCTGGAACTGGGAAGACGCAGTAGTCAAGGAAGACGACGGCATACACCTTAACTGGCCTAATAGCTTCCGAAGAGGGCGTTGGTGGTTAGGGGAACCTCGCGGATGGAAACCAAATAAGGATTATCAGAAACGTTTGGATGAAATTGATGATTACTTTCACTCGGCCATCGCCTATGGTAAAGGAGGACAGAGCACCAAGAATGAAGGCTTTGACGCCATGCAGGGCCTGTTCGACGGTTCTAAACATTTGTATGTATACACCAATGGTGAAAAGGAAATGATCGATGCCGTAATGAAAATGAAGAAGCTCAATGTTAGCAATATTGTGATCGTAGGAGGATATGAAGCATACAAGATCATTCCATTCCTGAAACAAAATAACATTCCTGTATTGGTTCGGAGGACTCATTCCCTTCCCTATCGCAACGATGATGACTATGACCTTCCCTACCGCTTACCGATGATATTGGTGGAAGGCGGTTTGAAGGTAGGTCTTCAAAACTCAAGCAGTTCCAATTTCCAGACCCGTAATCTTCCGTTTTATGTGGGACAGGTTGTTGGACAAGGAATGGACAAAGAGGAAGCACTGAAATTGATAACATCCAATACGGCGGATATACTTGGAATTGGTGACCGATATGGCACCATCGAAAATGGAAAAAGTGCTACCTTCTTTATTAGCGAAGGAGATGCTTTGGACATGCGAACCAACCAACTCACCCATGCCTTTATAGATGGCCGCGAGATCTCATTGGAAAGCCACCAAACAGAATTGTGGAAGCGCTACGAGGAAAAATATAAACAGGATTAATCCGAAGGCTAAAAAA
>WUAI01000061.1 GCA_009827225.1 Flavobacteriaceae bacterium | reverse complement strand
TTGATGAATTCTGAATTAGAATCCAGTTTTAGTTTTGCGTAGCCAACAGGAAGTTCGTCTTCAAATGCGATCCAGAAGATATTATTGTCCTTTTCAAGACTGCTTTTAATTTTGCTTACAGAAAACGTTCTTTGGTGATATGCCAGCAAGTCGGCGTGATCGCGAAATAAGTGACCAAAGGACTCGTTGAAGGTGATTCTTCCCAATAATGCGATAAAAGCCGCATCACTATTTGTTGCTCTTCGAATGTTCAGCATCATTAACTGTTTTTAATTTCTTTATTCTGTATAGATGAAGGATAACCGCAATGGTGCAACCTAACACGATGGGCATTGCGGATATAAGTAATCCGTAAATAATATACACGGTATTGGCTATAATTGAAAATAGCCGGAGTCTGTATTCACCCTTCGCATACATCGAATATAGGTTTATTCCTAAACCAATGTACCCAATAAGATCATATGCACTCATTTTAAACTATACTTTTGATAGTATAAAGATAATTTTAATATATTTGAAGTACAATAACTGTCATGCCTGACAGTATAAATTGATCCGATGATTTCAGATGATAAAGAAAAGGTTTACCTTATTAATGATGAAATTTTTCACTGCGGAACGGCTGTAGGGTTCAGTTTTATTGGCGGAAAATGGAAGTCGATCATACTTTGGTATCTCAGAAACGGAAAACTTCGATTTTCTGAAATCAAGCGCCTTATACCCGATATTACCGATAAAATGCTGAGTATTCAACTTGCTTCATTAGAAAATGACGGCCTAGTGAACCGTAAAAAGTTTGGTGAAAAACCACCCTTTAAAGTGGAGTACTCACTTACTAATATGGGCGAAAGTTTACTTCCGATCATTCATTTGATTACCGAATGGGGAATTCAATATGCCGATAAAAACGGGAAATTGATAGAATTGCACGAAGCAGCTGTTTCATTGAAGTAAATACTACGACGGCAGTCCGATTTATTTCGTTTAATTTCAGAATAGTCGAGCCATTTTACCGGTATTGGGATCACGTAATTGCTCAGATTCTACAGGGGGTCGTCTCTTGCCTTTCAACAAACGCTTCACCTCATTGTAATCGATAAAGTAATCTAAACGAATTGAAAATTGATGCAGCATAGGTTGATCGAAGAGGCGATCAAAATTTTCTGTGAAGAAGCTGAGATTGGCCTCATTTTCAAAATTTGATGTGGAATTTCGATAGAGGAGTGTTAATTGACTTCCACGATTGATCCACCATGAATAACGTAAATCTATATTCCAGGTATTAAACGTGGTGTCCCGATTTCCATCGTAATCGGTAGCTAATACCAAATCGCCATTGCTCAACAGGTTATTATATTCTGAATATTCTACGTTGGAGTAAGAATGTCTGAAGACCAGGCTAAATACCATGCGGTCGTTGATGGAATACTGACTTTCCAGTCGGTTGGTGAAATCCCAGCGATCTCTGTTTCCGATGATCGGAAGATCGTCTTGCCGGTCGGCAAAACCACGTTGGTTCCCGAACATTGAGAAATTGGATCTTATGCTGATATTAAATTTATCTGAAAAACGGTATCTGTTAAACAAGAAAAAGAACAAATCATAACGCGCAGCTTCATTGTATTTATACCAGTCTACATTAAACCCTAAGGCATATTTCTTTCTAAAATCGGTATCGAACCATACCCACCAGTTATGGTAGCCGGGAATGCTCAGATAGGCATCCTCGGTTCGGGGTTCATAAATATCGTTCAATCCATCAAAATTGGTTTCGTAACCGCCACCAAAAGAGAAGAAGTCTGTTGTGGTAAAATTGGAATTGAAGTTGAAGTTTAATTCTCTGAATAAATCGGGTTCCAGGCGGCGTCTGAAATTCAGATTAAAATTGAGGAACATATTATTCAGAAATCCTTTTGGCTGCAAATAACGATAGCCGTAGTAGCCATAATACTCATGAAAGTTGTTCCGACCGGTAAATCCCAGATCGTCGATGTTATAGTCCTTAGTGCGTACCCGTGTACTAAATTGCGTACGATGGCTGCCGGCAATGTCAGAAATGCCCGCTCTGAATTCGTTTCCAAATTGAGTTGCGTCGGTCAACACCCAACTTGCTTCTGCACTACCCTGAATATTGTAGGTGTTTTTCTCATTATTAAAGCTGGCGTAAACGCCCGTAACATTAGCATCTCTACCACTTCCACTGCGCATTACATTTGTATTTACCAATGACACAGACGAGTTGTTCTTCAAACGTTGATCCAGGACCAGGATATTATAATTTGCCAGGGGTTCTGTAACGGCATCTCGTGTTGTACCGGTGACGGTATCTCTGATTTTTGCCACTGTTTTTTCGGTCACTGCATTCAAAACACCAATACCCAATCCCGAATTGGTCCGTCCGCTAACTTTTACTGCGTTTATCAGATCTATAACGCCCGGGTTCTCATCGATCACTTCATTTTCCTCCAGGCTAATTCCCTGTGTCGGTGAACCGCCAATTCGTCTCGAGAAAAACAAATTCCCTTTGGAAAATAGCTCTGTACCTTCAGTGAAGAATGGTCTGCGCTCATTGAATTGTTGTTCAAACGGGCCTAAGTTGAGCACCACATTATCAAAGGCGATTTGGCCAAAATCGGGGATAAGTGTAAGATCCAAAGTAAATGCATCGTTGATTCCATATTTCAAGTCCATACCACCTACTATGGTTCCTTCGGATTCACCGTCTATGGTGGCGTATTCATACCCTAAAAACGGAAAGAAATTAAGCCTGACCGGCGGGTCAATATTTTTTATGCCTTTTAAGATCCCCGTTTGTTGTAAAAATGACCCTCTGCTGTTATCCACAAAATTCCAACTCAAACGCTGGCGTTTTTTATTGTACTCACGTTCAAATTGTACTCCCCATTCCTGAATTTCCTTATCTGGAAAGCGTAGTTCCCTATAGGGGACCATGATTTCGGCCACCCAGCCATCATCGGTTATCTTTACCGCACTGTCCCAAATACCATTATAGGAAGAGTCTTCATTATTATTGGTGGCCAGTGCATCGTATTGAACCCCGGAGGCTGTTACAATAAAATACAGCGCTTGTTGCCCATCGTTGTAACCATTCAGAATCACAAAAAAGAAATCCGTATTTCCTATATCATCACGCTCGGTGAGTTCCCTGGGAATGGATTCTGGATCCGGGTCGTACATTTTAGCACCGAAGTAAACACCTCTGTCCGTGTAAACCACCTTCACTTCTGTCCTGATACTATCCGGAACCGCGGCACCATTTTCCGGGCGGCGTTCGGTGAAGTTAGTCGCTATTGGGGCGTTTTGCCAGGCAACGTCATCGAGCACACCATCTACTTTTGGAGCTTTTTCGACTTTACTGATTTCAAGGATTTTCTTCTCAAAACCATCAATGGTATCTGTTTTAGTTGTTTCCTGAGCGAAAGAAAGGTTACATGCGAATATAACTGCTACAATACAGGCGAGATGATTAGTCAAAACAATAGGGTTTATTCTTAAGACCGCTTTTATTTTGGAATGTTACAGTAGATGAGTGTTAAAGACGTTAAAATTTAACATTTCCGAAGAAAAAAGTAAAAAACGATTAAAGTTTTCACCTTAACTGATAGTGCTTTTGACTGATGTTAAACTAAGTTCTACGCAATTTAATCTTAGAAACTTTTAATCGCCCCATTTTGGTCATAAATTGTTGTGCAACATTTATTTTAATTTGGCTGATTCAATTTGAGCCCATTGTTTAATTATTTAAGAAAAATAATGGATTTTACTTTATTGTTATTATCTTGCGTAAGATACTAGTTATTAATTAGTTAACTCTCCAATTGCTAATTTGCGACGAATCTTTGGAAATATTTCAGAGATTATTTTCCCTCCCAATGCGTCATAATTATTAACTAATTAATTAAATTATCATGAGAAAATTAGCAACATTTTTTGTTATCACAATTGTTTCGAGCTCCTTTGCAATGGCTCAACTAATACCACCGAGCCCAAACATTATTCCTAAACCAGAAGACCTCACTCCAAGTGGAGCACCTATTCACCCAAGCCAACAAGGCTTCGATGAACAGTTGGGCATAATTCTAACTACCCCAATTATTTGCGACGATGACGTAACTATACCGGCTGGAACAGTGGTCAACAGTCATATGATATTTCTGAATCCTGAAGGAGGAAGTGCCAGCGGAGTAGAAACCTGGTGCTTTGCTACGAAAATTCTGGGGGTTATGTCCGACGAATACGGTATTCTTGAGTCCACTACAAGTGATATTCTTGGTGCTGTTGCAACATATCCTGGATCGATGCTTTATCGAGGTTTAGAGGAGTCTTTTGGCGACTACTACATTGATGATTATAACTCGCTTGACCTTAATATGGTCGTTGAAGGCTATAGCGACTTCATTCGAGTCATCACGATTGCCGATTCTATTGATACGGTTGGCGTGACATTTTCCCTATCTAGTGGCAGCGATTCAGTCGGAGAACCCGATTTTCGTAATGACAAGATCATAGGTTCTGACGATATCCTGACAGTGGGTGGCGGATCTGAAATTCGCTCACCTCATGGTCCTGCGTCATCTGCACCAGCGCCTGAGATATTGGTTGATGACTGGGAATTGCGGTTCACAGCACCTACGAGTGGCTCTATCGAGATTGACGCTCTATCGTTCGGAACCGATAAAGGCGACATTTTTGTATTTTCAGTCGACAAAACCGCTGTGGGGTGTGGCCCTGGAGCGCCTATCACACGTTGCGCAACACCGAGCGATGTCTACGAGCATGGGTATTGCAGTTGCTTTAGAACTGATGATGGATGTGTTGCTCCAACCGTATGTGAGGCAGCCGCTGATGTATTCAAGTATATAAGTACAGGGGGTAATTCAATTCAATATGACGAAAGCGACGATTTAGGATTGATTGCAGGAACCCCTCCCGATATTTCCGGTGACGACATTGATGCACTGGATGTGAATACGAAAACATCTGACATCGCTCGTCGAATCTTCTTTTCATTGGATAGAAACACAGCAATAGATAATGGATACAGTGGGGCCACAATACTAGTAAAAGAGCCATGTGAAACAGGTATTCGTGTATATGCCACGCCACGTCAACTGAATCTAGAGCCAGGCGATGACATCGATGCGCTTGCCCTATTGGATAACGGCGATGGCAAGTTTAATCCAAAAATGGACCAGGTCTTTTTCTCACTTCGGCGAGGCTCACCGACTTTGGAACAAAGGGAATGCAACCCTGTTTCATCAACGAGAGTCATTACTGAAAGTGACATTCTCACCCCAGGACATGATTGCTGCTCAGGATTTGTTTGTAATCCGAGGATAGAAGTATCGGGACCTCAACTTGGTCTGTTTATAAATCCACCGGACGAACTCAATGCTCTTGACAGAATTATCCGATGAGGTGATTCTGAAAAGGGACTATTGGACACCGCTAAGATTTTATCGATTTAATGAATAGATTCATTGATTTTCTAGCTTTTGGAGATATATTCAACTATGCACAAAAAATTAATATTGAATCGGAACCCAAAGGAACTGGGTTTAAAAACAAAGGTGATTTTATTGACTCCAATTTTAATAACAGGGGTGTAAAATTCTCTAGAATTTAACTGCGTACAACAACGGCAATAACGCAGCGAGAGATTTGCGCAAGTATTTAAACTCCCCTATTTATAAGAAACTAAATTAGTTCATTAGATTATCAACTGCCGTGGCGACTAGCGCCGGTTTAGAGAAAGAACGAAACTCTCATTGGGATAAACATCAGTCCTTGCTTGGTTTCTTCCCACGCCAGGCCACGGTCACCATGCTTTAAATACCGGACCGTTATTTTTTCAAAATCTTATCGCTACATTTTAATAAATCGGAACGATTTTGACTGCCCTTCAATGGTCACCCTTGCAATATACATTCCCGATGTTATGGCGGATACATCAATAATATCTGAAGCCTCAGAAAGTGATTTAACGAATACTTCCTGTCCAAGTACGTTGTATACCACTATTTTTTCCAGAGGTAATGAAGCAGCCAGATTTAGTTGATCATAATCATCCACATAGTATTTAAAATCATTAAAATAATTATCGGTGACGCCTAGTATACCTGCAGTAACTTGGATATCATCCAGGCCTATTATAAATTGATCGGTCGTATCATAATGTCTGAATGAAATGTATACATTCTGCCCTATGTAGTCGTCTAAATTCAGAGTTACTTCTTCACCACCAAAAAAATCAAGCGTATCAGTAAGTATTGGGGTAGCGGCCAAAATATCCGATTCGTCATTACTGGTGGTGACAGTAACCGAATACGTTTCTTCGTAGAACTGCATATCAGGGCCACAAGCTACATAGTAGGTGAGATTCACATTCTCTGCTCCTCCCGGGATATTGATCAATGGCAACACCAAAATATTATTGGGAGATACCGGGCCTTGTCCGCCGTTGCCATTCGTTCCAACGCCAATATAGGAAGCAGAAACAATAAAATTACTATCGTAGAGATCGTTGATCAATGTATAATCAAAATTATCAGGGTGCGATAGCCCCCAACCATATCCATCGGCATCTACATCGTAATTAAGGTAATCTGCCGGAACATCGATATCTTCACCCACATTATCTCCGGGAGTGTAAGAACTAAAATCATCTTCCCACAAAATAATTTGAGAATTCATTGTGAAGGATGCAATTAAGAACGTGAATAGAAATATTTTTTTCATGACTTAAAATTTTATACCCAATAGTAGTCATGAAATCTATTCTATGAAATACCCAGTAGAGGGTATATTGAAATCAATTTGTGCTCAGCTAATTAATTTATATGTCGTTGTAAGTTACAAGCTCAATGATCTTATAAGAATAACGATAATAATGGCCGGAATCAATATCATTCCCAGAGTAACCATTTTCTTGGCTCTATTGATCTCGGTTGTGTTTTTTGAAAAGACATATTTCAAGATTGTGTAACTCAAAATGCTGTAAATAAGAAAGAAGAAGAAAGGAATCGCGATCTGAGCGTAAAGACCATTGTCAACCTGTACAACATAAATTGTATACGCCCCCGCAATTAGAATCCAAAGAACAAATAGTATAACATTTAATCGAATTGACGAGGGTATATTCATGTGATTAAAATTTACGCGACAACGTTAATGTATAATTTGTGCGAAATAAACCGCAGGATCTTTCCGCCGAAATCATTTTGAATTAAAGTTAGTGAATTTAAAAATTGCTCCGAAGGGAGCATAAATAATACACGCTGTTGTAGCTGGTTATTCTAATTACATAATTTGACTGATAATCATATTAAGTTTAGTAAAAACTCGTGACCTTTGCTCTGCCAAAGCATTGAAATCTTCTCCGTTTACCATATTCTCGATGGCCTTGGGGCTATCGAATTCAATGACTGCCATCATTTCAGGTGAATCTTCTCCAATCAAGGCATTAACAGTTTTATATCTGCCAACTGGTTTACCACCATTTTGTCCGAATATCTGCATTACACTTCCTAGATATTCGGGCACCTCAGCAATGTGTTGTTTGTTAACAATAGCTGTAATTACTAAAAATGTTTTGTTTGCTTCCATGTCTAAAATTTTTTATTTGTGAATAACACAAAGATAGATCGGATAGGAAGGAAGCGTTTTTCTGGAAGGTTCGGTTATTTATCTGAGAGGGTCAATTTGTATTGAGATGGAGGGATTTTGTATTTCTCTTTGAATTTTCGGCTAAAATGAGCGGTGGTTTTGAAACCTGTAAGCAATGCAATATCATCAATCGATTGCTCAGAAGTGGCCAATAGCTTTTTTGAATTCTCAAGACGCATATCAAAAAGATACTCACTTGGTGTGGAATCGTAAATCTTCTTGAAATGTCTTTTAAAGGTTGAAAGACTCATATTGCATAGCTGTGAAAGCTCCTCCAGGGAAATCTCGCTAAGTACATGAGTTTCTATTACCTCTTTAAAACCGGCCGTTCTTTTGTTTACAAAATGCTCTAATAGAAGTGCTACTTGCTCAGCCTTCTTACTGCTTAATAAAAGCAACAAAATTTCTTTAATTTTTATTTCAAGAATTTCTTCAGAAACTACATGTCGGTTATAAAAATATTGCATGATTCCATCAACGTAATTCTTTGAAATAACACACGGTTTGCCCGTGAACATATCTTTGCTAAAGTCTTTTGCCGAAGAGGCACTAATGTCCGGAAATTTATTTCCGAAAGCCTTTGCAACAAACTCCCTATTTATATGAATAATAAGTACTTGATAATGCTGGTTTTCCTTGTTCGGGTAAGCTTTTAAAATAAGCGACTTTCCAACTGCTATTCCTAAGTCGCCCTCTGGAACTTCTATTATTTCATTAGGAGAAATGGCTACATGATGGCCATGGTCGACATAAGTAAAAAAGGCTTCATCATTTAACTGAAAATTGAAAGTAGTTTCAGTGTTGCAAATGATAGTTTCAAATACAACTTTCTGATTAAATTCTATTTTCTTATGATCTAAAACCA
Organism: Flavobacteriaceae bacterium; assembly: GCA_009827225.1. GTDB lineage: Bacteria > Bacteroidota > Bacteroidia > Flavobacteriales > Flavobacteriaceae > Aureisphaera. The sequence goes on along the minus strand of WUAI01000061.1, from coordinate 3,444 downwards.
TTTGGTTCTTTTAATTGGTTATAACGGTATTGCATAACGCATCGTTGCGCTATGCTCTTACTAAGTTATATAATTTTTCCTGGGGAGTTGAGCCGGGCAAGGATTTTCACATATGACACGAGCACGAAGTGGGAACTGGCGGCAGCAAATTGCAGTTATACATTGTTTTGAGCCGTTTTCAATTCTTTTAGTTGTCCTTTTGTTAATTCATATCGATTAACTTTTTGTTTAAAATTAATTGGTCCAGGAATTGTTTCATAAGTCCGAATTAAGTCAAACCCTACTTTTTTCAGAATTCTGTTTGGGGCAATATTTTCTGAATACGGTTCACATATCAATTTTTCTAGTTCTAATTTTTCAAAATAAAGAGGGATTGTCATTTTAAGAAATTCCAACCCAAGCCCACTTTTTCGCATTCCGTTTTTCCATAAATGTAGATGCATTGTCGCGGATTCTCCATAATAAATTTGATTCACGTTTGAATGTCCGACAGGTTTTTCATCTAATAACCAAATTATATAGTAATAATTTTTTTCTCGATAAGGTTTTACTAATTCCGATTGTAGATTTTGAATCCATTTTTCTCGTTTAGGCAATTTGCTTTTGTCAGCTCCCATTCCTTTAAGAAAATCCGATTCAGCGTCAAGGAAATAATCAACTATTTTTTCGATATCAGTTTTTACAAATTCTCTTATTTCAGTTTTCATTCATTTGTAGTCTCAAATGGCATACAACGGTTTGTGTATGGTGCGTATCCCAAAGGGTATGCACTATACACCTTGTTGGCAGTAGTATTTATATTTTTTCTTGATGAATAAGTGCTATTAAGTTTTTCAATTGAGTTGATACATCGAAAACACTGATTGAATATACCTTTTCATTTGTTGTAATCATATTATAAGCATACTTAGTTTCATAAGAAAGAAGTCCCATTAAATTTAGTCGATCAATCGAATCCTTAATCGCAATCAATGTTGATTCCTTAATATCTTCTTTTATTGATTTATCGCCCTTGAATTCAGTGAGCCCTATCCATAAATACAATGTTCTTTCCTTTATATGTTTTAATAAATCAATAATAGATTGATGATTTATGAAGTCATTTTTAGAGGACCTATTAACATACTCCTTTTTTAAAGAGACTGGAATATCCCGTGACTTGTCAATAACTGTTAAAATATCATTTACCACTTTTTCAAGTCCAGAGCTTGTTTTCGCAGCTAACTTATTTGCTAAATGAGGAGAATATTCTAAAACATCTTGAAGTTCTATATTGTGCCAAATGGGAAGAATTATTTTTTTTGAATATGAAATTTCAAGAATAATCAGAGAGTCCAATTCATATTCCGTCCAATTTTTATTGAAAAAATTTTGGCTTAAAATTACTAAACCAAAATCTGATTCTTTTAGTCCATTATCAATCGACCTTCGAAGAGAATCTCCAAGAGTGAGTTCATATTCATCGTACCAGACTTCAAGACCTTTTGCACGAAGGAGATCAGTTAGTGGCTTTGCAACTTCACTTTTATCTTCACTAGCGTGCGAAATAAAGATTTTTGCCATAATTGTAGTTCTGATTAATGTTTTTACCTGCTTACTGGTATTACTGCCAACGGTCTCCTATAACGCATCGTTGCGTTATGCTCTCACTAAGTTATATAAATTTTTCGGGGAGTTTTGACTGGCTAGAATTTTCCGAAAGGAAAATTAGACGCGATGGACGTTATGCGTTGTTAGCCTACGTGGTTTATTAAACATTTCTAAATCCAATAGAAATAAACATCACTATTGTATAAAGAATAGGGGCCATGCCTAATATTATCCAAAGGAGATATTTTTTCCATTCATTTTTTCTATATGAGATTACAAATCCTGGATGCAAAATTGACCACACAACAGAGCCAAAAAACAAAATCAACTTAGAGTGGCTCCCATATTCATAAATCCAACGAAATTCTGAAATCCTAAACCTTTCGACATAATATCCAATGAACATTGCCAAAAGACAAATTGCAACGATTAAAATTGCCGATAATTTGGGATTGTATTTTAGATTTCGTTGAATCAATTTTGGGATAAATGTAGGCTAACGGTCTCGTATAACGCACCGTTGCGCTATAGTTCTCCGTAGCTTTTGCGAAGGAGACTCGACACTAAGTTATATAAAATTTATCGGGGAGTTGGGCCCGGCAAGGATTTTCAGTCGTGAAAATCCGAAGCATTGGGCGTTATGCGTTGTTATGTGCTGGGCTTTTTTCCATTAGGACTAAATTGGTTAAATGACTGCCAATATTTGTCCTTATAAATGTCAAAGTCCAGTTCGATTTTATTTTTATATTCTTTTTTTATTTTGTGTAATACTTTTGATGGTTTTCTAAATTCTACACAAGCGAAATATACTTCTCGAACAGAATCTGCTGTTTGTCTTCCAATGTTTAAATAGCCGTCAGAATCTTTTAATTCTTGTATTATTTTATCCTCAATTTCGTTAAGAAGTTGATAAACGGCATTGTTGGGCATTCCATTGTTATTTTTTCCGTCATATTTTATTTCCATTACTGCAATCCACGGATGAGATGCTTTACTATCCCAACTCAGTAAATCTGTGTTAATAACCGCAATCAATGGAAGTCCATTCTCTAAGGTGGCGTTAAGTCCTGTATAGTTGTCGTTTTCTGTGTTATGCCTGAAACCGTTATACTTTTCCACATACTCTTTTTCTCTCCAATTCAAAAAGTTCTTTAATTTTTCTAATGGAATTAATTCAGCTGTCGCATCTTTCGGGTTAATGATGTTTACATTGTCAATCGTGGTAACTGAATTTAATTCGCAAAGAGAGTTGTCCAAAGCAAGGTAAATGCCATTTGTCATTACAGCTCTGTTTTCTTCGTTAAAATCTTTGTGGCTAATTGTGATGTCAATCTCATCTGGCATTTGTTTATGGTCAGTTGAATAAAAGCTCATTTTACTTTCGTCAAATTTATAGCCATCCATTTCAATGCCGTATTGATTTAGGTCAGAAGGTTGTTTGAGTGCTGTAATTTTCCAGTTACTCATTTTTGGGGCCGACTGAACCAATTCCTCAACAAAAACAATATTTTTGATTATCCCATCGGCCGTCAAAATCAATTCCGCTGTATTGTGATCATACATTCCTGCAAGAAACCAAAATCCATCTTTCAATTCATTTAGTTTTGGTGCGAGTTTGTCAAAAAAGACCTTGTTGATATTGCCATTTTCTTTAAGAACTTTATAAAATTTCTTTTCGTTCTGTTCAAACCAATACCAGAAGTCAGAGTATGAGTTTATAGGTTCTTCTTTTTTACTAAATATTGATTTTAAAAAACTCATTCTTTAGTTTCTCAAGATATGGTTAGCGCCTCGCACATAACGGTTTTGTATATGATTTGTGGCGCATTCCGGCTCTGATTCGGCAAGGAACAT
>WUAI01000007.1 GCA_009827225.1 Flavobacteriaceae bacterium | reverse complement strand
ACTACTTAACTTTAGATAATACTATCTCGTTGCATATTTGTAATCACAATACAAATCAATTTAATCATGAGAATACTAGTACACATTAGCTTTTTACTGACCTTTTTTATTCTTGCTGAAGGGTATGCGCAGAACATTCAGGGTGTCGCTACCTATAAGACTCAGCGAAAAGTAGAAATTGAACTGGATAGTACCCAGATGAATGATGACATGAGGAATCAGATCATGTCCATGCTAAAAAAACAATTCGAAAGAGAGTACACACTGGAATTTACAGAGGAGGAATCATTGTACAAACAAGTGGAGGAATTGGATGCCGGTCCGGCCATGGGCGCAGGAGTTCAGGTTGTAGTTGCCGGCAGTGGTGATAGCGATATCCTTTACAACAATCTGAAAGAACAAAGATTTGCCAATATGAATGAGATGTTTGGGAAAATGTTCTTAATCAAGGATTCTATTACTACTCGCGATTGGCAAATGGAAAAAGAGACTAAAAACATAGGAGATTATACCTGTTTCAAAGCCACTTATACCTATGAAAGGGATGAAATGCGTATGAGATCATCGTCGGACGACGAAACGGAAGAAGAACCCAAAAAGGAAACCATTACAGTTACCGCCTGGTATACCCCGCAAATTCCGGTTTCTTCCGGGCCTGCGGAATTCAATGGTTTACCCGGATTAATTCTTGAGGTGAGCGATGGTGAACTTTCGATCTTATGTAGCAAAGTCGTGATCAATCCCAAGAACGGAGTGAAGATCAAAGAACCCAACAATGGAAAGGTGGTGACCCAGGAAAAGTATGACGAGATTCTCGAGAAAAAGATGAAGGAAATGGATGAACAGTTCCAAAGCGACGGAAGAAGAAACGACGGAAATAGTATCGAAATTAGAATTGGCGGGTAAATTTTCGGTGTTAAATTAAACCTATTTAAGAGAATTAAGTCTAATTAAAATTATAAAAACAATTAAATTCGGTACATAACAAAATCCAAACCTATGAAACAGCTCTTCTTCTTCCTGCTTATTACGTGTTCATTTACCTTGAACGCACAATCAATCAGTGGGAAGGCCTATTACGAATCCAAAACTACTGTGGACATGGATAATTGGGGAGGTCGTGAGATGACGGAAGCCATGAAAAAGCAAATTGCTGAGCGAATGAAAAGTATGTTGGAGAAGACCTATATACTTACGTTCAGCAATAATGAATCCATTTACAAAGAAGAAGAGAAGTTGGAAACCGGTGCAGGAGGCGGTGGTTTTAGAATGATGATGAGCAGTTTTTCCGCTGGGGAACAGTATAAGAATATTGAAACGAACCAGCTCCTGGAAGAACGGGAATTCTTTGGGAAGCAATTCCTGATTAACGATACCATCACCAATTTGCAATGGGAAGTAGGGAAAGAATCCAAACAGATCGGCCAGTATCTTGCTATAAAAGCTACGGGAGTCAAACAAGTAGACCCGAACGATTTCAGCTTTGCCAGAAGACGCCGTCCTCCCAAAGATGCTGAAGGCGAAAAGAAGGAAGGGGAAGAGAAGAGTGATTCTGTTGAAAAAGTAAGAGATCCAATGGATGAAATAGAAGTACCCAAAGAACTGGTGGTAACCGCCTGGTTCACTCCTCAGATTCCGGTTAAAAACGGACCGGGAGAGTATGGAGGATTACCGGGGTTGATCCTGGAGCTCAATATCGATCGAACCACCTTGTTATGTTCCAAGATTGTTCTTAATCCGAAAGAAGCCGATAAGATCGCTCCGCCCGAAAAAGGCAAAGAGGTGAGTAGGGAGGAATACAATAAAATAGTCAAACAAAAAACCGATGAAATGCGAGAAAACTTCCGCAATGGCGATGGCCGGCGAGGTGGTGGTGGCAGAAGATTCGGTGGATAATCATACACCTAAATACTTATAATGCATCTCTTATGAATTCATAGGAGACAGGAATTCTATTTTTAAAACATCAATCAATGAAAAAAGTATTATGTATCCTGATATTGTTTTGGGTGGCTGGTGTCTCCGCACAATCCATTAAAGTGAGGGGAACCATCAAAGACTCTATTGGAACTCCTCTGGAGTTGGCTAATGTGATTGCTACGGAAAAGTCCTCAGGAAATATTGAATCTTATGCGATCACCAATTCGGAAGGGCGATTTCAGCTGAACCTTCCGAAGAACAACACTTATATCCTGAAAGCCAGTTTTCTGGGTTATGAGAATTCTGAAATTGAAATAAACGTCCCTGAGGATTCAGAGAATTTATCGCAAAATTTTGTACTGAAACAGTCTGCGGCACAGCTTGAGGGCGTGGAATTGGTGTATGAAATGCCGGTGGTGGTTCGTGGAGATACGATTGTCTACAATGCCGACTCATTTAATCGTGGTGATGAAAAGAAATTGGGTGACGTCATGAAGAATCTTCCCGGTGTCGAAGTTAACGATGAAGGTGAAATTGAAGTTGAAGGGAAGGCAGTTCAAAAAGTAATGGTGGAAGGAAAGGATTTCTTTGATGGCGATTCCAAACTTGCGACTAAAAATATTCCGGCAGATGCCGTGGATAAAGTGGAGGTGCTTCGGAATTATAACGAAGTGGACCAAATGCGCGGCTTGGGGAATGACCAGGACAATGTGGCTATCAATATCAAGCTCAAAGAAGGGAAAAAGAACTTCTGGTTTGGCGAAGTTACCGCCGGTGCAGGTTTGGATGACGAAAGTGAAGCCAGGTACCTGGTGCATCCCAAACTGTTTTATTACAGTCCGAAGTACAGTTTGAACTTCATCACCGATTTTAATGACATTGGTGAAGTCCCTTTCACCTGGAGAGACTTTTTCAATTTTACGGGGGGCTTCCGGAATTTCAACCGGGGAGGTGGAACCAACTTTAATGTAAGTCAGAGTGACCTTGGTTTTGCGCTGGCCCAGAACAATCGGGCACAGGCTATTGAAACAAACTTCTTTGCAGGAAACTTCAGCTGGCGAGCCAGCAAAAAGTGGGATGTGAGCGGTTTCTCGATCCTTTCAGATAGTAAGACCAATTTTGTGACCAACTCGATCACTCAATATATTTCGACGGGGTCTATAGAAAACACCACCAACAATACCGAACAGAGAAACCAGTTGGGCATGTTTAAGTTAAGCAGCATATTCAAACCCAACACCAACTTTCAATTGGATTATGATGCTTTGGTCAAAGTTTCAGATCAAAGTGAGCAAGCTTCGACCTTGTCCCAGTTCGATGAACTTTCCAATGATATTTCCGAAGTGAAAGAAAACAAACCTGCTTCGGTGAACCAGAATGTAAATGCTTATTTCACGCTCGATGATGATAATATTTTCGCCGGACAGGTACAGCATTTATGGCAGGATGAAGATCCGTTTTACCAAGCTGTTACCGATTTACAACCATTCCCCGGGATATTACCTTTGGACACTTTACAGAACCGGTTCAATATCAATCAGCAGAAGAATGTGAGGACCCATAAACTGGATGCCAAGATCGATTATTACTATGTGATCAATAATAAAAGTAATTTGAATTTCACATTAGGGGGAACTTTTAGCGATCAGTCCTTCAACTCGAATATTTTTCAATTGCTGGATGACAATTCCTCAGTGGATTTGGAAGAAACCCCCGGGATAAATGGTGAAGAGGAGTCTTTAACCAATGATGTTACTTATGGTTTTAGGGATTTGTTCCTGGGAATGCATTATAAGTTCCGTACCGGTAAGTTTACCTTTACGCCGGGAGTCACCCTACACAATTATAACATACGAAACAGACAATCCGGAACTACAGTTACTCAAAACGATTGGTTGCTATTGCCCGATTTGAACGCCATCCTGGAGTTGAAGAAAAGCGAAAGTCTGCGTTTTAACTATTCATATACTGCCGATTATACGGACATTAACAATTTCGCAGAAGCCTATGTTTTCAATAATTACAACCAATTATTTCGAGGGAACAGATTTTTAGAGAATGCGCTTTCGCAATCGTATAACCTGAGTTATTTCAGTTTTAATATGTTCAACTACACCAATGTAAATGCTTCTCTAACCTATACCAGGAGAGTCGATGGAATTAAAAGGAATACCGATATCGTCGCTATTAATCAGGTGAGTAGTCCTGTGAATATCGATAGTAATTTTCCGGATGAGACGTTTTCAGCGGTAGCCCGTTGGAGCAAAAGGATAAAGAAGATACAGTTAAGTGCGAGCGCTAATTTGGCCTTGAATAAATCCAACAATATCATTCAACGGAGAGAAATTGATGGTGGTGGAAACCCAACGAGCACGGAGACTATTCAACTGAGTGAAAGCTTTACACAGGGATATCGAGGAAGTATAAGAAGTAGTTTCCGTGACTGGCCCAACTTTGAAACGGGATACAGACTTACCATCAACCAATACGACAATGGTGGTTTGGAACAAACCTTCTACACGCAAACCCCTTTCGTGAATGTGGATATCAATTTTTTAAAACATTTTTCGTTGTCGGCCAACTGGGATTTCTATTTCTACCGGGACGCGAACAATACGGTGGAGAATGATTATTCCTTCATGAATGCGACTCTCTATTATCAAAAAGGGGAAAGTCCGTGGGAATTCTCGTTGCAAGCGACGAACATCTTGAACAATGAAGCCACGAACAATGATAGCTTTAATGATCAGTTCAATACCACAAGTCAGTATTTCGTTTTACCGAGAATTCTAATGTTGGTGGTGAAATATGATTTATAGCTTATACACAAATATTATGGTAGGTAGACGGTAGCGTGGCCATTATCAACTAACCATTCGTTTACATTGACACCATCCAGCATAATCGTCGCCAGGTAACGACCATACTTTCCTTGTTTGTCTTTGTAGGTATGGATCTCTACATCTTTTTCCAGGATCATTTCACGCAGTATATCGCGTACAATTAATCCTTGCGGGCGTTCGGGTCCCCGAAGTTCCGGGGTGTCAATGCCATAAAGCCGAAGCTTCATCTCCTGGTAATGTAGAAAACCTAAATCTACAACAGCTGTAATAGTGTCACCGTCGTAAACGTCTTTGACAAATGCTTTATAATGATACATAGTTCAAGATTTTAGTAGAGACTAAACTACAAAATACTGATAATCAGAAAATTAAAAATGACTGTAATTAAAGGGGAAAAACCCTATAATTTTTGGTAGAGTGATTGCCAGCCTCCTCCATTCATCGCTTCTACTCCATTTTGTCGAAGTATGCCGGCAGCGGTTCCGCTGCGCATTCCACTGGCGCAGCAAGTTATTACGGGTTTGTTCCACTTTTTTATTTCCGAAAGTTTAACAGAAATCTGCTGTAAGGGAATATGCCTGGAGCCGGGTATGGCACCGTTATCATATTCTCCTTTAGTGCGAACATCCAATATGATGGCGCCCCTGGTTTGAAAATCTTGAATCTTTTTCTTTTTATTTCCGAATAAACCGAACAATCCCATAAAATAATTTTAAGATGTTACATTCAATTGTGCCCTGATCAATTCCAGACCATTGTTGATCAAATGACCAAATTCCGGTCGTTTCTTAATTAGATCTTTTAAATGATCCAATACCGTTTGAGAAAGGGACTTTTCATTACCGGCGACCAGTTCATAGATCTCAAGGGAAAGCAACCAATCATTGGGATGATCTTTTTTTATTCGACTGAAAATTTCTTCCAGCGAAAGCTTGTTTTCCGCTCCTTGTCGGATTTCCCGAACAGCTTTATATAAAGCATTGAGCTCCTTTTCTGATTCGGAGATTACGTGTTTGATCGTTTTAGTACTGCTTACATGCTGTGTCACCTCAAACGAAAGATAATCGGCGGCACCGGCGAAGGCAGAAACAATTTCTTTCCCTACGGCCATATCAAAATCTCCGTCTTCCGGAGCAAAGAGGATTTCATCTTTGTATCGCACTGTACAGTTGGTAAACTGGATCAGCATTAGTTTTCCGTTCAGATTTCGCATTCCTGTCACGTTCAGGCCATCCACTGTAATTCCACTTTCAAACTCAAATGAAATCGGCTTGCCATCATAGAAATTATAGGCCTGTAGATCACGCGGACCCATATTTTCGATTGACAAATTGATGCCTTTCAGTTTACCTAAAGGTGATCGGAAACCATTTTTGTGACGACTTGTTCCATGACCAATTACCTCTTTTTCCCGATATGCCAAAGCGGTTTCTCCTTCTGTCTCAAAATACACCACTTCATTGTCTTCGTTTTGGATCATTCGGGTAAAAACACCGCTTATTTGAAGTCCGGTGCTCAATTCGATGGTTCCTAATTGCCTGGACTCTATAAGTTTCTTCAAACCTCGCCATCCTCCTTTACGCACTGCCATGGTATTGGCAAATTCTTCAAGCACCTCTTGCAGATAAGCGAAATCCGGTGTCACAAATAGTTGGGGTTGAGGTTTGGTAATATCAAATTCCTGGTAGGCGGCATCTATGGAATATGGTATTTTCTTCACGGCCGATTGCATGCACCAGGCACTTTCTCCAATGGAAGACAGCAATCCAGCACCATAGATTTTGGGATCGTCTACGGTTCCTACGAGGCCATATTCCACCGTCCACCAGTGAAGATTTCTTATTAATGAAATCTCGGAGTCTTCCACTTCTTTTTCCTGCAGCATTTCCACCTTTTTTTCGGCAGCATCTATGCTCTCCTGAGGAATACCTTCCGCTTCTTTCAAAATGGACAATTCTCGAACGGCTTCATACATTTCGATATCATGGGCGCTGGAAATCGCCTTGGCACCTATTTCTCCAAATCGCCGTAAGTATTCCGCATAATCGGGACTGGCGATTATGGGTGCATGTCCTGCTCCTTCGTGAATGATATCGGGTGCCGGAGTGTACTCAATATTTTCTAATTGCCGTATATCGCTGGCGATAACCAGGATTTTATACGCCTGAAACTCCATAAAGGCATTCGGAGGGATGAATCCGTCAACAGCCACCGCTGCCCAACCAATTTCTTTAAGAATTCGGTTCATTCCATACATGGAAGGAATTTCGTTGATTGAGATTCCCGTTTGCTTCAAACCGTCCACATAGCTCTCATGAGCGACCTTGCTCAAATAATCGACATTCTTTCGCATCACATAACGCCATACAGCCTGGTTGATCGGGGTATAACGATCATATTCCTGCGGCTTTATATATTGCTTCAGGTGCGGTGGTAATCGGTCGATAAGTTCGTTTGACTCGAATCTCGTTTCCATAGACAATCAAAAGTAATGTGAAAAGTTGAAATCCTGTACATATTTGGAAATTTTATGAAGACCAACATCATAAGAAATTCGAGAACTTCAGTCCGGCAAAATTGAGGCAGGTGTTTAGCCATTATTAGTATCTTGCACATAGAATTCAGTCTCATGACCCGAAAAGAAGAAATCGTTGGAACAGCCTCTCAGCTGTTTAAAGAGAAAGGGTATAGCGCGGTATCTGTTCGCGATATTGCCCAGGCGATGGGCATGAAGGCCGCAAGTTTGTATAACCATATTGAGAGCAAGCAGGAGATTCTTTCCATTTTGGTCCTGGACCTTGCCAGGGAATTTACTTCAGGGATGAATAAAATCCTTATTCTTGATAACTCACCTTTACAGAAGATTGAAAAAGTAATTGAACTACACATCGATATCACCGTAAATCAGTCGGAAGCATTAGCGGCCCTAAACAATGACTGGATGCATTTGGAGCAGGAAGATCTGGAAGATTTTGTGCAGATGAGGGAGGATTATGAAGAAAATTTCAGAAAAATCATAAAAGAAGGTATCCGAGTGGGTCAGATTCAGCCCCGACATCCGGAGGTGATATTATTTTCTATTCTTTCAACATTACGAACCCTTTATTTGTGGTATCAGAAGAGGGGAAAACTCGATGTAAATGTGCTGAAAAAGGACATGGTTGCTGTGATGCTTCGAGGCATCGTATAATTTACTTGTTTTTTTAACTAACAAACGTTAGTTTTGTATGCCTTTTTAATCGACAATTGTGGCTACATTTCATAAGATAAAAGTGAAGCGAATCTATAAGGAAACTCCCGATACTTCGGTGGTTGCCTTCGATATTCCTGAGGAATTACATGCTGAATTTGCTTTTGAACAAGGACAACACCTTACCTTGAAAACGGGTATTAATGGAGAAGATGTGCGGCGCTCATACAGCCTCTGCACCAGTCCGATAGACAGAGAATGGAAAGTAGCCGTCAAACATATTCCAGGAGGAAAGTTTTCAACCTATATTAATGATGAGGTTGAGGCAGGGGATGAGTTAGAGATCATGGCGCCAAGTGGCAATTTTGGGGTTCCTACTTCGGAAGAAGAAAAGACTTATGTAGCCTTTGCCGCAGGTAGTGGAATTACGCCGGTAATTTCTATGATTAAGACGCATTTGGCCCAGGAACCTAATGCTAAATTTAAGTTATTCTACTTGAATCGAACTGTCAAATCAATTATCTTTAAAGAGGAGATCGAGCAACTACGAAACAAGTATTTCGGTCGATTTGAGATCTTTTATTTCCTCACCAAAGAGCGCAGGGATATTGAGTTGTTTAATGGACGGTTCACTTCGGAAAAATTGCAGGCAATATTCAAGAGCTTACTGTTTGTCCCGGGTATCGACGAAGCGTTCTTGTGCGGTCCGGAAGAGATGATCTTTCTAATCCGTGACGAATTGGTCAAAGCGGGAATGCCAAAGGAGAATGTTCATTACGAATTGTTCGTTTCAGGTCTTTCCGAAGAGGATAAAAAGAGAGTGGAAAGATTATCCATGCAGAATGTTCAGGGGGTTGATGTGACTATCGTGGATGCGGGTAAGGAATTTCATTTTACCATGACCAGCGACTACGACAATATCCTGGATGCAGCCTTAGGAGCAGGCGCCGATCTTCCCTTCGCTTGCAAAGGAGGTGTATGCAGCACATGCAAATGTAAGATTCGGGAAGGGGAAGTAGAAATGAAAATAAATTATGCCTTGGAGGAGGACGAACTGCAGCAGGATTTTATACTTAGCTGTCAGGCGGTTCCCTTAAGCGAGAAGATAAAAGTAGATTTTGACGTATAAATCGAACGATATGAGTGAAAAAGAAGTAAAAAATTTAGAAGAAATTTTTGAAGCCCGAATCGCAAGGGATGAAAAAATTGAGCCCAAAGACTGGATGCCGGAGAAGTACAGGCAAACCCATATCCGACAAATATCACAACATGCCCATTCCGAAATAGTGGGGATGTTACCTGAAGGAAACTGGATCACCCGAGCACCTTCTTTGCGCCGTAAGGCAGCTCTTTTAGCCAAAGTGCAGGATGAAGCCGGTCACGGACTCTACTTATACTCGGCCTGTGAAACACTGGGTATCTCAAGGAATGAATTATACGATCAATTACATAGCGGTAAGGCTAAATATTCTTCCATTTTCAATTATCCTACCATCACCTGGGCCGATATTGGTGCCATTGGCTGGTTGGTGGATGGTGCTGCGATTATCAATCAGGTGCCATTGTGTAATACGTCTTTCGGACCCTATGCCCGGGCAATGGTTCGTGTATGTAAAGAGGAAAGTTTTCACCAGCGCCAGGGATATGAGATCATGTTAACCCTGTGCAATGGAACTCCCGAACAAAAGGCGATGGCCCAGGATGCTCTCAACCGTTGGTGGTGGCCCAGCCTTATGATGTTTGGCCCTACCGATGCGGAATCGGTACATACGGCTCAGTCCATGAAATGGAAGCTAAAAAGAAAGACCAACGATGAGTTAAGACAGCAATTTATAGATCAAACGGTGCCCCAAGCGGACATATTGGGAATTTCAATTCCTGATCCAGATCTGAAGTTTAATAAGGAAACGGGGCATTATGATTTCGGAGCAATTGACTGGGACGAGTTCTGGCAAGTGGTCAAAGGACACGGTCCTTGTAATAAAGAACGAATGAACGCGCGTGTCTCTGCATGGGAGAACGGTGAATGGGTGCGGGATGCTGCCATGGCATACGCCGAAAAACAATCAAAGAAAAAAGTAGCGCAAGCTAGTTAGAATTATAGTTATGGATAAAAATTGGCCTATTTGGGAAGTCTTTGTTCGATCTAAGAACGGCTTGGAACATCGTCACTTCGGGAGTCTGCATGCAGCGGATGCCGAGATGGCCCTGGAAAACGCGAGAGACGTGTATACCCGCAGAAATGAAGGTGTAAGTATCTGGGTGGTGGAAAGCAAATACATCACCGCTTCCAATCCGGAAGACAATGGTGAATTATTTGAACCGGCCCAGGATAAAGTATATCGCCACCCTACCTTTTACAATTTACCGGATGAGGTGAAACACATGTAATATGGAGAACCAAGCATTATATAAATATATCCTGGGAATTGCCGATAATAGTCTGATTTTAGGTCAGCGTCTGGGGGAATTGTGCGGTCATGGGCCCAGCCTGGAGACGGACATTGCGTTAACTAACATCTCGTTGGATCTTATCGGGCAAACCCGCAGTTATTATCAATATGCGGCCAAGTTCCTTGGTGAGAATAAAACGGAGGACGACGTAGCGTTTTTGCGTCTAGAAAATGAATACCTCAATGTGTTGCTCGTTGAACAGCCTAATACACATTTCGGCTATGTGATGGCACGACAATACTTGTTCGATGTATTTCATTTAATGTTGATGGAAGAGCTTCAGCACTCAAAGGATATTACGCTAGCTGCAATTGCCCGTAAAGGGATTAAAGAAGTTAGTTATCATAAACGTTTTTCTGGTGATTGGATCAAAAGACTGGGTGACGGTACCGAAGAGAGTCATGCCAAAATGCAAGAGGCCATCAATGATCTTTGGAGGTTTACCGAGGAATTATTTCAAATGACAGAAGATGATAGGCTCGTAACTGGAGAAGGAGTGGGAATTGATATATCGAAATTCAAAGAGGCTTATTATGATGAGGTAACCGCTTTATTGAGGGAAGCCACCCTTACCATTCCGGAAAGCAAGTTTTTTATAAGTGGTGGAAAAGAAGGAAGGCATTCGGAACATATGGGTTACCTGTTGGCCGATCTTCAATATATGCAAAGAACGTATCCAAATATGAGCTGGTAACATGACCCTGGTACATGAGCCAAATATCGACCAATCCCTGATACCGATCCTGGAAAAGGTGTCAGATCCGGAAATACCGGTTCTAACGGTTTTGGATTTAGGGGTGATTCGTGAGGCAAAGCTGAGTGATGGGCTGGTAGAGATAAAATTAACACCGACCTATTCGGGATGTCCTGCGATGGACGTGATTGGGGATGATTTGCGCAAAGCCTTTGCAGATGAAGGAATGGTTGCCAAGATCGAATTGGTGCTAGCCCCTGCCTGGTCCACGGATTGGATTAGTGAATCGGGGAGAAACAAAATGGAGGCTTACGGCATTGCGCCGCCATTATCTGCTTCGGCAGACAAAGAAGCCTTGTTGGGAAAAAAGAAAATAGTTAAATGTACGCTTTGCGGCAGTACAAACACACATGTGGTGAGTCAGTTTGGATCTACTGCATGTAAGGCGCTCTTTAAGTGCGACGACTGCCTCGAACCATTCGACTATTTTAAATGTCTAAAGTAACAGACAATAGATCAGGTATGAGCGAAAATTCAATTCAGGTGAACATTGAAGCAGGCATTGCTGAGCTTCGTTTAAACAGACCCAAGGTTTTCAATAGCTTTAATCGCGAAATGGCACTTAGGTTTCAGGATGAACTAAAATCCTGTGAAGAAAATCCTGAGGTACGCGTTATTGTCGTGACCGGAAACGGAAAGGCATTTTGTGCGGGTCAGGATTTGCAAGAAGTTACCTCCCCCGAATTAAATCCCGGTTTCAAAAAAATACTCGAAGAGCACTATAATCCTATTGTCTCCATGATCCGAAACATAGAGAAACCTGTGGTGGCGGCCGTGAACGGAGTTGCTGCCGGAGCTGGTGCGAATATTGCCCTGGCCTGCGACATCGTGCTGGCTGCAGATAATGCCAGCTTTATTCAGGCTTTTTCAAAAATTGGCTTAATACCGGATAGTGGTGGGACCTTTTTCTTACCAAGACTTATTGGTTTTCAAAAGGCGTCGGCTCTCATGATGTTGGGCGACAAAGTGACCGCGGAAGTGGCAGAGCGACTGGGTATGGTGTATAAAGTATTTTCTTCGGAAAGTTTTGAAGCCGAAGTAAGCTCACTTGCCATGAATTTGGCAAACATGCCCACCAAAGCATTAGGCATGACCAAGCGTTTATTGAACGAATCCATGAATAACAACTTGTCAAATCAGCTCGACATGGAATCTCGATTACAGATCGAGGCCGCACAGAGTGAGGATTATGCTGAGGGAGTAGCCGCATTTATAGAAAAACGCAAACCGGTTTTTAAAGGAAAGTAAATGATACAGAAAGTAGGCATAATAGGATCAGGAACCATGGGAAGTGGCATTGCACAAGTGGCAGCCACTGCCGGATGTTCGGTGCAGTTGTATGATGCTAATGAAGCCGCATTAGAAAAAGCCGAAATGGCGTTAGAGAAAATTCTGTCCCGCCTGGTTGAAAAATCCCGCATCACTGCTGATGAGAAGTCTCGTATCCAGGGAAATATTCATTATGCATCTTCACTGGATGCTCTCGCAGAATCAGAATTGGTGATCGAAGCCATTGTAGAAGATTTGGAGATCAAGCAATCGGTATTCAGTGAACTCGAGTCCATGGTATCGAAAAAAACCATTTTTGCCTCTAATACGTCCTCCTTGTCAATTGCATCTATTGCGTCGGCTCTGAAAAGACCAAGACGCTGTATTGGCATACACTTTTTTAATCCCGCACCCCTAATGAAGCTGGTGGAGGTGATCCCTGCTGTGCAGACTTCAGAAAAAATAGTTCATAAAACAGTGGATACCATTGTGTCCTGGGGTAAAACGGTTGCGAAGGCGAAGGATACCCCGGGCTTTATTGTAAATCGAGTAGCACGGCCGTTTTATGGAGAATCACTTCGTATTTATGAAGAAGGAATTGCCGATTTTGCAACGATCGATTGGGCGATTAAATCTCTAGGAGGATTTCGAATGGGCCCTTTCGAATTAATGGATTTCATTGGAAACGATGTGAATTACACCGTGACCGAAACCGTGTTCAGAGAATTCTATTACGATCCGCGTTACAAACCTTCGTTCACACAGAAACGAATGAGTGAAGCCGGATATTTCGGCAGAAAATCCGGAAAAGGTTACTACGATTATAAGGAAGGAGCCACGCCCCCGGAGCCTACTCAGGACGTGGCGCTTGCCCAGAAGATTTTAGATCGGGTGCTGGTGATGCTTATCAATGAGGCGGCAGATGCCTTATTTCTGAATATTGCCTCAGCGGAAGATATAGACATGGCAATGACCAAAGGAGTGAATTATCCGAAAGGCTTGTTGGAATGGGCCGATGAAAAAGGAATTGATTGGTGTGTTTCGAAACTGGATGCCTTGTACGATGAATATCACGAAGACAGATATAGATGTTCTCCGTTGTTACGAAAATTGAATAAGGAAGGAAACACCTTTTTTTAATGAAGGGCGAGGATATACCATATAAAATGCTGTCCCTGGATCCCTTTAGCCAATGGATGGGTATCGAGATCCTGGAATGTGAGATCGGTCGCTGTAAGGTGGCACTTACAGTGCGTGAAGAGATGCTCAACAGTATGGGGAAGGCGCATGGAGGAGTGAGCTACTCACTCGCAGATACGGCCTTTGGTTTTGCAGCGAACACTCATGGTAAGTATGCAGTGTCCATAGAAACGTCCATCAATCATATTGCCGCCCTGGAACAAGGAGATTATCTGACGGCGGAAGCGGTGATCGATGTGACCAAAAATAAATTGGGATTCAATATAATCGAAGTAAAACGCGATGATGAAATAGTAGCCCTGTTCAAAGGGATTGTTTATCGTACTACCAAAGATTGGGAATAAAATGAAAGAAGCATATATCATAGATGGAATACGGACGCCAATAGGTAATTACAAGGGTACTCTGAGTACTGTGAGGACTGATGATCTGGGAGCTCTTGTTATTGCTGAATTAGTAAAGAGGAATCCGACGGTCCCAAAAGAGGCCTATGACGATGTTATTATGGGTTGCGCCAACCAGGCCGGTGAGGATAATAGAAATGTCGCCCGAATGGCGCTGCTGCTGGCAGGACTGCCTTTCACCGTTCCTGGTGAAACAGTCAATAGACTGTGCAGCAGCGGGTTAAGCGCCATCATTCATGCAAATAGGGCCATAAAAGCCGGTGACGGAGACCTATTCATTTCCGGAGGTGTTGAAAATATGACCCGTGGTCCCTATGTGATCGCCAAGCCTTCCTCTGCCTTTGGTAACGATTCAAAAATGTACGATTCCAGTTTTGGATGGCGGTTTGTAAATCATAAAATGCACGAACTCTACGGAACAGATGGCATGGGAAATACTGCAGAAAACCTGGTAGAGAAATATGGAATCTCTCGAGAGGATCAGGATGCCTTCGCATATTGGAGTCAGATGAAAGCCGCCAAAGCTAAAGAGAACGGAAGGCTGGCCAAAGAGATCTTGGCGGTGGAAATTCCTCAGCGCAAAAAAGATCCCATCATCTTTGATGCTGATGAGTTTATCAAACCCGGAACGAGCAAAGAGGTGTTGGCGAAATTACGCCCTGCTTTTAAGCAAGATGGAAGTGTGACTGCCGGAAACAGTTCCGGTCTTAATGATGGTGCGGCGGCCACTTTAATCGCTTCTGAAGATGCCGTGCAGAAATATAGTCTCAAACCACTGGCCAGGATTGTGAGTTCTGCAGTGGTAGGCGTGGAACCCAGGATTATGGGAATCGGACCGGTGGAAGCCAGCAATAAGGCGCTTGCTAAGGCAGGACTTACTATGGATGATATGGACATCATAGAATTAAATGAAGCCTTTGCTTCCCAGGCATTGGCTTGTATTCGTGAGTGGGGGCTGGCCGATGATGATCCGCGCATTAACCCGAATGGAGGTTCTATAGCTATTGGTCATCCACTAGGTGTGACCGGAGCACGAATCGCATACTCGGCAGCTTTAGAGCTCAAGGAACAGAATAAAAAATATGCCTTGATTACCATGTGTGTGGGTGTAGGTCAGGGATATGCCGCAATTATTAAAAATGTAAATGCCTGATATGAAAGTTTTAATAATCGGAGGAAACGGAACCATAGGGAAGAAGGTCACGGTACGCCTCAAGGAGAAACATGAAGTGATTGTAGGGGGACGGAGCTCCGGTGATGTACGGGTGGATATATCTGATGTGGATTCCATTCAGGATATGTTTTCCGAAGTGGGGGAGGTCGATGCGATAGTCAATGTTTCCGGAGAGGCAAAATGGGATAAGTTTGAGAATCTTTCCGAAGAAGATTTCTACATAGGGATACGAAGTAAACTCATGGGGCAAGTGAACCTTGTTAGAATAGGTAAAGACTATATCTCTGAAGGAGGGTCTATTACTTTAACAACTGGAATTCTTGCCGATGATCCCGTAGATATGACCACCAGTGCGGCCATGGTGAATGGAGCCATTCACAGCTTTGTGAAAGCGGTGGCCCTCGAATTAAACAATGTGAGGGTGAATGCTGTATCCGCAGGATTGGTGGAGGATGCTTATGAAAAATATAAAGATTACTTCCCGGGTTATGATGCCGTTGGAATGGATAAAGTGGTGAACGGATATATTAAAAGTGTGGAAGGGAAAATACACGGTCAGATAATTAGGGTGAATGCCTAAACAGCAAAATCATGGACAAAACACAACATTACGTAACGGGAAAATGGATTTCGGGAACAGGTGATGGCATCCCTATTTTGGATTCAGTGACAGGGGAACATTTTACCAATGTTTCTACTGAAGGGTTGGATATTCCTTCCATTCTTCAGTATGGAAGAGATCAGGGCGCCTCACTTAGAAAGATGACCTTCCAGGAAAGAGGGCTAATGCTTAAAAAACTGGCGTTGTATCTCACCAAGCGGAAAGAACAATTCTATGAATTAAGCTATCGCACCGGAGCCACGAAGGTGGACAGTTGGATTGATATCGAAGGAGGATTTGGTAACCTCTTTGCCAATGCTTCCTTAAGAAAGCTTTTTCCGAATCAGTCTTACCATGTAGAGGGCGATCCCATCGATCTGTCCCGAGGAGGCAGGTTTATGGCACATCATATTATGGTCCCTCGGGAAGGGGTTGCTGTACATATCAATGCTTTTAATTTCCCCGTTTGGGGTATGTTGGAGAAATGTGCTGTAAACTGGATGGCCGGTATGCCGGCTGTGGTACTTCCCGCCCCTCAAACCGCTTATTTAGCGGAAGCGGTAGTAAGAGAAATTATAGCTTCGGGAATCTTGCCAGAAGGAGCGATTCAACTGATTAGTGGAACTGCAAAATCTATATTAGATACGGTACAATCTCAGGATGTAGTAACATTCACAGGATCTGCCAGTACGGGAAAAATATTAAAGAACCATCCGCAATTGATTGAAGAGTCGGTGCCATTTACTACTGAGGCAGATTCTTTGAACGCTTCTATTCTTGGTGAAGACGCGGTTCCCGGAAGCCCTGAAT
Source organism: Flavobacteriaceae bacterium (assembly GCA_009827225.1). GTDB lineage: Bacteria > Bacteroidota > Bacteroidia > Flavobacteriales > Flavobacteriaceae > Aureisphaera. The sequence goes on along the minus strand of WUAI01000007.1, from coordinate 85,535 downwards.
TTGATCTCTTCATCAAAGAAGTTCGCAAAGAGATGACTGTAAAATGCGGTCAGAAATGTACGGCCATCCGTAGGATCATTGTGCCTGAAAACTTGATGGAAGATGTTCAGATTGCACTGGGGAATCAACTGGATAAAGTGACCATTGGAGATCCAAGGCTACAGGAAGTAAGAATGGGTGCCCTGGTCAGCGAAGCTCAAAGACAGTCGGTCATAGAACAGGTGGAGAAGATCTCTAAAACGGCGAATATCGTGTACGGAAGTCTTGAGGAAGTAGAAACCATTGGAGCCGATTCGAAAAAAGGGGCATTCATCAAGCCGATACTTTTGAGAGAAGACAATCCGCTTAAGAATGAAGCTGCACATAATATCGAAGCCTTCGGTCCGGTGAGTACCTTAATGCCGTACAAAGACCTGGGAGAGGCAATTGAGCTTGCTAAGATGGGTAAGGGCTCATTGGTGTCTTCAATCGCAACATACGATGACAACATAGCCAGGGAATATACAATTGGAGCAGCTTCTCACCATGGTAGAATACTCATCCTGAATCGTGAAAATGCCAAGCAAAGTACAGGTCATGGTTCTCCACTCCCTACCTTAATTCATGGTGGGCCAGGAAGAGCCGGTGGAGGAGAAGAGATGGGCGGTTTGAGAGGAATTAAGCATTATCTGCAACGATGTGCGGTGCAGGGAACTCCCACAACCTTGACCGAGGTTACGGGAATCTATCAACCGAAAAGTGCCTATAAAGAGGCGGAACAACATCCATTCAAATATCATTGGGAAGACATTTACCCCGGTATGTCCATGAAAACCCATAAGCGCACAATTACCGATGGCGACATCGTGAACTTTGCTAATCTTACCTGGGATCATTTCTATGCGCATACGGATATTACTTCTTTGGACGGAAGTATCTTCGAAAAAAGAACTGCTCACGGATATTTTATACTGGCTGCCGCCGCCGGGCTGTTTGTGTATCCAAATAAAGGGCCGGTTGCCGCCAATTACGGATTGGAAGAGTGCAGGTTCCTAAGGCCTATCTATCATAATGATACTATTTACGTTCGACTTACTTGTAAGCAGAAAATCGACAGAGAACAACGAGGAAAGGAATTACCTAGCGGAATCGTTAAATGGTACGGTGAGGTATTCGATGAAGATGATGAATTGGTAGCAATTGTAACGGTCCTGACCATGGTGCAGAAAAAACAAACGGTTTTTGCTGAAATGACTACGGAAAGTATCCTGGGTTATCTAAACAAACTTACACCAGAGAGTAAACCTACATGGGGTGATTTGACCCCTCAACATATGATTGAACATCTGGAGTATACCTATCGTATTGCTTCCGGAGAAATTCAGGATTTTGAAATCGCTACTCCGGAAAGGATCCTTGAAAAAGTGCATTCAACATTGTATAACTATAAGAAGATGCCTCATTCTTATGATTTTCCGTTGGCCGAAAGATCGAAAATAACGGAACTCGTTCATCCCGATCTGGATACTGCGAAGGCCAAACTTATGGAAGCCAGGCAGGAATATTTGGATTATTTCAAAGAAAACCCGGAGGCCGTAACCAAGAATGTAGTTTTTGGTGAATTGAACCGGTTCGAATGGTACCTCATGGAAAGAAAACATTTAAATCATCATTTTGAGCAGTTCGGATTGCTCTAAAAATACCTTTATGACACCTCCATACGTAAAAGAACATATAGCAAGCGGCATTGCAACCATCGAATTTTTTCACCCGGCTCACAATAGCTTGCCGGGCGACCTGTTGTCCAAGCTTACCAACTTGATTACTGAAGCCGGTGAGAATGACGAAGTAAAAGTCATCGTCCTGAAGAGTGGTGGGGATCGGACATTTTGTGCAGGTGCCAGTTTCAAAGAATTGATCAATATCAATGATGCTGAAACAGGAAAAATTTTCTTTAGTGGCTTTGCAAACGTGATCAATGCCATGCGCAAATGCCCGAAGTTCATTATTGGAAGAATTCAGGGCAAAACAGTTGGTGGAGGTGTAGGATTAGCTTCGGCTACCGACTTCTGTATGGCAACGAAATATGCTTCCATCAAATTAAGTGAATTGAATGTTGGTATTGGTCCTTTTGTTGTAGGGCCGGCCGTTCAGAGAAAACTGGGATTGACAGGAATGTCGCAAATAGCTATTGATGCGAATAGTTTTTATGATGCGGAATGGGCTCGCCAGAAGGGGTTGTTTGCTAAAGTATTTGACTCCACGGAAGAACTGGATTCCGAGGTAGAAGAATTTGCTAAGAACTTATGTGCCTATAACCCGGAAGCCATGCGTGAAATGAAAAAGATTTTCTGGCAGGGAACCGAGGATTGGGACGAATTGTTAGCCGAAAGAGCCGCTATTAGTGGCCGACTTGTACTTTCAGAGTTTACGAAAGAAACATTAAAAAGATTTCAGTGATCTACTCTTTTAAAGGACATATCCCGGTGGTCGATCCGACCAGTTTTGTTCATCCGTTGGCTGCGGTTACCGGCAATGTGATCATTGGAAAAGATTGCTATATAGGACCCGGTGCTGCAATTCGGGGTGATTGGGGTGAGATTATCCTGGAGGATGGAGTGAATGTTCAGGAGAATTGTACCGTTCATATGTTTCCCGGGAAATCCATCGTATTGAAGAAAGGAGCTCATGTAGGACACGGTGCGGTAATACACGGTGCCAACCTCGGAGAGAATTGTCTCATAGGCATGAACAGTGTGATTATGGATGATGCTGAAATTGGAGACGAATGTATTGTGGGAGCTATGAGTTTCGTACCGGCAGAAACCGTTTTTCCGAAAAGAAAATTGATCGTAGGTAATCCCGCAAAGGCCATCAAAGATGTATCAGAAGAAATGATCGCCTGGAAGACAGCCGGAACAAAATTATATCAACAATTGCCTGCAGACTGCCATGAAACACTTCGGGAAGTGGAACCGCTGAGAAAACTACCGGAAAACAGGCCGACGCAGGAAGATTTTTATAAAACTCTAGAAGAAATAAAACGCGGAGAGTAGCGAATGGATGTAGAATTTAAAATGCCCAGATTGGGTGAGAGTATTGCTGAAGCCGCCATTATAAAATGGTTTAAAAAGGTAGGTGATACTGTGGAGTTTGATGAAATACTTCTGGAGGTGGCCACCGATAAAGTGGATTCGGAAGTACCATCAACGGTTGAAGGGGAGATCGTGGACATTTTGTACGAACCAAATGACGTGGTGGGCATCGGAGAGGTAATTGCGGTTATCCGAACGGATGGAGAAGCCTCTGCAGTAAAGCCTTCAGAAACAAAAGAAACCGCATCCAGGAAACCAACTCTTTCTGCATCAAAGCAACCAAAAAAGAAAAAGGCTGCGGTTCCTCAGAATTTCCAGGTGAAAGAAAATGTGTTTGTGAGTCCGTTGGTAGATCAAATAGCACGTAAGCATCATATAAGTTATGAGGAATTGGCGCGCATTCCGGGAAGCGGAAAAAAAGGTCGCCTTCGGAAATCGGACGTGATAGGATACCTCGAAGATGGAAGACCATTTCAGTTTGTACAACCGGTTACCGAAAGCTCCGGATTTAAAGTTCCGGATCTGAAATTTGATAAAGGAACAGGAGAACGTGTACCCATGGATAGAATGCGCCAAATGATTGCTGATCATATGGTGTTCAGTAAGCATACGTCACCTCATGTTACGGCCTATGTGGAAGCAGACCTTACGGAGATGGTAACATGGCGTAATTCCCGGAAGGAAGAATTTCAGAAGCGACATAACGAGAAACTTACATTTACTCCTTTGTTCTTAGAGGCAGTAGCGAAAGCTATTAAAGATTTTCCACAAATAAATTCCTCATTGGACGGTGATGACATTATTATTAAGAATGAAATAAATATCGGGATGGCCACGGCCCTGCCCAGTGGCAACCTCATTGTGCCCGTGGTCAAACGTGCCGATTCTCATAATTTGATATCCTTGGCCACCATTACGAATTCCCTTGCGAAGAAGGCTAGAGAGGGTAATTTAAAAGCAGATGACACCCAGGGAAGTACTTTCACTATTAGTAATGTGGGTACTTTCGGAAGTTTGATGGGAACTCCCATTATCAATCAGCCTGAAGCGGCCATATTGGCCACAGGAATCATCAAGAAAAGACCGGAAGTAATTGAAAAACCTGAAGGAGATGTGATCGAAATTCGCAGTATGATGTACTTGTCTCTTTCTTTCGACCACCGGATCGTAGACGGATATTTGGCCGGTTCTTTTCTTAGAAGAATAGCCGATTATATGGAAGAATTTGACATTGACAGAACAATCTAACAAATAGCATTATGGAGATTACGGATACTATTAAAATAACCAAAGTGGCCCATTCCAAAGTGGATGAGCTCGACTTCAATAATATTCCTTTAGGCAGGACCTTTACGGATCATATGTTTATTTGTGATTATTCGGACGGTAAATGGAGTCGTCCTCGTATCGAACCTTTAACCATGATTCCAACGCATCCGGCAGCAATGGCCCTTCACTACGGACAGGCAATTTTCGAAGGTATGAAGGCCACGGTCTCACAGGATGGGACTCCAATGCTATTCAGACCCCATAAGAATGCTGCGAGAATAAACTTTAGTGCTGAAAGAATGGGAATGCCTTTATTTCCGGAAGAATGGTTTGTGGAAGGACTGAAAGAACTGGTGCGACTGGAAAAAAACTGGATCCCGAAAGAGGAGGGAAGTGCATTGTATCTAAGGCCTTTCATGTATGCCGACGAACCTTTTATCGGCATGAGAGCGGCAACGAGCTTTAAGTTTCTCATTATTGCGTCACCTTCCGGACCCTTTTTTAGCAATCGCATAAAACTGTGTGCCGAGAATAAATACATCCGGGCGGCAAAAGGTGGAACGGGGGAGGCCAAGGCGGCCGGAAACTATGCCGCAGCCATTCGACCCACAGAAATAGCGAAGTCCAAAGGGTACGATCAGGTGTTGTGGTTGGATGCTATTGAACACAAATATATCCAGGAAGTTGGAACCATGAATATCTTCTTCAAAATAGGAGGTAGTTTTATTACTCCTGAAAAAGATGGGGCGATCCTCGATGGCATTACAAGAATGAGTGTTATGGAATTACTCACCGATTTGGGATATGAGGTCGTCGAGAGACCTATTACGATCAACGAGATTAAAGAAGCTTCCGAGAATGGCAGCTTAGAAGAGGCGTTTGGAACTGGGACAGCTGTTGGAATTGCATACATTCAGGAAATAGGCTGGGGAGATGACCACATACACGTTTCAGATGAAAGCCCGGTGGGTAAGAAAGTCAACAAAATTTTAAACGAGATAAAAACAGGTAAAACCGAAGATACCTTCGGTTGGATGTTCAGGATTGAATAACAGATGCTAGAAGAAATCGAAAAGTTAAACACATCAAATATCAGTATTGAAACTTTGAAAAAGGGTTTTGCGAACCTGGTAACTGCCAAGGCCATGACCTTTCTATATGAGGAAAATTTTAAGGTGGTTTCTAAGTACGTGCACGCCACATCTCGCGGACACGAGGTAATTCAAACCGCCGTTGGGATGCAACTTTTGCCTCAAGACTATGCATTTCCTTACTATCGTGACGATAGTATGCTACTTGCTTTAGGAATGAAGCCTTACGATTTGATGCTGCAGGTACTCGCCAAACGAGACGATCCGTTTTCTGGCGGGCGCACCTACTATTCACACCCTAGTTTAAGAGATGAGGATAAGCCTAAAATTCCCCATCAAAGTAGTGCCACAGGAATGCAAGCCATACCAGCTACTGGTGTTGCCCTCGGATTTTGGTACAAAGAAGCCGAAGGAATTCAGGATGATCTCGAAGATCTTCCACTGGTTGTTTGCAGTTTGGGGGATGCTTCGGTCACGGAAGGGGAAATCGCAGAGGCTTTCCAGATGGCAGTACTGAAACAGCTTCCCATATTATATCTCGTGCAGGATAATGGATGGGATATTTCTGCCAACGAAGAAGAAACACGGGCACAAAATGCAGCTGAATATGCAGCAGGATTTCATGGATTGGAAGCTATTTCCATAGATGGAACCGATTTCATGGAAAGCTATGAGACGATCCGTGATGTGATGGAAACCATTCGAAAAGAACGTCGCCCCATTTTGGTTCATGCTAAAGTGCCTTTATTGAATCATCACACATCAGGTGTTCGTATGGAATGGTATCGGGATGACCTCGAAGAAGCTCGTAGTCGTGACCCTTATCCAAAAATGAAGGCTTTAATGAGTTCGCACGGATTTACCGATCAGCAGATTCAGGAGATCGAGAATGAAGCCATAGATATTGTTCGAAAAGACTATCAAAGGGCCTTAGATGCTGAAGATCCCAAACCGGAAGATCTGTTTACGCATGATTTTGCTCCCACTAGGGTATTGGAAGAAGCTGGCGAACGCGAACCCAAAGGCGCCGATAAGGTGGTTATGGTGGATTGCGCTCTTTTTGCCATTGAAGAATTAATGGCCCAACATAAAGAATGCCTGCTTTACGGCCAGGATGTGGGAGGACGCCTGGGTGGTGTATTTCGGGAGGCCGCAACCTTGGCTCAGAAATTTGGTGACAACCGGGTCTTCAACACACCTATACAAGAAGCGTTTATCGTAGGTTCTACCGTCGGAATGAGCGCAGTTGGTTTGAAACCCATCGTAGAAGTTCAATTCGCCGATTACATTTGGCCAGGACTCAATCAGCTGTTTACTGAAGTAAGCCGAAGCTGCTATCTTTCAAATGGCAAATGGCCGGTTTCCATGATACTAAGGGTTCCTATCGGAGCTTATGGAAGTGGAGGTCCTTATCATTCGTCATCCGTAGAAAGTGTGGTTGCCAATATTCGCGGACTTAAAATCGCTTACCCTAGCAATGGTGCAGATCTCAAAGGATTGATGAAAGCAGCTTATTACGATCCAAACCCTGTTGTAATCTTCGAGCACAAAGGCCTTTATTGGAGTAAGGTTCCCGGCACAAAAGGAGCGACCTCCATCGAACCGGGAGAGGATTATATACTTCCTTTTGGAAAGGCCTGGGTGTTGCAGGAGATATGGAAGCAGGAAGAGGAGGAGACCTTATCGATCATTACTTATGGAATGGGTGTTCACTGGGCTATGAATGCTTCGGAAGAACTCGGGTTGCAAGAGCAAATTGAAATTGTGGACTTGAGGACATTACATCCGTTGGATTATGAGACTGTATTCCGCAGTGTGCGCAAATGTGGAAAATGCCTGGTGGTTACAGAAGAACCTTCGGAGAATAGTTTCAGCAGAGCCTTGCAGGGAAGAATTCAGGAAGAATGCTTTGAAGAACTCGACGGTCCGGTTATGGTCGTTGGCAGTGAAAATATGCCCGCCATTCCTCTCAATGCAACGCTGGAACAAACCATGATCCCTTCCGTTGAGAAAGTAAAAACAAAGATTGAAGAGATATTGAAATATTAAAAAAGCCCCATTCGGGGCTTTTTTTAGAAGTAAAAGTTTAGTGCTGTTTTTAAATATTGACTATTCACCTGGTACTTGGTGACAACATCCCCTCTTCGGAAATCCAGATCACCGGTATATTCTGAGAGATAACTCACGGTTACACCGATCGCTTTCCCACTTTTCAGATTGAATAAAATACCTGCCCTGGGGGCATAAAATACGTTTCCACTATTCACGTCATTATTGAAACCATCGTACATTCCTTCAAAGAAATCGTTGGCGAAGCCTATCCCTATTCCTACGAAAGGTTCCACCACACCTTTTTTATTGATATGATATTGGGTGCCCAATTCTACCCTATAGGTATTCACTTTAAAGTTGGCATTCAGTGGTGCATTATTGAACGTTTGGTCTGCCATGAAATTGGCTGAAGCTTCTAGTCCGAAGTATAAATTACCCTGTAGTCTTTCCAGAAAAGCAGGGGAAGCAAGGATTCCGAAGTTAACACCAAAAGAGGTCTCATTTTGAGCGGTGTCACTGTCAAAGAAAGTTATATCATTGAAGGCCATACCAGCGCCCAAATACACTTTCAATTGATCGGAATTGAAAAGATTCGCTTTTTTAACCTCTTCTGCTGTGGGCTCGAAATTGCCATAAGCGCAAGTATTATAGCCTGCCACAAATCTTGCCAAACGGCTCCCGGAGATGACATCCGTAGTGTTGATCTTGTCTCGCAGATTATTGCAGTCGTCGAATAATACTGCCAGTTTTCCGGGGATCTGACTCTCATCATTTACCAAATCAAGTACGTGAAATCCTTTGTCTTCATGTTGCAAAACGAATACATCATTGGATGCATCATATAAGGTGGCTTTTCCATCCATCATTTGATGCAGCCACCAAATGTTGTTATCGAATTCGATTTTTTCGAATTTTTTTCCTCTTAAGGTTACTTCTGAAAGGGATCCGAAAGTAAAATCCTGGCTGGTGTAGTCTTTTTTGAATTTTACGATTCCTGAAACCTGATCGATAAACAGACGTCCTGATAATTGAGTCCCATCGGTTTTGGTCAAACTGCCGTTTTGATAGTTCTGTGCTTGTCCGTGCATAGCTACAAACAAAAACAGTGTAAGTAGAATAAAATTTCTCATAAGCATTTTTTAATAGTCTAAATTATCAAAAATTATGCCTGTGGAGGGCAGTTTTAACATAATGACTCTTAAAACATAAAAAGGCCGGTGAAACCGGCCTTTATAAGTATAGAAATGATGAGTTAGCTTATAGCTTTACAAGCTTAACTACCTGGGTTTTGTTATTGGACTGAACCTGCGCCAGGTAAGTACCTGTTGCCAGGGCAGAAAGATCCATTTGCATACTTAAAGCATCTCCTTGTTGTGAGAAAACTTGCTTTCCAAGCACGTCAAAAATCACCACACTGGAAATCTCTGTATTGGCATTTAGGTTGAAACTGGACTGAACAGGATTCGGGAAATACGTAAGTCCGTCGATCGAATTATCCGTAACGGATAATGTGGGATCGAAAACGTAGATGTCAAACTCAGCATCTTGTGGCATAGCCGTAAGATCTTCGGTAAAGATCGCCCAATTGGACCCATCATACCAAACTCCCATTGTATTGTCCATTACCACGTTGGCAGATGTACCACTGGTTCCCCAATTGTGAGTAAATACAAACATGGCGTCCGGATCTCCATTTAATAATGGGTGATCGATTACGGTCCAGTTACTGCTAATGTTACCCGCTGTAGCTACGTGTTTCGCAGTGGCAGCCGTAGTAGGATTCACTCCTACAAAGAATGCCGAATCCAATGGGATATCCGCAAAATCTTCAGTATAGATATTCCATCTGCCATCTCCCTCGTCATACCAAACTCCGTAATTGTGGTTATTTCTCAAAGAGTTAGGATTGTAATAAGTGGAAAGTACGATCAATGCGTTTGGGTTATTATTCGCATCCGGATGGTTGATTACCGAATATCCGGGAAGTGATCCTACGTTAGCAGCATCGGCAATATGCAAGCTGATATCCGAAGAGTCCCCAAAATAAATATTGAAGGAAGCACCTTCAATCATACTGGCACCACTCTCATTATAAACTGACCATTGATTAAGGGCGTCACTATAAAATAGCCCCGTAGCTTCGGTGTTGTAAACTCCGGTGGCTCCTGAAGGATTCCAGTTGTGTGATACTAGTAAATGTGCCCCTGGATTGTTGTTTAAATCCGGATGATCAATAAAACTAGCATCAGCAGAAATGTTTCCTGCCGTAGCCGTGTGAACGAACATGTTTTGCGACACTGCCACAGACATGCTCAGCATGAAAAATAGAGTAATAATTGCTTTCATAATTAATTGAATTAAGTTAATAAAGTGTTTTTTAGTTCTACAAATTTAGTTGGTAACTTATTGATTGCTAGTAGTTAAATATACGTTTTTTATAGGGGAAATACCCCTTTTATGTCTAGGGGAATTTTCCTATAACCAAAATTACCAGGAGATTTATTCAACTTTTATGAAGTATGTAACGAGGTTTGGAACTTATGTAACCCACTAAAAAAGCCTTCCGAAGAAGGCTTAAAGAGTTAATTGGAGGTTAAGGCTCCCGGAGGGTATTCCGCCATGATCTCTTTGACGATCTCGCGTATTCGGGCTTCCTTTTTGTCTATGTTATTACTGGTGATCAAACGTGCGCTTCCGATACCCTGCCAAACTAATTCGTTTGTTTTAGCATCGATAAGGTCGATATACAGCACGCCTTCCGTGGAACGGGCAACGTTGTTTCCATAGAAACCTCCGCCCCACCAGGGATTCCATCCCCAGCCCCAGCCCCAACCCCAGCCGAAGTTGTTGTTGTAGACATCCACACGTTCTTTTTCTTTGGTAAAGATGCTTACCAAAACGTTGGGATCTTCAGATTTCTTCATTCCCTTTGCAGAAAGTTCCGAATCAATCGCTCGAAGGATCCTTTTCTTATCGAGATCACTAATTTCCGCTTTATCGATACCGGGTTTAAAGAAGGCAAAGGATTGGTATTCTCCAAAATTAGCCTCTCGATCATAATCGGTCGCAACCCGCACAGACGTGCAGGACGTAAGGAGGGTAGCAATTAGAATTACAGGTAAAACTTTTAAAATTCTCATAGCAGTGCAATTTTTAATTAAATAAATGCTCGTCCACTAAATTCGGCAATGTAACTTTTAGATTAGGTTGAACTTCCATAGCACGCTTGATGGCAAAAATGGCTTCCTCATTTCTAGCCCAACTACGGCGTGCAATTCCGTTGTTCACATCCCAAAATAACATGGATTCCAAGCGTTCTTGTGCCTCTTTAGTACCATCAAGAACCATACCGAACCCACCATTCATAACTTCTCCCCATCCAACGCCACCACCATTGTGGATACTCACCCAGGTAGCTCCTCTAAAACTGTCACCAATTACATTGTGAATTGCCATATCGGCAGTGAATTTGCTACCGTCATAAATATTTGAGGTTTCCCTATATGGGGAATCGGTTCCAGATACATCATGATGGTCTCTACCTAATATCACAGGGCCTATTTTTCCTTCGGAAATAGCTTTATTGAAGGCTGAAGCAATCTTAATTCTACCTTCCGAATCTGCATAGAGTATTCTAGCCTGGGATCCTACAACCAATTTGTTTTCCTGGGCACCTCGTATCCATTGAATATTATCGGCCATTTGTTGTTGTATTTCTTGAGGAGCCTCTTTCATCATCTCTTCCAGTACCTCACTTGCTATTGCATCGGTAGTCGCCAGGTCTTCCGATGAGCCTGAAGCACAAACCCAACGGAAAGGGCCGAATCCATAATCGAAACACATGGGGCCCATGATGTCCTGTACATAACTGGGATAACGAAATTCACGTTCCGGATGGGTCGTGTCTAATACATCTGCTCCTGCCCGCGAAGCTTCGAGTAGGAAAGCGTTTCCATAGTCAAAAAAGTAAGTGCCTTTAGCTGTATGTCGATTGATAGCTGCTGCATGGCGCCGCAGACTCTCCTGCACTTTTTCCTTGAATAGCTCCGGTTGGTGGGCCATCATTTCATTGGATTCCTCATAGGTCATTCCCGCAGGATAATACCCGCCAGCCCATGGGTTATGTAAGCTGGTCTGATCACTTCCCAGGGCAATATGAATGTTTTCATCTGCAAAGTGTTCCCAGACATCCACGATATTTCCATCATAAGCAATGCTAACGGTTTCTTGACCGGATACCGCAGTTTTTACTCGATCCGACAATTGGTTCAAATCTGAAATCACTTCATCCACCCATCCTTGAGAATGACGCACGTGAGTGGCTTTCTTATTGACTTCGGCACAAACAGTGACGCAGCCGGCTATGTTTCCGGCCTTCGGTTGCGCCCCACTCATTCCTCCCAATCCGGAGGTTACAAACAATCCGCCTTTAGGAGATTTATCAATCTTTCGGAATCCATTTAGAACTGTGATCGTCGTACCGTGAACGATTCCCTGCGGACCGATATACATATAACTTCCAGCCGTCATTTGCCCATATTGGGTAACGCCCAAGGCGTTAAATTTCTCCCAGTCGTCCGGTTGGGAATAGTTGGGTATCATCATACCGTTGGTTACAACTACCCGAGGTGCACCCGGATGTGAAGGGAATAGTCCTAAAGGATGCCCTGAATACATCACCAGAGTTTGATGGTCATTCATCTCCGCCAGGTATTGCATCACCAATCGATATTGCGCCCAATTTTGAAAAACAGCTCCATTTCCTCCATAGGTAATAAGCTCATGAGGATGTTGAGCCACGGCGTGATCCAGATTGTTCTGGATCATAAGCATTATGGCCTTGGCCTGCTCACTCTTTCCGGGATAATCCGAAATGGGTCTCGCATAAATCTTGTGTTCGGGACGGAAGCGATACATATAGATTCGTCCGTAGGTCTGTAGTTCGGTTCTGAATTCTTCGAGCAATTCTTCGTGCTGTTCTTTCGGAAAATAGCGTAATGCGTTCTTTAGAGCCAGTTTCTTCTCATAATCCGAAAGGATTTCCTTTCTTTTTGGCGCATGATTTATAGAAGGATCATAAGGTTTTACAGGAGGTAATTGGGACGGAATCCCCTCTAGAATTTCTTCCGAAAAGGTCATACTTTTTTGTTTTGAGAATTGGTCTTTTTATCGAATCCGTAGGGGCAATGGCGGCAACCGCTTTCGCAGCAATATCCACGTTTCAAATGGTATTGTTCAGTAAAGCATTTGTAGCCTTCAGGAGTGAGATAATAGTCTCCTTCTTCCAATTCGACTTTTTTCTTAAAAAACGACATCATGCAAAAATACCATTTTCTTATCTTGTTGTAATGATTGTTCTGGTGATAAACCGATTGTTTGGGAAAAAATTTGTGGGCATGGCATTATGGCCTTTTATACTTCTGAAAAAGGCTGAACTGAAGAAAGATGTAGTTTTCCTCAACCATGAGAAAATTCACCTGAGACAGCAATTGGAGTTATTGATAATTCCATTCTACCTTTGGTATGTCGCGGAATATTTGCTAAGGTTAGTTCAGTATAGAAACAAACACAAAGCCTACAGGAATATAAGTTTCGAACGAGAGGCTTATGCCCATGAAAAAGATCTGGACTATTTAAAGGAACGACCACTATGGCGATTCACACGTCACATTTAGCCACCTTATTGAATCACTGAAAGTGTAAGATGATGAGTGATTGGGAAAGTTGACGCGCTCACATCAAGAGTGGGACTAAATCCTGAGGTGACTGATACATCGAACGCAGCCTGTACTTTTAAAGAGTAAGTATTCCCTACAGTGAGTCCTGTCAAATGTTTGGTGAAGGATAAACTCCAGCCGGGGAAAAACCCAAAAAAATCATCAAAGGTTTGCATATTGGCGAGTGTTCCTCCCACATACGAAGTACTTGTATTATTATAGACTGCAAACACAGCGAGAGACATCGCCGTATCTGTACTTTGTCGGGATTCTGTTAACAAAGTCACGAAATTGCGAAGGAACAATGCGGTTATAGCCGTTACTCAGCAATAAAAATAAACTCTACTGAGCAAGGAACATCATAGCCTGTGTAGCCTAAACCATTTCCGGAATCTCCGCTATTTTCCAGTCCTGTTCCGTCTCCCTGGTCCACTTGTAATCCAAAGTTGTAATTGTTGCCGGCAACAAGATCTACATAGAGAACATAAGAGGCTTGTTCCCAGATTAAATAATAAGTTGTTGATCCTTGTACGGCCCAACTGCTGATAGGTATATCGTAGTCGGTTCCATCAAAGGTAAAACGGAATGTAGCATCAATGGCTACGGCATCGGTTTCCGAGTCATTGTCTGCCGCATATCCAGTACCATAATTAACACTCACCTCAATTTTATAAGTGCCGGTGTAGTTTGCAGTGAACGTCTGACTCACCAATCCTGTAATATCTTCAAAACCAGCACTGGAAGAAGGTCTGGTGTACGAGGATTGTGTATATAATTCTGCCTGTTTCTTGGTGAATTTGGCGAACCATTCTGTTCCATTCCAAACATAGATTCCAGGAACCACATCATAGGTTCCATTGGATGTAGTCGCCGTGTTAAAAACGACCGTTCCAACTGCCAGGGCACCACCTGCCGGATTTACAACAGGGCCAGAAGCATTGGTTGCAGTTAAAGCCACTCGGGGTAAAACGATACCTTGAGTAGTGCTATTCACATCAAGAGCACCATCCGGAGAGGTGGTATTGATACCTACCTGTGAGAAACTTAGTGTTGTGATTAAAAAAAATAAAAGAAAAAGGTAATAATTTGGGGATTTGGGGATTTTGTGGGGTTTCATAAAATGGGGTTCAATTAGTAAGCTATTGTGCCTTAGTTAGTTATAAAACTTAGGTTTTGTAAAGGCAACCGAATATAGGTATTTTATCGATAAATATGCAATTTTCATCGATAAAAGCAACATTACTGGCCTTTAAATATTTGCCGAATTACGATTTTTGGTCAAATTCCGTGTCTAAGGAAAGCCATTACTGAAATGTTTCTTTTATCCATTAAAAAGACCTTCAGTGCGATTCTGAAGGTCTTTGCGGGAATTTATATCATATAAGACTTTAGTTTCTTTCTGGAGTGTTTTTTTCCAGTTTGGATTTTTTGTTTTCTTCCAACTTTGGACTATTATTCCGAACGTTGGGAGTGGGGCCGTTGTTTTGAAAGTTTGATCCCCCTTTGGTTACAAGAGTATTTGGATTATTTTTTATATTGTGATTTGATCCCTCTGCGTCCATGGCAACATATGTCTTTGCCTTGACTGGAGCCGGTCCTTGAGGTAATCGGACACCCACGTGCTGAGAAATCATTCTTCCATCGGCTCCCACTCTATCTGCTCTACTGGCCACTATTTGCCAGGAAAAGGCTGCATTACTGGTTCCTCCTTGTAATTCTTTTACGGTGAATCCCTCCGCCGATTTATCAGTCACAAATACACCATTACAATCTCCTTCAAGGGTCACATATACTTTCAAAGGATTTTGAGCATCCACATGGATAGATTTTCGTAAGATTGGATCAATGTCGATTCGAACCTCACCATTGACCAACTGTCCAACTCCGAAATCCTGGAATAAAATTTCCGGTGCTTCTGGCGCAAACATAACTCGTGGATTTCCATCAGGGCCATCAATCAAAGTTGATACGGAACCTGTACCAATAATCTTATAATCCAGACCTCCACCAAGTACTCCATTTCCATTTGAGTTTGTGTTATAGCGCATTCCCACGTAGGCATAACTAGGAGTACCTGAACTTTCACTACCTCCGCTAAAGTATCCGCCGTAGTAACTATCGGCACTAGAAAGTACACCATCTGGTGTGACATCATCAAATCCTGCCAATTTAGCCCTGGCGCGAGTTCCGTTATTACCGTTTGTCGTGGTTACGTCATTGTCTGCGTCTAAGGAAAATTCGGCGGCTGCATTCCCTTCATTGGCGGGAGCAACATCCCCTTCACCGGCATAGGCAAATAGTCCTAATGTGTCTCCCGATGCGGCAACACCCGATCCATTTGGATCTATAACTATGGTTGTTCTGCCCTGACCCAGTCCAGCGACTCCAGTTCCAGTTGCGCTCAAAGAGAGTCCTGACACACCGTATGTTCCTGCAAATACTCCTCCTGAAGAAACTCCTGGAAATGAATAAGAAGTGAATGCTCCACCCGTACCCTGAACTCCATTTCCACTCGACAAACTTGACAAAGACCGAAAACCATCACCTGAAGAGGTCAAGAACAATCCAACCAGACCTCCACCGGTACTTTGGCCGTAATAAGTCTCTTCTGTTCCTGTTCCAAATCCTCCGAAGGCGGTTTCGGTTGAAGAAGAATGTGATTGCAACATATAGTTTCCGAAGTAACCTGTAGAATTAACAATTACCTCTCCATTTGCCGTATTGTCTGAATTTATTAATATTCTGGGTGCCGAATTGGTACTTATTGCCAATGCAACATCATCTGTAGTTCCTAAATAATTGGTAATTGGAGTCGTTCCTGAGTTTCCGGTTAATGTCCAATCAAGTCCACCAGGGGAACCTGCATAGGCTACCCAACGAGATCCGTTCCAATAGTACAAACCGGGCGCAACATCGTTTGGCGCTGTTCCCGCTGTGGCCGTATTGTAAACTGTTGTGCCTGCGATTAAACTACCTCCTTGCGGATTAACAACCGGAGCAGATGCGGTTGTGGATGTAAGAGATACCCGTGGAGGAACAAAACCATTGGTGGTTGATGTTAAATCCAGAATACCACCGGGAGTATTCGTTCCAACTCCCACGGCATTACTTCCTCCATCTACGAACAGTATGTTATCGTTTGAATCGCTCTCCACTCGAAAATCGGAGTTGGTGCTACCGTCGTTAAATACCACTTCAGAGTTTGAACCATTTTCATTGAATTCAACCATTTCCCGGCCACCGGCCGAAATGTTCAATCTATCCGTATCACTTCTCCATATTCCTAAATCTGAATCTGAGTTCCAAGAATAAAAAGGGAGGCTATTGGTTCCATTTGCCATCGCTCTAACTGCGTTTGCGTTTGGAATTCTTAATCTTTCTGTACCATTTGTCACCAAGCCAAACTGATCGGCTCCGGGACTGTAAAAACCTTTATCCGAATCCCCGGACCAACCAAACAATGGGCTTGCTGCCGAGCCGCTCTGCGTTGCCAAAATTCGGCCTGCAGTGTTTACTCTGAATGCTTCGGTACTGTTTGTTGCGACCACAAGATCCTGGTTGTCTGTAGTACCCAAGAAGTTCTGGGATGCTCCTGTACCTGGAGTGGTTCCATTGTTTCCATCTACTTTCCAATCGTTTCCTTGTCCAATACCAATCCAGTCGTCACCGTCCCAATAAAAGAATCCGGGACCCGTGGTGATATTGGTATTATACACGAGCAGGCTTTCAATGCCTCCGCCCGTGATAGGAGCGATGGTACTAAGGTCCGTAATATCTACCCTGGGAATCAAAAGACCTTTATCTGAACTGGTGATATCTAAAATTGATCCACCTTCAGGAGTCACGGTATTGATCCCTACCTGGGCATTTAAAGTTAAAGAAGTGGTGATTAGGATTAAAAATACGAAGAATGCATTGATCAAATTCTTGGGGAGAAATTTTTTCATATCTACAACGATTTTAAAAAGAAAGCCTGAACATTGGTTAGAGGTGATTCAAAGCTTTGGGCTGGTTAATGTTTTACATAAAAATTTGGGTTTCGTTTGATTGCTCAAAAAAACTAATACCTGAATTATTTTGTAATTATATGCATTTTATCGATAAAAACATACACTTTAACGTTAAAATATATTAATAAATAATTTTATAGTAAGTAAAAGACTACAAGTATATTTCGTAACTATTTAGAAGACAATTTGTTAACCTTTTGGAGTTAGAATTCAGTATTGTTAATAAAAAATCAAAAAAAAATGCCTTTACAAATTTGTAAAGGCATTTTCCTATGTTCGGAACAAAAATTTCTATTTATTTCGTAATCAACTTTTTAGTAATTGAACCTGATTCCGTCGTGATTTTAACAAAGTACATGGCAGTCTCTAATGAAGATACATCCATGGTACAGGTGTTTTTATTATTGGGAACCGGCTGCTCCATTCTTCGTCCGCGGATATCATAGATTTCCACATTTTGAATAAAAGAATTCGGGGAAACAATGGTTAAGATGTCTTGAGCAGGGTTTGGATAGATAACCACGTTGCTTAAGGAATTTTCTCCTGGACCTAGAATATCTTCCATCTCAAACTGCAGCATAAATCTATTATTGAATGTGCCTTTATCACTACTGAATGCATAGGCAGATTCACTTAGGTTATGAATTCCACCCGTAATGTTATCAATGAGATAAACTGTAGCGTTCTCCAGATTTTCTCCTTCCAATCTTTCTATAGATATCTTATAACTCAAATTTGCATCCAATTGAGTTGAATATCCGACTGGAACTTGAATTCCGGGTTCAAATGCTTCCCTGGACTGAATTCCCAGTTCCTGGGTGCCGTCTGCCAAATGGGTATATACGGAAACCACTTTCGCAAGTCGGCGGCTGTCATATCCACTATCCAATCCGGCCGTCGTATTTTCATTAAAAGCTAAAAGTGTTGCTCCTCCCATTTGGTATTCCGTATCCACGATCTGTAGCCAAATACGTTCCTTGTCCTGATTTCTCAATGTATTATTGTTCGTAGTTCGTCGCATTGAGTTATTGAAGACTGCGGTACCAGATGCTGATGCTTTGATACCGAAACCTTGACCGGTAGATATATAACCATTGGGTCTTGTAGCCACTATTTCAGGATTACCGGCACCTACACCTCCGGAAAGATTATACATCGAGATATCTTCCATGGAGAAATTCATTGAACCTGCACCCGGTAATGAGGGGCTGGGCGGTGTAAGGTGTTCCCAGAAAAAGACTTCCTGGATCATAGCGTTGGCGTTGATGAGATCGTCAGCGAAAATCGGACATGGGAACGGATTCGCCATTACGTTCGGACTCGCGTTCTTATTATCAGCTGCTGTTGGGCCAGGGGTATTATACAATACATTAAAGTTATACTGTCCATTATTTAACGTTCCTCCACCGGTTCCGTAGGTATAATTAAAGACTCCACCAGGTTGTCCGTAACCTGATTGCGGGCGTACCAGGAAACCTTCGGCAGGATTCAATGGATCCGGAAGATTCATCTGTTGCCAGTTGTCATAGTTGTCGTCGGCAAAATTTTCAGCTCCGGGGAATGCAAGGGCTACATCCGGATTGGGAACAAAGTTACCGGTTAAATGTTCTAATACTAAAAATGCACTGTTCCAAACTCCTCCTCGTGTTTCCGAATCCATAGGTGCCCCCATGATCATAAAATCTCTGGAAGCGAGGTTAGGCGTATCCAATAAAACATTGATAGTTCCATTATTAATTACTGAAGCATTATCGTCGGTTTGTACTACACTTCCGGTATGGTTTACGATCAGTGAACCATTTACCGTGATGTCTTTAGTGATTTCGATATGATCTCCGGCTTCTACTGTAAGCGTTCTTCCTGAGTCCACCTCACAAGAACACGCACTGATATTACCGCCTGTACCTGTTAGATAATCCACAGCGCTAATTCTGGCGTTAGATCCTATATCAGGAGTGCCGTTGGTCCAGCTTGTACCTCCAAGGTATTGCGTAGTTTCACCTACAACTGTTACCGTAGCGGTACATGAGGATTCGTTTCCGTAGTCATCAACGGTCGTAAGAGTAACCATGTTAGGCCCTAGATCGTCACAGGTAAAGGTGTCGATGTCGATACTTCTGGAAACTATTCCGAAGTCATCCGTAGAACCTCCATCCACATCAAGTGCTGTAATGGTTACGCTACCTGTGGTACGGTTTAATGTGGCCGTAATGTTTTGACATACAGTTGTTGGAGGTGTATTGTCGTAGTCGGGATCTTTGACGATAAACAAACCGCCGTCACCATCGGTCCCTGCGCCACCGAAGCCCGTCACTACCAGGTTACCGCTTTCAAAGTATGGGTAAACGTTCCATACTCCATCAAATCCAGTGTTATTGTTCGAAGGATAGGTATCAAAATAAGCGTCTTCGGTCATCGAAGGAGTTCCATCATAGAGTCCATCCACTCGCAACACTCGCATTCCTGCTCTATAGTTGGCAAGGTAATATCGATTCCCTCTCACATAACCATTATGATCAATGGCACTGAATGAAGACGTATAAGTATAATGCAACGAAGGGTTGTCTAAATCGGTCATATCAAAAACCAAAGTCCGGGTATTATATCCGGCATTTTGTTCATCCAATTCATCACCCACGATAAAATATTTTTGATCTTCTGTAAACCATCCCTGGTGGGTATATTGTTTACCGGTGTACCCAATTGATGATAGCGTGGAGATAGAACTCTTGTTAGTAACATCGATAACTCGTACAAAATCTGAACTACTAAAACTACCTATCATAATCTCTTTGCCCACATGTTCAGTATCTGGACCATTGTAAGTCACCACCTGTGCATCGTGACAATACCCTTGAGATGAATAAGCGCCAACCACTACCGGGCTGGCTGGGGTAGATAAGTCGATAAATACTGGTCCTCCGCTGTTATAGGGTGATACTCCCACTACGTAAGCAAATCCAGTATCTTCATTGATCACAATATTGTGTGCACGTCCGCGGTTACTTCCACTGGTTCCCCAGGTGATCCATGCTGTTTCCGATAGATTCGTATTCGGAGGTGACCCAATACTCTCTAACTGTGTCATGTCATATACCTGCATTCCGTGATTTCCGTTCGAATCACTTACGATATAGGCATGATCCTGGTATACTTTCACGTCTCGCCATAAACTGCTACCCGTATGGGAATCCAGACGACCCACATAGATGGGATTTACAGGATCGGTAATGTCAACAAAGACGGTTCCTACATCAAGTGCTACGATAGCATATTCCTTATTATTTAAGGTATCTGTCCACCCCCAAGAATCTTGTGCTTCTATAAATGAGTCTCCTCCCTTTCTAAAGGTATTGGAACTCATGTAAGATTGAAGTGTTAGGTCGTCGCACGGATATCCTCCGGCAGTACCACCGGAGCAGGGAGTTTGTGAGTAAGCTGTAATCGTTAATAACGATATCAGAAAAGGCAGGTATTTTTTAAACATAGTTCTTTGGGTTTGATATATAATCAAAAATAGTTGTTTTTATGGATGCTGAAATTTTATTCTTCCAAATAAGTGAATTCAACGGTACAAGGAACTCCAATTCCAACGTATGCTCTTCCGTCTCCGGAATTTCCACCGTTTTCAAACTGAGAAGAAACGAACATATCAATTTCCAATCGGAAATTGTAAGTCTGACCAGCAGCCAGTGTTTCGTATAAAATTAGCGAGGTATCGTGACGGAATTGATCGTAATCAGTACCTAAGTGATCATTATCCACAGAGTAAGCATGGGTATAGATAAGATATGACGTTCCGTCAAAAGTAAATCTGAAGTAACCTTCCTGTGTTGCCATATCAATTGTATCACCTGAGTCGACTATTCTTCCTGCACCAAAATTAAAGTTGGCCTTCACTCGATAGGTTCCCGAATATTTTGCCGTAAATGTTGATCCGTTTCCTAGTCCTGTTACATCCACATAACTTCCGGAATTTGTAATTCGCTGGGAGGTTGAGGATTGCTCGTATATGGCAGAATCCTCTCTTAAATATTGTGGGATCCACAAACTTCCATTCCATGCATATATTCCGGGATATACATCGTTGGTTCCTGTGCTGGTTGTATTGGTGTTATAGACCGTTGTTCCCGCAACCAGTCCGCCACCATTGGGATTTGTCACCGGGGCTTCGACATTAGAGGCTGTTAGAACAACTCGTGGAAATACGATTCCGTAGTTATTGCTGTTAGATGCATCCAACATACCTTTAGGTGAAGTGGTCCCTATCCCAACCTGGGCAACTGTGGTAATCTGAAATGCAAAAACACAAAGGCAAAAAATGAATATTTTATGTATAGATTTCATTACTTTAATTTTTAGCTATGTTGAATTTTATTCGTCTATATAGGTAAATTCGACAACACAAGGAATATCGGAACCGATATAGCCTCTTCCATTACCTGTATTCCCGGTGCCGGCATATCCTGTAGCATCTCCCTGATCAAATTCCAGGTAAAATGAATAGGTTGTTCCGGCCACCAATGAAACATACTCGGTAATGTAGGTTTCTTTCCACCGATTTACATAATGAGTTCCACCTCCTCCAATATGGCTATTGTAGGCAGAATAGGATTTAGCAGAAAAGTAATAGTTGGTTCCGTTAAAATTGAATCGGAAGGTTCCTTCCACCATCCCAACATTTACATTGATACCACCTGGAGCAATTTGTCCTGCACCGTAATTGGTTTTTACTTCAATTCTGTAATTTCCAGTGTAGTCTGCAGTAAACGTTACATTATCAGACTGACCTAAACCAGTTATTTCTTCATATCCCGCATTCGAGGAAGTCCTTACAAGCAAAGATTGCTCATACTTCTCGGATTGTCTTTTAAAGAAGTGCGTGATCCACTGGCTACCGTTCCAGGAATATATACCAGGTTCTACATCGTTCGACCCCGTATTGGTTGTAGCCGTATTAAATATCGTAGTCCCAACTGCTAATGCTCCTCCCTGCGGATTTACCACCGGTGCTGCTGTTGTTGTAGAAGTTAGCGCAACGCTCGGATATACAAAACCGTTCGTTGTTGAACTAATGTCAAGTATACCTTCAGGATTGGAAGTTCCTACCCCTACTTGTCCCCAGAGAGAAGTTCCCAGGGATACGATAAAAATTAAAAGTATTGTAGTTTTCTTCATAACTATATTTTTATTCACCTATGTAGATAAATTCAACAGTGCATGGTACATCATAACCGGTATACCCTCTTCCGTTTCCAGAGTTTCCACTGCTCACCATTCCGGTTCCATCCCATTGATCGATAGTCAAACTAAAGCTATATGGAGTTCCGGCGGTCAAGTCCTCATAATATATTTCTGAAGCCTGCTCCCAGATCAAATAGTAGGTGGTACTTCCCTGAACACACCATGAATGAATAGGAATGTCATAGTCGGTACCATCAAATGTAAATCTGAAGGTTGCCGACTGACCAATCACGTCGGTTTCAGAATCGATATCATCCGCATAACCACCTCCGTAGTTAACGCTAAGTTCGATTTTATAGGTTCCGGTATATTTTGGTGTAAAGGACTGTCCTACCAGTCCGGTGATATTCTCGAAGCCACCACTCGAAGTGGGTCTTGTATAATTTGATTGTGAATACAGGGCAGCATCCTTCTTTGTAAACTTGGCGAACCACTCACTACCTGTCCAAACAAAGATTCCGGGAACCACGTCGTTCGTACCTGTGGTAGTGGTAGCAGTGTTGTAAACCACCGTTCCAATTTTTACAGATCCACCAGACGGATCTACAACTGGAGCCAATACGTTTGTAGCAGTTAGCGCAACCCTGGGTAATACTATTCCCTGGTTAGAACTGCTCACATCTAAAATGCCATCGGGGGTAGTCGTATTGATCCCTACCTGCGCATAGCTAAACGCGCCAGAGACCATAAGAGCAACCAAGAACACTACTCTAAGTGGAGTAACAGTAGATTTCATGATGTCAGTTTTTAAGATTTGGAAGACCAAAATACATACTTTAATCCATAAAAACCAAAAAATATCGACGAAATGCACTAAAAATCAAATAAGTAAGTAAAATACTACATAATTTTTAAAAAATTTTCAATGTCTCATCCACTGGGACAGCCTATTAACAGGGAAAATGTGAGCTAACTATCACGATTACAGATAGTTAGTTGCTAAATAAGATGGTTAAACTCTTCAACAAGCTAAAAACCCGAAGTTTACACTCCGGGTTTTATCCAATCTTAAAAAAAATCAATCATTAATTACTCATTAGTTTTGGGCAGTAGTCAGCGTAGACTCTTTGCCATCATTTACTGTTTTAGGGTTAATTGTATTACTTTTTGTTTCCACTTGTTTAAGCGAATCCGGTGCATCCGGGAATCTTAAGTTCTCGTATTTGGAACCTGCCATTCCTCTGGTTCCCGAATCGTCCTTACGATTTGCAACAATATGCCAGGAGAAATCTACATTGGAAGTACCTCCCTGCAATTCTTTTACTACAAATCCTTGTGCGGTTTTATTAGTCACGTACACTCCGTTACAATCTCCTTCCAATTGAATGAATACCTTCAAAGGATGTGAGGCATCCACAGTGATATTGTTGGAAAATATTGGATCTATCCGAATATTTGCAGTACCATTCACTAATTGTCCTGTACCATAGTCTTCGAATAAAACCTCAGGTGCTTCGGGTGCGAACATCACTTTCTTGCTATCATTATCATTTGCTCCGTCTACGATTGTGGACACAGTTCCACCACCGATGATCTTATACGCTGTACCATTAAAGTTGGCACCTGCATAGGCATAATTCGGACTCGAACTTCCACTATAGAAGTATCCTCCATAGTACATAGTTCCTGCACCGGCAAGACTATTTGTGGTGTATCCTGCTAAACTGGCTGAAGGATCACGCGAATCTGCGTCGTTGTTCGGGCCGGTATAGTTAGTTTTAAATAATCCGGCTTCCATATCACCATAGGTGGTTATCGGACCTTCTGTAAGAGAATACATTCCAAGGTCGATGGCATTGGCATTGATTCCTATGGTTCTGTAACCCACAGGAGAAACAGATGTAAAACTTCCCGATACTCCACGTACACCAATGTTTTGTGCTGCTCCCGATGTAGGTCGTACACCTGCAAGACTCCACATACCATTCGAGTTGTTGGTAGCAGTTCCTAAGGCAACGGCACCTCCGATTACGGCACTACTGGCGGCAGATTGTCCCCAGGTTCCAAATCCGCCATTGGTAATTCCCACAACAGCATCTCCAGATCCTGAATTGGAAGCAAACATTCCTGTTCCTGTCCCTGAAGCATATGCGTTGATAGCATATTCACCACTGGCACCTGTTACTGTGAATCGATCTCCCACAAATGGGTTTGTTTCATTAATAGCCACACGTCCGTCATTAACGATTCGCATGCGCTCGCTATTATCGGTGCGGAACGCCACGGTAGTATTGTCTGTCGTTCCAATAAAATTACTGGTCAATGTTGTTCCTGCATTCCCTTGAAGTCCCCAGTCTTTTCCTCCGGTTCCTCCCATGGCGATCCATCTACTTCCATCCCAGTAATAGAATCCTGGTAATACTTCTGTACTTCCGCTACTGGAGTTAGCCGTATTATAAACCAGCAAACCTGTAGCAGGAGATGTAACCGGACTTGCGCTGGCTGTAGAGGTAAGCGCAACTCTGTTGATCAAAATACCTTTAGATGTGGAAGCCATTTCCAGCTGGGCACTTGTATTCGGTGAATTAGTACCGAAACCAATATTATTGTTAGCTCCGTCAACAAATAGGGCGTTTGCGTTTCCACTGGATTCGATTCGTGTGTTAATGACAGCAGCACTGTCGTTGATAATCAATTCGTCTGTACCACCTTCAAAACACTCGAGGAACTCAAGGCCTCCTGCAGTTAGGTTCAATCGGTCGGTATTGCTTCTCCAAAGTCCCGTATTGGTATCTCCATCAAAGGAATAGAAAGGCAGATTATTTGTTCCGCCATTCATGGCATGAACCTGGTCTGCATTTGGAATTCTGAAGCGCTCCGTACCATTAGTTACCAATCCAAACTGATTGGATCCAGGGCTATAGAATCCTTTATCGGTATCAGTCGTCCATCCAAATAGAGGATTTGCTGCTGTACCCGAAGTATTGGCTCGAATTCGTCCATCGGCCAAAATAGATAGTCTTTCAGTACCGCCTGTAGTAAAGGCAATTTCGTCTGCACCAGAGTGGAAGATACCGGTATCATTGTCACCATTCCATTGGAAAGTTGGCGCCGCTTCGGTTCCGTCATAGAATGACCTGAAGTAACCGTTGCTGGTAATTCGATATCTTTCAATATTATTCGTTCGTACACTAAATGCAGCATTGTCTATAGTTCCAATGAAGTGGGTCGCAGGTGATGTCCCCGTGTTACCGGAAGCTTTCCAGTCGTCACTTTCAATAGGAATCCAAACCGTTCCATTCCAGTAGTGGAAACCTTTACCGGTGGTGGTGTTGGTATTATACACAAGTAAACTTTCAGTAGCTCCTCCTGTAATGGGAGCAATAGTGCTTAAATCGGAGATATTGACACGTGGTACCAACATTCCTTTGTCGTTACTTTCAATATCAAGGATAGATCCAGCCTGTGGGCTCAAAGTGTTGATCCCAACCTGGGCGTTAGAATTTTCTGTTGCGATGAAGGCAACGAAAGAAAAAGCATATATTAGGGTGAGTAATTTTGATTTCATACGCTTTAGTTTTTAAGAATATTCCTACAATATTATGTAATAAAATCGATGAATGACAAATATAATCGATTAAAAGCATAAAATTTTAACAAATGCCTAAATAATATATTAAATTTTCCTTCGTTGAAATCTGTTAAATTCAGCAGGAATATTGAAAAATATTGGGTTAGATTTTCAGAACGATGCATTATCTTCAATTTTCATTGTCCGAACTGTCCTTTTTTTTCATTTTCTGTAATTTTGATAATTCATAAAATT
Source organism: Flavobacteriaceae bacterium (assembly GCA_009827225.1). Lineage (GTDB taxonomy): Bacteria > Bacteroidota > Bacteroidia > Flavobacteriales > Flavobacteriaceae > Aureisphaera. Next base: position 59,312 of record WUAI01000007.1, on the reverse strand, counting down.
TGTACCTAAAACTTGATTCAAAATGTTGTTTTCTGAAGACTTTATTGCTGAAATTCAGCATATTGATCTTACACATTGGTTGGACACAACGGTTCAGCTCAGTATTGCCCGAGAGGACAAGGTGCATCCCTTTGTTTCAGGGAATAAATTCAGAAAACTGAAATACAATTTTCTGGAAGCCTTAAACACCCAAACTAAGAAAGTGCTCACCTTCGGAGGTGCCTATTCTAATCATATCGCTGCAGTGGCTGCAGCTGGCAGGATGTGCAATATCCCAACGGTGGGAGTGATACGTGGAGAAGAGCTTGAGAAAAGCAAGGATTTGAATCCCACCTTACAATTCGCAAGATCCCAGGGAATGCATTTGCATTTCGTGGATCGCGAGACCTATCGTCTAAAAGATTCCGAGACTACCTTATCATCACTGAAAGAAATGTACGGTGATTGTTATGTAATTCCGGAAGGCGGTACTAATCCATTGGCAGTTCAGGGCGTTTCCGAATTGTTGAATGTTTCCCATTCAGAATTTGATTATATCACTGTACCCGTTGGTACGGGAAGCACCATGGCGGGTTTAATTGTGGGAGCCAAAGATCATCAGACGGTAATAGGTTATTCAGCGCTTAAGGGTACCTTTCAACTTTCAGAAGTAAAAAAATACGTCTCCAAACATAACTTTGAGCTTACAGATCGTTATTGTTTCGGTGGTTACGCTAAAATAGATTCTGAACTCGTTCGTTTTATGAATGATTTCAAATCACAAACCAAAGTGCCGCTTGATCCTGTCTACACAGGTAAAATGATGTACGGTATTTTTAAGGATATCAAAAATCAACGTTTCAAAGAAAATACACGTATTTTAGCTATTCATACCGGTGGCCTTCAAGGAATCGACGGGATGAATCAAAAATTAAAGAAGAAAAATTTACCTCAAATCGCCTAACATGAACATTCGCTTTATTGCATTATTAATCGTGACAATGGTTACACTCGGCTCTTGTAAGTCGAAGAAAAAAGTCGTTTCCTCTAAAACTTCCAAAACCGAGAAGGTGGTAATCGGGAATTCTACTAAAAGTGATAATAAGACCACAGCAAGAACAGTAATTAAGAAACCCGCCAAAAATGCTTCTTATGCAGAGATCGTTGCGGTGTATATAGATAATTACAAGGGAATTGCTAAGGATGAAATGCTTCAATACGGCATTCCGGCGAGTATCACCCTAGCCCAGGGAATTCTGGAAAGTGGTGCCGGTAGAGGTGAGCTCACTAAAAAGGCGAACAATCACTTCGGTATAAAATGTCATACTTCCTGGACCGGAGAGCGGGTGTATCATGACGATGATGAAAAAGGAGAATGTTTCAGAAAATACAAAGATCCTAAGTACTCGTTTCGTGATCATTCCCTCTTTCTTACCGGAAGATCCAGATACCAGGATCTTTTCAAATTGAAAAAGACCGATTACAAAGGTTGGGCCCGCGGGCTGAAAAAAGCGGGCTACGCCACCGATCCTAATTATCCCAACAAATTAATTGATATCATTCATCGCTATGATCTTACACAATATGATGATGAAGTATTGGGAGGCAAGGCCGGAATGGCCAAACTGGATGAAACGAAAATAAAGACTTATACTGTTGTTAAAGGCGATACTTTATACAGTATCGCCCGAAGATTTAATATGACGGTCGAAACGTTAAAAGAATATAATGGTTTGCGTTCCAATTCCATTTCCGTCGGTCAAGTGTTATATTTGCACTCGGTAAAAGGACGTTAAAATTCCATATGATTTATAAACGAAGTAGTGCCCTTTTTCAAAAGGCACAACAAGTGATTCCCGGAGGCGTGAACTCTCCGGTTCGTGCCTTTAAGGCTGTGGGTGGTGACCCAATTTTTGTTGAAAGTGCTAAAGGAGCTTACCTGTATGATGCCGATGGTAACCGCCTGATCGACTATATCAATTCCTGGGGACCCATGATCCTGGGGCATGCCCATGAACCCGTTGTAAATGCCGTGATCGAAAGGTCTAAGAAAGGAACCTCCTTTGGAATGCCTACAGCATTGGAAACGGAGATTGCCCAGCTGGCTGTATCAATGGTGCCCAACATCGATAAAATACGTTTTGTGAATAGTGGTACGGAAGCCTGCATGAGTGCAGTTCGGCTGGCTCGCGGATACACCGGTAAGGATAAGATCATAAAATTTGCAGGTTGTTACCACGGGCATAGTGATTCTTTTTTAATACAGGCAGGAAGTGGTGCCGTAACATTCGGGACACCAAATAGTCCGGGGGTTACAAAGGGGACTGCCCGTGATACCTTGCTTGCGAGATACAATGATCTTGAACATGTTTCAGAGATCATTTCAGAAAACAAAGATGAAATAGCCTGTGTGATCATTGAACCGGTGGCAGGAAATATGGGATGCATTCCGCCACAAGAGGGATTTTTAGAAGGTTTAAGGTCTTTGTGCGATGAGCATGAGATCTTGCTCATATTTGACGAAGTGATGACGGGATTCCGCTTAGCAAAAGGAGGCGTGCAGGAGCGACTGGGAATCGATGCGGATATTGTTACCTTCGGAAAGGTGATCGGCGGTGGACTACCGGTAGGCGCATTTGCAGCCCGATCTGAAATCATGAGTTTTCTGGCTCCAGAAGGGCCTGTTTACCAGGCTGGAACACTGAGCGGAAATCCGTTGGCCATGGCTGCGGGTTATGCTATGCTAAATGAATTAAACAGCCGTCCGGAAATATTTGTATCTCTCGACAAGAAAACTGAATATCTGCATAATGGGATTGCAGAAATCCTCGATCAGTACAAAATATCACATACTATTAACAGGATGGGGTCTATGATCTCTGTGCATTTTGGAGAAACGCCAGTCACAGATTTCGATACGGCTGCGATTGCCGCAGGTGGAGACCAGTTCAAGATATTTTTCCACGCCATGCTGGAAGCCGGCGTTTACATTGCCCCGAGTGCATTCGAAACCTGGTTTCTCACCGACGCATTGACCTACGACGACCTCGATTTCACTATAAATGCCTGTGAGAAGGCAGCAAAAAAATTGGCATAAAAAAAGGCGCTCTCAGAGCGCCTTTTTCCTTTTTCTACTACTTATTGTTCCTTAAGAGAGAGCCATTTGGAATACTGGTCTTTCGTTAAGGCTTTTTTCATTGCCGCATCTAAATCGGCATCATATTTCTTTTTATTCGCAAGAACTGTGGCATTATTGAGGTCTTTACCGCTCACATTTTTTCTGTAGTTGGATTCTTTGCTAACCAACGCACGGAATACCGCTCGTTGCTGGTCTCCATTCAAACCTAAAACCTGGTTCAAAGCAGCCACTTGTTGTTTTGCAACTACCTCCGGGCGGTCCTGATTTTGGGATAATTCCTGAGCAGACATAGTGCTCATTCCCAATAACATAACAAAAGAAAAAGCTACAACTTTAATGATTTTTTTCATGGTAATTAGATTATTTAAGGTTACTAAAGTAACTATTTTACATCCAATTAACCAAGAACTAAGCCAAAAATATCCTTAACGTCTTTTCTTTTTAGCCTGCCCCTTGCGACGCCTTTGTTTCTGCACGCTTAGCTTCTCAAACTTTTCCATTTGTTCTTTGTTAAAAATGGCTTCAAATTGCCTTTTAACGGCTATTTTTTCGTCCAATTGAGCCACTTTTAATTCGAAAAGTTCGTCGGCTGTAAGAGTCTTAGGATCTTTTCGGTTCGCTTTGCGTTGCTCCTTTTGCTTTTCAAGGTCCAGATGAATTTTCTGGACTTCCACTTCTTGCTTTTTATTAAGGTCCAAGTGTAAAACCAATGACTTGGTTTTAAGTTCAGCCCTTTGTTCGGGAGTCCATTCTTTGATTTTCTCCATCATAGGTCCTTTTTCTCCTCGGGGGGAATGTTCGGGTCGTTGAGCATGCATGGATATGGCCAGCATCAAAAAGCTCAAAACAAATAATTTTTTCATCGTACATAATTTTAAAGGTTAACGACTGTATGACCTAAAGTACCGGCAAGGGTTTAAAAGCCAATCACTAAATATTTGTTAAGACCGAAATGAATTGATTTGGTTTTGAATTCCCTAGGTGGAAATGTCCGTTCACTATATGAAATAAATCGTTGCCTCAAAATCGTTTTTCCGAAGTAAAAAGGAGCCATACTTTCGATTCGAACAATTAATTGAATGATTATGAAAACTAAATTGCTACTACTGGTATTGCCGGTATTTATGACAGGGTTTTGGATATTCTCGGGTGATTCCGAAGAACGCTATGCCGAAACCAAACGTGTCCTTGAACCCATTGAAGGATGCGTATTTATGACAGTAATGGGAGAACAATCTTCGAAGAACTTTGAAGTCTTTAAGACCAATGAGAATTTGAACCTATCAGTAAGAGATGGCCTGGCCTGGCTAAGGGATGCTCAACTTCCAAATGGAGGCTATGGAGCCGGCAGTCATTCGGCTCAGCACGTTCGCGATCCTCATGCGGTGAAGGCCGATCCGGCTACCACTGCAATGGTGGTGCAGGCTTTCTTAAGGAGCGGGACTACCTTACAGTCGGGGCAATATTCAAAGAGTTTGAAAGATGCCATCAATTACCTGCTGGAAACCGTTGAAAACGCTCCTAAAAGTGATCCCTATATTACAGATGTAAGAGGGACCCAAATTCAATCAAAATTAGGCCAGAATATTGATGCGGTGCTCACCGCCCAGGTGTTATCCAACTTGATGGATCGCAAGCTGAAAGGTGTAGACAAAAAAAGAGTAGCTCGTTGCCTGGATATTTGTGTATCGAAGATTCAGCAGGGGACGGATGCCTCGGGTAGACAAAAAGGAGCAGGATGGGCCGGAGTCCTTCAAAGCGGACTTGCAATGAGTGCACTGGAAAGTGCCGATGCCGTCGGAGCCGATGTGGACAAAAAAGTTATCGAAAGATCCAAGAAGTATCAAAAAGATAATTACGATGCGAAGAGCGGAAATGTGAGAACCGAAGATGGAGCAGGAATTATGTTGTACGCGGTGAGTAACAGTGTACGTGCCAGTGCCAAGGAAGCGCGAGAAGCGGAGGAAGCTCTTAACAAAGCCAAGAAAGAAGGGAAACTGGACAAAAATGAGGAAGTAACTGTGGATAACCTTGTGAAGATTGGCTACGGTGAAACTGAGGCTATGGAATATACCACAGCCTATGAAGTGTATCAGTCCGGTAAGAAGACAGCACAGCGAGAGGATGTGCTCAACGGATTTGGAAACAACGGTGGAGAAGAGTTCCTGAGTTTCCTGCAAACGGGAGAGTCGTTGGTTGTTAACCAAGACAAGGATTGGAACAATTGGTACGACGATATGAGCGGAAGAATTTTGAAGATCCAAAATCCTGATGGAAGTTGGAATGGACACCACTGTATTACAAGTCCGGTGTTTTGTACGGCCACCAGTTTGTTATTGCTTACTGTGGAGAATGACATCGAATTTTTAAGTAAAGTAGGAGAGTAACCCTACGGTTGAATCTTAATTTATAAAAGCCGAGTAACAACCTTTTGATAATCAAAAATTCGCTGTTACTTTTAGATTACAAATAGTTTAGGTTGGTTTAAACACCACCTCGAGCCGCCGGTAGGGATACTGGACCCCTATGCCAAAAGGAGGAGAGCCGAGGTGGTGTTTTTGTTATGATAAATAGCACAAGACGGATCAGCTAAAGATCCAATACAGCAGGAAAATGATAATGAGCGCTATGAAAAGGATGCCCATGCTCTTTAGAAAAGAATCGAGAGTGAGTATAGGGGACACTCTTTCTGAACGGTTAAATTGTGAAACCGGAGCACTGGATTTTCCTGTCCGGTACTCTTCAGCAAACCAATCGGGGACCGAAAAATCACCTCGTTGATAAGCCGCCCATGCAGCTCCTGCACTATCGTCCGCAGCATCACTATGTCGACCTCGCACAATGTACTTATCGATATAATCCATCATTTCTTTATCCGGGTCGTGCATGGATGAATGTTTACTGAAGGATTAAGTTACAAAATTATAATTGTAAGAGTCTATTCATAAAAAAGGCCCGGATAACGGGCCTTTTGTTTTTGAAACGGATTTTATTACTCTTCAGATCTAGCCAGATTGCTGGTATCAAAATAACTGGAATAGGTGGCTATTTTGCCATCGGCATCAAAAGAAGCAAGGCTAAAGAACTTGACGCCTATCTCTTCACCACTTTCCGAATGTTTGGCGGTCCAGGTTCCATAAATACGAAGTACGTCCGCAACATTGGTTGCTGTTGCTTGCGGATAGTGCGAACCGGAATAAAAGCCTCCTACTACCGAATCCTGAGTCACCACACCTTCAGTGTATTTGATATCATCATAGGTATCGTGGTAATTCTTCAAGGTAGCCAGTAATTCATCTTTGCCTAAAAAAGCATAATCATTGAAAACCGGCGGACTCCAAGTGATGGTGTCGGCAAGCATACTTGCCTGGGCCTCGAGATCTTCGTTCTCATGAGCCGTAAAAAAAGCGCGTATGGTACTTACTTTCGCATCGAAGTCGGCGTAATCGGGACCTGCCATTTCAGTTTCGGCGGTCTCGGTAGTTTCGGCCTCGGCTTCGGTGCCTGCCGATTCCTTGCAGGATACAAATAAAATCAGGGCAAGAACGATCATACTTAATAGAAGTTTTTTCATAATTAAAGGAGTTAATGGGTTAGTAAGTCATTAATTATGAAAAAGATACGAATTTAGATCGAAAGTTTATCTTCTTCAGTCTATGCGTAGTGTTGCAGACATCTTTTGGATTCCGAATTTTCCTTCAGCAGTCTCGATAAGATGAAAAATCTGATACATCCCGGGCTCTAACAAACGACGATCCAGATTAAATGTATAACCATTTGCCTGTTTGTTATTGCCAAAGGCAGCGGCTATTTTTGGATTCTTCCATGGTAGTACTTCTCCTTCAGAAATGAAAGTGAAACCATCATCCTTGTACAATACCAACCTTCTCATCGAAATGGTATCGCTGCTTTTCGGTGATGCCATCCATCCCTTAATCATAACTTTTTTCACTCCTTTTTTTAAGTTTATAGTATCGGAAGATGCCTCGCCATGTGCAGCACGATTGTTGATGGAAAGAATAGCGCCGTCAACGGATATTTCCGAAGGGAAATCCCCGGAATAGAAAAAAGATTCAGGTGAATTTCTTGAAGACCTTTCCAAATTTTTATCGAACTCATAGTTGTCTGTAATATAAGAAGCCATGGCATTCGTGGTATTCAGAATTCCCTTATAATTGAGATGCTGGCTTTTCCCTATGGTTCTTTCATTGATGAGGTACGATATATCCACTCCACCCAGTGCTTCGTTGTAATCAAAAAACCGCACGTTTTTATAGCCTTCGGCGAGTTGAGTGAGTTGTGTCTTCAAACGATCTACACCATCTTTCACCTGCATATAATAGGCTTCATAGACAGGTACCGTTAAAAAGATGATCTGAAAGTTTCTTTCTGCGGAAAGCTCAAGAATTTTTTTAAGATATCGCTCTTCCTGAGCGATCAGGCTAATGTCTTCACCGTCGAATTGTTTAGTTTTAAATACATCGACCTGCGCTTGCGGGATGAACGGACTTTTACGTTGTATTTGCTGAAATTCCTTTCCGGAGGTGTATTGCTTCCTAGATTCGAGGTAGCGATAAAATTTTTCAGGTTCGGTCCAGTCTTCGTGAAATGGGAAAATACTAAAACGATCAAAAATATCGCCTCCCCGTTTTCCGACCGCCATTCCGCGATACGTGAACGCCCCGTACTTCATCATGGTTTTATACCCGAAGATGGTTTGGGCAATATTGTTATTGGCCTTGTTATTGATCGAATTTCGCATGGACAAGGGATAAGTCTCAATGATCACTATCTTGGGCTGCTGAGTCTCCAAAGCTTTTCTGAGATTGTAATAGATATGCGCAATTTCCAATCCACCTCCCACAAGCATTTCAGTCCGCAAACCGGTTTGTGCCTCAAGCATTATGGGGTCGATCCCACGATTCATATGCGAATTTCCCATACAAAGGATATCAATCTCATTATTCCCGGCCTCGAAAAACGAATTTACCAGGGCTACGGGGCCATGCTTTTTCTGAATGAAGAGATCGTCCATAAAGGATAACATTCCTGTTAGCAGAACAAGAAATATTATGGATTTAAGGATTAGTTGCTTCATAGTGGTTAGAATTGGAAATAGATGAATTGCTGCGCACTATCGGCACTATAAACACCAAAAATGATCAGTGTAAATACAATGATAAAGTAGAAAGACCAACGCATGATGAGGCTTTGTTTATTAATTCTTCGGAACAGACTTTTACGACTATGGACCATTTCAGCAATTAACAGCAAAGCGATCATCAGCATTAACGCACGAAATGCTGTTGGGGTAAATCCGATATTGAAGGTTGCTTCGGAAAAGAGACTGTTCCAGGAAAAGTCATAAAAAATTCCTTCGAAAAGCGTAAATGCATCCTCAAAAGAAGTCGCCCGAAAAAAGATCCATGCAAGATTTACAACCACGAAGGTGATACTTCCGAAGAAAAGTTTATTGGAAAATGAAGGTGTTCTCATTCCCAGTTTTGACAGAAAATCCCACTTGGGTTCTTTCAGGACCTTTTCAATGATGAGCCCCAATCCATGAACGGCTCCCCAAATCACAAATGTCCAGGCGGCACCGTGCCAGAGTCCACTCACTACAAATACAATGAACAAATTGGAATAGGTTCTCAGGTTTCCTTTTTTACTTCCGCCCAGCGGAATATAAACGTAATCCCGGAACCAGGTGGACAGGGAAATATGCCATCGATGCCAAAATTCGGTGAGCGATTTTGAGAAATAGGGCGAGTTGAAATTCTTCATGAGTTTGAAGCCCATCGTGCGAGCGGCGCCAATAGCAATATCACTGTAACCCGAAAAATCACAATAGATCTGAAACGCAAACAAAAGTGTGGCGATCGTATAAGCTACACCGTCATAATCGCCCACGTTTCCATAAACCTCATTCACATATAGCGCGGCACGATCGGCAATTACCATCTTTTTAAAGAGTCCGAAGGCCATCAATAACAACCCACTCTTCACTTGGGTATAATCGAACCGGTATGTCTTGTGAAATTGAGGTAGTAAGCGAGAGGCACGTTCAATAGGACCGGCAACCAGTTGCGGAAAGAATGCGACGAAGGCAAAGAATGATAGGGCATCGTTGGTGTGCCTAATTTTCTTCCGATAGATATCAATCGTATAACTGAGTGTTTGAAAAGTATAAAAACTAATCCCAACAGGGAGAATGATGTGCAGGGTGGAAGCCTCGATTTCCTGGCCGAACAGACGGAACGACTCTACAAAGGATTCAATAAAGAAATTGGTATACTTGAAATACATCAGGAATCCCAGGTTCACCAACAGGCTCATTAATAACAATCCTTTGCGCCTTGAGGTGTTGTGGGTCTTATCGAGTGCCCTTCCCACTGCAAAATCTACTGCTGAACTAATGATGATGAGAAAAAGAAATCTCCAGTCCCACCAGCCGTAAAAAACATAGCTCGCGACGAGGATCAATGCATTGCGGAGCGTGAGTTTTTGAGCCACCAACCAATACAGAAAGAAGATCAAAGGGAAAAAAAATGCAAAATCTATGGAATTAAATAGCATAATTCGATTCTAGTGCCTGTACAAAATTGTAGTTGCGAGATTCATTTAGTTTGACGTTCTAAAGCTAATAATAATTTAGAACCTCGATAAAATGGTAAAAAAATGTGGTGTAGAGTAGTTCTATGAAAGGCGCTTAAAGATCAATCCTCCAGCATAAATTCGTAATCGGTGCCGGCCAGGAGATCATGAATTTCCTGATAATTTGAGATGAGTTGGGAAAGGGCTTCCGGATTTTGACGCCTTAATTCACTGGCAAGGTTTTTAGGCGCAACATCCAGGAATTTCTGAATGTCATTCAAAACCTCCCGACTCGGGTCTATGAGATCTTCATAAGTCACCTCCAATATTGAATGCTGGTTAAAAGTCTCGCGTGCAGCTTTGATATGATTGTGTGTCACCCGGATGTCATTGAGAAGTTCGGTGGGGTTGATTTCTACTTTCTTGCTGTCTGGGTTGATGTCTTTTTTATTCTTGGAAGACCAGACGTCGGTCTTACCCGCGATGAGCCTGGAAATATGAACCCGCAAAAGATTTTCACGAATAAGGTGAATGATCTTAATGTGGGGATCGTTTTGTATCAAGTCCCAAATAGATTTGTCTTCAGAGTCCAGCGGATGGTAATAGAATATTTTAAACCCTACTTGTTTGTTGGGTTTATTTCGAAATATCTCATCATACACCGATTGGCAACTTCTTCCCTCCAGCCGATTGAATTTCTCACCAAAGGCCACAATGTCGTCATGGGAGTCCAGGAGGGAGATCAATAAATTGGAACCGGTCCGGGATCGGGTGATGACCACAAACTTCCCGGCGGGTGAGCTTGTGGAGCTATTGCTTAAAATGGACTTAAGCTTTCGATTGATCTTTCGGACTAGTTTTGCGGGCATGAACTTTGATAGTTGAAAATTTCGAATAGATGGGCGTTATGCGTTGTTGTGTGCTGTTTTATTCTATATTGTTATTAATTGCATAAGTTTTACCGGCTTTAGTTAGCGTGACATCGGTTATTCCATCCGCCTTAATATAATTGGCTTCCAAGGCTTTTTCCTCTAAGTGTTCTAGCATTATTCTTGAGAGTTTTAATTTGTTTTTAATTGCTACTTTGGAAATATAGATCCCTGAACTTGAATTATATATTTGTACTACAGCAGTCATATAATCTAACAGAGAATCATGGACTTTTAAATTCGAATCATCCATTATTTTGGCAAAAGGGTTATTTCCGACAGGTGGTTTTTTATAAATTGGACTTCCATGAATAGTTCTAATTAGTTCATCAAAATTAAACTCAAATTCACTAACCTTTGAAAAATTGATATAGAGCTTAGTTTTTAAAAATGTTGGCAAATCTGTAGTAGATACCTGCCTGATGATTGGAATGATTTTATTCTCATCTATCTTTTTAAGTAGATTGGAAGTTATAATCATTTTTTCGTATCCGACACCACCTGTTCCATTATTTGCTTTTTCTACATAATTCTCTGTACAGACCATAATGATCTTATCTGAATTAGCGAGATGAGTTTCCATAAAATGTGGTAAATCATCACCTAATTGAAGTTCCCATTGGTCAATTATTGCATCAATTCCATTATTTCGCATCCTTGTTGCTAGATCAAGCACCCACTTTTTATGAGTAATTGAATCATGAGAATAAGAAATAAAAACTTTTGGGATACTCATATTATTGTATTTTAAAATTGCACACAACGGTCTCGTATAACGCATCGTTGCGATATATCTTTACTAAGTTATAGAATTTATCCTGGAGAGTTGTGCCTAGCTAGGATTTTCAGATAGGAAAATCCGAAGCGATGGGCGTTATGCGTTGTTATGTGCTGTTGTTTATTATAAAATTTATTAATGATGAAGTCAAATTTACAATCAAGTCGACTTCTTTAGTTAGTACTTTGTCATTATGCTTTACATATGTATTTTGATAATTCTGAAAATAATTGTTTAGGGTTTGGAACATATTCCTGCATTCAGCAGAGACGTTTTGTTGTTTTAGATACTTACCTAATTCGGAGCTTTGATTTTCTAAGGATTTATTGTTTGATAGCACAGACTTTAGAAGCAATTCATAAGACAATCTTGCGTCGTCGAGTACGTTCCGTTCATTAATTCCCTCGTTTAATTTGTCCAATGCAGATTGGTATAATTTAGCCGACTCAGGATAGTCAGATAGTTTCTTTAAATTTTCGTGTATTAAGTCAGTGTTTAATTCAGGACGTAAAATCTGAAAATCAAATTGCGGATTTAAATCTTCAATAATTTGTTCAGTATAGTAAATCATTTTTAACCATGTCTTATTCTGATCACATTTAATAGGTTCGTCCTTGTATCGACAAGACTTTAGATGATCATTGTATTCTTCTCTTATTAATCGAAGAATCTCATATATGTAGAAGAGTTTACTAGTAGAACTATTGTGATTATACAATTGAAGTTCTAAGGCATCTTTAAATCCAGATGGTGTATTATCATATTGTTGCCATTCCGAATAGTTATAGAATTTATTTGCTTCGTCTTTAATTAATTCTTCGAGCATTATAGGAGTATTCTTTTAAATTGCACATAACTCGTTATATCCCTATAAAAATAGTCGTTATCCCATCCATACTTTCAAAAAAGTACGAGGACTTATTAACACAATTACAATGATATAAAACAAAAAAAGGAACCACATTGACGTGGTTCCTTGGTTTTTTAGAGACTCATCGCGTTGCTCTGAGTGACAAGAGACGCTGCGCTGTGCTCTGAGTGACATTGGGTTAAACCACTTCTACCGTCAGGCCTTCGTCTGTTTTATGCACCTTCGCCAGATTGTTCTTGGTCAAGTGCTTAATGGTCTTGTCCCATTTTTTGTTGGACAATCCGCTTTGGGATTTCAAGTCGTTGAGGTCCATGGGAGAGTTGGCCTTTAGCAAATTGAACACGGCTTTCTCTTCGTCGTTCAATGCTACCTGCTCGCGTTCCGGTTTCATCTGCGGAAAAAACAACACTTCCTGGATCGACTCGTTGTTGGTCATAAACATGGTCAAACGGTCGATTCCAATCCCGATCCCTGAAGTAGGAGGCATCCCATATTCCAATGCTCGCAGGAAATCCTGGTCGATGAACATGGCCTCGTCGTCTCCTTTTTCGGATAATTTTAATTGATCCTCAAACCGCTCCCGCTGATCGATAGGATCGTTCAACTCGGTATAAGCATTCGCCAATTCTTTTCCGTTTACCAACAGTTCGAAACGCTCGGTGAGTCCTTCTTTGGTACGGTGTTTTTTGGTGAGCGGACTCATCTCCACCGGGTGGTCCATGATAAAGGTAGGCTGGATATAATGGTGCTCGCATTTTTCTCCAAAGATCTCGTCGATCATCTTTCCAATTCCGAAGGTTTCATCCACTTCAACGCCCAATTCTTTACAAGCGCTTCTTACCTCGTCCTCATCTTTTCCGTAGAGGTCGATCCCCGTGTGCTCTTTGATCGCATCGAGGATTCCAATTCGCTCATAAGGCGCTTTATAATCGATCACATGTTCCCCAAAAGGCACTTCAGAGGTACCATGCAGGGCCACTGCCACTTTTTCCAGTAATTGTTCTGTGGTGTCCATCATCCAATGGTAGTCCTTGTAAGCGGCATACATTTCCATCACTGTAAATTCCGGGTTGTGGGTACGGTCCATTCCTTCATTTCTGAAGTCTTTCGCGAACTCATACACCCCGTCAAATCCTCCAACGATGAGTCTTTTCAGATACAATTCGTTGGCAATACGGAGATATAAGGGAATGTTTAGGGCATTATGATGCGTCACAAACGGACGTGCCGCCGCTCCTCCGGGAATAGGTTGTAAAATGGGAGTTTCCACTTCCAGGAACCCCATCTCGTTATAAAATTCACGAATGGTATTCGTAATTTTTGTACGCTTTACAAAGGTGTCTTTCACCTTCGGGTTTACCACCAAATCCGCGTAACGTTGTCGATAACGCAATTCAGGATCATTGAATTCGTCAAAGGTATTTCCCTCACTATCGGTCTTAGGCAAAGGCAAAGGACGCAATGCTTTGGACAACAATTTGAAGTCCTTTACCATGACGGTCTTTTCGCCCACCTGGGTGGTAAACAATTCTCCTTCCACACCTACAAAATCCCCTATGTCCAGTAACTTCTTGTACACATCGTTGTACAATGTCTTGTCTTCACCCGGGCAAATTTCATCTCGATTGAAATATACTTGTATGCGCCCTTCACTATCCTGCAGCTCGGCGAAAGATGCTTTCCCCTGGATTCTTCTCGACATCAGCCTTCCTGCGATCTTCACCTTTTTACCTTCTGAAAAGTCCTGTTTAATTTGTGCAGAGGTATGATCTACCAGGAACAATTCCGGTGGATACGGGTCGATACCTAAACTGCGCAGTTGTGCCAGTTTTTCTCTTCGTACGATTTCCTGTTCAGAAAGTTGCATAGTGTCGCTGTAAAAATCAGCTGCAAAGATAGATACAATCCACCGTTTTTTCAATTAGCCCGAATCTTTTTACAAATGTTATTGATTCGGAAGACAGTAATTCCATTCAACTTGTCAAAAAACCACACTATTGTTTGATCACTTTGTACGTTTTTTGTGAGTTTTCGGTTACCACGTTGACAAGATAAATTCCTGTAGGACCTTCCAATTGAATTGAACCCTCAAAATTTGAATCAAAGTCCAGCGTCTGGACTATTCTGCCTTGTACATCGAGTACCGTTATTTTTTGGATTCCTTCGGAATTGGATAAATCTATATTCAAGGTTCCGGAGGTCGGATTGGGATAGAGCCTCAAAGTATCAAGTATAGTTTCGTCAATTGATAAAATATCAGAAATATCGAATACCTGGATAAAGCCAACATCGGCCGGAATGGCTTGTCCAAAAGCGACTTTTTGGCCATTTCCCGTGATGGATACGTTTCCCTTTATGGATTCGTCGTAATTGGGATAGTCGAAAAAGTTCACCAATTCCCAATCGTTACCTACCTGCTGGTACACTCTTGTGCCGTCTGCGGCGTTGCCAGCTGCGTTTTCGGTTCCACTACCATAAATAAATATTCTTCCATTATCCGAAAGTCTCAAGGCGTTATTAAACGAATCGCCGGGGATGGTAAAAGAGGCCACACTGGCTTGCCAGCTTCCGCCAACTTTATCATAGGTTTCGAAGGTACATGTACCGGCATTTTCGTCCCAGTATGACATGACGAACCTATTTCCATCGGCGGAAAAGTCAAAGCCATCCGATACGTAAACATCTGGAAGGAATTCACGGTTGAATTCTTCGGTCCAGTCAGTGCCGTTGAAGTTGTAGATATTGATGCCACTTTCCGCATTGCTAACGAAATATTGGTTGGCGATGGTTTGAGCATTATGAGAAATGGCGATTTCACTGCGTGCGGGTAATTCTAATGGGTTACCTACTGCAATCCAATTAGTTCCGTCCCATTCAAATACATACACCGAGTCGTTACCTGCATTGGCACCTCCAACGACCAGGGTGTTCTCGTCGGCGCTAAACCTGAATCTCTGCAAACTGCAGTCCGGACTTCCGGGAAACTCAAGATCGTCCCCCATTTGTTCCCATTCCTGGCTTCCTGAGTTCCATTGATAAATTTGGGATTCCGTATTAGTATTCCCCAGTGCTATACGATTGCCGCTCCTGCTCATTTGAAGGCCTAATCCAAATAACCCAAACTCGACTGGGGTACCCCCATCGATAGTTTCACCTAATTGTACCCAGTTGCTGCCATCGAATTCATAAACATCCGCACGTCCTGAAAAAGTGACACCATTGTTGTCAAACCTTGGAGCGCTGGTTAACAACCGGTTGCCGTCATCGCTAATGGAAAGGCTCGCTCCGAAGCCATCGCCCAGTGCAAATTGAGTGAGCGTTTGCCCGATTTGGGTTTGTGCATTGAGTGAAATTACTGCTAGAGCAGCACATACTGAAAGAATAAAGTTGAGTCTCATGATGATTGTTTTTCTTAATCATCGATAGACTTTCAAATTGTCATCAATGGACAGTCCGGGTTCATTTTGTGTTTAATTCTGAAATAGCCGATTTCAATTTTTCGTTTTCCGGATTTAACTCCAAAGCCTTTTCAAATAATTCCAGTGCTTCCGATCGTTGCCCCATCTCCCTTAGTTTCACACCCAATCGGATGTAGGCATTAGCTTCCTCAGGGAAGAGGAGTAGGTTGAGTCGGCCAATGGCGACTGCCGCTTCCTGTTGATCGTTGTAGAATAGAACGCTGGAATAGGTGTTCAATTCTTTAAAAGCCTGGACCTCTCCTTTCAGTTTTTTAGCGATCTTTTTGTTTTTAGACTGAAATTTCTGCACTCCCATTTCAGTAAGGAGATCATGAGCAAGGCTTACACCATGATAATTAGGTTGATATTCCTTCCGCAATAATTGCAGCAAATCTTCTTCCAGGGTCTTTACCGGCGATTCAACGATTCTATTTATTTCCTTACCGTCTTTGTAAACGATGAAGGTGGGCACCCGATGAATGTTAAGTTCTTCCTGTTCGCCTCCCGGGCTTTTTTTATACGCTTCACGAACGCGGTCTACGGCTACGAAGGTGAGCCGGTCCAAAGGGAATTCAGCATCATCGAGAACCTTGTAAAATCTTGGAACTTCCCTTTTGCTGTCGCCGCACCACGTGCCCATAAAGGCTGTAATTGTATAGTCTTCGAGTTGTTTTTTGAGCAGTGCAATCACTTCCTTGTCGGAAGTATACTCATCGTAATTTTTTTGGAACCATTCCGCATAAGGTTCCCGGGTAAGCGCTTCTTTATTAATTTTTCCCAATAGCGTAGCGTTTTCATTTCCGCTGTTGATTTCAACATTGAAGTTTTGACTCATTGCCTGGAAAGTGATCCAGCAAAGTAAAATGGCGAGTGAATTTTTCATGACAGTATATTTTGGTTACGGTCACGAAATTGTGAAAGTTGCGGCCTGGTTTGCAGAAAATCGAGGTGGAAATGAGGACTAGAACCGGGTTTGAAATTGCAAAATCAATTGGAATAGGATGATTTCACCTCGTCCCTGGAGCTTACGTTTAGCTTTTTGTAAAGATTATTAATGTGGGTTTTCACAGTGCTCAGGCTCACGAACATCTCCTGTGCGATCTCCTTGTTGGTTTTATCCTGAAGGATGAGGTCCAATACTTTTTGTTCTTGTTTGGAAAGCGAATCCCTGTTCGAAGAATTTCCTCTTTTGAGGTTTTTGATCTTTCCGAAGAAATAAAAATTAAATACCAGCGACAGAAAGGAAATAATCCCCAGCAAGTAGATCCACCAGGGAAGGGGACCCGATTCGTCCGAACCGATCAAAACTTTATCACTTCTTAGATTAGCAGAAAACTGCTGAGCATAGGAAGTGCCCGGATAGTTGGATTCGAGTCGGCTGTTCAAGTCGTCGTAGTAGGAATTACTGGAAAGGTCCTTCAGGTAGTAGGCATGTAATTCACTTCTGGGATCGCTTAAAAAATTGAAGATGTACAATTCGGCCAGGGGTTCATTCAATAATTCGCCATAGTTCTGGAGGGTTTTGAACCACTTTTTGGAATTGATCTTTCGATTGGCTTCACTGCGATAGGTGCCAAAAGCAAACTTCATATCGTTCTTTATGGAGTCGATTTTTAGTAAAGTATTGGCTTTCTCGTTATTGGAAACCACTTTACAAAACATCTCCTGGTCGAAACTAAAAGGTAATTCCAGTTCGTCGCTGTTGTTGGCAATAAACAATACTTCTTCGCTGTTTTCGCAATGTCCGAGAAAATGGTTGGCAAGTTGTTCATCGGGTTCGCAATTGTCGATATGAATCCTGTAGATCCTGTTGGATTGGGGTAAATTATTTCCGTTGAACTCAAAATAGCCGGTACTATCGGGAGAAGTTTGAGCCAAGATCTGTTCAGGGTAGATCCCGGAGATCTTGCGATAATCCTCCACCACCGAAAGATATACATCTCCTTCCCATATATCCGGATTTACGTTTCCCGAAAATTTATATTGGCTGAGACAGCCTAGTGAAATCAACAAAAAAGCAGGAATAAGTATTTGGAGTTTCCATCGCATGAAAACGAAGATATGCAAAATGGATGGGTGTAACAAAACCGGTATCCAGGGTACAGATAGCTTGAATATTAATCGTAAATTTGTACTATGAGCATTTGGAGAGTATTGCTTTCTATTTTATTTCCGCCGCTGGCAGTTTTAGATAAAGGATGTGGATCGATTGTAATCGTTTTGATTTTGACAATATGTGGATGGATTCCCGGAGTTATCGCGGCTTTGATTATTTTGAATAACCCTGAAAGATAAATATGTTTAAAAAATTAGCACTAACCGGATTGGTTGTCTTTACGGCAATTAGTTGTCAGATGAAAGAAACTTTGGTCCTGAACGAGGATGGGAGTGGAACCATTTCAATTTCCATGGACATGAACGAAATGATGGCCTTTGGCAGCGAAATGGAAGAAGATTCCTTGAAGATCAATATTGACACCATCATTCGTATGAAGGACGTTCTTGTCGAGAAAAAAGACAGTATCGCGACACTGGACAAATCTCAACAGGATCTTTTAAAGAGTCTGGAGAATTATAAATTCCGGTCTTTGGTGAATTATGATACTAAAGAAATGCTGATGGATGTCTATACTGATTTTAAGAATGTTTCCGAAGCAAATAGCATCATGGATGCCTTCCAGGAAAGTGGCACCTTTATGCAAGGGATGGGGACCGATGTGGAAATCGAAGATGATCCTGATTCCGGAAATATCATTGGCGTCGAATTTTCCTTTGATAAAGGAAAGTTTGTGCGTAATGCCTTTATAAAAGATGTGGCGAAACATAAGGTTCAAATGGACAGCATTAAAGAAGCAGAGGCGTTTATGAGTGGGATGCGATATACGTTGGTCTATACATTTCCGAAGCGAATCAAATCATCGTCGGTTGAAGATGCTAAGTTTTCTTTGGATGGAAAAACCATCGAAGTAGACCGATCTTTTGTTGAATATATGAAGGACCCTGATGTGCTGGATCTTGAAATAGAATTAGAGAATTAGGTATTGAATAAGAAAATAGAAATACGTGACCTCGGTCTAAAGGACTTTAAGGAAACCTGGGATTACCAGGAGGAGTTGTTCAAGGGAATTCTTGATGTTAAAATCAGGAACAGGAGGGAAGAACTTTCGTTGGAAACCCCCAACTACTTTTTATTTGTGGAACATCCGCACGTATATACTTTAGGGAAAAGCGGTGACATTGAAAATTTATTGGTTTCCGAAGAAAAACTCAAAGAGATCGATGCTACTTTCTACAAGATCAACAGGGGAGGGGACATCACCTATCACGGGCCCGGTCAGATTGTGGGTTACCCTATTCTCGATTTGGAAAACTTCTTTACCGATATCCATAAATACCTACGTTTTTTAGAGGAAATGATCATTCTCACCCTGGCCGAATATGGCCTCAAAGCCGAACGTTCCAAGGGAGAGACCGGTGTCTGGTTGGACGTGGGAACTCCTTTTGCGCGTAAGATCTGCGCAATGGGCGTGAGAGCAAGCCGTTGGGTGACCATGCATGGATTCGCACTTAATGTAAACTCGGATCTTGGGTATTTTGATCATATGATCCCCTGCGGAATCAAAGGGAAAGCCGTCACTTCATTGAATGTCGAATTGGGTAAACCCGAAATTTCTATGGACGAAGTTAAATCCAAACTTCTGAAACATTTTGCCACATTATTCGAGGCTGAACTTACCGAGAAAGTAACCACATAAAAAAACCGAGGTATTTAGCTTCGGTTTTTATCTATTATGAAAAAGGACCTACCGGGTAAATGAAGTTAGCAATCCCGTATTTCTAACTTTCCCTGATTTATTATAATCCTCTGTTTTTACAACTCCCACACCTTCTGCAATCCATTGCTTCTGGTTGTGTTTCATATTAGTGGTCATTTTCAATTCCATGGTGGACGTGATCACATAACATTCGAACGTACCGGCCGGGGTTGTGACACTTTCCTTACCTACTACTTTACGATTTGTGATCAAGGTTTTCATGTTCATGTTCATACCGGAGAAATTTATTTGAACATTGATTCCACCGTCAGGAAGTTCTTGCCCAACCGATAAATCGTTGGGGAAGTCGATATTGGTTCCGGTTACGGTCATGTCCACTTCGTCGCCAAATTGTTGCATCAATTCTGGTCGTGATAAGGATCTGTAATCCATGGACATAATTCCGTCCTTACAGTACACATCGTAAGAAGAGGTGTATACCAGGTTACCTTTTTCATCAATTAATTTTTGATTCATTTTTGCGGTTTCTCCCATTTCATTGTTGCCAACATCCGAAATGGAATATTCAACCATCCCCGCCATTTTTCCTTTCTTATCATACAGTGTTAACTGTGAAATGGCCCCTTCTGAAAAAGGATAGTATTTACTACATGATTGGGCATTGATTCCTAAGGAAATGATCCCCAATGTTAAAAAGATTGCTATTTTTTTCATTTGATATGTTTTAACGGTTCTTATTTATTAATTCGTAGGTATTACCAGTATTTCTACTCTTCGATTTGTTTGTCTTCCCTCTTTGGTATCATTAGTGGCAATCGGGTTGGATTCACCCAATCCTTTCTTTTGAAATTGATACTGCCCTTTAAGATTCGCTTCCAGATAGGTGAGTACCTCCTTGGCACGATTCAAGGATAAGGTTTGATTGCTCTGCGGATTTCCAACATTGTCCGTATGTCCTTCCACTATTATGGTTCCTTTAGGTATTTCATGGATGGATGCTACCAGTTTTTCCAATTCGGAGGTTGCGCTTTCTTTTAGCTCATACTTTCCGGTATCGAACAGGACGGCACTATCAAGATTCATTCGAAGTGCCCCTCCAATAGCTCCTACGGCATCTACATCGGCGCCAGGAAGTTCACTAAAGGTCATGAGATCGGTAAGCCGGATATAGTTAAAAGTCTCATTAGGTTTCACAAACCCCTCCAGGTCTACCATGGCGGTTCCGCCTTCCACCTGGCCAATGTCAATCCATTCGATACCGTCTTTAGAAATCTCAAGTTTGGTGGGTTCAATGGCACCCATTTCGAAGATATAAAGGTCGGGTCCGTTCACATTAGTAAGTGCGTTGTCACTAAATTCCAGGGTAAGGACTCCTTTGAGTCCCAAATTGCATATTCTTGGGTCCGACAGTTTAAATTCTTCCATAGACAAGTCGGGCCGACCAATCGCACCTTGTTTATTGCCTCCTTCATGTCCGATATCATGTGAAACAACCCGGTCTGCGAACGACAGGTCTCCAAAAGGTAAATAGATATGTTGTTTCCGTGCATCGATATAAGTGTCTCCACTTTCACCGGAATCGCCATACCAACTTGGGTTTAATTCGTAAAATGCATCCCTCGCTTTTTTGGACTTATTGATAAAATTCCTGGAACTTTTCAGCTTTGCTTTTTCAAACTGATCGATTCGAAGTTTGAAATTTTCTGAAGCTTTTCCCGTGGCTAAATATCCTGTTATTTCTGGAGGCAGTTCATATTTCTGAAGCATTCTTGCAAATGATTCCCGATAGATGCGTTCAGTCCCGGGAAGGACTTTCAGCAGTTCCAACTCTTCCATAGGGATTTCAAGATACCGCATCAATACCGTGTCAATCTGTGCCCCTTTGGCGAGTCCCAGTCTACGCATAGCTCCCTTTCGAGCTTCTCTATCACCTAGCCAATACTCCTCCAGAGTGGCTTCAATAAAACTGGCATCCTGTCTGCCCAGGTGCTTTTTCAGTTTGACGATTCCAACCGGTTCAAAATTACCGGGGATATCCCTGTACTCGCTGTCGATAGTGAGGTTTCCATCTTCGATAGACTTTTTCAGGTATTTTTGCTCTTTGGTAAGGATATCCGTTTCTTCTTCGGAATACTCTCCTTCGATCTGTTGGGTGGCATCTTTCAGCAATTCCATGACGTCCGGAATTTCTTCGTCCGGTAATTCGATAGTTCCGATTTCTTCGGAAATATCTACATCCACTTCATTTTCCGGTTTGTCCTTACATCCAAACCAAATCAGAGCCACCAGAATTAAGCATAATCCCCTTTTCATTAGTCATTTCTTTTATAGTTCATCGCAGTAAATTCGTAATACATATATCCGAAACGGTCGTACCAGTCCTGAATGCCATATTGAGCTTCACATTCGTTCAATGCCATCAATGCTCTCTTCTGCGCTTCCAGTAGTTCTCGATATTTGTCGTCATAAGTCTTTTGGAGATCCTTTACCGACTTCTGTATCTTCACCCGTTCCGACTGCCAGGCCAAACCAGATACCCCATGTACTCCTGAAACATTATCTCCGAAAGCAATGGCACGGTCTGTAAAAGTCTTGGTGCACTTATAGATGGTCTTCAGTCGTTCGAAAGTATACCGACTGTGGTTCAATTCCCTTCTTGCATCGGTAAAGCAAGAACCGCAGTCCGCAGTTTCACAAAAACTCGGAATTCTTGGCATTCCCGGAGGTGGTGCGGAATTGATACAATCACCCAGTCCCACATAAGAATCGTACAAATCCCTAACTCTTCGGTATCGCTCATCATCTTCGATGATATCTCCTACCTCACCCAGTCGTTCCAATCCTTCGTCCAGTGCCTCGACACCGTCTTCGATCAATTCACCGGCTTCTTCACGGAGCCACTCTTCGTAACGCAAATCTCTTATATCATCCGCGTCAAAAGTCTCGACAGTAAGGTCGAGTTCTCCTTGTGCGAAAGAAGTACTGCACAGGCCGAAGCTGAGTAGAATAAGTATGACAGATGCCTTATTCTTGTTCATCAACTTTGCTCCCAGGAATCCTATTACCAATAAAGCAACACCAAGGATTATGTAAAGAACCATGTTCGAAGAGCCACCTGATCCGGAATCACTATTGCCTGAACCGGATCCTCCACCTTCTTCTATTTGGTCCTTGTCCGCTTTCTTAAACGCCGATCCCAGGTAATCCTGAATAGGCCCACTCGCATATACTATAATCGTATAGTTGATTTTATTTCCGGTAGGCATCACTTTAAAACCGAAATCGCCTTCGGTTCTGAGTTTGAAATTGATAATACCGTTTTTCGAACTTCCGGTACTGGCCGAATCTTCTATTTCATTCCAGGTGTTTCGCACCAATTCTGCCTTGAAGTTGGGTTTTCCGAAGTTGCTGAAAATATACACATCAACAAACTGAAACATGTTAAGCCCGTTGACGAAAAAATACTGAACATCACTTTCGATAGTTACATTCGCGACTACGGATTGTGCACCTTCTCTTTCCTTGTCTTCCGTAAGTACAAGTTGATGAGGTTTGACGTTTTCATCCAGTGTATAGGGTTGCGCCATTGTCAATAATGAACAAAAGGATAATACTCCCGCGATAATGAATTTTATTGTTCCCATTAGTTTTAGTTTTTAGTGAGGCTGTCGTTTTCGGTTTCTTTGATGGCCTCGTCGTTACGTTTATCTTTTTTTCGTTTGTTCTTTTTTGGGGCATCGATTACACTATCCAAAACACGATCCGTTGATTTTCGGGTTTCTCTTTCCACACGTCTTTCCACGGTTCGTTCGGCGGATTTTTCAATTCGTTTCCCCAACTTCTTGAAGATCTGAGCCTCCATTTGAGTTCCTAAAAGCAGAAATAGGGTAAACATCATTAGTTTGAATGTTCTCATCTGTTTACTTTTTAAAGGTTGTTTTCTTAATCACCTTGTTCTTATACATAATTTTTAAAGTGTAGATCCCATCGGCTAGTCGATTGATATTTATAAGTACCTGTTTATTGGGGACATTATCCAGCGTACCGTAATACACTTTTCGTTTTTTCATACCGAATTGATTGGAACTACATCACAAACCTAGCGATAGCAGATAAGGGACTTAATGACCTATGTATCTAAAAGGCAGACATATGTAACAAGAGTGAATATTAGGGGGAATTGCCTTGAATCAGGCAAATTCGGAAGGGGTGCAGCCGTATTCTTTCTTAAAGCATTTGCCAAAATAGGAGGGATCGTTAAAGCCTACCGTGTATCCAACTTCAGACACTGAAATCTTTCCTTCCCGAAGTAAATTGGCGGCAAGTTTTAAGCGTTGGGATCGAAGAAATTCCGTAGTAGACTGCCCGGTTAGTGCTTTTAATTTTCTATGGAGTTGCATCCGACTTACCCCCATTTCGGTGCTGAACTTTTCCGCAGAAAACTGAGGGTCGGTGATAAATTCATCCATCACTTTTTGTAGTCGCTCGAGGAAAAGTTCATCGGCAGAAGACACGGCGATCTCTTTGGGAGTTAAAATCACCTCCTGTGAAAATCGTTCCTGGAGTTTTCTTCGATTTTCCAATAGGTTGTCCACTGTGGCTCTCAAATAAGAAGTACTGAACGGTTTGGTAATATAGGCATCTGCTCCGGTTTCCAATCCTTGAAGTTTGGACTCGTCTTCGGTTTTGGCAGTTACCAGAATCACCGGAATATGAGAAGTAACCTGGTGCTCCTTTATTTGGGTTGTTAATTCAAATCCATCTGTGTCCGGCATCATCACATCACTGATTACGAGATCGGGGACCTGTTGTACGCATGTATCAAATCCCGAACTTCCATTTTCAGCATCCAATACGGTGAAGCTGTTCTCAAAAACAGACCTGATGTAGTCTCGTATATCCTCGTTATCATCTATGACCAGAAGTATGGGGGCATTTTCAGGAGCGATGGTTTCCGTTTCAAACACCTCTGGAACCGTACTTTCAATAGTCATTTCTGAAGACTGCAATAACTCGGACATTATCTCATTTTCAGAATAAGTTGATCTGGATACTGGTAATTGAATGGTGAATCGGGTGAACGGATCATCGGCCTGGCTATCTACACTTATAGTGCCTTTGTGCAATTCAACCAGCTCTTTGGTGAGGGCCAGCCCTATACCGGTGCCCGGATTTTGAGGATCGGTCTGATAGAATCTTGAGAAAATACTCTTCTGCTGTTCCAGGTTCAAGAAGACGCCCGAATTTTGAAGCGTCAATTGATATCCATCACCAAGGTTTTTGCCCGAGAGGTGAATGCTTCCATCCTCCGGAGTATACTTTACTGCGTTCCCCAATAGATTGAAAAGTATCTTACTCAATGCATCTCGATCGAACCAATTCTCATCACCACTTTCTTTTACTGAAATATCCAGTTCGATATTTTTCTCTCCTACAGCAAAACTAAATGCTTCGGCCTGGGCTTTAATAAAGTTAGCTAAACAACCGGGCTGAACATTGAGCTTCAAATTTCCGCTTTCAAGCTTGGAAAGGGCTAATAACTGGTCCACTAAGGACTCAAGACGGAAGGCATTGGATTTTGCTGTTCTGAGATTCTTGCGTTGTGAAGAGGTAAGTTGATCCGATACCAACTGATCTTCTATCGGTCCTTTGATCAATGTTAACGGAGTCCTGAACTCATGCGAGATATTAGCAAAGAAGGTAGACTTGGCGGTGTCCAGTTCTTTTAGCTTTCTGTTGGTTTTTTGACGATTCCGATACTGGAAAAAGAAAAATACCCCTACCAATGACGTCAGTATGAGTCCACCCAGCAATAGGTTTCTTTGATTTCTTTTCTGTTCTTCGGCCAGTTCATTCTGAGAAGTGAGCAATGCGATCTCGCGATCCCTGCTCTCGGTTTGATAGATACCTTCAATTTCCTTGATTCGTTCGGCACTTTGAATTTCATTGAGCGAATCCTTAATGCGCGTCGCCCTTTGCAATGATTCGTATGCCCTCGTATAGTTATTTTGCTGAGCATAGGCCGAAGACATCAATTCCAGAACCTGCTGATCGATAGCGCTGTTTTTGTTTCCTCTATTCAAATCAAGGACCTCATTAAGGGTCGAGATAGCATTGGTTGCATTATTGCTTTCCAGGTAGAGTTGTGCCAGCTCAATTCCGCTTTGCGAGGCTTCGTAATCGAAGAAATTCTTTTTGTTGAGATCCAGGGCCTCTCGGAAATAATCTTCAGCAAGAGCTTTCTCACCGGTTTCCCGATGTAGCAATCCCAGATAGGTATTGATCTCAGCAAGGGTACGTTCATCCTTGATGGCCTTAAAAAATTCCCGACTTGAAACCAATAGGCTATCGGCTTCTTCAAAGCGCGATTTATGATAATAGACTGCTCCCAAATGCCGGTTGGTGGTCTGCATATAAAAATTGGCAGCCGCTTCGGGGAGTTTTTTGAATTCCTCATTGGCCTTCAAATAGTACTCCTCCGCGGTGTCATAATCTTCTAAGTCGGTGTAAATATTGCCCAAGCTTTGAAATGCAGCTGCAATTATATCGGGGCGCAGTGCAGTCTTTGCATGAATGGAGTCTACCACCAGTAAATTGGTTATGGCAGGTTGTAATTCATTCTTTCGAATGTAAGCACTTGCCAGGGCAATGTGCGTATCCGGAACGATATTATAATACCCGTCGGTAATGCTGTCTTTCATCCGCAGGCAGTCCTCACAAGCTTTTATCGCTATTTCGAGATTTCCCTGCAGATAGTTGATCCGGCAAAGCCCGTTTAGCGCCAGGCTTTTTCCCTTGGTGTATCCCGATTCAACAGAAAGATCCAGTAATTTATTGAAATAGGCGATCGACGAATCCGGTTGTTGAATTCGACGAAAGTATGAAGCGTAGAGATATAAAGATTCGGCCTTTCCAACCACATAATCCTTGTCCCGACTGATGTTTTCTATTTCCCGGATGTAGTATAGTGCGCTATCGGGTTTCGGATTAATAAGCTGGGAAACCTTTACTTTATAACCATAAATGACGGTCGAATCTTCCTTTGGGATTTTGAAGTCATTTTCCGCACTATTTTGGGAAAATACCGCAGAGAACGCAAGAATACATCCAAATAGGAAGAATTGCTTCATGAACATTTAACAGGTTGATGTACTTAAAGATAGTACTTTTCAGAAACTATCGAACCTCGTAGCAGAGGATCTCCTTAGCTCCTCCTTTCACCACCAGGTCTGGTTTACCATTGTTGTTGGCGTCTCCCATGTCGGCAACGGAACTTCCGTAGACAGGGAATCCCTGAACCATTGTCCCGTTCTTGTCGAAAAGGTAGACTTTCTTCTCCTGCAACTCGGTCACAGTTACGAATGTTTTTCTATTAGTAGTGTAAATCATAGGCGGACTATAGAGCCCAAATGGCAATTCAACCAACCTACCATTAATGCGAAGTAAATTATCATCCAGGGTTGCTTTAACTCCACCCTGGATGTTGAAATAGTAGTTTTCTGAAACGTTTAATGCCTGCGATTCAGTCTTTCCGCCTTGAGTTATGGATTCCTTGGCGTTTTGTGCCGTGATGATGATGAATTTGTTTCCTTCAGAAAATATAGGAGTTTCAGAAAAATCATATGACTTGGATACTTTGACCCGTTCTTTTCCCACCCTGCTCAGTATGTTCAATTTGCCATTTTCTTCAGCGATCACAATATAATCTTTATTGCTCATTCGAATGTGTTTGGGCGGGAGAACAATATCCGAAGAAGTTCCTTTAAATTTGAAACCCTGCACAATCTTAGCCTTGCTATCGTACATAAAGACTTCCTTACCTTGAGTGACCACGAACCTGTAGTTACGTTTTTTATCGTAGTCGAACACCGCAAGCGGCTGGGTGATCTCATCTTTATATTTCAAGGGGAATGGCCGCACATTTTTACCATTTCGATCCAGAATATGAAAGGTCTTAGGCGTACAAAAAGCCAATTGCTTTTTGCCATTTCTCAAAAGATCCACTTCCTTGATTTCTCCCAATACTGGTCCGTCAAGCTGTTTTTTCCAGAGTACTTTTCCGGAAGAAGAAACCAGATATAGTTGGTTGTTGATGTCCTGAATAATTATATCCTTGCCTCGTGACCTATGGTTGCTAAAGAATTGAGGTTCATTCAGTGTGGTCTGGTCCAGGGAAAGGGTGAACAATTCGGAAATAACTCCGCTGCTTGCGGATGCTGTGCCCATTTCCCGGCTCACCACATTTACGTGAGCAAAATCCCTATCACGACTGAATTGGACTGCGGACAGCGGAAACTCCGTTAAATTTCCCCCTGATGTTTTAAGTAAAGTCGATAGCAACGTATCCACATTTCCATCCATTTGATAAGAAGTGAATGACGACGCTGCGCTTAATTCAGTGGAAGCGTTCTCAAAATAAGAAGCGTTGGAAAGTACCGCCCCATTTTTATAAGCGGTAATCATGTCCTGGGTGGTTTTTTCATTAGTGCTGAAAAGGAAAAAATCTCCTAACCGATACACAAACGAGGGTTTAGATGCCGGAAATAGTAGTCGGAAGGGTGCAAAAATTGCACTTTCTTCTTCAAGCAGGTACACGTTCACTTCTTTATAGGGATTCGTCAATTCCACCTGCGTCGAAATTTCATCCCAGGTTGCTTCCGGGTTGATAGAAGGAAGTACAAAGGTGCTGCCAGACTCCATGTCGATCCAACCAATTTCGTTAGCGGCATCAAAAACAGGAGACAATTCAAGCGAATCTTTTTGCCAAAGCTGTAGATTTCTGTTGAAAATCTCAGTATCGTTGAAGGTAATCGAAATTGCTCTTTCAGCACTTATTGGAATCACCAATGGAAGGTTATTTTTTTGCGGAATCAATCCTTGAAATAACGATAACAGTTGCGGAACGCTGTCATTTACCATGGCAACACCGGAAGCAGAGATCCCTTCGGG
Organism: Flavobacteriaceae bacterium; assembly: GCA_009827225.1. GTDB lineage: Bacteria > Bacteroidota > Bacteroidia > Flavobacteriales > Flavobacteriaceae > Aureisphaera. The sequence continues at coordinate 30,839 of WUAI01000007.1, read as the reverse complement.
AAGCATTTTGATCCTCAATGAAGCCAGATCGCCAATGGACGCATCAACACTATCGTTAAATCGAACACCCTGCAGGCTGGAAACGCTTACAATCTCGTCGTCGGTATTTAATTTCAGGCTCTTTTCCCAGTAATCGTTGGTGATCCTGGATCCGTCAATGATTTGTTCGACAATTTTTTCGGAAGTAGAAATGACCAGAACACTATCGATTTTTGCACTGAAGCTAGCAGTACTGTCAATATCTACGCGATGTATTTCTACTTTTTTGTAGGGTATTTTCGATAAGACGGCGGAAGGAATTGAATCCGAATTAAAAAGGTCTGAATCGTAAGCCGTGAGAAAGGTGAATTCCTTTAGAGAATCTATTTTTTTAGAAAAAAGAATTCCCTCATTCCCCGAATCAAGATATGATAGGAAACCCTTTTGGTCCTTTACAAATGACAATGATCCTTTTAATTCAGATCCAGAATAAAAAGGATTGGTTTCCAAATCAGATCGCAATGCCTGTAAACTATTGATTTTAACGATGTGTTGAGCTCCTTCGGGAAGGTATTCTTCCAAAGCATTGCTACGTCGTTCATTGTCCTTACACCCTGCAAAAAGGGTGATAACTAGGAGAAGCACAGGTATGAATCTGATTGGAAGCATATACAAAAATAACAAGGATTGAGGGGGTTTCATTGTCTTTCTAGCAGACTTTATTGACGTGTTTTTAACAACGGTGACGACTTAAAATTCCAATTTCAATTGCTCGGGAATTAATCTGAAACTTTTGCGATGATAAGGGGAGGGCCCTATACGTTTAATTGCTGCCCGGTGTTCCTGGGTGGGATACCCTTTGTTCTTTTTCCAGTGATAATCGGGATACTCATTATCTAGGCTAGTCATAAATTCGTCTCGGTAGGTTTTCGCAAGAATTGAAGCCGCTGCGATGTGAAGAAACTTGCCATCACCTTTTACCACACATTCGTAGGGTATTTTCTGAAAAGGTTTGAATCTGTTACCATCTATGGCGATAAACTCTGGGGTCATAGTTAAAGATTCTATCGCTCTATGCATCCCAAGAATGGAAGCATTGAGAATATTAACCTGATCTATCTCTTCCATCATTACATGAGCTACTGCAAAGGAAATTGCTTCGCTTTCAATGATAGGGCGCAGTTCGTTGCGCTTTTTTTCAGAGAGTTGTTTAGAATCCGTGAGCCAGGGATGATGGAAGTCGTCAGGAAGAATAACTGCGGCTGCCGTCACCGGGCCGGCAAGACATCCCCGTCCGGCCTCATCGGTGCCACATTCCAGTAAATCTTTGTGAATTTTTAACTTCAGCATTGAAATTAAAAATACGCAATTCCGTTTAAAAATTTACCTTTGTCGCTAAAGATTCACAGGGATGAACAAAACACTGTTGCTATTATTTTTATGTTGCTACCCGGCCATGGTGTTTTCACAAAATTTTCCCGCAAACTTTCAGGGAAATGATGCAACCAAAAAGGATAAACCGCCCATAGAATTATATAAAATGGTTACTCTGGATCGGGATACCACCTTTGTAGATACCAGCTTGACCATAAAAAAGGCATTTCAGTACAATTATCTCAGAAGGGATAATTTTGAACTGCTTCCTTTTTCCAATGTAGGGCAGGTGTACAATTCATTGGGATACACATTCGACAAACTTAATCTAAAGCCTTTGTTTGCTGCGCAGTCCCATCAGATCAACTATTATGATGCTGAAGATATTCAATACTATAATGTCCCTACGCCACTAACGGAACTATATTTCAAAACTGCCTTTGAACAAGGCCAACAACTCGATGCCTTTTTTACGGTGAATACGAACGAGCAATTTAATTTTTCCGTGGCCTACAAAGGATTGCGCTCTTTGGGGCAGTATCAACATATCCTGGTGAGTAAGGGTAATTTCAGGTTTAGTTCCAATTACCATACAAAGGACAACCGTTATAACATTCGCGTACACATGACCGCCCAGGATGTTCTCAATCAGGAGAACGGAGGACTTACCGAGAATTCTATTGCGTTGTTCAAAGCCAATGATCCCGAATTTGACGATCGCGGCCGACTCGATGTGAATTTTGAGGATGGGGAAAACAAGCTGGAAGGTCTTCGATTCTTTGGAGTTCAGGAATATGAATTGATCAGCCAGAGAGATAGCGTTGGTTACAATGTCCTTACCCTGGGGAACACCATAAGTTATGAAGATAAATTCTATGAATATCGACAGACTAGTCCGTTTGAGGGCTTTGGAGATTCCTATCTCACTTCCGATTTGAGAAAGACCACCAAATTGGAAGATTTTCAGATCAAAGGAAGCGCTCGATTGGACAATTCAGTATTAGGATCCATCGGAGCATGGATTGGGTATACCGACTATAATTACGGTTATGATTCGGTTTTGGAATTAGATGATGGCCGAATTGGAAACAGGCTAAAAGGAAATTTGATCCAGGCCGGGGCTTCTTATCAAAAGATCTATCGAGGCTTTGAACTGTTTGGAAAGGGTGCTATTAATATCTCCGGTGATTTTGACGGAAATTATCTTTTAGGAGGTGCCGCTTTTCAGTTTAATGAGGACAATGCAGTAAGTGCGTCGGTAAAACTTCACAGCGTAGCACCGCATTTTAACTTCCTGCTGTATCAAAGTGACTATGTGAATTACAACTGGCAGAACAATTTTAATAATGTCAAGACCCAGGAGCTAAAATTTGAACTGGAATCCAATAAGTTGCTGGATGCTTCGGTAAGTTATACCGGGATCGATGACTATGCGTATTTTGCTATCGCCGACGGTGATATCACACCAACCGCCATGCAATTTGGTGATCGAGTGGATTATTTAAAGGTGAAGGCTGAAAGAGAATTTCGATGGGGAAGTTTTGCTTTGATGAATACAGTGATGTTCCAGCAAGTTTTGAGTGGCGAAGAGGTGTTTAATGTTCCTGAAATTGTCACGCGGCAAGCACTTTATTTTGAAGACGAATGGTTCAAAAAAGCAATGTTCGTGCAAACAGGGATTGGTTTTAAGTACTTTACCGAGTACAATGCCAACGGCTATGATCCTGTTCTCGCTGAATTTTTCGTTCAGAACAACGAGCAAATTGGGGGCTTCCCTTTAGTCGATATTTTCTTTAATACCAAGATTCGGCAAACGAGAATTTATGTGAAGTTCGAACACGTAAATCAGCTCTTCAACACTACGAATAAGCATTTTTCTGCCCCGGGTTATCCTTATCGGGATGCGGCGATCCGCTTTGGATTTGTTTGGAATTTCTTTTTATAAGCACTCCATTCACTACTCAATACTATCCCTGGTTCGTTCTATTATTTCTTCGGAAATGGTATCAATTGAGATAGAGTCCACTTCTATAATAGGAAGAATGTCACGTTCATTTTTAGGCATAATATCTTCATCGGTTAGCCCTTCTTCGGCCTTCCAGGTTTCACCTAACTGACTCATAATCGATTCCTCCCATGTCGATGGGTGTTTGGCGTCGATCCAAACCACATCGCGGTATTCACAATCGATCAAGGCGAGGTCTGGGGTGGCAGCCCCATCAAACTTTTTGCTATCATCACGTTTGGCCGCGATGGTACTCAATACGAACAGTCGCTTTTTTCCTGCAATTTCCTTAACAAAAGGTCTGAATTCCACGGGTTTGTTAACACTCCAGTCGTATTCCTTCCTGGATTCGACCACTTTCAAAGGCATTGCAGAAACACCTGCCATTCCTTCTTTCTTGGCAGCGTGGTTGTAGTAGAAAAGTTTGTCGGTCCCATCGGCAGGGATCATCACACTGAATGATAAACTGGTGCGCTCCTCTCCAATGGGCTCTAGTCCAAACCAATGGTAGAGTCCGCTGTAAGCATCCACCGGCATGGTGTCGAAATTAAAATCGGTTACAAAGGGTTGTTGGTTTTCATCGTCTTCCAGATCCGGAATTTTCACGGCGGTTTGCATGTTCCAGGGAAGGGGATCGGTAAATCCGCCTAAGAATTGTAGGGATTGTGCCTGGAGTCGTGAAACTTCTTCTGCGACGGTATTCTGTCTCTGTAGGAATGGATAGTTTTGAGTTTCCTCAGCCGAAATATAGGTTCCTTTCCCGATGAGGATTCGTTCGAAATAATCTTTGGTGTCATGCTCCCCGGGTTCGATAATCATAACCCCTCCATATGTTGGATACGGGAAGAAGAATCCTTTCCAACGAATAAGATTGACGACCTGTACCCATTTCCCGGAGTCATTCTTCATATAAAAAACATCACTGGGTTCATGGGTGAACAGTTTGAAGAAATCAAATCGCTGTACCACGGCATTGTAAGTATTGCGACTAAAAGCCAACGATTCTCCGATCGAGAATGTTACCGGAATTCGGTTCTCGCCAGAAAACCTGGGAAACGGAGAGGTACTTTCCACAATGAAAATCTCTTCGGTATTATCGTTCATTCGTTGCCATATGTATTCCTTGGAAGGTTGCACCGCCATGGTCCATTGGTTGGAGGAATCCACGCGAACGAGGTGAGGCAATGAAACTTCTTGAGTTTCTCCAATCGACTCGTAGGCCATGGTCACAATATTGTTGAAGGGTTGTATTCTTTCGTTTTGAGTGAGTGGCAATTCATGAATTTCGACCTTATTCAGGTCATTGAAAATGTTGTAGCTCTGCATGAATTGATACAAGTTAAGCTTCCATCCGAAGAACCAACCGGTAACAAAGAAACCCAGGATTCCAACGAAAATGAGGATGCGCCTACCTGCACTGGGTGCTTTCCTGAATTTTGAAATAGTCAAAAACAGGAACAACAGCACAATGAGAATAATGAATATGAATTTCCGAAGAAATAAAAGTGCCGGTTGATAGTCGTCTCTTAGCACAAATAATGCGATCAAAACCACCAGCCATCCCAGGATGGAGAGCACTTTTTGTTTTCTGCCTTTTTTCCAATATCTCCGGATCATAATATAGGTTTAAATTAGTTGATCATTCCACGGTCCTTAAACCGGTCACGTGCACTTTTCTTAGGCTCTTCCGGTTTCTCTTCAACAACCTCATCGGAAGTTTTCTCGTCCGCTGTTTCGTCCGTTTTATCATCTCCTTCCGCAAGATCTTCAATGAATTCTTTTCCCTTTTCAAAGGTCTCAACGATGTTCTCTTTGGTAAGGCTCTTTTTCCCCATAAAGAAGAAGGAAGCGATATAGGTTCCGGCTAAGGTTCCTACAATGGCAGAGGCAAAATACTGAACGTAAAACTGGTTAAAAGGGGTTACAAACCCTACAACGGTCGCTGCGATCACAAACAATAAGGTGACCCATACCAGTCTCATTAAAAAGGGTTGGACATACACAAATCCTTTTGGATTGTCAGGTTTCATTTGCAGATCCTTCGCATGCATTAGTTTATTAAAAAACCGATACAGTCGATTGTTTTTCGATTCCCGAACATAAATTACGATCCCAAAAAGGATGGCAGATATGAATACAACTATTTCTATGGTCATGGCTGGTGTTTTTTATTTTCTTCTAAGATACAATCTATAACCCACTCACAATAAGAGGGTTTCCAGGTTTTATAGGTCCTATAAAAGGTTTCCTTATCATACCAATACAAATGCAAGGGGTCCTTGGGCACGATCTTTATCAGCAGTTTCCAAATGAGCTCTTTCTGCTCCTCTTCCAGGGAAGAATGTGGCTCCAGTAAGGCTTTGATGTATTGAAGATCGACCACCTCTTCCATTTTCAATTCCCGTTCAACAATCTTGCGCTGGTTGTAGCGTTCCACACTCATGATTCTTTTACGAGTTTCAATGTCGAGACTATTGAGATATTTTTTGAATAGAAAAGGGCTGTTCAGTATTTCCTTTAAAGGATGATCGATCTCACCCAAAACCTCTACAAACAATTGTCTTTTAATTCGCTCATAGCGATCTGTTTTTGCAGCTTTCTTAATATCGAAATCTGTAATGCGATAATTTACGAGGGTGGAAGTGAGTTCGTTATGACTAATGTGAAACAAAGAAACATCATGCACTGTATCTTTGATTGAATTGTTGAAGGTTTCCATGTCTTCAAACACGATAATATCCGTCACAAAATCCCTTAGCACAAAGATTCCACCAAATGCCTTTGTATAAAACGATCCAATATCCAGGGAGATTGCTTCCAGTTCTAGCTTTCTGCTTCTGAGATCTCCATATTTTTTTGCAGAATCCAATAGTTGGTTATGAACCTTGCGATCGATGAAGTTGTTTCCTGACTCAAATAAGGCAACCAATTCCCGCTGCTCTTTTTGTTTCACCTCCAACGAGTTCAACAATTTAAAGCTTACCGAAAGACTTTTATATCTCAGCAAATCGAACGGCTCATAGTAGGCATCGATGTCCTGATCCAAATGAACGCAAATAGCTGAATCTTTGGTGATATCCCGAATCTCACGTTCATAGGCTGCAAATATTGCCGTCATGATGTCCCGATCGAAACTATGAAACGGCATATGAACGGGCTTGTCTTTTTGGTTGGGCGAAATGATAATGGCATTGGAATTAGCTTCGCCAATATTCAAATAGTAATTACTGTCTTTTTCTTCGGAAACTTCCGGACTCCAACCCATACCATCTACCGAAAATTGTTTGAGTTCTGTAGGTTTCAGTCCCAGCATTTTCAGACAGCCGTTATAGCGTTCCACCAGGGAACCTGAAACGGGTACCAATTCACCACCAAATAAACCTGCTTCCTTCAGTTTTTCCATTAATCGAGCTCTTCATCAAATTGTTTGCGTGCTTCCATCTGGATGTTCATATCATGCACTCGCTGATCCACTTTGCGTTTGAAATCGGTATCGGCAATGGTGGCCACATTATCCAGATAGCGTACCACTTCCTGTCTTCTGATATCCGAGAAATTCAACCCTTTCATATTTTGCTTCATCAATTCCTGGAGCATGCCATATTTGGTTTCATAATCCTTTCTGAAATAGGCTTCGGGATTCTCAAACCAGTCTTCGGGCAGATCAAAATCAGTAAGCCGAAGCGATATTGCACTTTGGATATTACGGATGTCTCTAGAAGAAAAGAAAGGAAATTCTTTCTGTATACTTTTGTACAATTCCGCATAAAAAAGATGTTCTTCATCCTCAAATTTGGACTCTACTTTGTCAAAGATTTCATGAACCCGCTCTTCGGTGGGATCTTCAGCATGTTTTAATATCTCCCCTAAATTCTTTGCCAGCCCTTGTTCACTTAGGAATTCGTAGTCTTTCGGATTTTTCATGTTCACAAATCCGGGCATGGTCTTGTCCAGTTTCCGCCACCAGAGATAATCCTGGTCCACAAAATCGGGAATAGTACGCGCGCCATCGATCTTAAATCGTCCCTGCACTCTGGAGATTACTGCCTTATCCAGCATTTCCGGTAAATTGGTGAATAAACCGATGGAGCTATTTCCATAGTTTACCGCATACGCTCCTTCCGTATATCTTAAGAATACGCCAATGACTTCCTTTACACCTGCGGAAACGCCCTGGGCGGTACGTTCCTGTAAGTTGTTCTCGGCATCATCGATAGGAGCGAAGATGAGTCGGGTTGGGTCCTGCAAAGGCTTCATCCACTGCACCATTTTTTCTGCTGATCCACCCTGGAAAGTTGAGATCAGCGTATCTGGCATGGGGTGAAATAGGAAAGGAATGTCCAAATTATCACAGTGTTCCTTCAAACGAGTGGCGATGGCTGCGATGAGCATACTCTTACCTGTCCCCGGAATACCGTACCCCATAAAAACCGGCATGAAACCACCCAATTCCTGGAATGGATTTTTCTTTTCAGTAAAATCATAGCTCATGAGTCGCTCTGTGAGTCGGCGAGCAAAATGCTTCGCATCTCTGTTACCCACAATTTCCTCAAATTCTATTTTGTTGAATTCGACACTAACTGCCGTACCTTCAAAAACGTTCTCCCAACCCGAAACGGCGAATTCGCTGTTTTCCAGTTTGTAGGTGCGGTCTGTAATAGTTTCAGTGTATTCGAGCGAACCTAATCGCAGCTGTATTTCAGCGATGATCGCTTCAAAATAAACCACGGTAAAATCCACGACGTCCTTGTCACTCTTAATAATTTCGGGGTGATTCAGATACTTATCGTAGTAAAATAGCATGCAGGAAATCCCTTTAATAGGCGACATAAAAGAAAGCTCAGGTATTCCTGCAAATTTGTTCTTGAGGACACTTAGGTCATCCGAGGCCTTAGGTTTCAGATCGTACAATATTCTGTAGGCAGTACCATACAACATAAAAGCTGTTGCCGTGTGCTGCTTGGAATCGAATTCCCGTCGTTGCGCATTATCCAAATCAGATTTCCGCTCATTCAAACTGGTCAATCCGGAGGCATTGTAATAGCTGTCTTTCAGCCATATACCAATGGTGAGTCCTTCCTGTATCGCATATAATGCTTCATTGAGATGAAGCGGTATAGCAACAGAATCCGGCAGTAGTCTTTTTTTAAGAGCCAATACAGAACGTGAGACCGACGTTACTTCCGAAGTCGAATTCCCCGTCGCCTTGGAGAGATATAATAGAATAGAATCGTCCTTGGCATTTTTGTCCCTGTTTTTAGCCTTGTACCCCTGTTCCCATTGTACTCCCTTTAAATAGGAAGTTGCTTCGTCACGAAGGGTGGCTAGTTCAGATAGTTTTATTGGAAATGTAGTGTTATGCTCCATATTAGAGTTTTAATGCAGGTATTTCAATGGGTGCTTTTGTCAATCTATTGATGCTTTCAGGAATCTTATCGTAAAGAACCTGAATCACCCTGTGAGAGGTGAATAAATATGTTTCCGGTTTTTCAACCTCCCAGACCTGTAATATCTGTTTGTTGAAAAAACTTCCTTCGGTGAATTGATCTTTGGATCGTATTTCTTCAATCGAAAGAGAAGTAGCGAACTCGGATAGTTTTAAATTCTTGTTGATAATGCCCTCGAGGATAATATGGGTAATTTCCAGTGCATCTTTCGCGAATACATTATGCAGCGGCCCCAGGTCGATCTTTCTGAGGCTTTTCGGCAAAAGCTTGGGTAACTTTTTATCGATGGCATAAGCCATCATGTCCATGCTCATGTCTCTATCGGCTACGCGCTCGAGAACTTCATAGATATCCTTGGTATATTCGGCCAGGCTGGTCTTGTGCAGGTCGAAATACATAAAACAAATAAACGGGCGGTTATAGGTAACATCATAAAAGGACCAGCTTACGAGGTAGGGAGCCTCTTTATTATTCTCAATTTTAATGATCTTGCCCTGGACAAACTTTCTAAAAATGAAATTTTTCTCTACCGAGGTGTAATACACGATGGATGCTGCCTGTTCGAGTGTTCTTTTAGAAACAGGTTCTTTGTATTTCATCAGACTTTCCAGGAATTCTTCTTTCAACTTTTCAGGATCGGGAAGTTTAGCAATGTGCTCTTGCTTCAGCGCCAGGTCGTTGATGAGGTATCGAAATTCGAGATAATTCGGGAAACCGGACTCGGTAAGATCGATCTTCATCTTTTCCTCTTCATCGTACAGGTATTTTACGCGGAATGCTTCCAGGGAATAGGTAAGAAGCTCACAATATTGTTTGAAAAATGACAATTCCAGCGAATTGCAGATCTCATGCTCCACCATGGTGCTCACCAGATGCTCAAAGGCATGGTTCACTATTTTAAAGTACACCTCGTACTGTTCCTTGTTGTCGAGAACGGCACTGTCGAGCGGTGTCACAATTTGGTTGATGGACATGAGTTTTAATTAAGTTTTAATTGTCTGGTCGAGCGCAGTCGAGACCTCCTCTTTTGTTGGACAATATTTGTGGTGCGTAAAATTTCGGCATTCGGCTAAAATTTTCAGCATATTGATTTGTCCCTCATACAAAGCTCTTTTCTTTGCAGCGCTCCATTTCTTTATTTTCTTTTCAAAGTAAATTGCCTGTTCGACTTGATTAAAGGTTTGGTGAAAAATTAACTTTATAGGCCTTCGCTTAAAAGTAAAGCAGTTTGTGTTTCTGCCAAGTTCGTGTTCTTCAATCCTACGAGTTAAGTCGTTAGTAATACCTGTGTAGAGTAAACCATCAGAACATTCAAGAATATAGATGAAATAGTTCTTCATAATGATTTCGTCCAAATAGGTCTCGACTGCGCTCGACCTGACAGCCACATTTGTTTCTAAATAAATTATCCTAACAAGTCGTCTTCGGCAGGTGGTTCCGGACTTTCAGGTGCTTCCGAGGGTTCTCCATCTCCGGATGGTGCATTACCGTCGGTCGCATAGAATTCTTCAAAAATTTCTTTCATATCGATCCCATACCGATTGGCGAAGTCTTTTTGGATTTCGGCGTCTTTCTCACGAATTTCCTGAAGCGACTCGGCATAGCTGCTGTACACCCCTTGCATCACTTTCTCGTGAACCGGGATATTGTCCATCATTTCCTGACGTGCTCTTGCGCTGGCCGAATGCATGGAAGCCAGGGTTTGACCGATATGCTCGTCGGTTTTTACACCAAGATGCTCGAGGATAGCCGCAAACTCCTGATCGGTTCTGGCCTTTAATGCCACTACATAACCGTCGTAGTACTTCAATCGCTCGTCGGTGTCACTCTTAAGTTTCGCACGATGTGTCTGCAAATTACTTCGCAAGGATGTCAATACCTTGATCGTAAGGTTATGCTTGTGAACAAAGCTGTCTTTACTTGCCGCCAAAGTGGTGTAGGCATTCTTCAATCCTTCCAGTTCCTCTACTTTTTGTTCGATCTCCGTGATCTTACCAATGGCTTCACTGTATTCGGTGGATTGCTTATCGGCAATTTCTTCGAGGGCCTGTCTTGCTTGTTTCAGCAAGGAATATTGCTCTTCCAGTTTATCTTCGGTTTCTTTCTTTTTCTCCAGAGCCTTGGTATGATTCTTACTGGCTTCCACTATGGCAACCTGAAGCTTGTCTTCCACTTCTTTGATCTCCACTTCCCGATTTTTAAGACGGGTTACTGCCGCCTGGCTCTTATAAGAAAGTTCCGCAAGTAAAGTTTGTACATCTGCATTTTCAATACGCTCCTGGAACATTTGCTTCGCTTTCAGGTCTGCACCCTCGCGGGCCTTCTGTGCTGCTTCGAGTTCCGCCTGACGCTTTTTAATGCGGGATTTACGTCCCCACAGATTGTTCCACCAGTTGTCTTTAACATTTTCGGCCTCCTCAAGTTCGAGTCGTGCTTTGTCCAAAGCTTTTTGGGCATTATCGATCACCTTTTGCTCGTCGGCGTTAAGGGTAGAAAACTTCTCGAATATAATTCCTACTTCGTCCTGGTAATCGGTGAGGTCTTTGATTGCCTCCAATAAGGACTTTCTATCTTTCTCAGCCATGCCTACCACATCGTCCAGAGTGGCATTTAATATTTTCTGGCGCATTTCAGGATCGTCTTCCTGCGCCAGTTTGGACTTCATCTGGTCCACAGCTTTTCCCCAATTAACTTCTACTTTTTCTGTTTGTTCAGAAGAAGAATCGGTTTCTAGTAAATCAAAATCATCAGACATAGGTATGGCTATTTAAATGGTTATTATTTTTTTGAAATTTTGGAGTATCAATTTCGGTAAAAAAATCGAGTTGGGAAACTCAATTTCTGAAATTTAGTTGGCGCTGCTCTAAAAGTGTGTAGTATTAGTCTGACGTGCCATCGAAATGTTACACTGCGATAGCGATAGCAGCGGATACCCCTACCGGAGTAGGAGCGAATAGCGCGGTCGTGAACCTGTATAAAACAAGGTTCACGGATCGCCATAAAAAAACCCGGCCTAGACCGGGTACTGATTGTTCTATAAGTTTTAGTCTTTCAGTATACCTCTGGAGATGACCATTTTTTGGATTTCGGAAGTACCCTCATAGATCTGGGTGATCTTGGCATCACGCATCAAGCGTTCCACATGGTATTCTTTTACGAAGCCATTTCCTCCATGGATCTGAACAGCCTCCACCGTAGTTTCCATGGCCACTCTACTTGCATATAGTTTGGCCATTGCTCCGCTGAGATCGTAGTTATTCCCGTTGTCCTTATCCCAGGCTGCTTTGATCACCAGGTGCCTGGCAGCCTCAATTTCGGTATGCATGTCGGCAAGTTTAAAAGCAATCGCCTGGTGGTTGCAAATTTCAGTGCCAAAGGCTTTACGGATCTTGGAATATTCTTTGGCAAGTTCGTAGGCTCCGGAAGCAATCCCAAGGGCCTGAGCTGCAATCCCGATTCTTCCTCCGCTTAAGGTTTTCATGGCAAACTTAAAGCCGAAACCATCTTCACCTATTCTATATTCTTTTGGAACTTTTACGTCGTTGAAGTTTAAGGTGTGCGTATCACTTCCACGGATACCGAGCTTGTCTTCCTTAGGCCCAACCTCGAATCCTTCCCAGGATTTTTCTACGATAAAGGCATTAATGCCCCGGTGTCCTTTGTCCCGATCGGTTTGTGCGATCACCAGGTAGTAATCAGCACTTCCTCCATTGGTGATCCAGTTTTTGGTACCGTTGAGGATGTAGTGATCTCCTTTGTCAATCGCGGTGGTTCTTTGTGAAGTGGCATCACTTCCTGCCTCAGGTTCACTTAAACAAAATGCCCCGATGGATTCACCGGTGGCGAGTTTAGTAAGATATTTTTCCTTTTGCGCTTCAGTGCCGTAGGTTTCGAGTCCCCAGCACACCAATGAGTTATTTACCGAAACGATCACCGATGAAGAGGCATCCACTTTGCTCAATTCCTCCATAGCCAGCACATACGAAACAGTATCCATACCGCCACCTCCGTATTTGGGGTCGACCATCATTCCCAGGAAACCAAGTTCTCCCATTTTTTTGACCTGTTCGGTTGGGAATTCCTGTTTGTTATCTCTTTCAATAACCCCGGGAAGCAATTCTGTCTTTGCAAAATCACGGGCGGCATCACGTATCATTAAATGTTCTTCGGAAAGGCTAAAATCCATAGTAAAAATCCTTTTATCTAAATCGTTTTCGAAATGAGGTGCAAAGATAATTTTTTAGCTGCAGTTATTCAATAAATGGTGTTAATTTTACTGAAATGATGCAAAACGAATATCGGGTTATTGGAGTGATGAGCGGAACGTCTCTGGATGGGGTGGATCTGGCGGAATGTAACCTGTATTATTCCGAGGGGAATGGTTGGGAGTTCAATATTGGTGTTACGGAAACGGTTCCCTACTCCGAGGAGTGGATGCGGAAATTGCGCGAGGCGGTATTCTTTTCTGAGGGTAGGTTGACCACCCTGGATAAAGAGTATACCCAATTGCTGGGAGGGATGATATCCGATTTCATTCAAAGACATCAGCTTAAAGATATTGATGCGGTTTGCAGCCACGGCCATACCATTTTGCATCAGCCGGAGAAGGGATTGACACTTCAGGTGGGGAATCTTCCGGAAATTGCCCGAGCAATTGGTTTGAAGGTGGTTTGTGATTTTCGCGTTCAGGATGTTGAATTAGGCGGCCAGGGGGCACCATTGGTTCCTATTGGAGACCGACTACTTTTCGGAGATTACGATGCCTGTTTGAATTTGGGTGGGTTTGCGAATGTTTCTTTCGAGAGAGGAGAGGAACGAATTGCCTATGATATCTGTCCGGTTAATATTGTACTGAATGCGTTATCAGAAAAATTAGGCAAGCCTTTTGATGAAGATGGCAGGATTGCAGCTACCGGAATAATGGATATTGAATTACTGAATGAATTGAACCGACTGCCTTATTATCAATCCAAACCTCCTAAATCCTTAGGTTTGGAATGGGTAAATGAAAAAATTTGGCCGGTTTTGAATGCTTCGGAAAGTTCAGTAGAAAACAAAATTGCGACATTTACCGAACATGCTGCTATGCAAATAGCTGGAAACTTTAAATCAGGAACATCAATATTGATCACCGGAGGTGGTGCTTTCAACAAGTTTCTCATTTCAAAAATTCGGAAAAGCAAGGCGATAGAAATAATCCATCCAACATCTGATATTATAGAGTATAAAGAAGCCCTGATTTTTGGTTTGCTGGGGGTATTAAGGCTTCGGAATGAAACCAACTGTCTGGCGAGTGTTACAGGCGCTTCCAGGGATCATTCCAGTGGTAAAGTATTTCGGAAAGATTAATGAGCTACCACTTTACCCAGGAACCTCGAGTCACTGTCTTCTAAAAAGATAAAATATATTCCATTGGCGATAGCTCCCCGGTCAATAACCAATTCATCGGAACCTATAGGGAAATCAACGCTGCGGATCAGCCTTCCATCAATCGACCGAATGGTCAATTTTGAACTTTCTTCTAAAGACCTGTGAAGTTTTATGGTGACTGATTCCACAAACGGATTTGGATATATGGTGGCCAACTTTGTTTCAACGGAGGTGCTTCCCAGGATGGTGAACAAATTTTGGAAATAATAAAACTCTCCGAGTGCGTTTCCTGAGATTAAATCGGAATCAGTATCGTTGTCCAAGTCTGCAAAGAAAGGTTTCGCATCTTGCCCTACGTTATCAAGATTAAACGGGTTTATAACTGCGGTGTCAAAAGATGGAGCGTTTACTGTTCCAATATTCTCAAAAAAGAAAAATTCTCCCGGGGATTGTGAACCGATGAAAAGATCCATGTCCAGATCCTCATCAATATCCACAAAAGCGGGTGCTGCCCGTTCTCCAATGTCTGTAATCCCAAAGGGATTTTCAAATTGAGCCGCGAACGACGGATTGTTCGCAGTGCCGGTATTTTCGTAATAATAGGTGTTCCCATCCGAGGCGCCGATAAACAAATCCATGTCGTTATCACTATCAATATCGACCAGGGCAGGTTTACTAATTCCCGTCGGACTTATAATTCCGAAGGGGTTCACGGGTTGTAAATCATAAGAAGCGACATTTGTATTTCCAGTGTTTTCGAAATATCGGACACCGCTGCTACTTCCTGCGAACATATCATAATCGCCATCGTTATCGAGGTCCACCGGGAAGGGCGTAGTGTTATCTGCGAGGGAAGTTAGTCCAAAGAAGTTTATTTGCAATACTCCGAAATTAGGCAGTCCTGGATCACCAATATTCTCATAAAATCCGAAGTTTCCGTTTTGGTATCCTGTAAAAAGATCCAAATCCTCATCATTGTCAATATCTATAAGGGCAGGACTGGAGCGTGCTCCTTCCGTTATCAGACCATAGGGATTAATGGCTGCTTCTTGAAATGGTTGGGAATAAACAGAAATGATAGAAAGAGGTAAAATAAACCAGAGGGTCACTATTGATTTCATCAGAAAAATGATTGATTGTTCTACAGTTGTTTCAGTATAAAAATTGACTTAAAAAACTGAAAACAAAGATATTACACCTGTTAAATTACAAAAATAACTTCTCAAAAACGGGAATTAGGTTGTTTATTTCTTTCCGTGTAACATGGCTTATTACGTAGCAACTTTTTTATCTTTGCCCACCATTACTCCAGAAATGAAAGAACTACTCAAAAAATACGAAGAAAAAGCACCGGAAATTGTGTTTCACTGGAACGATCCGGAAACGGAAGCCGAGGGTTGGACCGTCATTAACTCCCTCCGTGGAGGTGCCGCGGGAGGAGGGACGCGCATGCGTCCGGGGCTGGACCAAAACGAGGTACTCTCTCTCGCCAAAACGATGGAAGTCAAGTTTACGATATCGGGACCCAATATAGGAGGCGCCAAATCGGGGATCAATTTCGATCCTGCAGATCCTCGTAAAAAGGGAGTGCTGGAGCGATGGTATAAAGCGGTATCTCCTTTATTGAAGGCATATTACGGTACCGGGGGAGACCTCAATGTGGATGAAATCCATGAGGTGATCCCAATGACAGAGGCCAGCGGGGTTTGGCATCCACAGGAAGGGGTTTTCACAGGACACTTTACCCCAACCGATGCAGACAAGATCAATCGGATAGGACAACTCAGACAGGGTGTGATCAAAGTGATCGAAAACCCGAAATTTTCACCGGATGTAACTCGAAAATATACCGTTGCCGACATGATTACGGGCTATGGTGTGGCGGAAGCAGTGCATCATTACTACAAGATTTATGGAGGTGATGTAGAAGGTAAAAGAGCGGTGGTTCAGGGGTTTGGAAATGTGGGAGCCGCTGCCGCCTATTATTTGGCCCAGATGGGAGCAAAAATCGTTGGGATTATCGATCGGGTTGGAGGCGTTATCAACGAAGATGGATTTAGTTTCGAGGAGATTCGGGAAATGTTCCTCATGAAGAACGGAAATTCGCTCAAAGTAGAAAACCTGATCCCATTCGATGAAATAAACCAACGAATTTGGAACCTGCAAACAGAGATCTTTGCACCTTGTGCCGCATCCAGGCTAATTACCAAAGAACAGATTACGGCCATGATAGATTCTGGCCTTGAAGTGATTAGTTGTGGGGCTAACGTTCCTTTTGCTGATACTGAAATATTCTTTGGACCTATTATGGAATTCACCGATGAGCGCGTAAGCCTGATACCTGATTTTATTTCGAACTGTGGAATGGCGAGGGTTTTTGCCTATTTCATGGAGCGTAAAGTTCAAATGACCGATGACGCTATCTTCTGGGACACTTCCAATACCATAAGAGATGCTATCGAAAATACCTTCAAACAGAATTCCTCCAAAAAAAATATCAGTAAGACGGCTTTCGAGATCGCACTGAAAAAGATCATGTAACTGCAAATTACAACACTGAACAAAGAATCCTGCTCATCGGCAGGATTTTTTTATGTTATTTAATCTAATTATCCTATTTTTAGTTCTTTGAAAAAACTACCAACAAATCCCATCTAATTTATGGAGTCTATAATCATCTTAATTTTCGTAATAGGATATTTATCAATTACGCTGGAACATCCATTACGACTGGATAAAACTGTGCCTGCCTTAATTATGGCCGCACTTATTTGGGCTGTATTGGCCATCGGTTTTGGCTCCGGATGGTTTGATGTGATCGATACGCATGAACATGTTTACAGTTTCCTCACGGGTGGAGAAGATGCGATGCACGGGTTTGAGAACACCTTGCTTCATCACTTGGGGAAGACTTCTGAGATATTGATATTCCTGATCGGAGCGATGACTATCGTAGAGATCATAGACCTTCACAGGGGTTTTGAGGTACTGAAAGGAGCTGTTCGAACGAAAAGCAAAAAGAAACTATTGTGGATTATTGGAGTTCTTGCTTTTATTCTGTCTGCAATCATCGACAACCTAACGGCGACCATCGTTCTGGTGACCCTATTGCGTAAGCTGATTCAAAATAAGAATGAAAGATTATGGTTTGCTGCCATGGTGGTAATCGCTGCGAATGCCGGAGGTGCCTGGTCACCTATTGGGGACGTTACCACAACGATGCTCTGGATTGCCGGTAAAGTTTCGGCGGCCGGATTAGTAAAGTATGTAATCTTACCTTCTATCGTATGTTTTGTTATTCCGTTCTTCATCGCGACTTACCTAAAACCTTTCCGTGGTGACATCGAAGTGGATACCACCGAAGATATTGTAGCCGAAAAGCTGCTCAGCAGCCGTACCATGTTGTTCCTTGGATTAGGGATGATCGTTTCTGTACCGGTCTTTAAAACCCTCACACACCTTCCTCCCTACATGGGGATGATGTTGGCCTTAGGGGTTGTATGGCTGGTGTCCGAGTACATTCATCCGGAAGAAGATTTCAGTAAGGAACGGCGTCATCTGTATTCTGCACATAAAGCCCTTTCACGAATTGAGATTTCCAGTATACTTTTCTTCCTGGGAATTCTTATGGCTGTTGCCGGACTGGAAAGTCTTGTGTATGGAGTGGCCGAAAATGGTGATCCGGTAGGTACCTTGCGTTATCTGGCGGAAGTGCTTCAGGCAGCCATTCCAAACCAGGATATAGTGGTAATGCTACTGGGTGTATTCTCTGCGATCATCGATAATGTACCGCTCGTTGCGGCCTCTATCGGGATGTACGATTCACCTATGGATTCGGCCCTATGGCACTTTATTGCCTATGCTGCCGGTACCGGTGGAAGTATGCTTATCATTGGTTCTGCTGCGGGTGTAGCAGCCATGGGAATGGAGAGAATCGATTTCATTTGGTATCTGCGTAAGATTGCCTGGTTAGCCTTTGTTGGTTTCCTTGGAGGTGCAGCAGTATTCCTGGCTTTCAAATCGGTCTTTTTCTAAGAGACGGCAATTTCCGTAGCCCTATATCGTTATTCATTAAAATCATAATTACTTATGCTCAATTTCTTTATTCAGGATAGGACTGAGGAAGCCTTGGGTGAACTCGAGCCCGAAGTCACTGAAAAAACCCTTTCTATCATGGAACTTTTGTTGAACGGTGGTGTTGCCGGACAAGTGATCATTGCGGTCCTGTTTGTGCTACTGTTCATGGCTGTTTATATTTATTTTGAACGCCTTTTCGCCGTAAAATCGGCTTCCAAAATGGATGCCAATTTCATGAATCAGATCAAAGACCATGTTTCCAATGGGAACATTCAGGGGGCCAAAGTCCTGTGTGTACAGCAGAACAGTCCCGTGTCGCGGCTCACCGAAAAGGGGATCTCGAGAATCGGTAGTCCTCTGGATGATATTAACACTGCAATTGAAAATGCGGGCCGGTTGGAAGTATATAAACTTGAAAAGAATGTGAGCATACTGGCTACCATTGCCGGGGCAGCCCCTATGATCGGTTTCCTGGGTACTGTGATTGGAATGGTACTGGCTTTTCATCAGTTGGCAACAAGCAGCGGACAAGCAGAAATGGGAAGTCTGGCGGAAGGAATCTATACTGCGATGACCACCACAGTCGCCGGTTTGATTGTGGGAATTATTGCCTATATGGGCTATAACCACCTGGTCGTGAAAACCGATAAAGTGGTGCATCAAATGGAGGCCATGGCGGTCGACTTTCTGGACTTGTTAAACGAACCCGCCTAAATGAATTTAAGAGGCCGAAATAAAGTAAAAGCCGAATTCAGTATGAGTTCTATGACCGACATTGTTTTCCTGTTGTTGGTCTTTTTCCTGCTCACCTCGCCGGCGATCACTCCGGACGCCCTAGACCTTATTTTACCTAAGGCCAAGGGGAAATCCACCAATCAGCAAAAAGCTTCCGTAAGTATTACCAAGGATGGAGCATATTATGTAAACAAAGAAAGGGTGAGCGAGTATAGTGTTGAGAAGGAACTTCGAGCTGCATTGGCAGGACAGGATGAACCCACCATTATTCTGAGAGCAGAAGAAGGGGTGCCTATCGAAGATGCCGTTTTCGTGATGGACATAGCCAATAAAAATGATTTTAAAGTCGTTCTAGCTGTACGACCTAATTAATTGGGCGTTCCCTCCTTCGCTGAAGCTTTGGAGGGTCGGGCTTTCGGTGTTACACGGTAACTGCCTCAATCCCTAACGCAGACATAAGGCCGAAATCAAAAAATAAGTTTTCTCAATGAGCCTGGTAGATACCAAACATAAACGAAAAAGCATGACCATTACGGTCATACTTCACCTAATAATTCTGTTGTTGCTTATTTTCTTCGGTTTCACCTACCTGGATCCTCCTCCCGAGAATGGCATTGCGGTAAATTTTGGAACCACCAATTACGGAAAGGGAAATGTGCAGCCATTGGAGCAGGTTAAATCAGCACCCAAACAAACCACCCCTGAACCTGTCCCACAAACCAAAACCGAGATAAAGGAAGAGGTCGTAACTCAGGATAATGAGGAAGCACCGGTAATCAAGAAAGAGGAAAGAAAAGAAGAGGTGAAGGAAACGACCAAGGTTCCACCTAAAAAGGAAGTACCCAAAAAAATAGATCCCAAACCTGATAAATCTACTACCGATGCCTTGTCCAGTTTGATTAATGGCCCCAAAAATGACGGTACGGCAGAGGGTGGAGAAGGAGATGATAACAAATCGGGAGACAAAGGAGATCCTAATGGCGATCCTAACGCTAAAAGTTATTACGGTAATGGGATTGGTTTAGATGGTGACGGAAATTACCGTTTAGGGGGTCGTTCCGCCTTAAATAAAGCCAAGGAAACTCAAAAATGCAATGAAGCCGGGAAAGTGGTGGTGAGCATCGAAGTAGACCGCAGTGGAAGGGTAATAAGTGCAACGCCTGGGGTTCGCGGTACTACTAATAATTCCCGATGCTTGCTGGAACCTGCAAAGAAAGCCGCATTGGCCACAAGATTCAATGCGGACCAAAACGCACCGAGTAAACAAATCGGTAAGATCATCTATAATTTTACCCTTTCAGATTAACACTTTCAGAATCTATTTTTAAGTATCTTTAGCATAAATTTTTATGCTATGAAGCGATACATTACTTTACTGCTTTTAGGTTTGCTGGCGGCGGCTTGCAATCAGTCTCAAACCGGGGAAAACATTACTACTTCAGAATATGAAAAAGGAAAATCTCCTCACGATTTTATGTTCATGCAGCGTGCCTATCCCACAGGTGAAATACGAACCGATGCCTATGCGGAAGCTATGGCGTGGAAGCGAAATCAACCAAGTACACGTTCTACAGGCTTGATTTGGGAGTTTGCCGGTCCGATCAATACCGGGGGAAGGATTACAGATATCGAAATTCCTGTGGATCAGGCTCAAACCTATTATGTTGGCGCTGCCTCAGGGGGAATATTCAAAACTACCGATGCGGGAGCCAACTGGACCCCAATTTTTGACGATCAGGCAGCGTTGTCTATTGGAGATATGGAAATATCAAAGAACAACACGGATATTATCTGGGTAGGAACTGGTGAAGTGAACGCCGGTGGTGGGTCCCTTGCTTATGATGGCGATGGTATCTATCGCAGTGATGATGGCGGACTAACCTGGGAGATAAAAGGATTACCCGATGTGGGAAGTATTGGAAAGATATTGATCGATCCCAATGATGAAAACACTGTTTTTGTAGGAGCTATGGGTCCTTTATTCCGTGATGATACCAACCGTGGAGTGTATAGAACTACGGATGGTGGTGATACTTGGGAGCAGGTTTTATTTGTTAGTGATATCACTGGAGTTATTGATATGGCAATACATCCTTCCAATGGTGATATAGTATATGCGACTAGTTGGGAGCGCGTGCGCCGACCTCAATTCAGGGACTATGGAGGGGAGACTTCAAGAATCTATCGTTCTTTGGATGGTGGAGATACATGGGCGGAATTAACAAATGGATTGCCAAGCAATCCTGCAGATAAAGGAAGAATAAGTATCGATATTTCACAGTCTAATCCAAATGTGCTTTACGCGAGATATGCAGATGCCGTGGGAAGCATAGAAGGTGTTTTTAGAACCGCGGATGGTGGAGATACCTGGGTGGAAGTGAATTCGAGTCAGTTGACGAATGTAGGATTCCACTGGTGGTTCCGAGGAATATTTGTGGATCCAAACGACGAAAACACAATTTACAACGTGGATTTTGTGGTGGAGAAATCTACCGATGGTGGAAATAACTGGTTCACGGCATTCCCAAATGTTCATGTGGATCAGCACGCACTTGCCTTTAATATGATGACCGGCGGTGAAGTGCTTCTCGGTAATGATGGAGGTTTTTATAAAAGCCCGGACGACGGGGCTACCTATACTAAGGACCTTACGTTGCCCATCACACAGTTCTACCGTTTCCATGTAGATGCACAAAACGGGAATAAGATTTATGGAGGTACGCAGGATAACAATACCATTCGAACTACTACCGGTAGTTTGAACGACTGGGATCCTATTTTTGGGGGAGATGGCTTTCAACCGTGGGTGGACCCAACAAATACCAATGTTATTTATGCATTGTCACAAAACGGCAACCTTGGTAAATCGATCGACGACGGACAAAGTTTTAACAACCTGAATGCTCCGGGAGCCCGAAAGAACTGGAATTCACCGATTATCCTTGATCCGGTCGATTCTGAAACTATTTATTTTGGTGCTAATCAATTGTACCGAAGCACCAACGGAGGGGCCAACTGGAATGCCATTAGCGGTGATCTAACTAATGGTTCGGGAGGTGGAAATTTAACTTTCGGTACTATTTATTCCATCGATATTTCATTATTAGACAGTAATATAATCTACGTTGGAACCGACGATGGAAATGTTTGGATAACCGAAGATGGAGGAACCACCTGGAACAATATCTCATCCACACTTCCCGATCGTTGGGTAACCAAAGTATTGGCGGATCGGAACGATCCTAATACGGTCTATGTAACCTACTCCGGTTATCGTTATGGTGAAGACAACGGTCATGTATATAGAAGTACGAACAAAGGGGTGAACTGGGATCTCGTAGGAACCGACTTACCGGATATACCTATTAATGATATCGTGCAGGATGCCAATGGTAATCTTTATCTAGCGACAGATATTGGTGTGTTTGCCAGTGGAACGCAAGGAGGAAGTTGGGAAGTTCTGGGAAGTAATTTGCCCTCAGTAGTGGTAACCGATATGCACATTCACGAAGCGGATCAAACGCTTTATGCCGGAACGTACGGAAGGTCGGCATATAAGATGGACATTTCGGGAGTTGTATTAGGAACAGCAGATGCAGATTTTGAAGCCAAAATAGCCCTTTATCCTAATCCTGCGAGCGAATTCGTTACCATAGAATTAGGGGATATTCATTCAAAATGGGTTGTGGTGATTTACGATTCGATGGGTCGATGGGTTCTGGAAAGCGAAGCTCAAAATGCACGAAACATTCAATTAGATGTTTCGGGAATAACTGCCGGAATCTATTACGCTAAAGTTTCCGCAGGGAACAACGCCACCACCAAGAAGTTAATTATAAAATAAGCAATTCACATATCACGTATTCGGAAACATTAGATTGGCTTTTTAAACAGCTACCGATGTACCAGCGAATAGGAAAGGCGGCTTATAAAGCCGACCTTTCCAATACTGTTCGTTTGGTAGAATACCTTGGAAATCCGGAAAGAAAATTTAAAAGTATTCATGTTGCCGGAACCAATGGAAAAGGTTCCTCCAGTCATATGCTGGCTTCTATTTTGCAGGAGGCAGGTTTCAAAGTAGGCTTGTATACGTCTCCTCACCTCAAGGACTTCAGAGAACGAATAAAGATTAATGGTGAGATGATTTCTAAACGTGCTGTCTCAAACTTCGTAAAAAAACATAAGCAGTATTTTGAAGACAATCAGCTGTCTTTTTTTGAAATGACAGTGGGTATGGCTTTCGATTATTTTGCAAGGAAGGAAGTAGATATTGCAGTCGTTGAAGTGGGTCTGGGTGGCAGACTCGATAGCACGAATATTGTAATTCCTGAAGTCTCCGTGATCACCAATATAGGAATGGATCATATGCGGTTTTTGGGAAATACCCTGTCCGACATCGCCAGGGAAAAAGCAGGCATCATTAAGCACGGAATTCCGACGGTAATTGGAGAATCTTTGGAAGAAACACGTACCGTTTTTGAGGAGGTTGCCGATCAAAACAAATCAGCTCTCATTTATGCCGAAGCCGTTCCTGATTCCGAGCACGATATTGGTCTAAAAGGGGCATACCAGGAGAAGAATAAAAAGACGGTTCTTAGCACCATTCAAGTCATGCAGGACTTGGGTTGGGCTATAATGGAAGAACATATTGAAAAAGGTTTAAAGAAGGTGGTCAATAATACTGGGTTACAGGGAAGATGGCAGATAATACGAGAACAACCGCTAGTGATTTGTGACACCGCTCATAATCGGGAAGGCCTGATCGAGGTGATGAAACAGCTCAAAAGCGAACCGTATGATTCCTTGCATATAGTACTTGGGATGGTAGCCGATAAGGAAGTGGGACATCTATTGACCCTCTTTCCTAAAAATGCAGAGTACTATTTCTGCAGTCCGAAAATTCCACGTGCATTAGCGGTAAATGAACTCAGTAAAATTGCGAAGAAAGTAGGACTTAAAGGGAAGACGTATGAATCTGTACAAAAAGCCTATAAACAAAGCCTTAAAAGGGCCGAAAAAGAGGACCTGATCTATGTGGGAGGCAGTACGTTTGTGGTGTCCGAAGTTTTATGATTTTTTTGAATTAATTATTTGCGGTAATTAAAAACTAACTTATATTTGCACCCGCAACGTTTGGGGCGCGTAGCTCAGTTGGTTCAGAGCACTTGGTTTACACCCAAGGGGTCAGGGGTTCGAATCCCTTCGCGCCCACATCAAGCAGAATTCCGATGCAGAAATGCATCGGAATTTTTTATTTCTGCAGCGTCAAAACTTGTTTTTGTAAGCGGAGGAAATAAAAAATACGAATGCCGCGAAGCGGTATCGGGATTCTATTTGCAGTAGTGGTTTCGGTTGGGGATCACGGAGTAATCCCTTTTTTGATTTCACGGGTGCTTATTCGAGTCAAGAAATAAATACAGATACCGCCAAGCGGTATCGGGATTCTATTTGCAGTAGTGGTTTCGGTTAGGGATCACGGAGTAATCCCTTTTTTGATTTCACGGGTGCTTTTTCGAGTCAAGAAAAAAGAGTACAGATGCCGCCAAGCGGTATCGGGATTCTATTTGCAGTAGTGGTTTCGGTTAGGGATCACGGGGTAATCCCTTTTTTGTTTTCACGGGTGCATTTTAGAATCTGTAATAATTGAATTGCGGTTTCAACGATTATAGCTGGTCGTCGTCACTAGCGGGAGTTATACCCAAAGCCTTGAATAATTTTGCATAAGCCTTATACCAGTCGGTTCTCACCGAAACTTCCTTGATTTGGGCTGTTAGCAAAGACCTTTCACGGCTGATCAATAAGAACAGCGAACTGTCTCCCAAATCAAATTTTCGTTGTTCTGCGTTTAGCAACTGTTGAGTGTTGGTCACCACGTCCACAATATTATTGGCCTGAACCTCCATAGTTTCCAGGGTGAAGAAAGAAGCTTCAGCGGTATTCTTTAGCGATTGTTCCATGAGGTCACGGTCCCATTCGGCGTTCTGTAGCTTATAATTTGAAAGTTTCAACGCACCTCTTTCCTTCCGAAGAAATAAAGGCATCTTAAATCGCAAACCGGCTTTATAATTATTCTGATTGAAAGTGCTTAATTGATCAAAATCTTCCGTCAGAAAATTATATTCCAATTCCAATGTAGGAAGCAACCTGTTTCGTTTAAGCTGGCGATCCACAATTTGATTTTCGACCTTAAAATTCATGATCCGGAGTTTTGGATGACTGGTGATCCACTGGCTTTCCTCACGGACAGCCTGAAGTTCAAATACGGTATCCAAAATGGTTTTCATCGGCGGTAGAGGGACGATATTGTCCTGCAGTTCCACAGGTACATTCTCAAGCCATAAATAATTGCTGAGCATCAGTCGCCTTTCATTCAGTTTAATTCGTGCATTTTCTAATTCTATTACCCGGTTCTGCCAGTTAATTTTTGCCTCCACCGAGTCGATTGCCGCTTTGTCCCCGGCTTCAACACTCTGTATTACTCCCTCAAAACGTTCCCTGGCGTTCGTCACATACTGACCATAAATTTCAGCATTCTGAAAGGCCTTGGTCCACTCAAAGTAAGCATTACTGGCCTTAAAGATGAGTTCGTTAACCAGGAAATCACGCTCAGCTTTCGTCTGATTTCTGTAGATCTTCGCTTGTTTCAGGCTCGCCATACGGTCATTCATCAATAAACCATCCAATACCGAGACCGAAACACCGGCACTGAGTAATCCGTCGTCCGGTACATTCAATTGCGGATTCAAAAACTGACCAGAGTTGTTTTCATAATTCGCTTTGAGATCAATACCAAACCAGGTCGGAATCTTAAAGGTGGAGTTTAGAATATCATAATATTCGGTGTCCTTGAACTCCTTTCTTTGTGCATCGATGTCTATTTTTGGATCGAAAGCACCCCTTGCTTTCAATAGATTGGCTTCTCCCTCGCTAATCTTTAAATTCGCCTGCTTCGCCAGGGGATGATGCATTTTCACTTGCGCCAGGAACTCTTCCAGGCTCATGGAGCTTTCGAGGAGGGGACTTGAGTCCTGCGCATAGAACTCAATGCTGTAACCGAAAGTGAGCATAATTGCGATGTAAAAAATCAGTTTCTTCATTACTTGGAATCCTTAGATTTTTCACCGTTTTCCGGCTGATAGTAATTTGGGGGGAACCCATTAAGTCTTCGCCAGAGTTCATACCACATGGGGACATCGTCCAGTAGAGCAATTGTATAAGCACCAGACCCTACCCGGATGTTCTGCGGCCAGGAGTTGTCTGCAGCATCAGGAGCGATTAAAACCCGAAATTTGCCATTATCACTAATGAAGGTTTCAATAGCAACCACTCGTCCTCCAAACGTTCCATAGGAAGCATTCGGCCATCCGCTAAAAAAGATCACTGGCCAACCTTCAAACTGAATCCTCACTTCCTCATTCAAATGAATTAAAGGCAGGTCCAAAGGATCTATATAGGTTTCTACCGCAAGATCATAGTCGGATGGCATAATGCCTACCAACTCTTCTCCCTCTTTTATGGTTTCCCCAATTCCGGACCGCAATGCCTTATTGATGAAACCATTTTGAGGAGCAGTTATATAATACAGTCTATTACGGATCTCATAATTCGCCGACTGGTTCTCCAATTTGGAGACCTGTACTTCCGCTTCGAACTGGTTGGATGCCGCGGTGAATTTGTCACTCTCCGCCTTTGCGATCTTGTCGGCATATTCGGCAGAAATTCGGCTGATCTCAATGTCCGCATTGATCACCTTGTTTTGAGAGGTGAGTAATTTGTTCTCTGCTGAAATAAGCTTTGCCTGGGTCTCCTGCAATTTCAAACGCTTTTGCTCGACTTCGGTTTTTGACTTTAGCCCTTCGTTTAATAGGGTTTCGAATCGATTGAATTGTAGTTCCGCGATTTTATAGTTAGTCTTTGCCGCCTCCAGGTCGATGCTGTCGCTCTTCACCTGTAATTTCGATTGGGTCAAATAGTTTTTGGCCTGATTCAGTTTTAAGCTGCGTTCTCTCTGAAGGGCACCCAATTGTCCTTCCAAAGCACGCACTTTACTTTTGTATGAATCTGCAGATCGGCTTTTGGCATCTCTCTGCTGAAGTGTTCGTTCCAATAATTTAGGGTCCTGATATTCATTCTTAATTTCAGAAATGAATAATATGGTGTCCCCCTTTTTAACAAAATCTCCTTCCTTCACATACCATTTCTCTATTTTACCGGGAATAGGAGACTGTATGCTCTGGGGTCTTTGATCGGGTGTAAGGGTAGTCACATAACCGTTCCCGGATACGTTTTGTGTCCAGGGCAGGAATAAAATAATGATGCCCATTATGGCGAATATTCCTAAGAATCGACTTAGAAAGCGATGATGACGCACATGATAAACACGCTGGAACGAATTATAGACGCCCAGGTCGATTAGCTTATTTACGTTGGTTTTCGAAATATTTAACATGTTATGCCGACATTAATTTTAATACTCCATTTTTCAATTCATACCTTTTCTGTAGGTAGTCTTTCCACATAGGGTTCCTACTTACTACAACCAGGGCCCAGGGTCTCTCGGGAGAGGTGAGATAATTGATAAGCTCTCCACACTCCAACTCCTCAAAATACTCGAGGGGATCTTTGAGCAACAGTAATTTTGGGTCATTGATCAACGCTCTGGCAAGTACCAGTCTCTTAATGACGCCATTGGGTATTTGTTTTCCTTCAGGGTAGACGATGGTATTAAGTCCTTTCGGCTGCTCTTTTATAAAGTCCATGAGGCCTACGGCGTGTAAAACGTCATGAATTTTGTCATTGGAAATTTCCTCATTGCCATAAGTAATGTTCTCCAGGATGGTACCTTCAAATGGTAGCTTTTCGGGTAAAACCTGCCCGATATTCTCTCTGTAACGATTTGGCATGATGCCCTTCATGGATTGATCGTTCACGTAGAAGGCTCCTGCCGTTGGTTCGATAAGACCCGACAACATTTTTAAGAGGGTTGTTTTTCCGGATCCTGACGATCCATCAAGCAAAATTCTCTCTTTATTCTCAATGACCAGATTGATATTTTCCAGTATTCTTTTGCCTTCAGGACTCTGGTAAGAAATGTCTTTTAATTCGATCCTTAGGGAATTGATATTCTCAAAAGGATTATCACCTATCTGAGCTTCCAAATCCTTGTCTGTGATCTGTCCAATTTTTTCAAGGGATGTAAGGACGTCATAGAAGGTCTCGAGCCCGGTGATGAGCTTTTCAACAGAACTGATGATCAGAAGAATAATGATTTCCGCAGCAACAAACTGCCCGATATTCATCTGCTGATTTAGAACTAGTAAACCACCAATTACCAGTAAACCTGCTGTGACCAGAATTTTAAATCCGATCATCTGTCCGAATTGAAGAAGCAATACCTTAAAATGGTTCTCTCTTGCTTCAAGGTATTCGGCAGTTAACTTGTCGTTCCTCTGCATGGCAAGCTGTGTTTTACCGGAAAGCTTAAAGCCAATAAGGGATCTGGCCACTTCCTGGATCCAGTGTGCCACGCGATATTTATTCCTGGACTCTTCCAAACTGGTTCGAAGGCCTTTGGCCGCAGTGAACTTAAACACTACATATATCAAAAGGATAAGTAGAATTCCATAGAAAATAAAGAATGGATGATAAAACGACAGCAAGAGCAGGCCGAGCACAATTTGCAAGATGGCTGCCGGGAAGTCTATCAAAATTTTAGAAAGTCCTTTTTGTACTGCAAGAGTATCGAAGAACCTATTGGCCAACTCTGGTGGATAAAAATTGCGTAGTTCGCTCATTTTTATCTTCGGAAAGCGATAGGCAAATTCAAACGATGCACGGGTGAAAATTTTCTGTTGAATATTCTCCAGAATCCGGAATTGCATTAACTGAAGCACCCCCTGGAAACCTACTCCCAGGGTCACCAGAATTACCAAAATGATCCAGGAAGTTGAAACCTGTGCTCCCTGTATGAGGTTGATAATCGCCTGAATTCCCAACGGCAGGGTGAGTGCCACCAGACCGGCAAATACGGCATAGTAAAAAATTTGTTTAATATCTTTTCTGTCAAGCTGGAGCAGCCCGATGAATCTTCTCCAAGGTGTCAACTGTTGTTGCATATTCAATTAGTTTTTTTGAATGAATTTTCACGAATAAATGTTTTCAGTTTCCAATCGTTTTCAACACGATATCCGTGTAAAATTTTACAATACTATCTCCTTTGGAGTCTTTATCGGTTAGGGAAGGTAGATGTCTTTGAAAAAATCGCTGTTGATGAGCTCCTTCAATTACCGTAGACACCAGCATGTGTGAATAGGGATAGTTGGGATTCACCAATAATACCATTTCGCTTACGCGTTGCACAACACGCTTGTACACTTTGAAATAGCCTTTTTCATTTTCCTCATCGATTTCCTTGGTGTGGTAGGCCTTGGAAGATTCGGAGATGATCAGGCGTTCCAATTGCTTTTCGTCAATGAACGAAACCGCCTGGTCAATGTCGATTCGTTCGGTGAGAAGTTGTAGTGCAATTTTTAGTTTATCCAGAGGTTGAGAAATATTCTGGGTGGCAAACACTAGTCGATACTCTACCCAGCTCCAGTACCAGCATAACAGGTACACGAGAAGCATGTGCTTATTCTCAAAGTACCGGTAAATGGAACTTTCGTTGGAGCCGATTTGAGCACCTAGCTTTTTGAAGGTGAATGCCTCAAAACCAAGATCGTTGATCATATTGATACCTTCACATACAATACGCTTCCCGAGATCGGAAGTATTGGGATCTTTCAGGTACAATTCTGAGTCGATGACGATATAAATGGGTAACCTTTTCATAATAATCTGCGCAAATATAATAGTAATACTATCATATTTTAATAGTTTAACTATTTTTTAAGGTTTTTACACAAAAAAATCTGCCCTAGAGCAGATTCCTTATAATGAATAGTTATCAGTTATTCGTTTTCAACCATCATCCATATGCGGTCTGCATTGAGACGAAAACTTCCCAAATGGTCAAAACCGCATTCATGGGGTGCAATGATGGATAAAAAAGTTTGTTCGGAATCATCCTTGTATAAATGATAAGTATGCCCCACAAGGGGTTCAAAACTGAACTTTGCACTGTAAACCAGCTTATTATATTCAAAGGACTCCAGCAGATCATCAAGTTCTTTCCGCAGCTCTTCGTAACGCGCTTTGACCTGTTTGTTTACTTTATCGATACTGGTGTTCTTCCACGCCGTAGTGTCATTGGTCACTATCGCGGGAGCCCCTAGATTCGTTGGATAGGGTTTCAAAGAGGCGTCGTACTGCTCCGATTCTTCATTGAATACGACCAGATCGGGTTTCTTTTTCGGTTTCATTTCCTTTTGGATATTTTGTTATGCGTGATTTGTTTTTGTCGGCTGCATTTAAACCGCGCACTTTTAGGATCGAAGTTACGCAATTTTGAGTGTTTGGTTTTTCAAGCAGGCCTTATTTTAACGAGAGTTTTGCTATTTTTGGCAATGAAACGGGTCATTAACTCAGTTGGTTCAGAGTGTTACCTTGACAGGGTAGAAGTCACTGGTTCGAATCCAGTATGACCCACATCACTCACAATCCCGATGCCCATGGCATCGGGATTTATATTTCGGCACGTAGAAAACTCGTTTTCGTAAGTGTTGAAATATAAATACGAATGTGTGAAGCACATAGGGATTGTAATTGCAGCCGCGGATCTATTCTGGATCACGAGGTAATCCAGTGTGAAGCACATAGGGATTGTAATTGCAGGCGCGGATCTATTCTGGATCATGAAGTAATCCAGTGCGAAGCACATAGGGATTGTAATTGCAGCCGCGGATCTATTCTGG
>WUAI01000060.1 GCA_009827225.1 Flavobacteriaceae bacterium | reverse complement strand
ATACCAGTTACACCGGTAATATCACTATAAATGGCACGCAAATTACAGGTCAAAGTAAAAGAAACTTAGCGCGATTTAGAAATGAACATATAGGTTTTGTATTTCAATTCCACTATCTTTTAACGGAGTTTACAGTTTTAGATAACATTATGCTCCCAGCATTAAAATTGAAGAAAAAAAGCAAAAAAGAAATTCAACATGATGCAATGGAACTTATCGAATTATTGGATATCAAGGGGCAAGAACATAAAAAAGCTTCCAAAATTTCTGGTGGTCAACAACAACGGGTTGCAATAGCCCGGGCATTGATAAATTCTCCGGCCATAGTTATGGGTGATGAACCAACTGGAAATTTGGATAGTAAAAATGCCCAAAATATTTTTAGCCTGTTTCGAAAATTTTCAAAAGAACGTGGGCAAACAATAATCGCGGTTACACATGATGAGGAATTTGCCTCCAATTGTGATCGAATAATTGAATTAAAGGACGGAATGATAGTGTGAAACTTAAAATTGCCCAAATATTACCATTATTACTAGCGATTTCTCTTCCCGGACTCGGCTTCTTTCTCGCTGAAGAAAATACAATTCAAAATATTCCATTCCCCTTGGAATGGGCTTTCACTTCCTTAGTTCTTTATTCTATATGGTGGGTGTTATACTACTCTTGGAATTTCAAACCATACCATCGGCAATTTCTCTTCATATTAGGAAGTATGTCACTATTTCTATTATTGTTAACATGGATTTCTTTTGGAATTGGCATAATAACAGAAGCAGACATAGAAGCTAAACAAATTATTAGAATCGTGTTCCTAGTTTTAATTTTTCTAACTATTCAACATGGCCTAAAATCTCAAAAAAGAATAGAATCATTGAAGGTTGAAAAAGAGCAAATTTCGAAAGAAAATTACAAAGCCCAACTTCAGATTCTACGAAATCAAATGGACCCCCATTTTCTTTTTAATAGCCTCAACACACTTCGATCTTTACTAAAAAACAATGACGCCGCTGAGTTCGTTTTAAATCTGTCCAATTTTTATAGGAGCACCTTACAACATAATAAAAGTAGCACGCTCACTTTATCCGAAGAACTATCGTTTTTAAAATCATACCTCCTATTAATGAAAAGAAGAAACGAAGAAGCAATTATTTTTGATATATCCGAAATTGATAGAAAATATGATTCATATAGGCTACCAATTTTTGCACTTCAGGGTGTAGTTGAGAATTGTTTCAAGCATAATAGTATGTCTTCAAAACAACCTTTGATCATAACGATTAAAAGTAATGAGGTTGGACTTATAGAGGTGAAGAATAATTTACAAGAGCGATTAACTCCTCAAACTACAACAGGCATGGGATTAACCCTTTTAAGAAGAAGGTATCAACTTTTGGGTGTAAAAGAAGGTGTTATTATTTCTCAAACCAATAAATTTTTTAATGTACAATTAAAATTAATTAACCCTATATGAACGTATTAATAGTTGAAGACGAACCCCACACAGCAGCACTATTAAAAGAAGTTATTGAACAAAATAGTGATTTTCTTGTCGTGGAAATTGTAGAAAGTATCATTGACGCAGTAGACTATTTGGTGAAACATCAACAGAATTTACATCTTTTATTTTTTGACATTCAATTGGCAGATGGTCTAAGTTTTGAGATTTTTAACCATTTAGATATCAATACACCTGTGATTTTCTGCACGGCATTTGATGAGTATGCGTTAAAGGCAATAAAAAACAACGGAATTGATTATATACTGAAGCCATTTAGAAATGAAGAAATACATAAGGCGTTATCAAAATACCAAAAATTACGTCGAAATTTAAAAATGGAAGTGCCAATTGCCCTGGGTCAAGAGAAAGCTTCGATCCAAAAGCATTTCTTGTGTCAATTTAAGGAACGAACAATCGTCGTAAGATTAGAAGATACAGCTTACTTTAGCGTCGAAAATGATGTAACCTACCTTCATACATTTCAAAATCGGAAACACCCGATTTTTAAAAAATTAGAATACATAGAATCGGTTACGCTGCCCGACGAATTCTATAGAATAAACCGTCAATTACTAATTAATAAAAAAGCTGTAGAATCTTATGAACCCTATTTTAACCGCAAAATAGTTCTTAATTTAAAAGTGAAAACAAAAGATAAACCAATAGTGAGTCGCTTAAAAGTATCAGATTTCAAAAAGTGGCTTGAAAAATAAACCACTACTGTTAACATTGAATCACGATAGAAACTTTGAAAATAAATCGAATTTCAAATTAAGAAAATGTATTACACAAAAATCCGCTCGTTTGATTTCACCTTTAACTATCATAATTGATTCGACTAATGGGACCATGATTTATTTCAAAAGTTAAATTTGGAATCGGCATAAATCAATTCTTTTAACTTTTTCTTGCATTTAAAAATTTGCTGAAACGCAGTGTTCTTATTTGCATATCCATATTTATCGACAATCTCTGAATAGCTCATTTCATTGAAATAGTCTCTGAGTAAACAATTACAACTTCCCGGCAGATTAATGAGTTTCTCTTCGAATTGAACCCACATAGATTCAAGAATTTCTTTCTCTTTTACCCCTACTCCATTATCATCTCTTTTTGTTTGAAGAAATTCATTTCGTATAAGTTTGCTTCGCCTTGTCAACTCCTGAAGCCATAGATTTCGGCATGCCATGAAAAGGTAAACCTCTAAGTTACTTTTTAGAGGAACACCTTTATTTCTGGCTCGAAACAATATTTGACTCAAAGCCTGATGAAAAACTTCTTCCGCATCTTCTTCCGTGCCTTGATTGGACCGGACGTATCCAATTAATTTTGGAAGTAGGACTTTGTAAAGCATTCTAATAATTTCTCGGTCTCCGTTTAACAAGGCGACGATCTGGGGGTGATTTTGAACTCCACTCATAGAAAATTGTTTTATGAGGGGAGCAATCTTCTAAGTTAAATAAATGGTCCACCCTTGAATCTTGAAACTTCACTGTATTGATAAATGACATGATCGTACCAAATAGGTTTGAATTGAAAAAATTATGATTGAATCCAATAGGGAGGAGCAAAAAATTTAGAATTCTGGGTAAGATTTTAAAATGGATTAAACTTTAATAGTATAACGAGAAAACACAAGCTCATGGAGTATTTAAGACTCCTTTCTCCCCAATGTCTTTTCTCTATGTATCATTTAATTCGAAACTAAAATGAAGTATTTACTCGTACTTACCACGGCAGTATGCCTAACTCTAAGCAGCTATGGACAAGAATCTTTTAATCCTGATTCGGAATTAAAGAAAATGGTCTCAACACCCAACACCCCAGAATCCCAGGCCTTTGGAGCCTATGGTGATATCCCAGTTAATTTAAGATCAGGAGAGCCCAATATCTCAGTACCACTGTACACTTATAAAGGGCTGGAATTCGATTTACCTATTTCTCTAAGCTATGATATGAATGCCCGCAAGGTAGCCGAAATAGCCAATGCCATGGGTATGGGTTGGAATCTCAACCTCGGTGGTAGGATTACATTAAACACCAACGGACTCTCAGATCAGTTTGACAGCATCATTTCTAGCCCATCGGGGTATAATTCCCTTTTATCTAGCTCAACCTTGAGAACTGACTTATTAAAATATAAAGACAAACAGGTTAATGATAATTGTACTCCAGGAGCGGCCAACACTTTTGTTGACCAAACAGAAGCAGAAGTTTATTTTGATTTTTTGGATAAGCTACAGCACAATCATTTTGATGTGACCATGGACACTTATTCACTCAATGTGATGGGAATATCCGATCGTATTATCATGGATTTGGTGGACAATGGCAGTTCTATTGTTGTTGAACCTAAAACACTCCATAACCCAAGATTAGTGGCCAATTATAGCACCAGTTCTAATGGGAACTCATTGTTAATTACTTCCTGGGAGATCACAGATGACAAGGGCAATACATATACTTTTGGTCAAATAGGAGGAAACGGAGAGGGAATAGAAAAAACCTATACCTACAACGGACTAGATATTACAGGAAGTCCTTGGGGAATCGGGATAGGTCCGCTTCAAATGACCTATAATTCTTCATGGGCACTTACCAAGATAGTATCCGCCAACCAAAAGGACACCTACGAATTTGAATATCAAGAATTCGATTTTTGGAACGATCCTATCGCCACTATGGTAAGTAGAACCGTCGATGTAGGCCCCACCCAGTTAAATGGACCTTGGTCGGTTACTGAAAAACTCGTAGGTAGCACCTATGAGTACACCAGCCAAATTCTTACCTCTGTCAAACACAATAACAAAGTGGTGATCGATATCGACTTGGGACCCAGGGATGATTTTTTTAATGACTCTAAAATAGAATCCATCACCATAAAAAGTCCTTTGGATGGTTCTACCATGAACCATTTTAAGTTTACTCATTCATTATTTGGAGATGTAACCCCAGGATTCAAACCCGAAGATGTCCGACTAAAACTAGACAAAATTAAAATCGCTGGGAAGGGTTTTGATGGCAGTCCAACCTACGATTTTGAGAAAGAATATTCATTTGTCTATCACAATCCGGATGGAATGCCAGCCAGAACCTGCCTGGCACAAGATGAATTTGGTTTTTTTAATAATGGCTCATGTAATCAAGACTTCTATCCGGCTCCTTCCTCTGCCAATCAATCCACATATCCCAGCCCAGGTGGAGGTGACAGAAGTTTTGATGAAGACAATGCCAAAATTGGGATACTCACCGAGGTGCACTACCCCACAGGAGGACATACAAAATTTGACTATGAAACTCATCTAAACACGGGTGATTCCCCAAATGGCTTTAGGGTAAAAGAAATTTCCTCTTATACCGATGCAAATACCATAGCGACAATTAAGCAATATGAATACTTCGATCAATTGGCGGATAATAATCTGGCACCGATAATGGAATATGCTGTTCCCAAAATGTATGTGGAGAATTTGAATATTACACAAGGTGGGGACTACCATAGAATATCCAAACCCGCATTAAGTGATCAACCCTATATCACCTATGGTAAAGTAATTGAGAGAATCATTGAACCAATTTCTGGATTATCCCAACATGGTAAGACCCAATACCAGTTTTATAATCTAGATCAATTTCAGGACCCAATGGGTGTTGCCATAGACGGGGAAGCTCCTTTTTCTACCCATTATTATGGCAATCAAAGTAAGGGTCAGATTTTTAAAGAAATCATTTATGATGCAAGCGATACGGTGCTCTCAGAAAGCACCCATGTGTATGATGACAATGATTACCTGGAAGATATATCCTACTACGGATTTGCCATTAAAGACGCACCAGAACGAGGAATGGACTATGTGCAAATTACCCCAACAGGAAATGGTACAGAGGTGAAAGCATGTTACTTAGAAGGAATACCCACCGCAACGGGTGTAGAAAGACCGAATACGGACTGTCTGAACAACGAACGGTACGCTAGGATCCAGCCAGTATTAATAACCTATCGATCCCAACAACGATTGCAAGAGGATCATTTTAGCACCCAGACACTCAATGGTAACAATATCACCACTTCCAATAGTTCAAAATACGTTGCAACAGATATCAACTATCTATTGGACGAAACCATTACCTCTACCAGTGAGTCGAATAAGACTTTGGTTACCAAATATGAATATCCTCAGGATTTGGACAACTTAGGGGACACCGCCATCGATGGGTTAGTAACAGCCAATAGACTGGCATCGCCACTAGAGGTTCGGACCTACGAGCGAGTTACTGGCAATAACGATGTACTACTAAGTACTCAAATTACCAAGTATCAGTCATTGACCAAAAACTTCCAGACAAGAATCGTTCCCGAGAAAATTCAAGCCTCTCGAAGATCGGACACTCCCGAGGACAGAGTAAATTTCCTTGATTATGACGATGATTTCAACCCAGTGGAAATGGCCAAGGAAAGCGGCACTTCTTCCTGTTATATCTGGGCCTATGAGGGAAGACTCCCGGTGGCCAAAATTGAAAATGCGGTTTATGGTAATATTGATCCAAACTTAATTTCAAACATCAAAAATGCTTCACTCGGCCAGGGGCCCGTTCCCGATCTATTTACTGCCCTGAATAATCTTCGCATAGATCCTACCATGAGCGAAGCCATGGTGACCTCCTATATCTATAATGATCAGATGCAATTGGAATCTATGACCGATCCCAGGGGATATACCACCTATTATTATTACGACGATGAAAACAGGCTGGAATACGTCACGGATGCCGATGGCAAAGTGCTCTCCAGTTCCGCATATAACTACAATAACAATTAAATCCTACCAAGATGAAAAAGTATATATATACACTACTGATAACTTTTACTTTTCCTTTCTTGGCTAAAGGACAAAGTACTGATAAGAACTATACCAAGGCCACAACCTATCAAAATCCATACTCCTGGAGTGAAATACAAAGTGGTATCTATGCTGATGACAAACTAGAGGTGATCTCCTATTTCGACGGCCTGGGACGAGGCACGCAAACCATTAATGAGCGGGCTGGCGCAGATCGTGAAGACTTGGTCATTCCAATACTCTACGATGAAATTGGAAGAAAACCCAAAGACTATCTGCAACTACCTACTGCTGCTGGAGGTGGAAACTTTTATGTTCCCGCAACTGGCACCATCGTAGAGGAGCTCATAGCATATTACAAGACCAAGTTTCCCAAAGACTTTCATCAAGGGGGTGGTTTGTATCCTGATGGTTGGGACAACCCCTATAGTAACATCCACTATGAGGCTTCTCCTTTAAACCGAGTGTTGGAGCAGGGAGCACCTGGGATGGAATGGAGAGTGGAGGAAGGTGTGGACACCGATCATACCATCAAGTTTGAATATCTCACCAACACAGCAACCGATGCCGTAATTCACTTCAATGTAATTTTTGGAACAGACTATAGTGATCCTTCCTTGAATTACAATGGAGTATACGCAACCGATGAGCTATATAAAAATGTGACCAAAAATGAGAATTGGACCAGCGCCGATGGGAATGACAAAACCACCGAGGAATACACCAACAAAAAAGGTCAGATGATTTTAAAACGCACCTTTAACAATGGCACCGCTCACGATACTTATTATGTTTTCGATGACGATGGGAATTTAACTTATGTCTTATCCCCTAAAGGATCTAATACCATTTTGGATGTGAATAATAATATCAAACAGGATGTCTTGGAAAAACTCTGTTACCAATATAAATACGATCACAGAGCACGCATAACCCACAAATGGATTCCTGGGCGAACCGGATGGGAAGAAATCGTCTATGATGTGTTGGACCGCCCTATTCTCACTCAAGATCCAAAGATGGCACAATCCAACGATTGGATGTTTACCAAATATGACGTTTTGGGTCGTGTGGCATACACCGGAATCCTTAGAAACTATACCAAGGCTCAAGTACAAAGCGGGATGGCCGCCTCTGGGGTTCCCTTATATGAAAACCAGACGGCTACAACACCTTCCACCATTGGAGGCTCGACAGTCTACTATTCCAATCAAGCATTCCCTAACGATTCCAATTTGGAGGTGCATACCATTAGTTATTACGATAGCTATGTGGACCTGGGAGGACTAAGTGCCCTCCCTGCGCAAAATGCATATTCCGTACCTTTAACAACAAACACTAAAGGGTTACCCACTGTCTCGAAAGTGCGTGTGTTAACGGGCTTGCCTAGCTCACAACATTGGAATACTACCGCAAGCGGTTATGACGACAAAGCCAGAATCATTTACCTGGACAGTGAAATCCCATTTCTAGGAACTACAGATCGCTTGGAGAGCCTGCTTGACTTTACCGGAAAGCCTCTAGAGACCCTAACCACTCACACCAAAGATTTTATTCCTGACAATACCATTATCACACATGACTATTTTACCTATGATCATCAAGGTAGACTTCTTACGCACGAACAACAGGTATCCAACGAATCGGTGGAACTCATCGTGGAGAATCGCTATGATGGGCTCGGTCAGTTGATACGAAAGAATGTGGGAGGAGAGACCTTTATCGATGGCTTTACTGATATCGAAGAGGCAGATGTATCCTTCGATGGAACCATTTCAAGAACCACAGGTGGTTTTGGATGGACCTCTGGGGTTAAAACCAAAGGACAAATTGTAAACGACGGTGGGGTTGCTTATACCATTTTACAGGAAGACAAATTTGTTAGAGTAGGCTTGCAAAAGGCCAATGCACTACTCAATGGCTGGGAAGATTATGAGTTTGCGATTTACAATAAAAATGATGCTACCATTTCCTTTCTAGTAAATGGAGTCATACAAACATCTTTAGAAACCTATGTCACGGGAGATTCTTTTTCCGTAGAGCGAATAGGAACCAGTATTGTATTTAAGAAAAATAACTTAGTATTTGGCCCGACGAATGTAACGGATACCTCTGGGGATGCACTCATCGGGAAAGCGTCCATTTATACCGGATATGGGGAGTTGGAAGACTTTGGTCTTTTTGGTAGTCAAATCGACAAGATCCTTCAAAAAGTGGATCTTACATATAACGTTCGTGGATGGCTTACCGACATCAATGATGTTGGGTCTACCATTACCTTAGGACCCGATATCAAACTATTTAATTTTAGAATCAATTACAAAGAGGTAGAGGGAAATAGTAACGGCACACCCCTGTACAACGGTAACATCGCGCAAACCCTTTGGAAGACAGATAATGACGATGATGATGTAAGAGGGTATAACTACACCTATGATAATTTAAA
The DNA here is from genome assembly GCA_009827225.1 of Flavobacteriaceae bacterium. Lineage (GTDB taxonomy): Bacteria > Bacteroidota > Bacteroidia > Flavobacteriales > Flavobacteriaceae > Aureisphaera. The sequence goes on along the minus strand of WUAI01000060.1, from coordinate 3,276 downwards.
CAGAATAGAAACAGCCACCAGTTATCAAGGAGTGAATCTCAATACCATGTCACTTACCAATACTTTTAATGTGAATAATATTTCCTACGATCTCAACGGAAATATTACCTCCTTGAAACGTTTTGGAACAGACCAAAATAACGGAGCTTACAATGAGTGGGATGATTTGGATTATTTCTACGACAATGGAGGAAATCAGCTCACTAAAGTAACCGATAAAAGTAGTACTTCCCCATATCACGACTTAGGATTTAAGGACGGTAGTAATACCTCTGATGATTATTCCTATGACGCCAATGGAAACATGGTAAGCGATCTAAACAAGGACATCACTCAGATCGACTACAACCATTTAAACTTACCCGAACTTATCACTGTAAGCGGAACCAACTCCGGAACAATTTCGTACATTTATGATGCCACCGGAACCAAATTAGCCAAAACAGTGACTCAAAATTCCACTTCACATATAACTGAGTTCGCAGGAAACTATATGTATCTAGATGATGAGTTGCAATTCTTCTATCATCCCGAAGGATATGTGCAAAAAGTGGCTGGAACTAATGATTCAGTCAAAGAATCCAAAGGGGGTGAAACCACACAAACGGAGTTCCACTATGTATATCAATACACCGATCACTTGGGAAATATAAGGCTGTCGTTTAGTGATGGTGATAAAAATGGAAGTATCAACCCTACTTCCGAAATTATCGAGGAGAGTAACTATTATCCCTTCGGGCTCAAACAAATGGGGTATAATAACACAATTCTCGGAGGAAATAGCCTCGCACAGCAGTGGAAATACAATGGAGTTCAATTCAACGAAGATCTTGGTATTGATCTTTATGAGATGGATTTGCGTAGTTACGACCCTGCTATTGCACGGTTTAACGGGATTGATCCTGTTACGCATTACACACAAGGAACCTCGGTGGCGTTTGATAACAATCCTATTTATTGGGCTGATCCTTCTGGGGCCGATGCTACTGGGCAAGTCCCTTTATCTTACCAACATTTTATGGAAACTGGGGACGCAAGTGCTGTCGGATTTGGAGGACATCAATCTTCAGGAGCTCCATTAGGTGGTGGGAGTAATCCTAAAGGAGAAAATGATCCTCCTAATAAATACAAGAAATGGTTTGCAGCTAAAAGAAAAGAAATCGCTAATTCTGATTACACAATAGGAGGACAATACTCTGATGTAAATCCGGCTACCGAGTTTGTTATGGGTACTTGGGCCGGTAATGAAATTACTATTGATGGAATTTTAAACTTGCCGTCAAATACCGTAAACGGAACAATTAACAAGATGGATCAGAGTTTGTCTGCAAATGCTGCTATTTTATCTGGAGATATAAAGGGAGGAATTGATCAGTATCGACAACTCGGAGGTGAATTACTTGGAGGTATATTTAGCCCAGTTATCAACGTTAAGCGGGCTGTAGACTCTGCTTTGGAAGGGAATTATTACTCTGCTGGAGCAAATTTTACAATGGCAGGCAATGAAACTGCTATTAGTTTATTGGGCGGAATTGCTGTAAAAAATCCATTTGGATTAAATTCTGGTTATGGACTTTTTGGAAAAAAAGGTTTAAACTTTAGCAACTATCAAATTCAAGCATTATATGCTAATCCTAATGCAGGTCGAGGAGCTGGGACATTTATTTCAATAAAACAAGGAAAAATTGGAGGAAACGTGTTTCGACTTGATTACGGAAGAATGCATAAAACAAACATAATGTCTCTACATTACACATTTAGATACAATGTTAATGGCAGGAAATTTGGAAGCACTAAACAAAGATCTTTATTAAAGCTTTAATATGGAAATCAAATATCATTCTTCAAATTTAATTTCAATCAAATATGAAAGGCTGAGGGAGACTTTTTTTAAATTGATTTCATTATTTAATTTCGAGAGAAATGGATTAAAAGGATACTTAGCTCTTTCAAGGCCAAATTTTAAGCTAATAATTCCTGAGGGCATGGAGATTTTGTATAAAGATAAAGATGAGTATGAGTTCATTATTGAACTAAACAATTCTGACAGAATGAGTATTCTCCGAAGTGTTGAATGGGGATGGGATGAGTTTGAGTTTTTTGAATTGTTGATTATTAGTAATGAAAGAAAACTAAACTCAACAAATGTTTTTAGGAATACTCCCGAGTTCAACTCTAATTATTTTGATGGTGTTTCAATTCATAAAGGAATCGAAGCAGATGTCATATGGATTGCAAAATCGAAGCAGATTGACTTAGATTTATCAAAATTCAATATGGTGTAGCAATTAGGTAATGGTCTAAATTGGTGCTGGCAGTGTAGTAAACAAGGTCACGGTTTAAATTTTGATACTAAATAATTGAAGTCCAGTAGCAACTAGAATATAAAGCTACTGGATTTTCTTGCTCTTTGATAATACGATCTGACATTTTTTAAAAAGTGTAAAAGGTCCAAATTTTTAAGCCGTTCTATTATCCTTTCGGGCTCAGGCAAAAGGTGCTGTATTAACAACTTTTACAAACGGTAACTTCATAAGGGATTATCCTTGTAATTTTTTTGAAGAAGAACTTGCTTTCTTCCGTTCGGATAAAATAAGAGTGCTCTTATTAAACCTTGGTAAATACAATCTGCTCTCGTTGCTTCTCTAGAATAAAATCGTAAAATTGCTTTATTTCTTGATAATTCTCGGGAGAAACAAAATATTGATTGATCGAGAAGTCTACCATTAATTGAATTTTATTGTTGTTTTCCGAAACGAGATATCGGAATACCATCGCATTTTCCCCTACATTACCATTCGCCCCCTGGGGTAAACTCTCTACCTTATAACCTTCCGGAATATCAAAATTCAAGATATAACGATCTTTGGTGATAAATCGGTAATCGATTGGATAGATACGGTCCTCCAATTTGAATGGATTTTCTTCCAAGGATAAAAAGGATAATGGCGACAAGTACATCATGCCATTGATTTCTTCCAGGCAATTAGTCGCCTCAAAGTCAAAGTCGACTTTTAGGGGCTTGTACGGATTCTCCAATTGCTGCATTTGTAAATTTCCCACCTGAACATCATGAAATCGATTTGCTAGAACCTTACCTCCATCAATTGTAGAAAGGCCAGCCATAGTTTTTCTCATAGAAAGTGCTCTATTACCGGTATACTGGGTTTTTGCATTACCCACTATTTTACCATCACTACTTTGCAAAGAAGCGTTCACCAAAACTGAATGCACGGAATGCTTGTCTGAGTGTAATCCGATCCATGAGATCGGAAG
>WUAI01000059.1 GCA_009827225.1 Flavobacteriaceae bacterium | reverse complement strand
AGGTAACGAATGAACAGAAAACATTTTTTAAACTTAACGGCACTCACTGGTCTGGGCGTTATGGTTCCACCAACGTTTTCAAGGATTCCCTTCCAGAATCAATTTTCCAGAGATCAGCTTATTGGTAAGGGAAACCCTGATATTATGGGTGATTCTTATACTTCCACCATGCACATAGACGCGGCAGAAGCCCTTTCAAAAATGAAACTAGCAGCCGAGAAACATAACATACAGATTGAAGTAGTCTCCGCCTATCGAAGTTTTGAAAGACAGAAAGAGATCTTTGAAAATAAATACACCCGGTTTACAGGTCAGGGATTGAATCCCTCTCAGGCCATTGAAAAAATCATTGAATATTCCACTATTCCGGGTACTTCCCGACACCATTGGGGTACAGACCTTGATTTGATTGATGCCAATGCACCCAGGCCCGCAAATGTTTTGGTGGCGGAAAATTACCATGGCAAAGGACCCTTCTGTAAGATGAAAGAATGGTTAGATGAGCATTCGGAGTCTTTTGGTTTTTATGAAGTGTATACGGACAATGCCAATCGAAAAGGTTTCAAATACGAACCCTGGCATTTAAGTTATGCTCCGGTCTCTATTCCGATGCTAAAAGAATACCTCTTACTCGATCTGAAGAGTATATTATTAGAAGAAAAAGTGAAGGGCGGTGAGTATTTCACCGATGCTTTCATATCTAAATATCGAAAACACAACATTTTAGATATCAACCCACAATTACTTTCGTAAATTTAAGCATCTAAAAGGAATTATAATGAGAGGAAGCTGGAAAATAAGGATCATTATAGGTTTACTGATTGTCGCCTTTGCATTTTATAAAAAATGTTCAAATACAGAGATCAATCCATATACGGGCAGAGAACAGGCAATAGCGCTGGATCCGCAGGAAGAGATCGCGTTAGGCGTAAATAGTGCTCCAAGGATGGCTCAGCAACATGGCGGATTATACCAGGACGAGAATATGCAATTGTTCGTAGACCAGGTGGGTAAGCGTCTGGTAGTGAACAGTGTCGCCATTGAAAGCCCTTATAAATATGACTTCCACCTTCTGGCAGATCCAAACACCGTAAACGCTTTTGCCTTACCGGGCGGACAGATTTTTATCACCTATGCCCTCTTCAATAAATTGGAGAATGAAGACCAACTGGCTGGAGTTCTGGGCCATGAGATAGGGCATGTATTGGGGAGACATTCCAGTGAGCGGATCGCTGAAACCGATTTTTGGCAAACCGTTTCTCAAGGAGCCAATGTAGGTGCCAATGCCGGGGACCTGGTGGCCGGAATTGGCCAGAATACCCTGCTCACCAATGGACGTGGAGATGAATTGGAAAGCGATGAATTAGGCGTTAAATTTATGATCGACGCAGGATACGACCCCTATGAAATGATAGACGTGATGGAAATCCTAAAGGCGGCCGCGGGACCTAACCGTGTTCCAGAATTTCAAAGCACACATCCCGATCCGGACAACCGAATTGAAAAAATAAAGGAAGCTATCAGAAAGTACGGAGGCTAAACCCCACATTTTCTAATCCATATTATCCCGCACGGCGGGATTTTGTTTTTATCTTTGCATTTCAATTAAAATTATGGAAAAGAAAGTTCTTCTTATGATTTTGGATGGATGGGGCATTACCCAAAATCCGGATGTATCCGCTGTTTATAAAGGCAACACTCCTTTTATGGATTCTCTTCCCCATAAATATCCCAATGCCCAGCTATTAACTCACGGTATGAATGTTGGGCTGCCGGACGGACAAATGGGGAACAGTGAAGTGGGACATATGAACCTGGGAGCAGGAAGAATCGTATACCAAGACCTGGCCAAGATCAATCTCGCAGTGCAAAATGGCACATTAAAGGAAGAAAAAGTCCTTCTGGATGCTTTTGATTTTGCAAAAAAAAATAACAAGAAAGTTCACTTCCTTGGGCTCTTATCGGATGGTGGAGTACATTCCCATATCAATCACCTGAAAGGATTGCTCGATGCGGCACATGGCAGCGGGCTCGATAAAGTCTATGTACATGCATTTACTGACGGAAGGGATGTCGATCCGAAATCCGGGGTGGGTTTTGTTGCGGAAATCGAAGAACATCTTTCAAAAACCAATGGCAAACTGGCTTCAGTGATTGGGCGTTACTATGCAATGGATCGGGACAAACGATGGGAACGCGTGAAAAAAGCATATGATCTATTAGTGCATGGGGTTGGAGAAAGTTCACAAGATTCGCTGGCTAGCATTCAGGAGAGTTATGATAAAGGTATCACCGACGAATTCATTGAACCCATAGTAATGACTGAAAATGGTCAACCCGTGGGTACGATTGAAGCCGGGGATGTTATCATTTTCTATAATTTCAGAACGGATCGCGGCCGACAATTAACCATGGCCTTGTCACAACAGGATTTCGGCGATCACCAAATGGAAAAGCTGCCGCTACATTATGTGACACTCACTAATTATGACGATACTTTCGAGAATATCCATGTAGTGTACGATAAAGAAAATATTAAAGACACGCTCGGGGAAGTTCTGGCCAATCATGGAAAGAAGCAAATTCGAATTGCTGAAACTGAAAAATACCCGCATGTCACTTTCTTCTTTAACGGCGGTCAGGAAGAACCCTTCGAAGGTGAATCAAGGATCTTGTGTCCTTCACCGAAGGTGGCCACTTACGACCTGAAGCCCGAAATGAGTGCTTATGAAATTCGTGATAAGATCATTCCGGAAATCGAACAGGAATCGGCAGACTTTATTTGTTTAAATTTTGCCAATCCGGATATGGTAGGCCATACTGGGGACATGCAAGCTGCTATGAAAGCCTGTGAGACTGTGGATGGATGCACCCAGGAAATAGTGACAGCAGCACTGGAGCACAATTATGCGACCCTGATCATTGCCGATCATGGCAACAGTGAAACCATGCTAAATCCCGATGGAACACCAAATACAGCGCACACTACAAACCCTGTTCCACTGATTTTAGTGGATAAAGACATAAAGTTTATCAATAACGGCGTGCTGGGAGATATTGCTCCCACCATTTTAAAGCTCATGAACCTTCCGGTTCCAGAAGCCATGACGCAAAAAGCACTCATTTAATATTTCCTATGAAAAGAATTACACTTATTTTATTAGTACTTGTCATCGCCGGATGTAAGTCCAAGGCGAAAGAAGAAACCGCTTCAGAAGAAATAACACAAAAGCAGGTTTTTGACATCGAATCGGATGGAATGAATCAATTGGTCCCCGACGAAGAAGATGGAGGCGAAATGATGTTGGGTAAAATAAACAGGGAAGGCATAAGCAGTGCTCCCTTTAAAGAATGGTTTGATGAAAACTATGCGACCCACTCACTTGATAGCAGTTTAATCGATTCGATCGCATTGCGAAGAAATGATATAAAAATCAAGGTTTTTATGGGTACCTGGTGTGAGGACAGTCAACGGGAAGTACCTGCCCTCTTCAAAATTCTGGATGCCGTGGATGTTTCCGAAGAAAACGTGGAACTCATCGCCCTGGATCATGACAAGGAAACACCTTTTGAATGGGAGGACGAATATGAGATCGAATATGTGCCTACCATTATGCTCATGGATGAAAATGGTGAAATGAACCGAATTGTGGAATATCCCATTGGCACATTGGAACAGGATCTTCTTATGATTCTGAGAGGTGAAGAGTATGCTCATGCATATTCCGAATAATCTTCATTAACCTGATAATTCTTCGTAATTTTGCGGTTTATACTTATGTACGATGAAGGAAAACCTAACAATTGCAGTGGATTTTGATGGTACCATCGTAGAAGACGAATACCCCAGAATCGGAAAGCCCCAACTTTTTGCTTTTGAGACCATGAAGAAGCTGCAGGAAAATGGCCATCGGTTGATCTTATGGACCTATCGAAGTGGCAGAGAATTAAATGAGGCCGTAACGTTTTGTGAAGAAAACGGGATTCACTTTTATGCGGTAAACAAAAGTTTCCCTGAGGAACAGTTTGATGACAGTTACAGTAGAAAAATCAATGCCGACATTTTTATCGATGACAGAAACATCGGCGGACTCGTGGGATGGGGAGAAATTTACCAAAAACTAATTGGCGATGATGCCTTGTCGGCTCCTACGAAGCGCAAAAAGAGCTGGTTTGGCTTTTAATAGCATATGATTATACCAAAGACCTTAGAAGAAATAGAATTGATGCGGGAAAGTGCCCTGGTGGTTTCCCGAACCTTAGGTATGCTTGCAACCGAAGTGAAGCCAGGGGTCACCACGAATTATCTGGATAAGATTGCTGAAGAGTTCATCCGGGATCAAGGTGCTGTTCCCGGTTTCTTAGGACTGTACGGCTGTCCGTCCACATTGCTCACCAGTGTGAATGAAGCCGTGGTTCATGGTCTTCCCACCGATAAACCTTTGGAAGAAGGAGATATCGTTGCGATCGATTGCGGAGCTGTAAAAAACGAATTCTATGGAGATCATGCTTATACCTTTGAGGTAGGCGAAGTAGACGCAGAAGTTAAGAAACTGCTTCAGGTGACTAAAGAATCGCTATATATTGGGATACGTGAATTAAGAGTTGGTAAACGAGTGGGTGATGTAGGATATGCCATTCAACAATATTGTGAATCCTTCGGATATGGTGTGGTTCGTGAATTGGTAGGTCATGGACTTGGTAAAAAACTGCATGAAGATCCCGAAATGCCCAATTACGGTAGACGTGGTCGCGGTAAAAAGCTGATTGAAGGAATGACCGTTGCCATCGAACCCATGATCAATATGGGAACACATCAGGTAAGTCAGCTTAAAGACGGATGGACCATTGTAACTCGGGACGGCAAACCGAGTGCACACTTCGAGCATAATATTGCCATCGTGAACGGCAAACCGGAGTTACTCTCTACCTTTGGGTATATTTATGAAGCTCTTGGAATCGATAGTGATGAAGAAAAGGAGTTCCGGCAGCAGGAACTAGTGCTCTAACCTATTGCGCATGCAAAGGATTTTTAAATTCTTTCTGAACATAATTCCCAGACCTTTTCTAATAAGGATAAGTTACCTTATAAGACCAATATTCGTATTATTTCTGAGAGGAAAAAAGCACACTGATCCCATCGATGGCAAGTCCTATCGAAAATTTTTGCCCTACGGTTATAAGAATGTAAGAGAAAATGTCCTGGCTCCGGGAACACTCTCGCTGGAGCGACATAGACTTTTCTGGTTGTATTTAACACACGAAACTTCGTTTTTTTCAGAAAACCATCGCGTTTTGCATTTAGCGCCGGAACAGGCATTTCTGAAGCGATTCAGAGGGTTAAAGAACATAGAATACACTACCACCGATCTCAACTCTCCTATCGCCGATGTCAAGGCAGATATTTGCGATTTACCATTTGAAAATGACTCTTTTGACTTTATCATCTGTAACCATGTCCTCGAACACATCCAAGATGATACCACCGCGATGCGTGAGCTCTTTCGTGTTCTGGCTCCCGGTGGAACTGCCATCATTCAAGTGCCTTATGATCGATCAAGAGCCGTGAGCTTTGAAGATGATAGCATTACGGATAAGGAAGAACGCACACGTATCTTTGGACAATACGATCACGTTCGGGTTTATGGAATGGACTACTTCGAAAAACTAAAAAAGGTTGGTTTTGAAGTCGATGCGGTGGACTATACTGCACAACTCAGCGATGAAGAAATAGAGCGATACCGTTTACCCAAAGGTGAGCTGGTTCCCGTTTGCCGAAAATTACTCCAATAAATATTTATCGAATTTTTCTGAAGTGAATACGGCCACATTTTCGTTTTCGTCCATGTAAGTGAGATAGGCTTCTACTTCAGCAAGTTCTCCCAAAAGTTTCTTGGATTTTTCGATCCCCATGGCCATAAATGCAGTAGCATATGCATCGGCCAAAGCACAAGTTGGAGCAATGACTGTGGCACTTGTTACATCACTTTGTTCAGCTTTACCCGTTAACGGATTAATGGTGTGCACGTATTTCTTTCCTGTCACAGAATCGATCCTGAATTTTCGATAATTTCCTGAGGAAGCCATTCCAACGTCTTCCAATTTCACTTTTGCGGTTATCGAACGGTCTGCCAGTTTGGAATCTACAGCTTCTATCCCGGCGATCCACACTTGCTCTTTGGCAAGATTTCGACCCTTGGTAAGGATCTCACCACCAAGTTCAATGAGATAATGTTCCACTCCCCGGCTCTCCAAATATTTACCTAATCTGTCAATTCCATAGCCCTTGGCTACTGCATTAAAGTCGAAATAAATCTCAGGGTAATCTTTCTGAATGGTTCCGTCACCAAGCAACTGTACTTTTCGGAAACCCACAAAGTTTCTAAGCGAATCCAGGGTAAGACTATCAATGGACTTTAGTGGTTGGGTATCACCAAATCCGTAGGCATTTCTAAGAACCCCTATGGTGGGATCAAAATAACCTTCAGAATTAGTATAAACCACTTCGGAAATTCGATATACTTCCTTAAAAATAACATCTACCTGTACTGTACTGTCCCCCCGGTTGATCCTGCTAATGTCGCTGTCTGGAATATAAGTGCTCACAGATTTATTCACCACCTGAAATACCGAATCCAGTCCACGTTCTACGTCGAAGGTAATTTCAGAAAAAAATTGAATATTATAAGTGGTACCGAAGGCATTACCACTAACAAACATGGGAGTCTTGTTTTCGTCACTACATGACACAAAAATCAATAATAATAAGGTAACTATCAATCTCATACTATTTCTTGTAATCCGTTATATACCATTGTGTAATTCTCGTCTTTGATCACCGGCTTAGCGTAATCAGTTCCGTGTCCCAGCCCTACTCCGGCATAATAAGTTTTTGCCTCAAATTTATCCGCGTGATTCTTTATGGTCTGCATAAACACAGGATCGTAGCTATTGGCATCCTGCGGATAAGCGATGGCCCTTACAATTACAAAGTGCAGGTTTTTATCCTTTAGCGCAACGAACTGGGGATCTTTTTTCAGTTTTGAATTGACACCTAAGAATTCATAACCTTTGCTTTCCAGATCTTTACCCACAATGTTCATGGCCAGATTGTGCAACTCCTGTTCTGTGAGCGGTAATCCCATAGACTTCTTTTTACTGCAAAATTAAGCATAAAAAAACGCCCGTCAAACGGGCGTTCGTACATAAGTAGTAGGGTTCATTTAATTTCTTAGGGTATATCGTTTGGTTTTGCCGTCTTCGGTGCTAACGAATACATCGTATGAGGCGGCCTGGATATATTTCAAATTCAAATACACTCCTTTGGTTTCGGAATAATCTACATTGCTGATCACCTTACCCATTTCATTTTTTACGGTGATATTCTCTATCCAACTGTCGAAAGCTACAATCCTGTAAATAGCATTTATCTTTCCAAGTTCAATAGTGGCTTCTTCTTCCATGGAATCGATTTCTAAAACGATCTCTTCCATATTGTTTGCAGACTGATATCCCTGTCCAAAGGATAAACAAGTGAACAACGCAAACAAGCAACTTAATACAATAGTTTTCATAATTTGGGGGCTTTAATGTATCAAATATAGCACTTTATCGATAATAAACAACATTTAATCGATATTTATTATATGTTTTTCGATTAATGGTAAGAAAAAACCCAAGTCGAAACTTGGGTTTTTGTACAATTATGTGATGTGAATTCTAATTTTTTATCAAACGCTTGGTAATTGTACCATCCTCGGTAGTTACAGTAACAAAATAAACCGCCGAACCGAGATCATCCACAGTTATCTGCATGGAGTTTGTGTTCGAATTTTCAGAAGTAAAGACCACTCGACCCTGAACATCTCTAATATCAACTTTCTCTATGATTGAAACGGGAGAAACAACATTTAGAATATCATTCGCCGGGTTTGGTAATATACTAATACTGTCAAGAGCATAACTTCCCGCATCTAGAATAACAGGCTCCACGAACTGTAATACGAATCTATTGTGGAATGTCCCTTTGGCACTTGTGAAACTGTAGGCGCCTTGTTTCAGATCGGTCACACTACCAGTCAGGTTATCGATCAAATACACATTGGCGTTTTCAAGATTTTCACCTTCGAGTTTTTCAATCGAAATTTTATAAGACAGGTTGGCGTCCATCTGAGTGGAATATCCAACAGGCACCTGGGCATCATTCTCAAACGCCTCACGGGTTTGAATCCCAAATTCCTGTGAGCCGTCTTCAAGATGAGTATAAATCGACACAATCTTTGCTAGTCTTCGGCTATCATAACCACTATCCATTCCTGCCGTAGCGTTATCACTAAATCCAAGCAATGCAGTTGAACCCATTTCATATTGGGTATCAAGAATCTTCAACCAGATGCGATCTTTATCCTGATCTCTTAGGGTATTGTTATTAGTGGTTCTTCTCATGGCGTTGTTGAACACAGCAACACCGGCTGCATTCGCCTTGATTCCGAATCCTTGTCCGGTAGAGATATATCCGTTAGGTTCGGTAGACGGAACCGGAGGATTTCCTGCAGCTGTACCACCTCCCAAATTATACATTGATATATCTTCCATGGAGAAATTCATTGCACCGGCTCCAGGCAAACTTGGGCTTGGTGGTGTTAAATGCTCCCAGAAGTACACTTCGTCTACCATCGAATTCGCGTTGATGAAATCGTCTGCAAAAATGGCCGAAGGATAAGGGTTCGCCAGCGCATTCGGACTAGCATTCTTATTATCAGCTGCCGTTGGACCTGGAGTGTTATAAACCACATTAAAGTTGGTTACACCGTTATTCAAGGTACCGCCGGAAGCTCCATATGTATAGTTGAAGACACCGCCCGGTTGTCCGTATCCTGATTGCGGACGTACAAGGTATCCTTCACCCACATTGATCGATCCGGTTGGATAAATTTGCCAAAAGTCGTTATTATCATCCGCAAAATTTTCCGCACCCGGGAAGGCTGCGGTCACATCGGGATGAGGAACGAAATTAGCGGTAGTATGGTCTAATACCAGGAAGGCAGAGCTCCATACTCCTTGTCTGGTCTCAGTGTCCATTGGGCTTCCCATAATCATGAAATCTCTGGATGCAAGGTTGGGTGTATCGAGCAGAACATTTATTGTTCCGCTGTTGTTCACAGATGCATCATCCAGGGTTTGCACTACACTTCCTGTATGCTCCACGATTAATGTTCCGTTTACGTTGATGTTATTTTGAACATTCAGATAATCTCCGGCTGCAATGGTAAGCGTTCTGGACGAATCCACGTCGCATTCACAGGCATCAATGCTCGAATTACCTGCTGCAGAAGTATCGTAATCATCAGATATGACTGCCACTGCCGTACTAGTAGGCGCACTTGGCGACCAGCTACCACTGGCATAAGTAGATACCGTGTTTCCTAAAACATTCACATCAAAGGAACAACTTACTGTCGTACTGGTAGAACTATCAGTAGTCTCGAAAGTATTTGTTGTCGTTCCTAAAGTATAGGTAGAATTTGGAGGTAATCCCGCAGTTTGAACGGTAGTCAGGAAATTGCTTTCCGTTCCTTCTACCTGGATCTGTACTGAATTTGCACCCAGGTTAAATCCTGCAAGATCTGAATAAGGCAGACCGCCGATACAACTGGTATATCCAATAGTGGTATCGTTGGGATTATTGAGTACTCCTGAATCATTATATCCAATCATGAAGTCCTGACTGGCCGGAGAGATCACTTCCACAGTGAAGGCCGTTCCAGCAGGCAAGAATACATTCATTGGTACCTCATGCACAAAATTGGATCCGGCAGGTACTGCATCGGTAACCGAAGCATAAGGGGTAACTGAACCAGAAATAGGTACAGTATACGTGGTGATCGCATTTGGAATATTCACATCCAAGTATAAATTCACCGTAATATTAGCACCAGTGGTACCGTTGATTCCAACATCAATACCGGTAACAAGGTAGTCTCTAGCCACACCTTCTGTAGCCAGATTAAATCTTCTTAAGTGGCCCGATAGTTCACCGGTACAATCCACTCCATTGTTTACAATTTCCTGAGTATTTTGTGATACTCGGTTACTGCTTCTTCCAAAACATCCGTCATTCGGACGTGGGAATTCATAGGTAAAGTCGGGATAACAAGTGTTTACATCAGCCGGGCATGACAACGCCAATGTGGTATCTCCTACATCGATGGTGTCAGTATCACTTTCAGATCCACCGCTACATAAACTGGTTACCGTATATGTTACAATTACAGTTCCTACACCATTTACGGAAGGATCGAAGGTGTATGTGGTTCCATTTCCGTCGTCGGTAACTCCAATTCCAGAGTAAACACCTCCTGTTGGGGTTCCACCGCCTAATCCGGTTTGAATTCCGGAAGAAATACATATGTTAGAGACTGTTTCCAGGGTTGGTGTTCCTACTCCCGGAGGAAGGTCGAAAGCCTCTGTTCCATCTGAACGGCTATTCGAAGATCCTTGAGAAGCACTGTATCCCAAACCTCTTCTGGCAAATGCCTCCCAGATCAAACATTCGTTGGCACCACCATAAAGTGCGGCGTCCGCTGCTATAATGGCGTCTCGTCCATTTACAAAACCGGGACTACATCCTTGTAGCTTCATCCCTTCGGTTACCAGATTCAAGGAAATGTTATTTCCACCGGTTCCGTTATAAAAATCGGTATCAAAACCATATACATCAATTAGATCCCAGGTCATATCCCATAGCATGGCACACCAAACCGATCCCACTCCATGTGGAACGGCTTCCGAAGTAATATCAGCATAGGTATGTGGATTTGTAGCAAAGTCTGTACTATAAGGATAGGTTCGAATTCCTGCTCCATTGGGACCCTGACCTACGAGCCAAGTTCCAATTCCTCGGGCATCATTTCTTGTATCTCCAACTTCCATAGTAAGAAGTAAGCCATAATAGTCACTCCAACCTTCTCCCATCTGTTCTGTGTTCTGTAAACAATTTGCGGCTCCGGCACCTCCCGTAAGTCGGTTAGAAATCCCGTGTCCGTACTCATGTGCTATTACACCATTATCGAAATCACCGTCACGAGTTCCGCAAACGTACATCTGCATTCTTCCTCGACCACCATCGGAAGGTGTCGCAAAGTTTGCATTACAGGTTCCAGACCCATCCTGTGCTTCAGAACGAACAGAGTCTCCTGCCACACCACCATTTCCGTAGTTATTTACCTGGAAATTTCCGGCAGCTTCCGTAAATCCGTAGTGATAGGTAACGTCATGAATAATGTTTGCCCAGTAAAAAAGATTAGTCACTGCCGCGAAAATACTATTGTTGGTTCCAGCTGTTACATCGGGATCAAAAGGATCACTAAATACTAGACTTGCTCCTCCAAAGGCGCGCTCTGAATTCGTACCACTTCCAGTTCCTGAAATCGTACTGGATCTGTCATCGTAGGCATCTGTATTATTTCCTATGGTATAGAAAGATTCGGCACCAGCTACCCCATTGGTATCGTGCCAGCCATATGGCGAAGCCACCGGATCATCCGGGTCAACAACTACTTGTCGGCCTCCAAATCCATGTTGAGGTGACTCATCAGGCATTTGGATCACATTGTAACTACCCACCATTAAATTTGGGTTATTGGCTACTGTGTAAAAAATCTCCTCTTCTTCTTTTAAAGAAGTTAATTCGTCATGATCAAGTTCGTGATTGTGTCCTTCTTCAAAGCAAGATACCGTATAGTTGAATTTGGATACTATAGCTCCTGTGGATGCATTAACCAAAAACTCCCACCAATCAGGAGTATCGAGCTCTTCTACTGAAAGTTGCCATACTAAGGTTGTTCCCAGGTTTGGCTCATAGTAGTAAGTCAGTTTTACAGGGATATCTGTATTTGAGATTCCTCCTTTGTTAAATAGAAACTGCCGACCATTGTCACCTTTTCTTGAAATTTCTGCCAATCCTGAGAGGCTATATCCCATTTGGCTTGAGACCGAGGATATCGCATCGGCGGCACTAATTTGAGGGGCACGAGACCCTACAGTTTTATCAATCTCTTGAACAAAATTGTCGTGCATCATAAGAACCTGGCCGTTTGGCTTTCTGTGAATACTTGATTCAGTTCCTATAATCTCAATGCCATCTACAGCTTGACGCAGGTACATGTGATGAATTCCACTGGTACTACTAACGTGTTGCGCGGTTATCACATAGTTCTGTTCATCTTTATTCTTTACAACCAGTTCTTCCAATAAACTGGCCTTATTTGGGGGATTATCGTTCTTCTGAGCTTTAATCTGCGCAGTGAGATTCGAGGGGAGCGTAAAACAAATTAATAAACCAAGGAATAAGGCATTTCTTAGAAGATTAGATTTGTTTTGCAGGTATAAATTCTTCATAATCGATACTTTTGGGGACAATTTTCATTTACATTCAAGATTCAAAAATAGCATTTTATCGTATTTATACAACATTTTATCGATATAATTTATATGGTTTTCGGGAAAATGCAGGGATTTTACTACAAGATCGCAGGATCTTCCCCGATATTATGACAAATTATTATCTATAACAGGATTTGCCAATTTCGATTAACTCTTTCAAGATAAAACAAAAAAACACCCCAAAAATCGAGGTGTTTAAATATTTATGTTCGCAAAATTAGTTCTTCACTATCTGTTTAGTAACCTTTCCTTCCGAAGTGATAATATCCACAAAATAGATGGAAGCACTTAAAGAGGAAGTGTTTATTTGAACCTGATTCAACGCGTCATATCGATAGCCATTCACTTTTCTTCCCTGAACGTCATATAAGGTGATTTCCTGAATTCCCAATTGAGGTGAAACAATTTTCAAGACGTCGCGAACCGGATTCGGAAAGACCTGAACTAATTCTAGAGCTAGATCGTTGTTTGCAAGAACGACTTCTTCCTCAAACTGGATCGTAAAGCGGTTATGGAAAGTACCTTTGTCACTGGTGAAGGCATACGCACCATTACTTAGATTATGGATTTCCTGGGTATAATTATCAAACAAATAAACTGTTGTCTCTTCCAAATTTGCCCCTTCGATCTTATCTATCGATATTTTATACGAAATATTGGCATCCAGTAATGTTGAGAATCCAACAGGAATCTTAATGCTTGGGTCATAGGCTTCACGTGCCTGGATGGCCAGTTCCTGGGATCCATCCTCTAAATGGCTGTATATCGAAACGATTTTTGCAAGCCTGCGACTATCATAACCATTATCCAATCCTGAAGTTGTATTTTCTGTAAATCCGATCAGTGCGGTACCTCCGGTCTGATACTCAGTATCAATCACT
>WUAI01000058.1 GCA_009827225.1 Flavobacteriaceae bacterium | reverse complement strand
AGTCGGGTTGAAAAGAGAATTGCGGCAAGTTTCTTTTGCATGCGGGCGAAATTTGCTGCAAAATTAAGGAAAAGAGACTATAAAAAATAGTTAAATCGTCTCCTTTTGAATTCGTCGGGGGTTGTGTATTTTAGCACTATGATTAAAGTGATTGTTTTGGGTTATGGAAATGTGGGAAGGCATTTGGTCAAGGCCTTCCAGGCTGCGCAGGATGTGGAAGTCGTGCAGGTTTATCACCGGTCGGCTCAGGACGATTCGGAATTGTCTGATGTTGAAATCACTTCAGACATTTCAGAAATAAAGGTGGCCGACGTTTATGTGATCGCCATCCCGGACGACGAAATTGAGGGCTTTTCAAAACAAATCCCAAAAAATGATGGAATCGTTGTTCATACCTCTGGGAGTGTTTCCATTCAAAAAATACATGACACCCATCAAAAAGGAATTTTTTACCCTTTGCAGACGTTTAGCAAAGACAGGACGGTTGATTTTTCCACAGTCCCTATTTGTATTGAAGCCCAGAGCGAAAGAGATCTTGAAACACTTCGAACGCTCGCCGAGAGTATATCGGTTTCGGTGCATCATATTACATCCGTAGAAAGAAGAAAATTGCACCTAGCGGCGGTATTCGTAAATAATTTCAGTAACCACCTGTATCACATTTCCGAAGAGATTCTCCTCGAAAACAATTTGAGTTTTGACCTGTTAAAGCCATTGCTCAGGGAAACTACGGAAAAAGCCATAATTTCGAAACCGGCTGAAGTTCAGACGGGACCTGCGGTCAGAAATGATGAACAAACCATCGAGCAACATTTAGAATTACTCCGAAATAAGAAGTATCGAAAAATCTACAAAGCAATCACTAAATCCATTACAGCTACTCATGGAAAAAAGTTATAAAGAATACTTGCAACATATTACCACCTTTGTTTTTGATGTAGACGGAGTCCTGACCGATGGATCTGTTTTGGTAACTACCGCCGGCGATTTACTTCGAAAAATGAACATCAAAGATGGATACGCCTTAAAAACAGCCGCGGAACAAGGTTATCATATCTGTATAATTAGTGGCGGTAGTAACGAAGGGGTAAGAAAACGTTTGGAAGGCCTGGGTATTTCAGAAATACATTTAGGCGCGAAAAACAAACCTGAATTGCTGGATTCCTTTTTCAAACAGCATGAAATAGACTCGAATACCGTATTGTATATGGGCGATGATATCCCCGATTTGCATTCCATGAAAATGGTTGGGCTGCCGTGTTGTCCTCAGGATGCGGTTCCCGAGATCAAGGCAATTTGCAAATACATTTCTCACAAAAAGGGTGGTCATGGTGCGGCGCGTGATGTCATCGAACAAGTACTGAAAGTTCAGGGAAAATGGGTTAGTAATGGCAGTGCCAATGCCAATTATGATTGATTATCTCCGCCTCATACGACCGTTGAATTTATTGCTCATTGTCCTGGTTCAATGCGTCATTAAATTCGGATTGCTTGAAGTATTGAACGTTCCCACAGCGCTTAATTCCATAGCGTTTACATTGCTGGTTGTTGCCACAGTGGCTATTGCGGCGGCTGGGTATGTGATCAACGATATACAGGATCAGGAAATTGATAAAATCAATAAACCCAATAAGACCATAATCGGACGCAAGATATCAGAAAAATCTGCCTTCGGATTGTATATCATTCTCACCATAATTGGAGTCGGTGCCGGATTTTACGTGTCCAACCTGGTAGGATATCCCGGCTTGGCTTCCGTCTTTATTATCATCTCTGCGCTGCTATACGTGTATGCCAATCAGTTAAAATCGGCGTTACTAGTTGGTAACATAATCGTATCAGCCATTGTGGCCATGAGCCTGCTGGTATTTATCTTATTCGATATTTTCCCTGCCATCAACAATTCCCCCACCGAACTCCAATTGGCCGCCTCGAGCACTATATTGATGTACTCAGGATTTGCTTTTTATTTTAATCTCTTGCGTGAAATTGTGAAAGACATCCAGGACGTGGACGGAGATAAAAACGGAGGGCGAAATACATTACCTATAGTGTTGGGAAGGCAAAGAGCAGTTACCATTTCTTTTGTTATGGGTGTGATCGCTTTGATCGGGATTCTTGCTTTCACGTATTTCAGGCTTTACCAGTTTCAAAAGTTGGCCTTTTATTTTGTTTTCCTCATCGGAGGCCCCTTACTGTTCTATTGTATAAAGGCCTGGGATGCTGATTCTGCCAGGGAATACCAAATAATGTCGATTACCCTAAAGGTCGTATTTTTGACCGGAATTTGTTCGCTTTTATTTTTTTCTGAAACGATCCCAATTACATGATTTTCGATACCACCAAAGAATATATGCTAGAGAATGATCGAGTGCTACTTCGACCCATGGAACGTCGGGATATCGCAAACCTTCAGTCTTTTTCAACGGAAGAGCCGGAGCTTTGGAATTATTCCCTGATCTCGGCCGCCGGAAAAGAGAATTTCGAAAACTATATGAACATCGCCTTTAAAAAACGAGAGGAGGGTGACTCCTACCCTTTTATCGTAATCGATAAACAGACAGAGGAATATGCTGGTAGTACCCGATTTTATGACATTCAGCCTCAACACAATACCTTGCAATTAGGGTACACCTGGTATGGGAAACGGTTTCAAGGAACCGGTCTCAACAAAAACTGTAAATACCTTTTGCTTACATTCGCTTTCGAAACGCTGAAAGTTGACCGCGTGGAATTTCGTGCAGATGCAAACAATGCCCGCAGTATCGCGGCTATGAAAAGTATTGGCTGTGTAGAAGAAGGAATCCTGCGAAGCAACTGTCAAGGGCATGACGGGCGCCGAGATAGTATAGTGCTGAGCATATTGAACAGAGAATGGCACGAACATGTAAAATCAAACCTCAAGTCGAAATTATAAATGTTACGAGAAAAACTGAAACCATATAACGTCATCCTTGCTTCGGGTTCTCCCCGTCGTCAAAATTTCTTTAAAAACCTGGACCTTGATTACACCATCGAAGTCCGTGAAGTAGATGAGATATATGACGAAGCCCTCAAGGAACATGAAATCACAGATTACCTCGCCAAGTTAAAAGCCTCCGCCTTCGACAATCTTGCAGCAAATGATCTTTTGATCACCAGCGATACCATTGTTTGGCATAAGGACAACGCGATTGGAAAACCGAAGGATCGGTTAGAAGCCGTGGCGATGTTGCAACAATTGAGCGGCAAGATGCACAAAGTGTTTACCTCAGTTTGTTTTACCCATTCGGAATTTCAGATTGTGGTGAATGATATGACGCAGGTTTGGTTCCGGGAATTATCATTGGCGGAAATTGAATATTATATTGAACACTATCGTCCTTTCGACAAAGCAGGAAGTTATGGAATTCAGGACTGGTTGGGATATGTTGCGATCGACAAGATAGAAGGCTGCTTCTTCAATGTCATGGGTTTGCCTACCCGTCTTGTTTACAAAACGTTAATGGAGATTGCGGAGCGCTAGGATTGCCGTAATTTTGTAACAAATTGAGCACTATGAAAGCTATTGGTATACTTGCGGTACTTGGACTGGGGATATTTGCTTACTTCGGGTTTGGTAATTCCAATTCTGAAGAAACCTCCGTCGAAATTAATACTTCATCTATTGAACCTCGCTCTCTTTCAGAGGAGTTTAAAAGTTACTGGTATGCGGGTGATGCTGAAATCACTTCTTATAAGCTATCACAGGAGCGATACGGGGAATTACGAGAAGGTACGGCTGTGAACATCTTTGTAACAGAAGAGTTTCTTCCGGAAGATCAAGTGAAGGCCGATCGTAGCTCGACATCCAATATTCCGGTATTAAAGCTCAATCGCACCAAAAAATACCTCACTGGGATTTATCCTTACTCGGTAATGTCCAGTACATTCAGCCCAGTTTCCATGAAACAACACCTCGTAAAATCTACTTTTTCCATGCAGGAATGGTGCGGACAAGCATACGTTCAGCTAAACAATCGGGATCAATTCGAGATCATGTCACATTCTTATTTTGAAGGAGAAGCCGATCAAAAAATTCAGCTATCGAAGTCCTGGACGGAAAATGAATTATGGAATCTCATCCGAATTAATCCGGCGGAATTACCCATCGGGGAAATTGAGATCCTCCCCGATTTCGAATATTTCAGAATGAGTCATACTGAAATGAAGGCGGCCAAGGCAATTGGAACCCTTAACGACGAAGCGGGTATTTCAACCTATTCCCTTTCCTATCCCGAGCTCAATCGTGAGTTAAAGATAATTTTTGAGAACTCAGCACCTTTTGCGATTGAAGGTTGGGAAGAAAAACATCCCAACGGCCTCACCACAACGGCCTTCAAGATAGAGCGAATTAAGACCGCTTACTGGAATCAGAATTCGAATCGTTACTCGTTTCTAAGAGATTCTCTCGGACTTTAATATTTCAGAAAAAACAACGAATCACGGCATTGGTGGTAAGACCTAAGGAGTTCTGAATAAACTCCTGCGGCATATTGGCCGAATTCAATCTGAAATAATTACCCAACTGGTTGGTTTCATCCAACATATTCCACACCGAAACACCCGCTTGCAATTTCACTGAATCCAATTGCAAGTCATATAATGCAGAAACGTCCACTCGGAGGTAATCTTCGAGTCGGCTGCTATTGGAATCTTCATAGCTAATTTCTCCATCCGTAATTTCCTGAATACTTCTGGGGAACGTAGTGGGTTTACCGGTACGCCAGTTCAGTCCTGCTGAGAGACTGAAGGATTTTAGACGGTAGGTACTTCCAAGAGTCACGGCATGAGTAATATCCAGATTACTGGGGAAGCTCACTTCCGGAAGTGAATCAAAGGTATACTCGTTATCCATGAATGAGTAACTTGACCAAAAAGTGGCATTTCTTATTTGCTTTCTGAACATCACATCGAGGCCTATCACCTCGTAACTCCCATCGGTTTTTACAAACTCGTATTGGTTTTGAAATCCCTGGCTTTGGGTGGTGATTCCTTCGACTTCCTTGTAGTAGGCGTCCAGGCTCAGAAGCCAGCCATCATTACTGAAATTGAACCCGGCACTCCCCTGCTTACTTTGTATTACGGGAATGGTATCATCGTTGGAGAGTTGCCATCTTCTCTTTTCTACACCCAGAAAATCGTTTTGAAAGTTGATGACCTGCGAGGTAATCTGGTGCTTAAATTCTCCAGCCAGTTCGAAACTAAAATGTTCTAAGAACTGCTGACTAAACGTAAGCCTGGGCTCCACGATGCTTTTGCTGAATTTCTCCAGATAATTGTATCGTACTCCTAGATTAAGACTAGTATTATTGTTGGAAGAAAGGTAGCTCCATTGTGTAAACCCACTATAGGTTCGAACCACCTCGGAGACCAATAACCGAAATCTCGGAAAGTCGACATCGTCCAGATTGGTCACCTGGGTTTCTGTAAAGTGGCCGCCTAACTGAAACTTCATGGTATCATTGAGTAAATACTGAGCTGTAATTCTTGCGCCAGTCTCAGATACTTTATTTTCCTGAAGGAAACGTTGATTTTGAAGGATATTAGCGTTTTCGGCTTTCAGCTTATAATCGGTGTTGTAAAGCTGGAGCAATGTTTCCCAGGATTCATTCCATTTTCTTTCGTACAAAAGGCCCGCAGCGATACTGTTCTGACTCACAGAACTCTCCCGTGATGTTTCCTGCAAATCTATGACCGCATTCTCATTAAATATAAGTTCGTTGAAAATGGTGATAAAGTTCAAACGTATTCTGTCTTTATCGCTTAGCTGAAATAACCAGCGCAGGGAAGTGTCATAAAAGTCAAAATTCTCATCACTATTGGTCACCGTACTACTTTCATTAGCAGTAACCTCCGTGTCTTGTGAAATTCGGTCAAAGTACTCTTCATAGGTAGGTGTCTTAAAAAAATCACTAATCGACTTTCGTGCAGCTACCTGCAAGGATGAGCGCTTGCCCAGCGGCACATCTACGAAGCCATCCGCGTCGATGAGATTGATCCCAACATTTCCTTTGAACCTGGAATTCACTTGTTCATCGGTTTTCATGGCAATTGTCCCCGATACACCATCCGAGAAGGCTGATGGGGTACCATTTTTTAACAAACTTACTTTTTGTGTGATTTGCGGGTTGAAAACGGAAATGAGTCCGAAGAAATGACCCGACTGATACATTTTGATATCATCCCATAAAATAAGATTCTGGTCGTGCGTTCCGCCCCTTATGTTAAGGTTTGAGACAGTTTCATTGACACTCTGTATACCTGGGAACGCCTGCACCGTTTGAAGTACATCGGGCTCTATGAGGCCTGGTAAAATAGAAAATCTCGAAACGTCCAGTTCAAAGGAACCATCATTTAATTTATCGATACCGTTTACTATAAAATTGGTAAGAATTACAGTTTCAAGATTACTGGCTTCTGCTACCATATATATGGGATGGCATCCTTCCCTTCTGAAATATTCTGAAGATCTGTTCACCGTTTTATAACCTAAGTAACGGATGGTGATCATTTCGCTGGTTCCGGAAAGAACTAACTCAAAATATCCGGAATTATCGGTTACCGACGACGCTGAATTCGCCAAA
Source organism: Flavobacteriaceae bacterium (assembly GCA_009827225.1). Lineage (GTDB taxonomy): Bacteria > Bacteroidota > Bacteroidia > Flavobacteriales > Flavobacteriaceae > Aureisphaera. Next base: position 7,488 of record WUAI01000058.1, on the reverse strand, counting down.
ACAGTGGCTGAAACCAGGGGTTCCTGGGTGTCTTTATCTACAATATAACCGCATAGAAATGTTTGGGAATTTGCAGTGACCGAAATAAACGTATTACCCAGATTGGTGTAAGTCAGTTCCGTTTCTTTGTTCAAGTAGTCCAGCGATTGCGACAAGTCGAATTGGGCATCTGGCGGCACCAACCGAATTCCTTCGATGGTTGTTTCCAGATAATTAAAGCGTACGTCGAATTTTTCTTCCAGGGTAGTTAGAATTGTCGATAGGGGTTTCAATTCGACATCTTCCTGTGCCAGCAAGGAAAACACACTTCCTGAAAAGAAGCACGTAAGCAGTAAGAACAGTTTTAGATTATTCACTCTTTTGCAGGGTCACTTCGTTCGACGAATCCATGCGATAGGTTAATTTCAGGGGTTGGGTAATGGACTTGAGCGCCTCATTTAAATTGTCATGTGAGAATCCACCGGTGAAAAGCAGCTCCGCATTTTCCTGTAGGGAATTCACTTTTATGTCGAATTGCCGCTCCAGCTCAGCAACCACTTCACCAAACGGTACGGCATCGAAATAGCTGTTATTTTGTGTCCATTCAGGAGCTTCGTTATCCAGGTTTTTATAGTATACCTCATCACCAATAATTCTGATGGCTTCACCTGCGATAAGCTGTTTTTGGCTTTCTACATAATCCACTAGAACGATTCCTTCATAACATTTCACTTCAAAGTAATCGCCACGATGCTTCACATTGAATTCGGTTCCCACTACTGTAACGGTACCCTTTTCAGTGATCACATCAAATACCTTTCCTTTAGCCACTTTGAAGTAGGCCTCCCCTTGTAATTGTAACTCGCGGTTGTCGTCCCAGTTACTTTCAGAAAAACTTATATCCGATAATGCATTTAAGATCACCGTAGAATTATCAGGTAACTGAATGGTGGTCTTTTGAGCTGCCAGTGTTTGAACTTCTGTTTGCTGGCCGGTAAAGAATGTGAAATAAATACCCAGCATTATAGCCACCATCGCGGCAACTCTGAACAGATTCTGCTGCCAGTTCAGGCGACGTACAGGGGTTGTTTCCAGCCTCTTCTTTTTGAAGGACTTGAAATCAGGCACCTCAGAGATGTGTGAAGCTTTGAAATATTCGGCTGCCTCAAGAATATCAAGGTGTTCCGAATAATCCTCCATCGACTCAAAAGCCTTTTTTTCGTCCTCCGTGAGGTCGTTATTCAACCATTTTTCTATCAAGTAATCTTTCTCCATAATGTTACTTTCTTACCTACATAACAACTAAGTGGCAAAAACTCCTGACTATTTTAATTTAAATCCTTTCAATTCGGTTTTTAATACTTTAAACGCACTGTAAATTCGATACTCAACTACTTTTTGGGTCACATTTAATAGTTCAGCGATTTCTGAATGCTTCTTTCCTTCAATTTTGTTTAAAGTAAAAGCAACGCGTTGTTCTTCTGTTAACTTGGACAGCGCTTTTTGATACTGACTCAGGTACTCTTCCTTTCGCATTAAAAACTCCGGATCTTCGTTCGTGTAATCTTTCGGCTTAATCTGACGATGCTTGAGCACCACTTTTTGATGCTTGATCTCATTTAAGGTCAAATTGCTGGCCACCTTAAATAAAAACGACTTGGCGGACTCTAGGGTTACCTTGCCACAATTCTCCCACAACTTAATAAAAGCATCCTGGGCTTTATCCCCCGGATTGAACTGATCTCCATACTTATAGTAGAGGAAATCATGCACATCTTTTATATACGTGTTATATACTTTAGAAAAAATCTGCTCATCACAGATATCCTTGTGAAGATTATCGGACAATTAATGCGTTGTTAGATTGATATAACTAAAATAATCAAAAAAAATTTCAGGAGTTTTCGGGATAGGGTTGTTTTAGATGTAAAGACCCAAAAAACGAAAAAATTTATCTTATGAAATCAACACTAAAAACAATTAGTCTACTGTTAATCGCTTCTCTTATGGTATTTACGTCCTGTAGAACTGAAGAGATCGAAGAGATCAATACTCCGAACAATGAAGTTATCGGTTTAAATTCTAAGATTTCGACTCTAATCCAGCAAACCACTACCAATGACGGTTCGTATGATAATATTATCGACGGAGCCAACTGTTTTGATGTTCAGTTACCCGTTACGGTGATAGCTAATGGAATCGAAGTAGTTGTGAATACTGAAGAAGACCTCGACATCATCGAGGACATCTTTGATGAATCATCTTCTGATACCGACACCCTCGAAATTCAATTCCCAATTACCATCATTTTGGAAGATTATTCCACTATGGTGATCAATAGTCAGGAAGAATTGAATGCAGCGGCCATTCAATGTCCCGGTGAAAATGAAGAAGATGACGATATAGAATGTATCGACTTCCAATATCCCATTACAGCGGCTATCTATGACGCCAACAACGAATTAATTGATACGGTAACCGTAAATAATGACGAGGAATTATATGATCTAATCGACGAGATTGATGAGGAACTTATCATCGCTTTCAATTTCCCAATAACAGTGATTCTTTCTGATGGTACGACCGTTGTGATCAACGATCTGGATGAATTGGAAGATGTGATCGAAAATGCGGAAGACGACTGTGACGAAGACGACGACAATGATCCTAATGACGACGACTGCGAAGATTGCACCGTAGCAGCACTTGAAGAATTATTGATCGAATGCAACCCCTGGTATGTCGACAAACTGGAGATCGACGACGAGGATCTTGAAGACGAGTATGACGGGTATTTATTCCATTTCCTTGAAGAAGGTGTGTTGGTTGCTGAAGACAATTCCGGAAATGAAACTACCGGAACCTGGGAAGCTACAGGTACAGGAAACGAGATCATCGTATCATTGAGCATTACGGATCTATCCGATTTCAACGCCGATTGGAACTTGCATGAGGTGGAAGAAGAAAATGGCGGATGGAGTGTCGACCTGAGAATTGGAGACAACCGACTGGAATTCCGAAGCAACTGCAACGGCGGTGGCGGTGGTGGAGGAAACGAAGGTGACCTCGCCGATTATATCACCGATGGAATCTGGATCGTCGCTGCGTATCTGGACGATGGAAATAATGAAACCAGTGATTATAACGGATGGGAATTCGATTTTCTGATCGATGGAACTGTGGAAGCGAGCAACGGCTCGGATACCATCGAAGGTTCCTGGAGTGTAATTGGAGAAGACCTGGAACTGGTCCTGGAATTCGGTGATAACATGCCTCTGGATGAATTCAATGACGAGTGGGACGTGATCGATCTGGAAGAAATGCGAATAGAACTGCAAGACGTAAGCGGTGGCGGCGGTGGAACCGACACCCTCGTGTTCGAAAAATTGTAAGCCCTTTTGGTTAGTTAAGTGATTGTTTAGATGAATATCCGGGCTTTGTAATGAAGCCCGGGTAACTAACCCACCCAACCACAGATTCTCGCGATAAAACGAATATTCAATATTAAATCAACCTCTCATTATGAAAAATGAAATCAAAATTATTGTGAGCCTCCTTTTGGTGGTTCTTTTCACGTCGGCCTGTTCGAAGGATGATAATGACAACACCAATAACAATTCAAACTCAACCAGTGCCGATCAAGTACAGCAAATCGCTGAAAATGGCACCTGGATCATCACCTATTTCTTTGATACCGACAGTGATGAAACCAGTGACTTTAATGGCTATGTGTTTAATTTTAACAATGATGGCAGCCTTGTCGCCACCAAAGGAAACAACACAGTTACCGGTACATGGTCGGTTACAGATGATAGCAGCAACAGTTCCAGCGACGATGATGGAAACTCATCGGATGACGATGACTTTAATATATTCTTTCCCGTGCCTGATACTAATGATTTTGAGGATCTGAATGACGACTGGGATATTGTTTCAGTAACAAACAACAAAATTGAACTCATCGATGTAAGCGGTGGAAACGGAGGAACAGATCTACTAACATTCGAGAAGAACTAGATCAAAATATGTGTCCAAGAATGAAACATAAATTAAACATTGCCATTCCAGATGTCCCTAAAAAGAAACATTCGATAAACGCTTTATTTGAACTTAGCCTACTATTAATTTCTACTGCCCAAATTGCTATGTGTTAGTTAGATTCAAACTGCTTCAGACTTGCCCCCTGAAGCAGTTTAATTGTTTTTTGAAAATGACAAAAATCATCAAATAAATAATTGCCACCCTTTACTTTTAACCCCTAAACCTTGAATTATGAAAAAAAACATGGGAAGCGCAGACCGAATAATTAGATTCCTTTTGGCTGCCGCAGTGTTAATTTTGTTCTTTACAGATGTAATTTCCGGAACACTGGCGATCGTTTTACTGGCCGTCGCGGGGATTTTCGTCCTTACCAGTTTTGTTAGTTTTTGTCCGTTATATGCTCCCTTCGGCTTGAGTACGTGTAAGGTAAAACCAAAAACTGAAGGTTAAACGTTAAATTTTTCTCCATAAGAGGTCCTGTATTCCGCATTGCGGGCAGGGCCTTTTTTTATTACTGAAATGTTAAAGAATGGCCAATGGCTCTAGTTGCAGTTACGATTTTCGATATATTTGAAACGTATCGAAATGCCAAACCAGTGAACACAAGAAACTACACTATCTTACTGCTAATCGGGCTCATTTTTACAGGCTCTGTTATTGCTCAAAAACCTCAAAAACCAACTTCATCGGAAATTTTCCACAACCTTCAAAAGCTGAACTTTCTGGGATCGGCTCTTTATGTTGCTGCACACCCCGATGATGAGAATACCAGGCTCATTTCCTATTTGTCTAACGATGTGAAAGCCAGAACGGCTTATCTTTCGTTAACCCGCGGTGATGGGGGACAGAACCTCATAGGGCCTGAAATCAGGGAGCTTCTTGGAGTAATACGAACGCAGGAACTGCTGATGGCCAGACAAAAAGACGGCGGACAACAATTCTTCACTCGGGCCAATGATTTTGGCTATTCGAAACACCCCGATGAAACGCTGGACATTTGGAATAAAGATGAAGTGATGAGTGATGTGGTACGAACCATTCGAAAATTCAAGCCGGACATTATTGTAAATCGGTTCAATCATCGTAATCCCGGGACAACACACGGCCACCACACGGCTTCTGCCATGCTAAGTTTTGAAGCATTTGATAAGCTGGGTAATTATTCTTACTACCCGGAATCTGCCGAACGATATGGACTCTGGAGCCCAAAACGATTGTTTTTTAATACCTCCTGGTGGTTCTATGGAAGTCGGGAGAATTTCGCGAAAGCGGATAAAACCAACCTGGTGGAAGTGGAAACCGGTAATTACTATCCCGACCTGGGTCTGTCCAATGGAGAAATAGCTTCCCTGAGTAGGTCCATGCATAAATCCCAGGGCTTTGGAAGCACAGGCACACGAGGGGCTCAAACGGAATACCTGGAATTTTTAAAAGGTGATTTCCCTAAAAATAAAGAAGACCTTTTCGACGGCATCGATACAAGTTGGTCGCGCGTTGAAGGCGGTGAACCCATAGGGCAAATTCTTAAAGAAGTAGAGGAAAACTTTAATTTCAGCTATCCCGCTGCCAGTGTTCCGAAATTGATGGAGGCATACGAACTAATTAAGAACCTTAGTGATGATCATTGGCGAGAAATTAAAAAAGCTGAAATCGAACAACTTATAATAGATTGTTCCGGGCTTTTTCTGGAAGCCGTAGCCGATCAACAATCGGTTTCCCCCAGTGGCACCTTGAATATAACTGTTGAAGCTATTAATCGATCAAGTGTTTCGGCAAAGCTCAATAGTTTGAGCTCACCCATCGTGTCGTTCCCAAGCCAATTGGTAGCCACTCCATTGAAGGAAAATGAACGTGTGAACATGAGCTCGGTGGAAGGTACCTTCAGCGTTAAAGACTATAGTGCCCCTTACTGGTTGGAAGAATCTGGTTCATTGGGTATGTACAAAGTTCGAGATAAGGACTTGATAGGCTTACCGGAACGTGATACGATGTTCCCTGTTCATTTTAATCTAACTATTGCCGGTAAAGAAATAGTTGTCACCAGAAACATTGTTTACAAATTTAATGATCCGGTAAAAGGTGAGGTTTATCGTCCGTTGGAAGTATTGCCGGAAGTGACCTCAGCCATTGCCGAGAAAGTTTTGATATTCTCTGATGAAAACACTCGAAGGGTCCCGGTTGAAATTCGGGCTGGAAGGGCAAATATTACCGGAACGGTTAATCTTGTTCATCCCAAAGGATGGACGATAAGCCCTGCGACCCATACATTTTCGCTTGGAGCTAAAGGATCTACTCAAACGGTCATATTCGATGTTACCCCACCCAAAGAGCAAAGTGAAGGATACCTTAAGCCGTTTGTGCAAATCGGTGACCAATACTTCGGAAAAGAGCTGGTGAGCATCGAATACGAGCACATACCTTTTCAAAGCGTATTATTACCGTCACAGGCAAAGGTGGTGCGCATCCCTATTCAGAAGAAAGGAAACTCCATTGGTTATATCGAAGGAGCGGGAGATGCTATTCCGGAGAGTTTAAAACAAATTGGATATTCTGTAACCACCATCAAACCAGATGATATTTCCGAAGAAAACCTAAAAAATTTCGATGCTATTGTAGTAGGTATTAGAGCCTACAATATGGTTCCGGAATTAGAATTTAAGCAAAATATACTTTACGACTATGTCGAAAACGGTGGAACGCTGCTCATACAATACAACACCAGTAGAAGGTTGGTTACAAACGACCTGGCTCCTTTCCCTCTAAAGCTTTCCAGGGATCGGGTCACCGACGAATTTTCTGAGGTGAAGATCATCGCACCGGAACATCCTGCACTGAATAGCCCTAATAAAATTACCCTGGCCGATTTCGAAGGTTGGGTACAGGAAAGAGGACTATACTTCCCGAATGAATGGTCATCAGAATTTACCCCATTGTTGTCCATGAATGATAAGGATTATCCGGAAACCAAAGGATCTTTATTGGTCGCAGAACATGGAGAAGGCTACTTTGTATATACCGGTCTTAGTTTTTTTAGAGAATTACCCGCCGGAGTTTCGGGAGCGTACAGATTATTCGCTAACTTGCTCTCCTTGGGAAACTAAAATGAACAAACAAACTTCACAAAAATTTATCTGGAAACAGAGTTTTACCTGGGTCCTTATTGCGAACGCCATCTATATTATTTTGTTCTATTTGTTAATGCAAAATTATAGCTAGATGCAGCAAATAGATTGGATCGTCCTTATTGGCACCTTACTGTTTATCGTTCTTTACGGCACCTATAAGAGCCGAAAGAATAAAAGTATTTCGGACTATCTGAAAGGCGGAAACACAGCACATTGGTGGACCATCGGGTTGAGTGTGATGGCTACCCAGGCCAGTGCCATTACCTTTTTATCAACACCCGGACAGGCTTTTCATGATGGCATGGGTTTCGTGCAGTTCTATTTTGGTTTACCAATTGCCATG
>WUAI01000057.1 GCA_009827225.1 Flavobacteriaceae bacterium | reverse complement strand
CCGAGACAATTTGGCTTCCTACAGCAAATTAATGCGGAATATCCTTGAGAGCTCGGCGAGGGAGTTTGTGATCATTCAGTCCGATATAGATCTTATCTCCAATTATCTCAAGTTACAGCAGTTGGTGCAGTCTAATACATTCGAATTTGACGTAATGGTTGATGAAGAATTAGACACTCACTACTTGGAGATTCCTCCTATGATAACCCAACCCTATGTGGAAAATGCTGTGATTCATGGGGTTAAGGATATTTCAGCAGGAAAGATAAGTGTGGACTATACCATCGACGGGGATCATGTGCTCGTCTTAATTCAGGACAATGGGAAAGGTTTTACATCGAAGAATGTGCATTCGGGGAATGAGCTGCATCAATCTATGGGAACGGATATCATTCAAAAAAGGATGAATACTTATCGGAGACTTTATAAATTTGAGATAAATTCAACGGTGACCTCGAAGACCGATTCCGGAACGGAGGTCCGAATTAGATTCCCCGTCAAAGTAAAGAAGGTGTAATGTCCATAAGTTGTTTAATCATAGAAGACAATCCAAAAGCCAATGAGCGAATCGGGGAAATCGTTCGGTCAAATTTTTCGGCCATTGGTGACATCCGTTCTGTTTTCAGCGTGCTTGAAACAGAGCAGGCACTCACTCATCAACTTCCTGATTTGATCATTTCGGATATCCATCTGGGAGAAGAAAAGGTGTTCGAAGCACTTCAGAAGTTTCCGGGACTTCCTTCCAAAATAATTTTTACCACCTCACACGGTGAACATGCCGTCCAGGCTTTTAAGTTCAGTGCACTGAGTTATTTGCTGAAACCCTTTTCAGAGGAGGAGCTCATTTCAGAAATAAACAAAACCATTGCCATCATCAACCAGGAGAATTATCATAAGCAAATGGAAGTGCTGTTTCATAATCTCAATGCCCAGAAACAATCACAAAGGATCGTTTTAAAAAACCATGATCTCATCCATGTGGTTGAGATCGATACCATTTTATACGCCCAGGCGGATAATAATTATACCCACTTCTTTTGTGAAGACCGAAAAGTGCTGGTTTCGAAATCGCTGAAAACCTTTGAGGAGCAATTGGCACCCCATAATTTCTTCCGTTGTCATCACTCTTATCTTATCAATCTGCAAAAGGTGAAAGCCCTGCACAAATCGGGCGATGCCGTAATCTTAAGTGATGATAGTTCAGTGCCTGTTGCGAGCAGCAAGAAGAAAATCCTCTACTCTTTGATAGGGTAGTTTCATCTTATTTTTTTGAATTCTCGATAAAAACACCCAACGACTCATCGAAATGGGCCAACGACTCATTTCACTCATTTTGAGCTTTTTATACTACTAAGTTTGATCTGTTAACCCATTAAAATTAAATAGTATGAAAACTTTAAAACAAATGTCCGTTTGGGTATTGTTACTGTTATTTGTACAGAACAGTACAGCTCAAATTCTGAACCCTTTTGACCCCTTACCGACTCAAGAGAGTGTAGACTCATTTTATGATGTAGTCAACAATATTGATTGGAGCGATCATGACATCAATAATGATGCGCAGCCCGTTCCATGTCGATCGGAGTTATGGATGTTTATGGAAACCAAACTAAAGAAATTTGATTTCCGAAGCGATGCTTATGTGCGGGCTGTTTTTCAGCTGAGATTGTTGATGTCCTTAGTAGATGCCTCACTCGCCAATGATTTTGTAAATATCGAAACCGACATTTTCGATCCTTCTACCAATCCTCGTAAGGACAAAATGATGGATGCGCTTAGGGCATCTCTTAGTTATGAAGACTTCCAAATCCGGTTCAATCGTCCTAACGGACAAACTGGCCCACCACCGCCCTTGTCGGCCAACGATCTTGTATGGTTGGATTTGATCCATCGAAGTTATTTGAATTTGATCACTAAGGATCAGTTCCTCTTTACCACCGATATTCAACCTGAAATCGGAGAGCCTTGTGGTTATCTCATCGATTTCTATATCCGTCCTACTTTGATAGAGTTTGATAAAGTAGAATGGCAACTGCGAGCCAATGTCGAGATGAATTGCCCATGTAAGCGACCCGACAATACCATTCGAAACATAGACGATGCCAAGGTACATTTCATATCGAAACTTACATCCACGATGACTGATTTTGATGTCGAGAACATAAAGTTTGAATCTGCTACGAAACCTCAGATGAATGTGGACTGGCTGAACTGTTGCCGACAGAACTAGAAGTATAACCGTTAAAAATAAATGGTATGAAAACTTTAGAACAAATCACAGTTTGGGTATTGTTGTCGCTTTTTGTTCAAAACAGTACCGCTCAAAACGACAATCCGTTCGTTCCAGTTCCCACCATGGAAAGTGTAGATTCATTCAAGGAAATTATCAACAATATTGACTGGGGTGATCATGACATCAATATAGACGCTCAGGCTGTTCCCTGTCGATCAGAGTTATGGGCTTTTATGGAAACCCGCCTTTCCAAAGTCCGCTTTCATTGGACAACTTATTTGCGCGTACTTTTTGAAGTTCGAATGCTATATATGGTAATTGAAAGGGCAGTTGCAAATGATTTTGCAAATGTAGAAACGGGGGATTATTCAAATTCGGTCAACCCCAAAAGAGCCAAAATGCTGGATGCATTGAGGGAATCTACCAGTCTTCAGGAATTCACAAGGAAATTCAATAGTCCCGATATCGACGGAAATCCGGCACCGCAATTGTCGAACGTTGATTTGGTGTATCTCGAAGAAATACATGGCTTTTACTCCAGATTGGTATCGCGGGAGTTTATGTTTCACAGGATCGAAATTAGCCCGGATGTTGGGGAGCAATGTACCTATTTCCTTGAATTTTATAGTACCCCGAAACGAATCACAGAGACCAGAATAGAATGGCAAATCAAAGTTGTGGTCGATGTGGTGTGTCTGTGCGAGAGACCAGACAATACGAGAAATAATATCGAAAGTGGAAGGGTACACTTTTTATCGATGCTAACTTCCACCATGACCGACCATCAAATTCAGGATTTACAATTTACCGCTGCATCACGCCCCAAGATGAATGTGGATAGACTCGATTGTTGTCGAGATTAAATTTCAGTTAAAAACTAAAACACAAATAGTATGAAAAAAGCAGTAATTGCAGTAGGTATTATGATAGTAATGCTGCTGCCGGTGCAATTTATTATTGCCCAAGTAGAAAACAATGACCCCAAAGAACCCACTAATGAGAGCATTGAATCATTTTATAACCTGATTAATGGGATTAATTGGAAGAATTTCAAATGGCAAGATCTGGAGGATTCAAAAAAGTTATGTTTCAAGGAGTTTAAACAGCGATATGACAAATTGCCCAAGCATCAATTGGATGCGGCCAACAAAAATTCATGGTTTCTTGGTATGGGAAAAATCGTATCGGTTCAAAATTTTATCAATCGAGGAGGTTTGAGTGATATTAGTGTTAAAAACAATGCAGCATTTCCCAATCTGGTGCGGGACCATGTCTTCAATTACCTGAAAATTGAATCGGATATGAATGAATTCAAAAAAAAGGTAAAAGGAAATGGAACTTTAACTTCATTCGATGATCAAATGCTGGGTTTTATATTTAAAGAATACAAGTACAATATGTCCAATATTTATCATGCGAAGAAGACAATCGATGGTTGTGAGGTTATTGAAAACTGGATCATGAATGTCCTAGATCATAATACCGGGAACGGTACTATCAAATGGGAACTTCGCAGAAGCGTGAGTATAAAATGTGATTGCTTCAATGCCAAGTCCTCGATGGAATTGGATTATGGATTCTTGAACCAACGCGTCACCTTCAATTCAAGCTATGTTAAAAATGGTGTATATGATATCCGTTTTTCGGATCCCACTGAAGCTGAGGTCACTAGATTATCCATTCGATGCTGCCCAAACCCGGATGCAGACGGTGACGGTGGCCAAATGGACAACGGAGACCAGGGTTCTGTTCCAGGATCCAATTCGAGTTCACAAAACTGTTGTGATACCAGAACCACAAATTTCTCGGTAGGTTTGTTCCCTGCAGTTTTCGTTGGAAATAATTTCGAAGATACCGGGGTTGGTTTAGGGCTCGAAGGATATTTACCGATTGCCGATACCTTTGGCGACAGTGAATTGTATGCCGGTGCACAATGCCAGTATTCAACACAAAGCTCACAAGACGGTGAGGTCACTCAAAATACGTTCTCTGCCGGTGTGCTTCTTGAAAACAGGACTCCGATCCTTCCGTGTACTCAGTTTACCATGGGTGTCAGTGCCGATTATGCCACGGGGACCATTGAGGCATTCAACAATAAAGACGATCTAAGTGGTTTAACTTTTGGACTCCATACCGGTTTCAACCTGGATGTTTCTGAAAAAGTCGCCATCGCGATAAATGCCAATTTACTCACCTTCGGTAAAACAACTTTTACTCCTGAAAACGGACCTGAAATCGATCAAGATGTTGGTGAGCTTAGTTTAGGCCGCAAACAAGCAAGAATTGGGATTCGCTTTAAATTTTAATTGTTTAATTTTAATTGGTAACCTAAAATCCGTCATGACTCCGGTTGTGGCGGGTTTTTAACTTAATTTTCCGACCATTTAACAGCTTTGCATATTACAAACAAATAAATAGTACTATTTTTGTCATTCTGAAATTTTAATGCGAACAAAATTCAGCAGTACCTATGAAAACGATACAATTCCGAGAAGCGGTTTGTGAAGCGATGAGCGAAGAAATGCGTCGCGATGATACCATTTATTTAATGGGTGAAGAAGTGGCAGAATATAACGGTGCCTATAAGGCCAGTAAAGGCATGTTGGACGAATTTGGGCCTAAGAGAGTGATCGATACACCTATCTCCGAGTTAGGTTTCGCGGGAATCGCCACAGGCTCTGCCATGAACGGCAACCGACCCATCGTGGAGTTTATGACATTTAACTTCTCCCTGGTTGGAATTGATCAAATTATAAATAATGCGGCTAAGATCCGGCAAATGAGTGGTGGGCAATTTAATTGTCCCATCGTATTTCGTGGGCCAACAGCCTCTGCGGGTCAGTTGGCAGCAACGCACTCCCAGGCTTTTGAAAGCTGGTTTGCGAATTGTCCGGGATTAAAAGTCGTGGTTCCGAGTAATCCTGCGGATGCAAAGGGATTGCTCAAAAGCGCCATTAGAGATGATGACCCAGTGATCTTCATGGAAAGTGAGCAAATGTATGGTGATAAAGGAGAGGTACCTGAAGGAGAATACCTGATTCCGTTAGGAGTGGCCGAAATCAAACGCGAGGGTAGTGATGTTACTATTGTTTCCTTCGGAAAAATCATTAAAGAAGCCTATGCCGCGGCAGAGAAACTTTCCGAAGAAGGTATCGAGTGCGAGATCATCGATCTTCGGACTGTTCGCCCAATGGACCACAAAGCGATCATGGGTTCCGTCAAAAAGACCAACCGATTGGTAATTTTGGAAGAAGCCTGGCCTTTTGGGAATGTGGCTACCGAGATCACTTACCAGGTACAAAACCAGATTTTCGATTATCTGGATGCCCCTATAGAAAAAATCAACACCGCAGATACACCGGCACCTTATTCTCCTGCTTTGTTGGCAGAGTGGCTGCCCAATAGTGGAGATGTGATCAAAGCCGTTAAAAAAGTGTTATATAAATAGGTATAACCACACTTTTTTCAGGAATTAAACGTTTCCAAATCTATCAGTCCTACCTCTTTGCTATGAAGCAAACACTACTATTTTTTCTTTTCATTCTACCCATCGTGGCCATCTCGCAGACCAAAGTGAGTGGAGAAGTAAAAGATGAATTCGGGGACCCGGTCGCTTTTGCTAATGTGATTTTTAAGGATACCAATGAAGGAACCATCACAAATGAGAATGGTAGATTCTACCTGGAAAGTGATGAAACGCAGGACGCCCTTTGGGTTTCTTTTGTGGGCTATGAACTGAAAACCGTACCTCTCGATAAACGAATTACCTACGAACTGGAAATTGTCCTGAAAGAAGAAGCATCGGCCCTTGATGAGGTAGTGGTTTTTAGCGGAAAGACATCGAAAAAGGACAATCCAGCCATTACCATATTACGAAAGATATGGGAAAACCGTCGTGAAAACGGTGTGAAGAAATTCAAGCAGTATAAATACGATAAATACGAGAAGCAGGAATTTGACCTGAATACCATCGATTCCGGACTTATAAAGAGTAAGATATTCAAGGGAATGGAATTTATTTTCGACCAGGTAGATACCTCCAGCGTCACCGGTAATACCTACCTCCCCATTTTTGTGAATGAAGCTTTTTCGAGGGTATATGGTGATAACGATATGAAACTCGAAAAGGAGATTCTGGAAGGAAACAAGAACTCCGGGTTCGACAATAATCAATCGTTGATAGCCTTCGTAAAAGACCTTTACAACGACTACGATGTTTACGATAATTACCTGAAGTTTTTTGACAAGGCTTTCACAAGTCCGTTATCTCGAACAGGTATCGATGTATATAATTACGTACTGCTTGATAGTGCCTATCGTGATAATAAGTGGTGTTATAATATTGTTTATTATCCACGAAGAAAAAATGAACTCACTTTCAAAGGAGATTTCTGGGTAAACGATTCTACCTGGGCCATCAAGGAGATCAACCTGCAAGCTTCTAAAAGTGCCAATTTGAACTGGGTCCGGGAGGTGTATATCGAACAGGAATTTGAGGTATTAAATGATTCTATCTTCCTCATAACACGAGACTACTTTTTGAGTGATTTTTCACTTCGGAAAAAGGAAAAGGCGAGGGGAATTTATGGGAAACGAACCACCTTATACGACAATTACGAATTCGATATTCCGAAGGAGAAAAGCTTTTATAAGGCTCAGATCGATCCCTACCAATACGAAATATACAACCGGCCGGACACATTTTGGGATGAAGCCCGAATGGAATCCTTGAGTAAGGATGAAAAGGGGGTTTATAAAATGCTGGATACTCTCAAAACAGTCCCAAGGTTTAAGGCGTTGTACAATGTAGGGGCCACCTTGGCTTCTGGTTATTACGAGTTCAATAATTTTGACTTCGGACCTATATTCTCCACCTTCGGATTTAATGAGGCTGAAGGATTTAGAATTCGTGCAGGAGGGCGTACCTATTTTGGGCAAAATGATATGTGGCGTATCGAAGGATTCGGTGCCTACGGTTTCAGAGATGATAAATTCAAATATGGTATTTCAGGGAAGGTTTTATTGGACAGAAAATCCAGGCTTATTCTTTTTGGGGGGAATCGCAGGGACGTGGAACAAACGGGTGCCAGCCTAACTTCCAGCACCGATGTTTTGGGACGCAACCTGGCTTCGTCTGCGTTGGTCACCGTGGGTGCGAACGATCGTCTCACGAACATTAATTTAAGTACCATTGGATTTGAGGCGGAGCTGGCAAAGAACTTCGTGACCAGAATTACCGGAGCTTATCGAACATTGAGTTCTGCTACCGATACTTTTAGCCTTAATTACCTGGATGAGAACGGTGATATCCAGTCCCAGATCAATCAGCCGGAAATCGATTTTAGCATCAATTATACTCCCGGCAGACAGACAATCGGCTACGGCGTGGAACGAAAGATTGTGAACGATGACCAATATCCTATATTTTTCGCCAGTTATACGGCGGGATTGGAAGGTGTGCTCGGCGGTGATTTCGAATATCAGAAAGTCCAGGGATTGTATACCCAACCGTGGAATATCGGAGGGCTGGGTCGGGCCTGGACAACCATCGAAGCAGGGAAAATTTATGGAGATGTTCCATTGGGACTTTTAAGTCCGATTCCCGGGAATCAAACCTTGTTCAGTATATACAATACCTTTAATCAGCTTGATTTTTATGAGTTCGTGAGTGATACTTATGCATCTTTTCATTTGCAGCATAATTTCGGCGGGCGCCTATTCTCCCGAATCCCTGGTTTGCGTAAGTTGAACCTCAGGGAAGTGGTAGGTTTCCGGGCTGTGTACGGCGAACTTTCCGAAGCAAATAAAGCGTTAAATGTTGATACAGAGGGACTTCCAATTGTCTACCAGGCTCCTGAAGATATCTATTGGGAATGGAGCGTGGGTATTGGAAATATTTTCAGGGTTTTCCGACTCGACTTTAACTTCCGTGGTAATTATCTTGACAATCCTGATGCCCGTAAATTTGGGGTGACAGGGACATTCGGCTTCTCCTTTTAATTTCCTTCTGAAATTTTATCTCCCCCATAAAATTTTCTTACTTTTGCACTCGCAAAATTGAACAGATAACTAAATAACTATCGTATGTTAGAACAGAACATAATTTTTGTACCCATAGCACTGGCAGTGCTAGGTTTGCTTTTCATGCTCGTTAAAATGAGTTGGGTAAAAAAACAAGCTCCCGGAAATGAAAAAATGCAATCCATTTCTAAAAGTATCAAAGAAGGTGCGCTAGCTTTCTTGAACGCAGAATACAGACTACTACTTATTTTCGCAATTATTGCAGCTACACTATTATATGTGATTAGTATGATAGTGGATACCACCAGTTGGATGATCGTTCCTGCTTTCATTTTCGGTGCGATTTTTTCGGCATTGGCGGGAAATATTGGTATGCGCGTTGCAACAGAAGCCAATGCACGTACTGCTGAGGCTGCCAAAACAAGTTTGCCTCAAGCACTTAAAGTGTCTTTTGGTGGTGGTACTGTAATGGGACTTGGTGTCGCTGGACTTGCTGTACTTGGGCTTAGTTTGTTCTTCATGTTCTTCGTAAGCCAGTTTATGGGTGGAGAAGGTGGTTTTTATAACAATATGACTGTTGTGCTGGAAGCACTTGCAGGATTCTCTCTGGGCGCTGAAAGTATCGCTTTATTTGCACGTGTAGGTGGAGGAATATACACCAAAGCGGCTGATGTAGGTGCCGACCTAGTAGGTAAAGTAGAAGCAGGTATCCCGGAAGATGATCCTCGAAACCCTGCGACCATTGCCGATAATGTTGGAGACAATGTAGGTGATGTAGCCGGAATGGGAGCCGACTTATTCGGATCGTATGTTGCGACCGTATTGGCAGCCATGGTACTTGGAAACTATGTGATTCGCGATATGTCTGCCGGAGGTCAGTTTGCCGACGCCTTTAATAATATGGGGCCTATACTTTTACCATTGGTGATTGCCGGGGTAGGGATTTTGGCTTCGATTATCGGAACATTCCTTGTGAAGATCAATAATAATGATGCCAAGGAACCTCAGGTTCAGAAAGCATTGGATATGGGTAACTGGACAGCCATCATACTTACTTTGATAGCGAGTTGGTTCCTTATCGACTGGATGTTACCGGAAACGTTGACTATGAATTTCTTCGGAGAGGAAGCCAAAGCGATTCCTTCTCGTCATGTATTCTACTCTTGTATGATAGGACTTGCCGTGGGAGCTTTAATCTCTTATGTGACGGCTCACTTTACCAGCCTTGGTAAAAAACCGGTGTTAGATATCGTTCAAAATTCTTCAACGGGAGCAGCGACCAATATAATCGCCGGACTGGCAGTTGGGATGAGATCTACTTTCTGGAGTGTATTATTATTCGCAGCAGCGATTTATGGATCTTACGAATTAGCCGGTTTCTACGGAGTGGCTCTTGCAGCTTCTGCAATGATGGCTACCACCGCTATGCAATTGGCGATCGATGCCTTTGGCCCTATTGCAGATAACGCAGGTGGTGTTGCTGAAATGAGCGAATTGGAACCACATGTACGTGAAAGAACAGACATCCTGGATTCCGTAGGAAACACAACTGCAGCTGTAGGGAAAGGATTCGCGATAGCATCTGCGGCTCTTACTGCTTTGGCGCTTTTCGCGGCGTATGTAACTTTTACCGGTATTAATGGTATTAACATCTTTAAAGCAGATGTACTGGCGGCATTGTTTGTTGGGGGTATGATCCCTGTTGTATTCTCGGCACTGGCAATGAAGAGTGTTGGAAAAGCTGCCATGGAAATGGTACAGGAAGTAAGAAGACAGTTCAAAGAGATTCCTGGTATCATGGAAGGAACCGGAACTCCGGACTACGCAAAATGTGTGGATATTTCGACCAAGGCCGCCCTTAAGGAAATGATCTTACCAGGTTTGATCACTATTATCACTCCTGTTTTAATAGGATTGATATTTGGAGCAGAGCCTCTAGGAGGATATATGGCCGGAGTATGTGTGAGTGGTGTGATGTGGGCAATCTTCCAAAACAATGCCGGAGGTGCCTGGGATAATGCTAAGAAGTCATTCGAAGCAGGTGTGGAGATCAACGGAGAAATGACCTATAAAGGAAGTGACGCTCACAAGGCGGCTGTTACAGGAGATACTGTAGGTGATCCGTTTAAAGATACTTCAGGGCCTTCTATGAATATTTTGATCAAGCTTACTTGTTTGGTTGGATTGGTAATCGCTCCGATCCTTGGAAACCATGGAGAAGAAATGGCGATGGTCACCGAAGAGGGTACCAAGCTGGAAATCACGACCGACGGAGTAAAAGAGACTGTAGAGGTTCAGAAAGAGATCAAAGTGGAGATGAGCGAGCAGGACGGACAAACCGTTGGTAAAGTAACGATCATTACTACTGAAAAAGGGGAAGAAACTACAGAGACCAAAACTTTTACAGGTACGGAAGAAGAAGTAAAAGCTCAGATCGAAGCATTAAAAGAAGCGGATATTAAGGTTGACAGTGGAAAAGAAATAATCAAAGAAGTAATTGAAGAAGTTGAAGAATCTACCAACTAGATAATACAACCAAAACTAAAAAGCCCGGAGTAATGCTCCGGGCTTTTTTATGTCTTTTATTTTAAAACAATCCGTGAATTTCTCCATCGATCTTGCTGATCACTTCTCCCAGGTCTTCTGGTTTGTCAACAAAGTTGAGATTGTCCACATCGATGACCAACAGATTGCCTTTGTCATAATCGTGAACCCAGGCTTCATATCGTTCGTTCAGCCGACTCAGATAGTCGATACTGATCGAATTCTCATAGTCCCGGCCTCTTTTATGAATTTGATTCACCAGGTTCGGTATAGAGCTTCTTAAGTAGATCAAAAGGTCCGGTCCTTCCGTGACACTTTCCATCAAATCGAAGAGGGCACGATAGTTCTCATAATCGCGGTTTGTCATCAACCCCATCGCATGTAAGTTAGGAGCGAAAATGTAGGCATCTTCATAAATGGTTCTGTCCTGGATCACTTTTTTACCACTCTCGCGAATGTCCAGTATCTGTCGGAATCTGCTATTTAAGAAGTAGATCTGAAGGTTGAAGGACCAACGTTCCATCTGGTTATAAAAATCATCCAGGTAGGGGTTGTCTTCCACATCTTCATAATGGGCTTTCCATCGATAGTGTTTGGCCAATAAACGCGTGAGCGTCGTCTTACCGGAACCAATATTTCCTGCAATGGCAACGTGCATAAATCTTACTGCTTTGGTTGGGTTAGTGAAAAAGCGTGAACCATATTTCCGTCATAAATATAAAGGAAATCTTGGGTTAGCTGCAACTCTTTAATAGGTTTTTCGTTGAACTCAATTTCAATAGGTTTAACGCCCTCTTCGGAAATGGAAAACAACTTATTTTGCTTTGCGATGAAGATTTGGTTTCCTCTACGGACCACATGTTCAAATTCTGATATTTCAGCTTCAAAAAGAACACTTCCATATACATTGATCTGGCTTAGCATGCTATCGGTAAGTACAATGCAATCGTTAAAATTGCTCACTTGAGAGTTTATGATCCCCGTGATAGGTTGAGAGATTATTGTAGCCCTGTTATTTCGGTAATCATACAACTGCAATTGTTGGGTATCTAAATTGAACAACCACAATCGGTTATTACCTGCATTTGTGGCTGCTCCACAATTGATAAAAATATCGGGGTCGTTGAAATTGATGCGTTCCTTCTCATTGAGGCGATTGTCAAGAAATACTACCGTATTCAGTTCAGCATAATACACCACTACATTCAAAGGGTTGCTAATGTCCACGGAACCGATTGGGCCTAATTGATAATCTTTAAAGACAAATTCACCCAGATCACCTTTTTTATGGAGAATCCCTTCCTGGATCCAGTAGAGATGCTGATAAGAATCGTATCCTACAAAATTTTCAGCAATTAATTCGGACGATCCAACCATTTTGAACTGTTGGCCGAATAAAGGCAAAGCAGATAGAATAAGGACAATCTTGAGGAATTTCATACTTCCACAAGATACAAAAACCGGACCTAAATCAGAAGACTAGTTTATAACCATACCCTCTCACATTAATGATTTGGATGGTCTCATCTTTATTCAATTTTTTTCGCAGTTTACTGATAAAGACATCCATACTGCGAGCGCTAAAGAAATCATCGTCGTTCCATAACTTCTTTAAGATGATCGAACGGTCGAGAACCTTATTACGGTGGTTCGCCAGATGAAATAATAAATGGGCTTCACGATGGGTGAGTGAAATGGGATCTTCCTCCTGGTAACGAAGAGTCTGCTTTTTAAGATGAAAATGATATGCTCCGATGGCCAATTCTTCCGCCATGGGCTCGTTTCGTTGTTTTAGAAGGTTGTTGATCCTTGCAATTAACTCTTCAATACTGAAAGGTTTTTTGAGATAGTCATTGCCGCCCAGGGAGAATCCCTCCACTACGTCTTTTGGTTGGGACTTTGCTGTGAGGAATAAAATGGGGATGTGTTCATCGAAACTCCTGATTTCTTTCGCCAAAGTGAAACCGTCTTTCTTGGGCATCATCACATCCAGTATCAATAATTCGGGTTGCTCATTATGATAACTCTGTAGTGCCTCTTCTCCATTATTGCAGTACAGGACCTTGAATCCTTTTAATTCCAAAGTCTCCTTCACGATCTGACCTAAAGCGGGTTCGTCTTCAGCCAGCAATATTTTGGCAAGATTATCCATAAGGCAAGGTGATTTTGAAATTGGTATTCGGACTAATGCTGAGATCTATGGTCCCTCCATGTTTTTCAATGATCTTCTTGGTGTAGTATAAGCCTATTCCAAATCCTTTAATATCATGAGTATTCCCCTTAGGGACGCGATAGAATTTTTCGAAGACTTGCTTTCTTTGAGACTCCGTAAGTGATCGCCCACTATCGCTAATATTGATTTGGATGCCTTTTTTACTTTCATCTATGGAAATGGAAATATCTTCACCGCCATATTTTATGGCATTGTCCACGATATTGTTTATGGCATTTTCGAAGTGAAAATGATCTGCAGGATAGATGATCTCCTCCCGATTGGAATTGAATTGAATATTCTTTTCTCCTTCCGTCAATGTCTCCTGGCGAGTCATTTTTTGAAGTAAGGTTACCAAATCCAATGGCTCGAGATTCAGATTCAGTTTTTCGCTGTCCAGGGTTGCGGTCTCCAACAGTTTTTCCACCATCACATTCAGTTTTTCTACCTGCTCTTTCGAGATGGATGCATATCTTAAGTTTTTCTCCTGGTCTGCAGCAGCATCGAATTTGGTGATGGCCTCCATGGCCACGCCAATGGTCGCGATGGGTGTTTTAAACTCGTGGGTAATATTGCTGATGAGATCGTTCTTCACTTCCGCAATTTGCTTTTGTTGTCGAATAATTCTCAAAAGATATAACAAACAAAATATGACCCCAAGAACCAAGAGAAAAGACAACAAAATCCCAATGAGGTTTCTTTTCAGAATGGTCATGGTCACATTGCTAAAATGTATGGTAAGGGAATTATCATAAACAAAATAAGGCGAGGTCGTTGATGTGGTCAAAGTAGCTTTTTCGATCCACTCAGGACGGAGCAAATTAGTTTTTTGAAGAAACCCTTTATGGGTCAATCCGTAGTCCAGTGAAATATTTTTTCGTTTTAATTCGCTTTGCAACAGGCTGTCGATGGTGGCAAGTGAAAGGGTGTCCTCTGTAAAGGACACAATTATTTTTGAGGTGAGTTTTTCTACCGGGTTCTTTACACTATCGAGCAATCCCATTACCAATGCCTTTTCAATATTCGGAGAGATGCTGTCGAAAAACTCGAAATTGAATCGCATGCTGTCTCCAAACCGGGATCGGAATTCGGATTTAGGTTGAATATGCTCCAGGGTGATACTATCTGTTCCTTTGATACTAAATTCAATCGAATCGCCTTCAATATTTATCGTCTGGAACTTGTCACGTTTCAGCAACTTAAAATCTGATTCCCCAAAAATATGGGTGTTGCGCGTGGCAAGTTGAGTGTAATATTGGTCAACCGCGTTGTCCAGGCTCGTCTGCACATCATTCATG
>WUAI01000056.1 GCA_009827225.1 Flavobacteriaceae bacterium | reverse complement strand
CCGAAGATGATACCAGAAAAGAGTTCACCGGGCACTTTACCCTAAAACGATAAATAGATAATTCAACAATATAAAAAGAAGAAAGGCTCCTGATCAGGAGCCTTTTTTATATAGTCAATGTATAAACATTAAAAGTTTATCCTCTTCCTCTTCCTCCTCGGCTTACTCCTCTGGACGAACCTCCTCTGGATCCGCCACCACGGAAAGATCCTGAACTTCTACTTGAAGAAGGTCTTGAGAAACTAGGTCGGCTCGAACGATTACTTCGTTGCATCGAAGACCTGTTACTTCGTTGCATGGACGATCTGTTATTTCGTTGCATAGTAGCTCGGTTAGAACCTTGCATTCTTGATCGGTTGGTTCGAACTCCGTTGCGAGAAGTATTCATTCTGTTTCCAGAACGATTGGTGCGCATTGAGCTTCCCGAATTTCTAAAAGCGTTTCTATTGTAAGAACCTCTTCTTCGGTTTAATTCAGAACGTGAATATCTACCATCTCTGTTGGATAAGGCTGAACGACTGTTTCTGAAAGTCGATCTACCAGCCAGGTAGTCAATGTTATTTCTTCCTCGGTTATAGGCAACTCCGTAGCCGTAGTTGTGGCCCCAGTAGGGTCTATAATAGCCTACATAGCCACCATAGAATCCGCAGTACCATGGGTTATAGAAGCCATTCCAGCCCCAGGCACCGCCCCATCCCCAGGCGCCGCCCCATCCCCAGGCACCGCCCCAGTATGGGTTACCCCATCCCCAGGCACCGCCCCATCCATAACCCCAGCCCCAAGGCTGATACCATCCCCAGGGACCGCCCCATCCCCAGGCGCCGCCCCATCCGGCATTGTTATAGATATTTACGGTAATGTCGTCTGTATTGGTTCCCCAGCCGCCATAGCCTTCTTCGTATTGACGTTCTTCGGTAATGATGTTACCTTCAGCGTCAATACTTTCAGTTGTTGTGTAGGCATCGATGTCGGTAAAAATGACATCTTCTTCCGGGATTTCTTCCAAGGATTGAACCTTGGTCTTGAAGTATTGTTTGTAATAATTGTTCTTGTCTACTTCTTCTTCAGTATTCGCGTATTCTCCGGATTCTCCGGAGCGATACACTTCTTCGGTGTCCGAAACGCTTTGATAAGAGCTACAACTTGATAAAACCAGTGCAATTATCCCAACGAGACCGAATGAAAGCAATTTTTTTAAGGAGGGTAATACGGTTCGCATATCGCAGTATTTAATATTGTTGGACATTATAAATTTAAGTAGTTTTGCCGAAAACAAATAATATTTAACAAAGACACAACATTTGTGCCAAATTAAGCGCTATGGCGAAAAATTTAACTACTCGTTCCGAGGATTATTCAAAATGGTATAATGAACTGGTTATCAAGGCAGATTTAGCCGAAAATTCCGGGGTGCGAGGATGTATGGTTATCAAGCCGTATGGATTTGCTATTTGGGAACGAATGCAAGCTGAGCTGGATCGTATGTTCAAAGAAACCGGGCACCAGAACGCTTATTTTCCCTTATTTATCCCGAAATCCTATTTCAGCAAAGAAGCAAGCCATGTGGATGGCTTCGCTAAAGAATGTGCCGTAGTGACTCATTATCGATTAAAGAATGACGAAGATGGCAAAGGCATTGTCGTGGATCCGGATGCTAAACTGGAAGAGGAATTGATCGTTCGTCCCACTTCAGAAACCATTATTTGGGATACCTACAGAAAGTGGATTCAATCGTACAGAGACCTTCCTATTTTGGTGAACCAATGGGCTAATGTCGTTCGATGGGAGATGCGTACCCGACTTTTCCTTCGTACTGCTGAATTTCTTTGGCAGGAAGGACATACCGCTCATGCTACAGAGAAGGAGGCCATCGCAGAAGCAGAACAAATGATGAATGTGTATGCCGATTTCGTGGAGACTTTTATGGCGGTACCGGTAATTAAAGGGCTTAAAACTGAAAGTGAACGGTTCGCCGGAGCGTTAGAAACCTATTGTATAGAAGCGTTGATGCAGGATGGAAAGGCATTGCAGGCTGGAACTTCTCATTTTCTTGGGCAGAATTTTGCAAAGGCATTCGATGTAAAATTTGCCGACAAGGAAGGAAAACTGGATTACGTTTGGGCTACATCCTGGGGGGTGTCTACCAGGCTCATGGGAGCTTTGATAATGACCCATAGCGACGATAACGGATTGGTATTACCACCCAACCTGGCGCCAGATCAGGTTGTGATTGTCCCTATCTATAGAAATGAGGAACAATTGTCGGCCGCTTCAGAGGTCGCCAATGAACTGATTCAGGAATTGCGTTCCAAAGGGATACGTGTAAAATATGATGACCGGGATACCCATAAACCAGGTTGGAAATTCAACGAATATGAATTGAAAGGAGTTCCAGTGCGTATCGCCATTGGTCCTAAAGACGTGGAAAATGGCACCGTGGAGATAGCCAGAAGGGATACCTTATCTAAAGAATTAGTTCCAAAAGGCGATGCCGTGGGTCTCATTGAAAACTTACTCAGTGAAATTCAAGAGAATCTTTACAAAAGAGCAGTAGACTATAGAAGTGAGCATACCACTGAAGTAGATTCTTATGATGATTTCAAGAAAGTGATTTCGGAAAAAGGTGGATTTGTGTTAGCTCATTGGGATGGAACTGCCGAAACCGAGGAGAAGATAAAAAACGAGACAAAAGCTACGATTCGATGCATTCCTTTGGATGATAATAATGAGAGCGGAAGCTGTATGGTTACTGGCGAGCCCAGTGAGCGGAAAGTCCTGTTTGCCAAGGCTTATTAATTTTTCCCGAAAATTTTAGACAGGTACTTGCGGCATTAAAAAATAGTTGTATTTTTGCATCCGCAATTTGAAACAATTGGCCCATTCGTCTAGTGGTTAGGACGCAAGGTTTTCATCCTTGAAACAGGAGTTCGATTCTCCTATGGGCTACAAAAATTTTTAAGATTAAAATTATGGCGAATCATAAATCGGCCTTAAAGAGAATCAGAAACAGTGAAACCAAGCGTTTGCGCAATCGTTATCAGCATAAAACGACCAGAAACGCTATGAAGAAACTGAAAGAGACCACTAAGAAGAAAGATGCTGAAAAGCTGTTTCCTGAAGTTGTTTCTATGTTGGATAAATTGGCAAAGAATAATGTAATTCATGCCAACAAAGCTGCCAACCTGAAATCAGGTTTGGCGAAGCACATTGCTTCTCTGAAGTAACAAACCTCACTTTCTAAAATATGCTACTCCTTCAATTCTTTGAAGGAGTTTTTTTATGCCTTGGTATACGAAGTTAGCTCGCTATACCCCTGTAATTTTCCTTTACGATTATAGGTCTCACTACGCACCATTCCAATTCCTTCAGCATACCACTCCTTGGTAGTACTTTGAATTCTTATAAGGACTTTCGTACTTACTTTTTGGCTCAACACAATACAATCAAAACTACCGGCCGCAGTTTCAATGGTCTCATAGGCCTCAATTTTTCTTTCCGTTACAAGTACATTCATATTTAGCAAATAGGCACCATTAGCTCCCACTCTCACGTTAAGGCTTCCGTCCGTCAAACTTGTACCTTCCGGTTCTGAAAAGGAGGGTATTTCATATTCTGTGGCGTCTACTTCTACATCCATGTTTTGATATGCTTGCATTTGTCCTCCGTCCATACGATAAGCCATGTCAAATTGGAATTTGCCGTCTACACATTCCGCAGTAAAAGAACTGGTGTACAACACTTCACCTTTCTTGTCAAAAGTGGTATGCTCCACGGTAAAGGTGGTTACATTATCTTCGGTTTCAATACTGATTACTTCATATTGGATTTTACCCTGGGCTTTACCTTTAGCATTAAAATTGGTGATCTCCCATTGGGTTCCCTGGGTCATTGGAAGATATGCTTTACAATCTTCCTGTGAGTAGATATTTCCGAAGAATAAAACTATTATAAAACTAAAAACAAGTTGCTTCATGGTTCTGCTATTTATGGGTTATTAAATGGTTATAACCTGCATCCAAGAGATTAGTTCGAGAAAATGTAGAAAGGGGCTGAATAAGGATTATGTCTTTACTTTAAAGGATTCAAAAGATTTCTTGATACTATCCCAGGCGAATACGGCCGATTTTAGCTGCGGCGACCATTGTGCGGCCACGAGGTATAAATATTTTTCGCTTTGCAGTAATCGATATAACCGATAGATATAAAAGGCATTATAATCTTCGCCCTGAAAGGATACATTATTCAACTTATTGGCTGTGGTCCATAGAATGGAGTCTTCATCTGCACTTAAAGATTCCATGGACTCTTGCACAGTGGTCTGCAAATGCATGAACAAATTTGGTAATCCCGTGTCCAGGAATGAAACATCCAGGTTGTCCTTGGACATGGTCATGATCCGAATGTTAGGAGTAAAGGACACACTGGGGATGACATCCGTTTGATTGAGCTGTCTTCGGGTTTCGATGATCTCTTCTTCGGAAACTTCCTCACCACTGTTCTTTAAGTCCTCCACATGTTTCGCAATGGCGTATTCAACCATATCTGTTGTGGTATTTTCGTTAAAGTCTACGGTGTAATCTTCCCCGTATTGTATTTCCAGGATCTTGGAATGAAACATCAGATTTCCATAAGGGGAATTGAGGTTTGCGTTGTTTTTAATGACTTCGTCGCTAAGGTCTTCCTGATTGTATAATTTACGGATGAACTGGCCATAGGAAATTCTTTCAGGATCATTCCACCCATCTCCTTTTGGCTTATTGAACGAATAGCCCAGCAGACTATCGGTATAGGCATCGGCGCCTTCGTCCAATTCGGCACCAATACTAGTGGAATCCACCTGTACTTCATTACTAGCGACCACAACGGTTTGCTGGCGAATCCTTTCCACAGTCGCCTCGGCATGAATTTTTTGTATGCTGGTTTCGCGCTCATCTCTACGATCAAAAAACAACAATACGATCACGAGTATGGCAAGAAGGATCATCGTTATGGGATACCATTTGAAAATGGGGTCTTCCACTGGGGTTAAAGCCATTGCGAGCAGTAATAATGCTTCAACAACAAGTACTACCAAGCCAACCAACTTTAGCCAATCGCTAATTGCATTTAAAATCGAGGAACGTTTTTCTTTGTTTTCTCCCATAACACAAGAATTGAATTATCTGTTATCCGTAAATTCACCTGAAAACAGGCATGTAAAAAATTGGGAAGCAGTCGGTTACCGACTTAATATTGAATTAAAGTTAGTGAAAAATAGCGGAATTGAACACCGGCAAATGCTCCGATTCCCTAGATATTAACGGTTTCGGGCAATAAACCGGAAAAATCCCCTCCATTTCGGGCGATATCCCTTACGATCGAGGAGGAAATATGGGAGAATTCCGGACTACAAATCAGGAATACACTATCCACGCCATTCACCTTGGCATTAGCTTGCGCAATAGTTTGTTCGTAATTAAAATCGGTCGCGTTTCGCAATCCTCTCAGCAGGAATTCGGCACCTTCCTTTTTACAGAAATCGGCGGTGAGCCCTTCATAGGAAGCAATTTTAACCTTAGGTTGGTCTTGAAAAGTCGATTCGAGCATCTGGAGTCTTTCTTCCAAAGACCACATATTTTTTTTGGCCGCATTCACTCCAATGGCAACGATGATCTCATCGAACAAAGGGATTGCTCTTTCAACGATATCAACGTGACCCAGTGTGATGGGATCAAAAGAACCTGGAAAAACGGCGCGTCTCATAATTTAAATATATTACTTTTCTGCCAAAGCCTGTTCTACCAATATCCCGAAGAACTCTTTCAATGTCATCCCGTTCTCTCTCACCTGCTGAGGAACCAGACTTTCGGCGGATAGTCCCGGAGTGGTATTAATTTCAATAAAATAAGGAGTTCCCTCCTGTATAATAAAGTCACTTCTGGTGATGCCCTTCATGTTGAGCAGATAGTATATTTTTTTGGCTTCGGTTTGGACTTTCAGGGTTTCTTCTTCGGAAATTCTAGCGGGCGTGATCTCATCGGATTTACCAAGATACTTAGCTTCGTAATCGAAAAATTCATTTTCCGAAACGATTTCAGTAGGAGGTAGGGCAATGATTTCTTCTCCGTGTTTATATACTCCAACGGAAACTTCTGTACCCACGAGTGCTGTCTCGATAATTATCTCATGGTCCTCCTCAAATGCTTTTTCAATGGCCGGCAGCAATTGCTCGAGATTGTTCACTTTGGAAATTCCAAAACTGGAACCTGCACGATTGGGTTTTACAAAACATGGTAGTCCCAGTGTACGGACTATTTCCGTAGTATCGATGGTGGCACCCTTATTCAAATAATATGAATTCGCACTCTTAATTCCGAAGTGCTCCAAGACGCTCAAACAATCCCTTTTATTAAAACTCAAAGCGGCTTGATAAAATCCTGTACTCGTTTGAGGGATTCCAAGCAATTCCCAATAAGCAGCCATATATCCATCTTCGCCAGGAGTACCGTGGATGGTGTTGAAAACCACATCGGGGATCACTTTAGTAGATCCATTATGAAAGCTAAAATCGGACTTATCAACCGGATGTCGGTCACCATTATCCGCTGCATAAAACCATCCTTCGTTGAGAATATGAATGGGGTATACTTCGTAAGTATCTGTGTCGAGTGAAGTGCATACGATTTCACCACTTTTTAGTGATATTTCGAATTCACTCGAATATCCGCCCATTGCGACGGCAACAATTGTCTTACTCATACCAAAAACTAGTTTACGGCGTTTAACAAAAATATCATTAATCGAAATAAGTTGCTAAATTTAGGTTTAGTATTTTTGCTCTCCAACCATGAACGTATGACTTTTTTTAAATTTTTAACGACCAAGTCTTTTCTAAAGCAATTGGGACTGGCTGTTGTGGTATCAATCGTTTTGTCCTTTTTGGTCCTTACCTGGTTGAAGTTTACAACAAATCATGGTCAACAGATCGAGGTACCTGATCTGGCAAAAATGACCGAAGAAGAAGCAAAAGAAGCTCTGTCTGATCTGGACTTGAGATACGAAATCATGGACTCTACCAACTATAATCCGGGATTTCCTTATAAGACGGTGATCGAGCAATTACCTAAACCCGGACGGTTCGTAAAAGAAGATCGAAAAATATACATTTCTATTAACCGTAGTGGTTACCCTATGATTGAAGTCCCGTTGGTTGTGGGTAAAACACGTCGCCAGGCGGAACCTACTTTGAAAGCCGTCGGATTTAAAATAGGAAAGATCGATTACCGAAAATACATTGCCAAGGACGAAGTGCTTGAAATTCGGCATAAAGGTCAAAAGATAGAATCCGGGGATCGACTGCAAAAGACATCAGTGATCGACCTTATTCTCGGAGATGGTGAAGGGGGATTAAACCGAAACGCCCAATCTGAAGAGGAAGGAGAAGAAGGAGGAGATTCCCAAACGGAAAACGAAGCGGATGGAGGAAATTAATGGCCCGGGAACAGTTGATTCCGGGAATGATGATCTCTACGAACATTTCCGGTTTGTCGCGGACAAGGGTCAGCAGCCTTTGAGAGTGGATAAATATCTCATGAACAAGATTGAGAACGCCACCCGAAATAAAATTCAGAAAGCGGCAAAAGACGGGAATATTTATGTGAATGACAGCCCGGTAAAATCGAATTATAAGGTAAAGGCTAATGACGTGGTCACAGTGATGTTCGAGCATCCGCCCTATGAGTTTTTGCTGGTTCCCGAAGATATTCCAATAGATATTGTGCATGAAGATGATGCGGTGCTTGTGGTGAACAAACCTGCTGGCATGGTGGTGCATCCCGGTCATGGTAATTACAGTGGTACCCTCATCAATGCACTGACCTTTCATTTTGAAAATCTCCCTAATAACAGTAGTAATCGCCCGGGTTTGGTGCACCGTATCGATAAGGATACCAGTGGCTTACTAGTTATCGCCAAAACCGAAGAGGCGATGACGCATCTGGCAAAACAATTCTTTGATAAAAGCACTGAGCGCGAATATGTAGCTTTGGTTTGGGGCAATATTGACGAAGACGAAGGTACGATTGAAGGGAATATCGGACGTCATCCCAAGAACCGATTGCAAAATACGGTGTTTTTAGATGAAGAAGCTGATAAGGGAAAGCCTGCTGTTACCCATTTCAAAGTATTGGAGCGTTTGGGGTATGTAACGTTGGTTTCGTGCAGCCTGGAAACCGGGCGAACACATCAAATCCGTGTTCACCTGAAACATATTGGTCATACCTTATTCAATGATGAACGGTACGGAGGAGATCAAATTTTAAAAGGAACTCATTTCAGCAAATACAAACAATTCGTGGAAAACTGTTTTAAAGTACTTCCACGTCAGGCGCTACATGCCAGAACCCTTGGCTTTGTTCACCCTTCGACAGGAGAGAATCTCAGGTTTGAAGCGCCTGTACCCGAGGACATGGAAGCATGCCTGGATAAATGGCGTAATTACTCGCGTCATGTAATTGAATAAGTTTTGTTTATTCCGAAATTGAAAGTAACGAATAAACTGTCTGTTTAAGGACTTATTTCTTCGTATTTTTGATAAAAAGCATACCATATGAAAATTGTCATTTCTCCGGCCAAATCCTTGGATTTTGAACGTCCGTTACCCATCACCGATTCCAGTGAGGCATCCTTCCTTCCTGAAGCGGAGAGGCTGAATAAAATTCTTAAAAAGAAGTCTGCCAGAAGTCTTTCCAAACTCATGAGTATTTCTGCGGCACTGGGACAGCTCAACTACGAACGCAACCAGGAATGGACGCTTCCCTTTAGTGAAGATAATGCACGTCAGGCCGTGTATGCTTTTAGTGGTGACGTTTACAGAGGAATGGATATTTATACGTTGCCCGAAGAGAAATTAGGATTCCTGCAGGATAGTTTGAGAATAATTTCGGGTCTTTATGGGGTCCTTAGACCCCTCGATTTGATTCAGCCATATCGTCTTGAAATGGGAACCAGAATGCCTGTGGGAGTCAAGAAAAACTTATATGAATTCTGGAAGCCCAGAATTACACAATGGCTGAACGATGAACTGGAAGAAGGCGAGCTTTTCGTTAATCTGGCTAGCAATGAATATTTCAAAGCCATCGACACCAAAGTATTGAAGGTCCCTGTAATTACGCCGGTGTTTAAAGACTTCAAAAATGGGGAATACAAATCCATTATGACCTTTGCCAAATTGGCCAGGGGTTACATGACCCGTTATATCCTGGACACAGGAGCAACCACAGTAGATGAATTGAAAGGATTCAATTATGAGGGTTACGGTTTTAGTGAACCTATGTCTACAGAAACCGAACTTGTATTCATTCGTTAATATATCATCTTTCATCACTTTCATCCATACCCGCCATACATTCCGAAAGGCGCTACCAAATTAATTGTTGGCACCCTGCCACCACCCAGGTTTACGGTGCGGGAATTCAAAGAAGGGGATGTGGATTTTTGTTATGGTAGCAGGGACGGGCAACTATGGCCCATTCTCGATCGGTTGTTTGACCTTCAGCTGAAATTTGAGACCACCAAAGCAGCGATTCAGCAGCGTAAGGATTTTTTAATTCAGAGAGGAATAGGGATCTGTGATATTGTTCATTCAGCAAAGCGAGATAAGATCGATGCCAGCGACCTGGGAATGCAGGACGTTCAGCTTCGGGAGCTTATCGAAATCCTTGGGGAACACACTTCCGTGGATACCCTTTTATTCACAGGCGGAAATAGTAAGAACGGACCGGAGTATTTCTTCCGCAGACTGCTAAAAAGATACGATTTGACATTGAATGTTATATCTTCTGAAGTACCCCGAATTCATGAATTCAGACATCCATCGGATCAACGAATGGTCACTACAGTTTCTTTGATAGCTCCTTCCGGTGCGGCCAATAGAGCGGTGGGTAGTCTTCAGAAATACAAGGATGCTAAAGCAAAAAACCCTGAAATGAATACGATCGATTTCAGGGTAGAACAGTATAGAAATTTCTTCTGAAATGTTATGGCTCGAAGGTAAAGACTTCGAGCTGGGTGTTATTGCTCACCACAAAGTAATGAGGTTTACCATTTATATTAATGGTGGTCATATCTTTCGAGTCGGAATCAATGAAAGGACCATACTCCTTACTATTGCTGAAGTTACCTTTGCCATCTCCCAGTAAAACATAACCATAATTACTATCGTATCGTATGGTTTCCACTTCCGCATCATAAATACCCCCAATACCCATCACATCCATATGTCCGTCACCGTTAAAATCGGCAGGTAGTATGGAGAGGGTGGGGCCCACCTGAGCCCAGTTACCTAATTTGTGCAATTCGAACTGGCCTCCACCCTTGTTTTCAAGGTAAGCGGTTTCAAATTTGTGCGCTTTCAACTGGAACGCATCTTTGAGTCGGTCTTCACCATAAATATCTTTCATTTCAAGGCTGGCAAACTCCTTATAAGTCTTGATCTTATCTAAAAGGAATGGATTTTGTTCACTCGAGCATTCTTTCCCACGAACCGGTACCAGTCTTCCTTCATTGATTTTACTCAAAGCGACATCGTAACTTCCGTTGTCATCGAAATCTTTTCCGTAGATATAAATCGGTTTGTCCTTTTTTGGCTGAAATTTATTGTTCTTTCCAATATTACCCAACATATAATCTTCGTCTCCATCTCCATCGAAATCGGCGGCTGCGACGCTAAACCACCATCCTTCAGAATCTTCCATCCCTTGAATGTTGTCATCCTTTTGAAGAGTACCACCGTTATTATTGAAAAAGGTGGGTTGCATCCATTCGCCCACAACCAGCAAATCGGCATCACCATCCTGGTCATAATCCGTAAAGATCGCATCCGACACCATACCGACTTCTGCCAATGAAGCATTTGAAGCGCTGATGTCAGTGAATTTTCCATTATCATTCTGTAATACGTAAGACTTGGGAGGTTTCGGGTATTCCGCAGGAACCACATTTCCACCTACAAAAAGATCCAGATCGCCGTCTGCATCTATATCAGAGACTGCCACAGCTTTTCCGGAAGTCAACATAGTGGGTAAAGAATTGCTTTTACTGAAATTTCCTGTGCCGTCATTAAGGTATAGTCGGTCCTGTAACAACGGACTATTCTTAGGCAGATCGTAGCCTGCGCTTACCACATACAAATCCAAGTCGGAATCACCATCAGCGTCGAAGAATATGGCGTTGGCATCTTCATAGGTCGCTTCGCCAGACCACAAAGTTTCATTAGTTGCTGCAAAGGTTCCATCCGGCTTTTGGATGTAAGTAGCTGCGGCTGTTCCGGTTGCATTACCAACGAAGAAATCTTCCAGGCCGTCATTGTTCAAATCTCCTTTTACTATCCCAGTTCCTTTGGTGGATTGCTTTTGGGGGATCAACAACTGTAAAGCATAGTCATTATGATCGTTTTCCTGATGGGTATAGTCAATACCTAACTGAAAGGGATCGATGTTTTGTTTGAATTGCTGCTCCGAATTATTTCTTTGTTCATTGCCTGCGTTGGTATAGTCGATCTCAACTACATTATTAAATTCCGGATTATCAACCTTAGAGGTTTTACCATCTGGCCATTCCACAAAAATACTTTGTACATTGGGTTGATCTCCCAAGCCAAAATGCAGGATTTCCGGCACTGAAGACTGGAATCCACGTGCCATATAAAGTCTTTGGTATTGGGTTTCGTCTTCAGTATCCACATATACTTTTGCCCCTATGGCATACGGATTAGACGCATCCCCTTTCAGTTTAATCTGAAGGAAATTTTGATCGGAATTATTTCGATATAATCCAATTTCATCATTCACATTATTCACGATGAGATCCAAATCACCGTCATTGTCGAAGTCGGCATAAGCTGCACCATTAGAGAAGCTTGGATCTTCAAGTCCCCATTCTTTGATCACTTTCTCAAAGGCAAAATCTCCTTTATTCTGGAACATATAATTGTCAAGCTTCTGTGAGGGCATGAGAGCGATCACATCTTCGAGGGTCATGGATTCCCCGCGAGCATTTCGCTCTCTTAGTTCAATTCTGAAATCCTGGTTGTTATAGTCTTTATATACCCCGTTGGAAATGAAAATATCTTTGAGTCCGTCGTTGTCGAAATCCGCCATTAAAGGTGCCCAGCTCCAGTCGGTTTTCACCACGCCACTCAATTGGGCGGTTTCCATATATTTTCCGTTACCTGCATTATAATGAAGCATATTGGCCATATAGGCATGGTGATATCCTACCTGTACCATGGTCATAAAATTTTCGGTGCTCATGGAAGCCATGTTTTCCTTGCTTCGGGCATAATTTTCAGCCAACATATCTACCGTGAGCAGGTCTGGATAAGAGTCATTATTCAAATCATTATAATCAACTCCCATACTATTGAACGAAATATGATTCAATCTAGAATTGATTTCATTTTTAAAGGTACCATCCTGTTGATTAATATACATGATATCCGGTTCCAGAAAGTCGTTGGCTACGTAGATATCGTCCCAGCCGTCGTTGTTGAAATCACCAATGGCACCACCTAATCCCCAGGCTTTATTATAGATACCTGCTGGACCCGTTACCTTGGTAAAGCGATTGCCGTCGTTTCTATATAATTGATCACTGGTTGTTTCGTAGATTTCGCTCTGCAATTGGCCGCTGATCTTGGTGTTGTTTTTAAAGTCGTCCCTATAATTCAACACAAAAATGTCCAGATCTCCGTCGTTGTCATAATCGATTGGATACACTTGAGTGGTATAACCCGGATCGTTGAGTCCCCATTTGGCCGATTCTTCCTTAAATGTTCCGTCCTTTTGATTTATAAAAAGTTTGTTTCGACGAGCGTTATCGTCTTTTAAGGATCCCGCTTTGGAAACATAAATATCCAACCAACCATCATTGTTGATATCGATCATATTTGCTCCACTGGAAAAGCCCTCATAATCCTCTGTTTTTGACGAGACTGTGATATCTTCAAACTCAAAATTTCCTTTGTTTTTGTACAACTTATTGGGGCCGAAATTGGATACCAAATAAACGTCCTGGAGACCGTCCTTATCGATATCACCAACAGCCACGCCACCACCTGCATAGATGTACGGATAATTTAAGAAATTAAACTCCAGATTTTCGATGGTGACATTCTTGAAATTAATATTAGAACGATCACTGTCAATTTTAGAAAATCGGGTTTCCTGGCCGTCGGTAAAACCACCTGATTTGGTTGATTTAGATTCATTGGAATTGCAGGAAATCAGGGCGAGAATTCCTGTTAGTATTAATATTCTGCCAAACATAAAATTAGGAAGTTGGAATAATTGGTTAAAGAACAAATATAATAAACTTTGGAAGTACGATAAACGGTCATTTTTTTTAACAAAATCGGCACATTTCGTCTATAATTTGAGTCATTCATCGTATTATTTTTATACTTTACATATTTTGCTTACCTTAACATCTTATTAACTAAAACTGATAAATTTAAATTATGAATCTATGAAAAAAATTACATTAACCTTATTTGCATTCGTAGCCATGACATTTGCATGGCAAGTGAATGCTCAAACAACGGTTTGCGGTAATGCGCCGGAGGATATACCCGCGGGTGCACCCGGGACGACCTCTGGGCTTATGAACGATTCCGTTGCTGTCAATGGCGATTCCGGTGCAATAGGTACGGATTGGGAAATTGACAACGTAACAATTAATGTAGAGCACACCTTCTCAAGTGATTTGGAAATTGTACTTGTATCCCCAATGGGAACAAGACTTGCGCTTTCCACTGACAATGGAAGTTCAGATGGAACTGACGTTGCTGTTGATCTTGTTTTCACGGATGCTTCTGCCAATGATATTGGTGGTTGGAATAGTGGTCCTCCATTAGCAGATTATCGTGCTGAAGCAGGAGGAAATACATTCCCTGTTGCATTTGGTGATGGTCCTGGAGCCGATATGAACACTGTTTTTGATGGCGAGGACGTGAATGGAAACTGGACTATTCAAATCAATGACGATGCCGGAGGTGACGTTGGTATCATGAATAGCTACTGCATTACTTTTAATTCATTGGCACCACAACCTGTTAGTGAATGCGGAAATGCGCCTGAGGATATTCCAGCAGGAGCACCCGGAACTACTTCAGGGCTTATGAACGACTCTGTAGCCACAGTGGCGGACGTAGGAACTATTGGTGTGGATTATTCAATCGCTAGTGTGGAAATGAATGTAGTTCATACCTTCTCAAGTGATATGGAAATGGTATTGATATCACCGAACGGAATTAGATTGGCTTTGTCTACGGATAACGGAAGTTCAGATGGAACTGACGTTGCAGTTGATCTTGTCTTTACGGACGCTTCTGCCAATGACATTGGCGGATGGAATAGTGGCCCTCCATTAGCGGATTATCGCGCTGAAGGCGGAGGGAATACCTTCCCGGTTGCATTTGGTGATGGTCCAGGAGCAGATATGAATACTGTTTTTGATGGAGAACCTATGAACGGAAACTGGACATTACAAATCAATGACGATGCCGGTGGTGATGTTGGAACTTTAAATAGCTATTGTATCAACTTCGATCCGATCATCGGATCACCTCCAATCATCTCTTGTCCAATGAATGTTACAGCTAGTAACGACCCAGGAGCTTGTGGAGCTGTAGTGGTTTATGCTGATGCTATCGCCATCGACGGTGACGATCCGGTAGGTAACCCTCCTCCAACTGTAGTTCAAATTGATCCAGACCCAGGAGTACTTGGATCTGGAGATGAGTTCCCTGTAGGAACCACTACGGTAACCTTCGAGGCTACTTCTTTCTTAGGGGTGACTTCTCAGTGTTCTTTCGACATTACCATTACAGACGATGAAGATCCTGTAATTGCTTGTCAGGACATTACTGTTGAATTGGATGTCAACGGACAGGCGACTATCAACGCCGATGAATTATTATCAAGTTTTAGTGATAACTGTGGAATTTCTACCATCGAAGCCGGATCTCCTCCGGGAGCTATGGGATCGCTGTCCACTATCTTTGGTTCCAACAACGGTGGAGCCCCAGGTGGAGCGGTGTACTTTGATGTAACGGTAGGACCCAACGATATAGATGTGAACGGACTGGATGTGAACACATTCGCTTCCGGAACTGCCATTTCGGTAGATGTATATTCTTTCGTAGGAACCTACGTAGGAAATGAGCAGAATCCTGCCCCATGGGGTGCAGCGATTGGAACCGCTACCGGTACAACTGCCGGAGAGGACAACCCATCGGTATTGACCCTGG
>WUAI01000055.1 GCA_009827225.1 Flavobacteriaceae bacterium | reverse complement strand
ATCATATTCAGTATTCAAATAAGCCCTGATCTTTTGTTGAGGTATTTCCGCCAACTTACGGAATTTGTAATCCACTTCAATATCCTCCAGTTTCCCATCCACGTCAAACTCGACGCTGTATTTATGCTTATTGAAACGGAATTTGGCCTCAAAACTCTGGTGTTCACCATCGATTTCGAAATAATACTTCTGCTTCTTGACGGCGGGTAGGTTGGCCGCGAGTTGTTCTATAGCGGGAAGTGGAAAGTCATCCTGGCTCACTCTCTTCTCTCGTTCAATTTTGTCTTGGGACCAAAGGGACAAGGGCAGGAGTAGTAAGCTAAGGATTATAGTTCTATAGATTATTGATCTCTTCATACCTAAAACAATCTGTTACATGATCATTGACCATTCCGGTGGCTTGCATGTGCGCATATACCACTGTTGTTCCAACGAATTTGAAACCTCGTTTCTTTAAGTCTTTACTTATCTCATCGCTTAAAGGTGTATTGGCGGGTAGGTGGGCCATGGTTTGAAAGGAATTGACAATGGGCTTGCCCTTTACGAATCCCCAAATATAATCGCTGAAGCTACCGAACTCCTCTTGTACAGTCATAAACGCCTGCGCATTGGTTACGGTGGCTCTCACCTTAAGTTTATTTCTAATAATTCCTGCATCCAACAACAAAGATTCGATTTTGGACTCACCATAATTTGCAATTTTCCGGTAGTCAAAGTTATCGAAGGCTCTTCGGAAATTTTCCCTTTTCCGCAATACAGTGATCCAGCTTAAGCCGGCCTGAAAGGTTTCCAGCGTTAGAAATTCAAACAATAACTGCTCGTCTTTTACAGGGACTCCCCACTCCGTATCATGGTATTCTACATACAAAGGGTCTTCACCACACCAGGCACATCTTATTTTACTCATTTACCTTATTTTTGCTACTTCTTTAAAAGTAGTAAGTTTTGAAATAATTCTCGACTGAAGGGTCATGGAAATTATGAAAACATTGAACGTAAATGAGAAAACCAATTTGGTGAAAACGCATATTCCCAAATCGGTTTCCTATTCAGAATATATTGAGAGTGTTGGAGAACATACCAAAAACGGGTCGACTTCGGGAGAGATTCAATCGGAGGCTTTGATAAACTATACGAAGCTCAATAACTCCAGAATGCGAAGATTGGGAAAAACAGTTGTTATTTCAGAAAATATAAAAGAGAAATTTCAGTCTTTCGACGGAAAGCAAACGTGGCTCGTAATAACTGAAAGCTGGTGTGGTGATGCTGCCCAGTCGATGCCAGCCATGCATTTGCTCTCCCAACTCACACCGAATATCGATCTGCGAGTGATACTTAGAGATGAATATCCCGAACTCATGGATGCATTTCTTACGCGAGGCACGCGGTCCATTCCAAAGCTTATCGTTTTAGATCACCTGAAAGATGAGGTAACACATGATTGGGGACCAAGGCCTTCCATTGCCACTCAGATGGTTTTGGACTATAAGGAGGAACACGGCATTCTTACTCCGGAATTTAAAAAAGACCTCCAGGTGTGGTATAATAAAGATAAGTCTCAGAATATTATCGAAGATCTTTCAAAACTTATCGATTAGTCTTGTCCGGGAAATAAGTAGGTGATCGTGCCTTTTTGTTTCTTAATTCCTACGGCGGTAGTAAACTTCGCTTTTCGGGAATATTCCAGGGCACTATCTATCAAGCAGCCATTGGTAGTCGTAGAAAGTTCTTTGTTATATTGTGCTTTCAGGATCTTTCCCAGCTCACTGACCTCGATGGAAATCACAATTTTGCCTCCGGTTTCACAAGTATAAACGGGATTGGGCAAGTACAGGGCTTTTCGCTGCTCAAGGTCGTACCGGATCGTAGTTTTTTTATTTACCGATTTATTGGCAGTTGCCAACTTGGAGGATCTCGACGTATTGTTCAACTTTGCTTTCACCTGACTTAGCTTTTCCTTGGCATTGGTTAAAGCATAGGAATCAGCACTTGCAGTATTTTCCGTCAGTTCTGCATCCGCTATTTCTTCTGAATTCTGATCATTTTCGTTTCTACG
The DNA here is from genome assembly GCA_009827225.1 of Flavobacteriaceae bacterium. GTDB lineage: Bacteria > Bacteroidota > Bacteroidia > Flavobacteriales > Flavobacteriaceae > Aureisphaera. The sequence goes on along the minus strand of WUAI01000055.1, from coordinate 14,090 downwards.
GTCCTCCATTTCAGAAATAAACTTCTCCGCTTCATTATAGGCAGTGTTGGTCTCTATTTTGATTTTCTCCCGGCTGGTCAATGCGACCTCATCATCAGGGAGTGTTTCCGCGTACTCGACAGGAACCACTTCCTCTTCCACCGGTACTTTCTTAGTGAGTTTTACACTCACCAGAAGTAAAATTAGATTGCCAACCAGCAAACAACTGATTAAAAACGCACGATATGAATAGTCAAAGTTCACAACTGCAAGTAATTACAATTGTGGGAAAAATCCACATTTTTTCTGAACATTAACGATAATTTAGTGCATAAAGTCGCTCAAACCAAAATGACAACTCCTTGTTTAATAAATGCTTGAGTAACCCTAAACGCTTCATACAGAAGTAGTAAACGCCTTACACGATTTTTGATTCCGAACATTTGTTCGTATCTTTAGGCAACAACAACCACCAACCACTTGAAAAATCTTCTCTACATATTTTTCACGGTTTGTCTCTTCGCATGCCAAAGTGAAGAGCTTACGATCATTTCCGAAGAAACCGGAAATGAACTTTCGTTGGTCCCACCCGATTCTGATGAGTATCTAACTTATCGAATCGATGACCAAATGCCTGTAAGCTATAGCAGCCAAATAACCTGTATGCTGCAACCTGGTCAGATTTCTATAAGTCATGTGGCAGACAATGGTACTCAGGAACAGCATGAGTTCCGTCTTGAATTTGGTAAGCCCGGTGGCCTTCCTTTAGGATTAGGAAAGTATTATGTGATCAATGGGCTAAAAATTCATGATTATCACGGTAACCTGATTAACAACGACCACTCTTCAAACCTGGAGGCCGAGATTACTTCGATCGGGGATAAAGTAGGGGATTATATTGATATAAGCTTTAACGGGACTTATATCGATGAAATAGGTGGAGAGCATACCATCGTAGGCCTGGTGCACGCGTATCGCGATAATTAATCGGCTAAGTTATTTTCAAATTCTTCTATGGATACTGCGTCCCGTACGTGGTAATCACCAATTTTTGTGCGGCGCAGGCTAGAGAGATAAGCACCGTTTTTTAGTGCTATCCCAAAATCATGAGCCAGGGAACGAATATAGGTCCCCTTGCTGCATACCACTCTGAACTCAACCTCAGGCAGTTCAATTCTCCCGATCTCAAATTCAAAGATTTCAATCGTTCTGGAAGGGACCTCTACGGCTTTTCCCTTTCGCGCATATTCGTATAAACGCTTCCCATCTTTTTTAATGGCTGAAAAAACGGGGGGCTTCTGTTCTACTTTTCCTGTAAATAACTCACAGGTTTCACGAATCATCTTTTCTGTGATTTCTGAAATGTCAAAATCCTGATCTACTTCCGTTTCCATGTCGTAACTCGGAGTTGTAGCTCCGAGCGTAAATGTCCCGGTATATTCTTTATGTTGAGCTTGAAACGATTCTATTTTCTTGGTGAATTTCCCAGTACAAAGGATTAGTAAGCCAGTAGCCAACGGATCCAGGGTACCGGCGTGCCCCACCTTGATCTTTTTTAAACCAAATTTTCTTTTGATTAACCAACGAACTTTATTGACCACCTGGAAAGAAGACCATTCCAGGGGTTTATCGATTAAAACTACTTTTCCATTTTGAAATTCTTCAGCAGTCATTATACTAAACTAACGATAATCGCGATGATTCCAACCACTGCGCAATAGAACGCGAACCATTTGAGTTTGGCCTTACGCACCAAAGCAATCATCCAAGTACAGGCTGCCAATCCTGCGATAAATGCAGCGATAAAGCCCAGGGCCAAAGGCATAATATTAGTGGTATCGGCACTCAACTCACCGCTCAAGATGTCTTTAAAGATCTTTCCAAAGATCAACGGCACCACCATTAGGAATGAGAATCGGGCCGCTTTGTTTTTATCATTCCCCAATAACACCGAAGTTGAGATGGTTGCTCCACTTCTGGAAATACCGGGAAGCATGGCTATGGCCTGTGCGATACCGATCACAAAGGCATTGCTGTAACTCACCTTCTTATTTGTGAATTTTGCCTTGTCAGCTAAAAAAAGCAATATCGCTGTGACGATAAGCATGGCGCCTACCAGCACTATATTGCCTCCAAACAGGGCCTCCAACTCTTCTTCGAAGAATACCCCGGCAATGGCCGCAGGGATCATAGAAACAACGATCTTAAGAGAAAATCGAGTGGATTCATTCCATTTAAATTGAAAGAGTCCGCTTAGGATTTCCCAAACATCCTTCCTGAAAACCACCAGTGTACTCAATGCGGTGGCAAAATGTAATACAACTGTAAACAATAAACTTTCCTGGGGGACAGAATTGTCTCCTAGGATGGCTTTCCCTAATTCCAGGTGTCCGCTGGAAGATACTGGTAAAAATTCGGTCAGGCCCTGGATGATCCCCAAGACAATCGCTTCCCAGGCATCCATAGATTATTTGTCTTTTTTCGGATTTAAAAGGATGGCGTAGACTTCGAAGCCAAATCCAATCAGAATAAGTGCGGGCGCCAAACGTATTCTTCTCCAACTGTAGATTTCAGGGTTGAATACATTGGGGTCGTCACTTCCGCCACCTGCCATGAGTATAAAACCGAGAGCGATAAATGCGAAGCCAATAAGCATGAACTTATAATTGGCTCTTTCGAATATAAAGGCACTTTTCTTTGCCGCTTCCTTTCTCTTTTTTTCTCCCATGTTCGTTAATCAAATTCTGAATAGATAACTTCATCCCCTACAGATAATTGTGCAATATGTTCCGATTGAACCATACCAAACATAACTTTCGGGAGATGCAAGGTAGCTTTTTTATTTAATACTTTCGATTTCAGATCGGCTATCGTCAGGCCTTGTTCCATACCTCGGTTGATATAAAAAAAGTCAGTCCCCGCATCTTTAAAAACAATGTCATATTCGCCACCTCCTTCGAGTATATCACTCACCGTAATTTCAACGACATCACATTGTTCCGGTTCAGGATTATGAATAATACAGGACTGCAGCGTCAGAAGAATTCCAATTCCGAAGATCAATTTTTTAATAGTAGAGCTCATCCGTACGTAAATTTAAGAACCTTTGTGTGGCAAAAAATGTGCTTATCCAGGTGATGAATATTCCCATCAAAAGGATAAAAAGAAAAAGTGAACTCAAAATCACCACATCGTTCATCAATCCTAATTGTGGCCAGGCCTTATCGAGAAAATATAGGACCAATCCCACTCCAATCATTGCGAGGATAGAACCAAGGATCCCCAATCGAACACTCTTCCAAATAAAAGGACGTCGAATAAATCGTTTGGTCGCTCCCACCATTTGCATGGTTTTGATCGTAAATCGCTTGGCGTAAACTGACAGGCGAATCGAACTATTAATCAGCAACACTGCGATCACCAGGAAAATTCCGCTAAATACCAGTATCCAAAAACTGATCACCTTAATGTTCTTGTCAAACAATTCCACCAAAACTTCGTCGTATTCCACTTCCGCCACAAATCCTTTGGTTCGGATCTCATCCGCGATCTCCTTTAGCTTTTCCGGAGTCACGAAATCTGCGAGGATTTCCACATCAATGCTATTTTGCAAAGGATTGTACCCGAGGAATTCCAGGTAATCTTCTCCAATAGTTTCGATATGATCTTCGGCTGCTTGATCTTTAGAAACGTAGGTAGCCGATTTGGTATAATCGGCCATCTCCAGGCTCTGCTTTAACTGGTTGATCTCAACTTCCTTGGCGTCGTCTTTCAAGTAAATAGACAATGGAATCTGCTCTTTAAAGTAGTTTGAGATCTTATTGGAGTTGATCACAAATAACCCCAAAAGCCCTAAAAGGAAAAGTACCAGGGAAATACTCAACACCACCGAAAAGTAAGAAGAAATCAATCGGCGTTTTTGGTATTTTTCAAAGGATGAAGCCATAGAAATTTGAAGATAGGTTGGGTAAAAATACAACGAATTTTACTTCTCACACTTACTAACGTTGAAACTTTTCTCTTTCGTACAATAGGTGTAAATTTGCGCCATATTTCGTGGCCTCAGGGCCGAAATTTATTTTAAACACTAGCGATGAGCAAATATCATTTTAACGATATAGAAGCCAAATGGCAAAAGTACTGGGCCGATCACCAAACTTTCAAAGCAGATAATCAAAGTGACAAACCCAAGTATTATGTATTGGATATGTTTCCTTACCCTTCGGGAGCAGGATTGCACGTAGGTCACCCTCTTGGCTATATCGCCAGTGATATTTATGCCCGTTACAAGCGCCATCAGGGGTATAACGTATTACATCCCATGGGTTACGACAGTTTTGGTTTACCTGCGGAACAATACGCTATTCAAACGGGACAACATCCCAGAAAAACTACGGAAGAGAATATCGCTCGCTACAGGGAGCAATTGGATAAAATCGGTTTTTCGTTCGATTGGAGTCGAGAAGTGCGCACTTCCAATCCGGATTATTATAAGTGGACCCAGTGGATCTTCATCCAGCTTTTTGAAAGCTGGTACTGCAAGAATCACGAAAAGGCGTTTCCCATTTCAGAATTGATCAAATTATTTTCTGAAGAAGGAAGTGATCGTGTCAATGCAGAGTGCGATACCCAGGTGGAATCTTTTACTGCGGAAGAATGGAATAGTTTCAGCGAAGAACGCAAAGAAAAGATACTTCTGAAGTATCGCCTTACGTATTTGGCGGAGACGGAGGTGAATTGGTGCCCACAATTAGGTACGGTCTTGGCGAATGATGAAATCGTAAATGGAGTGTCTGAAAGAGGAGGTTTTCCAGTAGTGCGCAAAAGAATGAAACAATGGAGCATGCGCATTACGGCCTATGCTCAGCGATTATTGGACGACCTTGCCACCATCGATTGGCCGCAGCCCTTGAAGGATTCGCAGACGAATTGGATCGGGAGATCTGAAGGAGCCTCCGTTCGGTTTAAGATAAAAGGTCACGATGGCTTTATCGAAGTGTTTACCACACGGCCCGATACCATCTTCGGGGCTAGTTTTATGACGCTGGCACCCGAACACGAACTTGTGGATCGCATCACGACCATGGATCAGCGTTATGAAGTTTCTCAATATATTGAAGCTACCGCCAAGCGCAGTGAGCGCGACCGACTTGCAGACGTAAAAACGATTACAGGTGTATTTACCGGTGCTTATGCCATTCATCCGTTCTCAGGAGAAGAAATACCTATTTGGATAGGGGATTATGTCTTGGCCGGATATGGTACCGGAGCTGTGATGAGCGTCCCTTGTGGTGATCAGCGGGATTATGATTTTGCCAAGCATTTTAATATTCCGATTCCTAATATTTTTGAAGGAGTTGATATTTCCGAAGAAGCTTTCGCCGACAAAGAGAATACAGTGATTGCAAATAGCGATTTCATTAACGGCATGTCCTACTCTGATGCGACTCAAAAGGTCATAAAGGCACTGGAGGATAAAGGACAAGGTCAGGGGAAGATCAATTATAGATTGAGAGATGCGGTATTCTCAAGACAGCGCTATTGGGGAGAGCCATTTCCAGTATATTATAAGAATGGACTGCCCCAAATGATCGATTTTGAACATTTACCGCTTACCTTGCCTCAGGTTGAAAAGTACTTGCCCACCGAAGATGGTGAACCGCCATTAGGTCGTGCCGATGTCTGGGCCTGGGATACAGAGAACAACGAAGTAGTCGGCAATCATAAGATTGATCACGAAACAGTATTTCCTTTGGAGTTAAACACCATGCCGGGATGGGCAGGGAGTAGTTGTTATATGTTTAGATACATGGACCCGGCAAATCATAACGAATTGGCTTCCGAAGACGCGATGCGCTATTGGGAAAATGTTGACTTGTATTTAGGGGGAAGTGAGCACGCAACCAGTCATTTGTTGTATAGTCGTTTCTGGGTGAAATTTTTGTACGACCGCGGAATTCTGAAAGTGAACGAACCCGCGAAGAAATTGATCAATCAGGGAATGATCTTGGGGACCAGTGCGATCGTGTATCGTGTTTCAGGAACCAATGAGTACGTTTCTCATGGATTGAAAGATGAATATAGCTGTGATGAGATCCGGGTGGATGTGAATTTGGTCAATGCTTCGGATGAAATTGATATCGAAGGTTTGAAAGCCTGGCAACCCCAATTTGCCAATGCAGAGTTTATTTTGGAGGATGGGAAATATATCGTAGGAAGGGAAGTAGAAAAGATGTCGAAGCGTTGGTTCAATGTGGTCAACCCCGACGATATCTGCGAACAGTACGGGGCCGATACCTTGCGAATGTATGAAATGTTCCTTGGTCCTATCGACCAGGCTAAGCCCTGGAATACGGCCGGAATTACCGGCGTACATAGTTTCCTGAAAAAATTATGGAAGTTGTTCCATTCAGGGGACAATGATGCCTTTGAGGTGACCGAAGGAGATCCTTCCAAAGAAAACCTAAAGACCCTTCATAAAACCATAAAAAAGGTAGAAGAGGATATTGAGAACTTCAGTTTTAATACTTCGGTTTCAACCTTTATGATTGCCGTAAATGAGCTTACGGCTCAGAAATGCACACACCGTGGGATTCTCTCGGATTTGATGGTACTAATTTCTCCGTACGCGCCTCATATTTCCGAAGAACTATGGGAGAAACTCGGAAATACGGAAAGCATTTCAACCGCACCTTTTCCAATATTTGAAGCTTCGCACCTTGTGGAAAGCAGTAAGGAATATCCAATTTCCTTCAATGGAAAAATGCGATTCAAGCTGGAACTGCCCCTCGACATGAGCAAGGAAGACATCGAAGCTGCCGTATTGAGTCATGAGAAAACGCAACAATACCTTGATGGAAGAACTCCTAAAAAGGTGATCGTAGTGCCGGGTAAAATTGTAAATGTGGTTGGCTAATCTGCTTTGAATTGACGCTTTGTCAGTAATTTGAATTCGGCGTCATTTTTGCTGAATCATTTGTATATTTAAATAGAAAACACAAAGCTATGATGGGATATTATTTACTCGCGGGAATCATTTTTGCCGTGAGCATGTATGTGAGTAACCGACTCAAAAGCAAATTCAAAAAATATTCAAAGGTTCATTTACAAAACGGAATGAGCGGAAAAGAAATAGCCGAACGAATGCTGTCTGATAATGGAATCATGGACGTTCAGGTAATTTCCACTCCCGGAATGTTGACGGATCACTATAATCCAAAGAATAAAACCGTAAATCTAAGTGAAGGGGTGTATCACCAGAGGAATGCTGCGGCAGCTGCTGTAGCGGCTCACGAGGTAGGACATGCCGTTCAACACGCCACTGCTTACAGTTGGTTGCAAATGCGCAGTAGCATTGTACCTGTGGTAGGCGTGGCAAGTAAGCTGTCAAATTTCGTGATCATGGCGGGATTAATTTTATCCGTGAGCGGATCGCTGATTGGAAATTCGATCTTCCTGATCGGGATCTTGCTTTTCGCAATGACAACGGCTTTTGCCTTTATCACTTTACCTGTGGAATTCGATGCCAGTAAAAGAGCACTGGTTTGGTTGGAAACCAATAATATGGTCACGCAACAGGAACATGCCGGGGCTAAAGATGCCTTGAAATGGGCGGCCCGAACTTATGTAGTGGCTGCGCTGGGATCACTGGCAACCCTGCTATACTTTATTATGATATTTTTGGGAAGGCGATAATTACTCGTAATAATATTTTAAATTTAGTCCATGAATCGCATTTACTGTTTTTCATGGACTTTTTTATTGTGTCTAGGTCTCTGGGCTCAACCACCAGTGCTCGATTTGACATTTGGGGATAATGGTTATTTTCTCCATGATAAAACTTTTAATACTACCGACGCAAGACCAAGGTTTTTTGAGAACGGAGACATGCTTTTGCGAAATTATCCTAGAGAATTTACAAAAGTACTCAGCGATGGAATGTTGGATGTCAGTTTTAGCGATAATGGATCCTTGTATGTAGAAGATCCGGAGGCATTTTTATTTAGGAGGGATTCGTATTCCATAGATTCACAAGGGCGATTGCTCGTCGCTTTTTCAGCTGTCTATAACGAAAGTCCATTTATAAGATTAAATGTTTTCAGATTCACTATAGACGGAGTCCTTGATATGTCCTTTGGCAACAATGGCCATTTTCAAATGGATCAACAAGGGTTATCGACAATTTATTATGTGTATGACATCTCAATACTCTCCGATGACAGTATGTATGTCACAATTTATAAGGATTTTGAAGACCTGAGAATTGTGAAAGTTTCGTCCACCGGTAATTTGGTTACTTCCTTTGGAAATGGAGGTATGCTGGAAACCGGTTTAACCCTTATGGGATTTATCCCGAATCCAAGAATTATAAGTGTTTTACCCGACGATAGCTTTTATCTGTTGGGTTATAATGGAGGGGGAAATATTCCGGTTACTTTACGTAAATATGAACCGGATGGAAGTCTTGACGAAGATTTTGGGATAGATGGAGAAAGTATTTTACCCGATACGGAGTTATGGGGCGGTGTACATTTAGATAGGTTAAATAGTGGTAAGTTGAATATATTAAATTATCAAACAGCCAAGGTTTATAGATTGAACGCAGATGGTACTCAGGATGTTAATTTTCCTCCTTTCATGCTAAGTGCTGCCAATATATTTGCCGAAGAGATCTATTCGATTGATGCTTCGGAGTTTGATGATGATGGCAGACTATGGATACCTGGGAGATACAAGGAAAATGCGGGATCTACAGAACCGTATTACCCTTTTATGCGGCGTTTCAATCCGGATGGTTCTCCCGATGATTCTTTCGGTGAGTCAGGAATCTATGCCAATGATGTTCCATTCACGAGCTTTACGAATTTTGGATTTCAATCGTCCGATTCATTCGTCACAATAGGTCATAGGAATACGACTTCACCTCCCTATGAAACTTTTGGATCTTTAGCGAGATTTAACTATTCAATCCTGAGTATCAATTACGAAACAGTTGTCAAGGATTTTGAGATTAGTCGAACTTTAGTGAATGATAAATTTTATATCAAAACCAACTCCACGTTTCCATTCGATATTCTGTTAACCAACTCTATGGGTCAATTGGTTTTAAAGGAAAAAAAAATAAAAACAAATTTTACAGTAGATATCAGTGATCAACCTTCTGGGATATTTGTTATTAGAATTTCAAATGATAATCATTCCGAGACTTTCAAAATTCTAAAGAACTAATTAACTCCCCACATTGTTAGGATTATATCCTAAATATTTGGTGAAGTGTTCTTTAAATTCTATTCCGTAGGATTTTAGTTCTTCCAGTATCGGTTCGTACACTTCCTTGTTGATCGGAATTTGTACCCCGGGGGTGGTGATCTCTTTATTCAATATTCTCAAAGCAGCGATTGCGACAGGCAGTCCTACTGTTTTTGCCATGGCCGTAAATGTTTGATCTTCCCCTGTGAGCACCATGTTACTATCTATCTGTTTTTGTTGGCCGTTGAGTTCATAACCAAACTTATGGTACATCACGATCATGTCCTTGTCCTCCGGTTTTAAAGTCCATTTATCCATGAGAATCTTTTGTAACGCCTGGGCAGGAGTGGCGTTTTTGATTCCGATCTTTTTTTCATGGTTGAAAATGTCGAGTTCCAGAAGTTTGTCCCATAGCAAGTCGTCCTGATCAATTTTCAAGTTGTGTCGCAACTTTAACTCTACAGAATCCGTTGGTGAATAGGGTAAGAAAAGATTGACGTATTCTCGATAGGACAAATCTTCGGAATTAGGGATGGAATAACTGTCGTCCGTCATACCCAACTGAACGAAAATATTCCATGCCTTGCTAAAGCCTACTCGCCGTATGGTTCCACGATAAAGGGTCAATACATCTTCAAGGCCATAGATACTACGGTATTTGAGGGAGTTTCTATTGGCATAGGCTTCAAACCTGCCATATCCTTCGATCTCAAGGAATTCTGTCCTGCGAAACAGCCTGTGATAAGGGATATATTTATAGGTGCCTTCCTGGATAAATTCGGCGGCACCACCTTGTCCGGCAATCACAACATTTCTGGGATTCCAGGTGAATTTATAGTGCCATAGATTATCGTCGCTTTCCGGGGCTACCAATCCGCCGGTAAAAGATTCGAACATCAGCATTTTTCCACCGCCATCACGAATTCTGTCGATAACCTGCATGGCACTCATATGGTCTATTCCCGGGTCTACGCCAATTTCGTTCATGAAAACCAGCCCTTTTTCTTTCACTTCGGAATCCAAAGCCTGCATTTCTTTACTCACGTAAGAGGCAGTCACCAGGTGTTTCCCAAAAAGAAGGCAATCTTTAGCAGCTTCTATGTGAAACCTTGCCGGTAACATAGAGATCACCAGGTCACTCTCTTTGATGGCTTCTTGTCGCATTTTTTCATCGAAAACATCCAGGAGTATTCCTTTGGCATTAGGATGTCCCTGGGTAAATTTCTTAGCGTTTTCTTCGGAAATATCTCCAATGGTTATGAACAGATCTTCTCCAGAAGATTTATCCAGCAAATATTGAATTAAGCTGGTGGCGGAACGCCCGGCTCCTATAATTAGAATATTCCTCATACAGGTATAATTCGTATTTTTAAGGGTTCGTTTTCGGTGGAAACGAATGTACTAAAATGTATGCGTAACCATGAAGGAATTCGACAAAAAAATGTTAACAATAGCAGCCGTTCTCGGTGTTGTAACCATAGGAATAGGGGCTTTCGGTGCTCATGGATTAGAGAAACTGGTGGATGCTGAGGCACAGTCAAGTTTTGAGACCGGTGTAAGATATCAAATGTATCATGTAATCGCCTTATGGTTATTGTCTATAAGCACGAGAGTACCGCGCCGTACAAGGCTTTGGGCATTTCGATTCTTTATTTTCGGAATTTTACTCTTTTCAGGGTCAATCTATTTGTTATCGCTGAATTCAGTACTCTCCACTGATCTTAAATTCCTTGGGCCAGTAACGCCTATTGGTGGGCTTCTTTTGATTCTGGGATGGCTACGATTGGCGTATGGAGTAGTAAAGTTAAAAGTTGATAATTCTGAATAATTAAATCAGCTATCATTAATAGTTTTTTTATTTTTGCATCACAACAAAACCGACGTTATGGTGGACAACAACCAAACAACGAAAACGATTTCGTTAGATCAGTACAAGATCAAACCTTCCAAAATCAATTATCAGGCCAGCGCGCGCGAACTACACCAGGAAACATTACTAAAACAACAGGGAAAACAGGCCAGTTCTGGAGCATTGGCCGTGAATACCGGTGAATTCACCGGGAGATCTCCTATGGATCGATTCCTGGTTAGAGATGCTGTTACCGAGGACAGGGTCTGGTGGGGAGATATTAATCTTCCTTTTGATCCGGATAAATTTGATGCGCTCTACGATCGAATTACTGCCTATCTCGAAGGCAAAGAAGTATATGTGAGGGATTGCTATGCTTGTGCAGATATCAATTACAAATTAAACATCCGGGTTATCAACGAGTATCCATGGAGTAACATGTTTGTTTATAATATGTTTCTTCGCCCCAATGAGGAAGAACTCGAAAGCTTTGAGCCAGAATGGCTCGTGGTAAATGCTCCCGGTTTTATGGCAGTTCCTGATCGTGATGGCACACGCCAACATAATTTTGCCATCCTGAATTTTACCAGGAAAGTTGCGATTGTAGGCGGAACAGGATATCCCGGAGAAATAAAGAAAGGGATTTTCTCCGCGCTGAATTTCATCCTTCCCGTATTTAAGAATACTTTGCCGATGCATTGTTCGGCGAATATTGGGGAGAATGGCGATACCGCTATTTTCTTTGGTCTTTCCGGAACGGGTAAAACCACTTTATCTGCCGATCCCGATCGCAAACTTATCGGAGATGATGAGCATGGTTGGACGGCAGAGAATACTATCTTTAATTTTGAAGGTGGCTGCTATGCCAAGACCATTGATCTTACCGAGGAAAAAGAACCCGATATTTATCGGGCGATCAAACCCGGAGCCATTCTTGAAAATGTGATCATGGATGAGAATGGTGTTGTAGATTACACAGACAGTTCCATTACTCAAAACACGCGGGTGAGCTACCCGATCTATCATATCGATAATATTCAGATACCATCGATTGGGTTTAATCCCAGAAACATTTTCTTTCTAACTGCGGATGCTTTTGGAGTACTGCCTCCAATTTCCAAGCTTACTCCCGGGCAGGCTGCCTATCACTTCATCAGTGGTTATACGGCAAAGGTCGCGGGAACAGAAGAAGGTATCAACGAACCATTACCAAGTTTTTCTGCTTGTTTCGGGGCACCATTCATGCCACTTCACCCTACAGAATATGCTGAAATGCTGAGTGCTAAAATGCAGGAGGCCGGAGTAAATGTGTGGTTGGTGAATACCGGATGGACCGGAGGACCTTATGGAGTAGGCAACCGAATGAAGCTTAAATATACGAGAGCAATTATCTCTGCGGCTATGGAAGACCAGCTAAATGATGTAGACTACAGCGAACATCCCATCTTCGGTTTGCATGTACCTCAAAGTTGTCCTAATGTACCCGACGAAGTTCTAAATCCGAGAGACACATGGCAAGACACTGAGGCATATGATCAGAAGGCTATGGCCCTCGCAAATTCGTTCCGCGAGAACTTTAAGCAATTTGAAGAGTACGCTAATGATGAGATTATGGCCGGAGCACCAGCCGTTTGAATCCTCTAATAAACTAAATAAAAAAGGGCTGCAAAATGCAGCCCTTTCTTTTATAAGTTCATTGGAATCTATTTCTTTTTATTCACTTCCTTAATATACTTTTCTAACGCCATGGTCATGGAAGGGGTTTCCGGAGTTGGGGCTTGTATGTCTACGCGCAGGCCATTGTCTGTAGCTGCTTTAACCGTAGTGTTTCCAAAAACCGCAATTCGGGTGTTGTTCTGTTCGAAATCCGGGAAGTTTTCCAGCAAGGACTTAATGCCGCTAGGACTAAAGAACACCAGAATGTCATAGTACACATCTCGTAGGTCGGATAAATCGCTTACGACGGTTTTATAAAATGTAGCTTTTTTCCAGTTGATACCAAGATCGTCCAACATAGCAGGCACGGTAGGCTTTAGTTTGTCTGAAGAAGGTAGCAGGAAAGTCTCGTTTTTGTATTTTTTGATCAAAGGCGAGAGTTCTGGGAAAGTTCGCTTGCCCACATAGATCTTTCTCTTACGGTAAACCACATATTTCTGCAGGTAGTAAGCCACAGCTTCACTCTGACAGAAATATTTCATAGTGTCCGGCACCTTGAAACGAAGTTCCTCTGCAATGCGAAAGAAATGATCTACGGAGTTACGGCTGGTAAGAATAATTGCCGTATAACTGGTGAGGTCAACTTTCTGCGTACGAACTTCTTTACTCGATACTCCTTCCACGTGTATGAAAGGTCTAAAATCAATCTTCACTTTTTGTCTTTCAATAAGATCAAAATAAGGCGAGTTTTCAACTTTAGGCTCTGGCTGAGAAACCAAAATAGTTTTCACTTTCATATTATACCGCTCTATTTAATTGAACCCCAGCTAAACAACCAATTTGTATAGAATAACGAAGGGTGCGATTTCGAGAGCGCAAAGATACAAAATAAAATAGAAGAAATGTCTTAAAATTAGTGTCCAATTTCTTTTAAAACTTGAAAGCAATGTTATAAGGAATAAGACGAGCGCTATGACTCCAAAACCTTGAAATAGAGTAAATTCCTCATTGAGAATATAAAAAAACACCACATTTCCCAATAGAACAAATAAGGACAACAAACTGGCATAATTCAGTTTTTCGTATAAATAACGGTCAACGAGCTTCTCAATATTGAAAATATTGCCAATAATTCTTTCGATAAAATATTTCACCAGGATGAAAACAGAGATTCCCGTGAGTAACTGAATAAAGAACCAGGGATTCATAGCACCGCTTTCCGGGTTGGAAAATTTCAGAAACAGGTAGAAAAAAGAAGCAAACGATACAATTTGAACCACGAAGAACAATACATTAAAGGGGTGGTTGAGCTCATATCCTTTTCCCTGAAGCGCAAAATAGCGGTCGGTGACAGGAA
>WUAI01000054.1 GCA_009827225.1 Flavobacteriaceae bacterium | reverse complement strand
CGTGTGCTCTTCCGACCTTGAAGTGTTCCTGAAAGAAAGGTAGGGGTCGCATTGGTGACATTGAGTCCTTTGTTCATATTGGCCACATCATCTACATCCAGAGTACCGGTAAGAAGCGTTAAGTTACCACCGTCTACTTTTAAGGCTCCGGTTAAATTCGAATTTCCTGTGATGTCCATTCCTTGTCCTACCGTTAGTTTACCTCCTACGTTTTGAGCATTACTCACCGAAGCATCTCCTGTAACTTGCAGCCCGTCCTGCAGGAAGGTCTCATCTATCACGGTTAGAGTACCTCCAATATTGGTAATACTCTGTACGTTTAGACGCCCCAACAAATTGGTTTCGCCCCCAACCGTAAAGGCACCGGTTACATCTCCAGTTCCAGCTACGGTTAAATTGGTAGAAACATCTGCAGCACCTCCAACGTTGACATCACCGGCAAAGTTACCATCACCAACGGCTGTGATATCTCCTCCGTTGGACTGGTCTCCTAAAACGAACAGATCTTCATCCACTATGGTATTCTGAGATACTCTCAAATCGTCATTGATTTCAGTAAAACCTCCTACCTGTAAAGGCCCTGTTAAGTTGGTATTGCTGGCATTAAAAACACTCAGATCACCTTCCATATCGGTCTTTCCTGCTACAGAAAGGTTTTCTCCCAGGGTAGTTCTTCCACCTACGGTTAAATCGTCTATGATGTTGAGATCTTCGCCAATGATCATATCGCCCGTAATCTCGATATCGTTGTTCAAAGTAGTTTGTCCTTCCACCACAACATCTCCATTAAAAATGGACGTTCCGTCGATGGTCATATCACCCGTCCCGATGATATTCCGATGGAAAGCATGAGGCACGAAGGTGAGTTTTTGAAGGCTTAGGAAAGAATATCCCGCGCCTACATTCAAATCGATTTCGACATACAAATTCTTAGGTTTACCACTCCAGTTAAGTTCAGTGAATAACTTTTCGGACGAAGGTTCTCCTGCACCAATTACCAAGTTGACAAGTCCGTAGCTGTCGGTTAAAGCCAACTGCGTTTCCTGGTATTCTACCACCTGATTTTCATCCAGAATACTGAATCGAATAATCACTTCCTTATTGGCGACCACATCTCCCGAAGTATCATAACCGGGCACTTGCTGGCCTTCCGGATTGATAATCACCGCCTGGTAATTGATCCCGTCTGTCTGTGCCCATATTCCTGAACTTATCAGCAGGCACCCCAGTATAAAGAATATCTTTTTCATGTTGTTTTATTTTAAATTCTTTGTTCCGAAATATTCGGAAATTATTCTTCAGACTTAGAAATATCAAACAAAAGTCCGATTCCAAAGTCATGTGAGATATAATCCAGCTCACCACCGGTATCACTTTTTTGGATCTGTGATCCACCCCCATATCGATACTGGAGATATACTCCTAATAGGTCTGTCACCTTATATTCGAAGGAAACACCACCTCTCAGGAATACTACGATCGAATCGAAATCTTCCTCCCCACGTATATTAAAAGCCTGGTTATTTAGCACCTGAGTTCCTTGTAACATGAATTCAGGAGTAACCGTTCCTTTCACATGAAAGGAAAACTTATTGATAGTAAAAACTTTGACATCAACCCCGAGGTGAATATTGGCATAAGTGGTTTCCCATTCCAGGTAATTGGCCTGGGTATTATCCGATCCAAAGGCCCCATAAGTATGGATTCCCCCTCCTGCAAGAAATTTAAATGATTCTCCAAGCAGATTACCTCGGTAACCTACATCGAAATAACTATGATTAGCAGACTGTAAATTCTCGAGTTCATTGGAAAGTACGTCTTTAAAATCGAATGTAGTTATCGACTTTCCTCCTTCGATATACAATTCTTGTGATGTCACTTGAAAGGACAGCAACAAGGAGATTACTAAGATAAAATAGTTGGTTTTCGTATTCATGTTGCGTTACTGCTAATTTTTGATAAGTTGGGAAATAAATTCTCTGTTGCCATCGGAGACTTTCAAAACATAAGTGCCAGCAGCTATGAACGACAGATCCATTTGATATGCCGACTGCCCCGACCATTGTCTTTGCAATACCAATTTGCCCTGTACGTCATATACCGATGCTATTGCCGCTCCTTGAATTATTTCATTGAATTGAACGGTGACAGAGGTAGTCACCGGATTTGGAAACACTACTGCATCCAAAGGGTTTTCGGACTGTGCAATTGCGTTCACCCGAACCGGAGGTTGTTGAAAACCTTGCCTTGCTGTAAGGGCTTCATTGTAGAAAGTTCCAATAGCACCCTGCTGCCCCACACTTTCAGAGATATAATAGGTAGTCGAATTTTGTGTAATTGTAGTCGAACTACCTCCCATGGTAAGTGCCGAACGCTGCTCCATTTGCCCAAACACAGTAGCACTCAGGCAAGCAAAAAGCAAACATAAAATTGGTTTCATTCCGGTTAGGTTGACGATTTGATTCGCAATATAAAACCAATCATCGGATTAAAAAACAAAGATTCGATGAATAGCAAATTATTTCGCGCTGATGATAGCGGGTTCAAAGTTCTTTGCCTGGATCCCAAAAAAGTTCTTCGAAGTTCTGAATTTGATTGTCGATTACCTCCACTCCTTCACTTTCCAACAGCTGTTGCATTAGATTTGTTCCCTCAAAGTGATGTTTTCCGGTGAGAAGCCCTTTGCGATTCACCACGCGATGAGCCGGCACATCCGGATCATAGTGTGAGGCATTCATGGCCCAACCTACCATCCTGGCGCTCCCTGCCGCACCCAGGTATCTGGCAATGGCTCCATAGGAAGTAACCCGTCCAAATGGAACCAACTTAGCAACTTCGTGCACCTTTTTGAAAAATCCGTCCGATTTACTCATTAAAGGTTGTTTAATATTTTCACGAGCGTAATGATAGAGATCACCAGTGTTAAGAAACCAATCACGTAATTAATATTCATATTAAATACTCTACGCTCTTCTTCCTTTTTCCTGAAAAACTGTGCATAAATGGCAAGCATTGCGAAGGTACCTATACCAGAAGCTACTACCGCAGCCCATAATTCAGGTTGACCGAATGAAAACCAGCCAAACGCACTAAAAGTAACACTGATGTACACCCAGTAAGGTAACGGAAGTAAATTAAGCGCCGCCAGAAAAATTCCGTAGAAAAAACGATTGGATTTCGACCTCTTCACACTTTTGGGAACATCTCTTCGGGTATCCTTAGCAATAAAGAAAAAGTAAACGGTGATACACACAAATATCCCCAGGGCGGTTTTTTGTAAAAAATCCACGACCTCAGGATGCATGTCCAAATATCTCGCGAAGAGCAGTGCAATATATGTTTGAATACAAACGGTAACACAAACGCCGGCCGAAAACAAAAGGGCACTCCTCCTGCCGGTTTTCATGCTAATTTTCGCCGCAGACATATTTAACAAGCCTGGTGGAATGACTCCTACGAGCGCGGCGAGAAAGCCAATCACAAAATTCAGGAGTATGGTCATTAGGTTGGTTTGAAGATCAATATACAATTATTTGTTGCGCAACCGAAATCGGATATAGGTGATTTTCTTATGCTGTTCCAGGTAACCGCTTTCATAAAAGGTTTGGATGGAGGTGACTTCCTCAGGGACTCCATCACTTCCATAAACATCATGCTGGGCATATTCTATTTCTTCCCCAAGACCATGAAGTAACCCTAAAGTGTAACCATGCATGAATTCGCTATCGGTCTTTAAATGCAGCAACCCATCTTCCAAAAGAATTCGTCGGTACTTATCAAGAAATTCTGAATTGGTCAATCGATGTTTGGTTCTTTTATACTTGATCTGGGGATCGGGAAAAGTGATCCAAATTTCGCTGATTTCACTTTCAGCAAAACATAAATCGATCAGTTCAATTTGAGTACGCAGAAAACCTGCATTCTCCAATTTGTCTTCTAAAGCAGTTTTCGCCCCTCGCCAAAATCGCGCTCCTTTGATATCGACTCCTATAAAATTCTTTTCCGGAAATTTTCTGGCCAGGCTTACGGTATATTCTCCTTTTCCACAACCTAGTTCCAAAACGATAGGGTGATCATTGCCAAAGAAATCCTGGCTCCACTTTCCTTTTAAATTGAAGCTATTTCCCACAACCTCATCTCGTGTGGGTTGGACCACATTGGCAAAGGTTTCGTTCTCTTTAAATCGTTTGAGTTTGTTCTTACTGCCCACAGATTTAATCGTTCATTAAAATTTCGATAAAATTAAGGAAATATTGGTCGGTGGTGAGAATCCTTACCTTTGTTTTTATAGAAAATGAAGGAATACAATTACAAATTCAAATCCGTGAAAACACCCAAAACCATATTGGTTGCGCCTCTTCACTGGGGGCTTGGTCACGCTACTCGCTGTATTCCGGTGATTAATGCATTGCTCCGGGAAGGATATCATGTACTCATTGGAAGTGATGGTGCTGCATTGGATTTGCTGCGGAAAGAATTTCCCGAGCTACCCTGGATAGAATTACCGTCGTACGACATTACCTATCCCAAAAAAGGTGAGTTTTTTAAATTGAAGATGTTTTTCAAGCTTCCGCAGATCAAAAAGACAATGGCTGAGGAGAGGAAAATTGTGAAGAAATTGGTTTCGGAAGGTAACATTGACGGTATTATCAGCGACAACCGGATGGGAGTGAGAAGCAAGAAAGTGCCATCCGCATTTATCACACATCAAATTAACGTTCTATCCGGGAACACTTCCTATTTCAGCAGTAAACTTCATCAAAAAATAATTAAAAAGTACGATGCATGCTGGGTGCCGGATGTAGATGACTTGAACAACCTTAGTGGTAAGCTTGGGCATTCTAAAAAATTGGATTTCCCAGTGAATTATATTGGGCCATTAAGCCGGATGAAAAGAAGGGAGGTTCCTTTGAAATATGATGTTATGGCTCTTCTTTCCGGACCTGAACCTCAACGTTCGCTGTTGGAGGTGAAATTACTAGACGAATTCTCACAAAGTGATTTAAAAGTACTCATGGTTAGAGGTGTTATGGAAGAACATCAAAAGACCTATAGTAAAGAAAATATCACGATCGTGAACTTCATGAAAAGCAAGGATCTTGAGCAGGCTATCAACGAAAGTAAGCTAGTGGTTTCCAGATCGGGATATACTACTATTATGGACCTGGCCGCCATGGAAAAAGATGCCTTTTTTATTCCGACCCCCGGACAGTATGAGCAAAAGTATCTAGCCAAAGAATTAAAAGGTAAAGGAATTGTAGCTTCTTGCCGACAGGAGAATTTCAGCATAGAAAAACTTGCCAAAGTGCCCTTATATAGCGGACTGAAAAAAATAAACCAGTCCCAGGATTTCAAGAAATTATTTCGCTTTTTCGAGAGTGAACGAGAATTCGGATCCTACGCCTAACTGGCTTTCCACGTATATTTTCTCGTCATGAGCCTCGACCAGGTGTTTCACAATAGCCAGACCTAAACCACTCCCTCCTTCTTTCCTGGAGCCACTTTGGTCTACTCTGAAGAAACGCTCAAATACTCGTGGAATGTGATCTGCTTGTATTCCTTCACCGTTATCGGTTACCCGGACAATTACCTTATTCTTTATCAAGTCTTCGATGCTCACTTCTGTGGTTCCGTCTTCTTTCCCATATTTGATAGAATTCTCGATCAGGTTGGTCAATATTTGCTGAATTCGTTCACGATCGGCATTCACCATGATACTATCGTTGTATTCAAGATCGAAAGTGAGGGTGATGTTCTTTTTGGATGCTTTGATCTCCAGTAGATCAAAGACGTTCTGCACCAGTTCGATAATATTGAAATCTTCCCGTGATAGATTGAGATCACCTACTTCCAGCTTGGTGATCATATCCAGATCTTTCACAATGTAAATAAGCCTTTCTACTCCTTTGTTGGCCCGTTGAAGATATTTTTTTCGAACGGCTTTGTCTTTCATGGCACCGTCTAGCAAGGTGAGAATATATCCTTGTACTGTAAATAGTGGAGTCTTGAGTTCGTGTGAAACATTACCCATAAACTCTTTTCGATAGTTTTCCCTAACCTTAAGCGTTTCTATTTCCAGTTTTTTGTTTTCCGCAAAGCGTTCCACCTCCTTGGTTAGTGTCTCCATATCTGTGGTAACTCGTTGCCTGTTAAAGGTGGATGCATCGAGCAATTGTACATCGTCGTAGATCTTTTTCACTCGCTCATAAATGAACTTTTCCACGCGAAACTGAATCACCAGAAAACAGAAAATCAAACAGGCAGCAAAAAAGGGAATCAAATACAAGTAACTCACCCCATCAATAAAGTAAAAAAAAACACCCAGAGCGAGTGTTAATATTACCGTTATCCAAGTTGAGGTGAACCAGGCAAAAAGGTATGTTTTCTTAAAGATTTTCGCCATTAAACTACGAACTTATAGCCTACTCCTTTTACGGTTTTAAATCGTTCATCGCCGATTTTCTCCCGCAATTTACGAATATGTACGTCAATAGTCCTCCCCCCTACAACAACTTCGTTACCCCAAACACGATCGAGAATGTCTTCTCGTTTAAATACTTTTCCCGGTTTGGAGGCCAGGAGCGCTAATAATTCGAACTCTTTTCTTGGTAAAATAATTTCCTGTTTTCCTTTAAGAACCTTGTATTCTTCCCTGTTGATCACCAAATTCCCCAGTTTGATATTGGTGTCTTGTGAATCCGACTCTTTAAACCTTCTCAACAGTGCTTTTACTTTACTTACTAGTACTTTGGGTTTGATGGGCTTGGTGATATAATCATCGGCACCAGCTTCGAATCCCGCCACCTGGGAATAGTCCTCGCCACGAGCGGTCAAAAAGGTGATTACCGTTTCAGATAAATCGGGAATCGCCCTCAGTTTTTCACAGGCTTCGATCCCGTCCATTTCAGGCATCATTACATCCAATATGATGAGGTGGGGTTGGTGTTTTTTGGCCTTGGCAATGGCATTTAAGCCATTTTCAGCAGTAAAGATCTGATACCCTTCTGTGGATAAATTATAACCTATAATCTCTAAAATATCAGGCTCATCATCAACAAGCAGGATTTTGGTATTCTTTTTCTTCATAATGAAAGTGGCTATTCAGGCTCTAAATATACTTCATTATCCATTTCCTTAAAGATTTTTACCGCATGTTAACGATTCGGTAACATTATATCAACGTATTACGGGCCAGAACATCCTCTCTATTATTCTTGTGTAAATCGGGATGATATGGGAATGATGCAATCTTATATTTTTTATCTTTGTGCAACTATTAAAAAACCACAAAGAATGAAAAAAATTACTCTTTTAGCAGCCTTATTTTTAAGTGTTGCATCTTTTGCACAAATCGCAAGTACCAGCTTCGAGGAGCCTGCTGTTTTTACGGTTCAATACATTGACACCGGGGATCCTAATGTAGCCCATCCTTTGGCTGATAATCCGGATGAGCCATTCGTTAACTGGACCTCATCTGGCGGCGAAATGGGATTTGCCGCTCGCTATGAGCCATATGATACTCCTGGTGATGGATTGACCGATGGTGATTTTGTTGGGGTGACCGATTTTGCTGCTACGGTAGTTGAATATACCGACGGACTTCAAGGATACCAGATCAGTGATGCTGATGGGAACTTCATCCTTGAGTTTGATACTGTAGATCTTTCAGGGACTTCTGCACCTGGATTAAGCATGGATTATTTCGTTACGGAAACCGGATACGAAGGAGATGGTACGGTAAACGAATCTGGATCAGACCGTTTAAGAATCTACGTAAAGGACTTAACCAATGCGACCGAGATCGATATTCTAGATACGACCGGAAGCGATATCAATGATTTGGGAATTGAAGGAGCCTGGAGATTGGGAACAGCTTCTTTATTACCGGACACCACGGTTCAATTGGTCATCGAAGCCAGAATGAATGCCGGTGCCGAAGCATTTTATTTCGACAATATAGTTTTCGAGGCCGTACTTGGTGTAAATGATGAAGACAATAATCGCTTTGCTATGTTCCCTAACCCGGCAAACGATATTGTGAACATAAGTTCTACGGAAAGCGGAACTAAAACAGTGGCCGTTTTTGACGTACTTGGTAAACTGGTGGTCAATGCTGAATTAGGCGGCGATACGCTGGATATCTCCAATTTGAACAGCGGAGTATACATCGTTAAAATTACTCAAGGTACTGCCACAACTACAAAGAAATTGGTAGTGAGATAAACGTCTGGTTTCAGAAGATAAAGAAAAGCTTCCATCAACTACGGAAGCTTTTTTTTATTCTCTATTTTTGAGGATACTTCGGAAAATGGCACCACTGGAAAATCAAATCTTTGAAATCTCGAATACCGCAGAATTCGAGGCAATGGCTTTGGAAGTTTTCCGATTTCAGTACATGAACATAGCTGTATATCGAGAATTCTGTGATCACCTGGGCGTGACTGAATCGACCGTTAGGAATATACAGCATATCCCATTTTTACCCATAGAATTTTTCAAACAGCATGCAATTATTCCGAAAGACAAGTCGGCTGAATTGATTTTTCAAAGCAGTGGCACTACCGCACAAATTCGTAGCCGGCATCATGTGGCCCATGCCCGGTTATATGAGAAAAGCTTTCTATCTTCTTTCTCACTTCAATACGGCGACCCGAAGGATTGGGTGATATTGGCCTTGCTGCCGTCTTACCTGGAGCAAGGAGATTCTTCTCTTGTATATATGACAGACTACTTGATAAAAGCAACCGGCGATGATCGAAGTGGATTCTACCTGCACGACATGGAAGCTCTGGCAAACCAAATAATGGAGTTGGAATCACTTGGTCAAAAAACACTTCTAATTGGAGTTTCCTATGCCCTTCTTGATCTTTTGGAAATACAAACTTTCCGGCTCAAACATACGACCGTACTGGAAACCGGCGGGATGAAAGGGAGGCGAAAGGAAATGGTGAAGGACGAATTGCATGCCATTCTCAAAAAAGGCTTCGGTATTGACAATGTCCATAGCGAGTATGGAATGACCGAGTTACTTTCACAGGCATATTCAACTGGCAAAGGAGCATTTGCCTGTCCGCCGTGGATGAAGGTACTTATCAGAGACCCTGAGGACGCACTCTCCTGGAGCGACAAAACTGGGGGTATCAACATAATTGATTTAGCGAATTTATATTCCTGCTCCTTTATTGCGACACAGGACCTGGGTAAAATAAATCCTGATGGTAGCTTCCAAATTTTAGGTAGATTTGATTTTAGCGATATTCGTGGTTGTAATCTCATGGTAATCTGATGACGAACTCAAAAAAGAAAGCAAACGGCTGTCTCTGGATCTTCATTTTTGGAATGTTGGTATTCTTTGGAGTTGCAGTTGTGGACACTCTTTTTAATTTCAACTTTATCCTAACAATCCTGGCGGTCATGATCCTTGCAGGGTTCTTTACCAATAGATGGTTTGGAAAGCCTTCCGTTAAAGGGATCATTGGCAATGTTATATTGATCTTTCTGATCATTTTATTTCTGAAATTCGTCGGCAGTATATTGGGTGATTTTGTAGAGGAATACGACCCTGAAGTTTCCTTTGTGAAGGAGGAAGGAGTTACCATGGAATACCGAATCGAGGAAGAAGACACCGTATCGGTGTTTACCAGTCATCGCCGATGGCGGGATAATTATGGAAATGATTTCACGGCAGATTTGAGCGTAAGGGAAAGCGATTTTGATCGTTTGTACAATCATATAGATACATACCAACCTTCGAGGGGAGGAAACTTTTGGGGGAATTTATATGATTATATCGATCGAACCGACACGCCTTCGTTGGACCTGGTGATGGAAGCCTTTGAGGAGATACATGAAGAGAAAATGCTAAACCAAATGGAATTTGCAGAAATGGTGGTGAGTTGCATACAGGATATCCCATACTCTTTTGTGTTCCAAAGTGAGTGCCAGGACCCCGATCATTACGAAGATTCTATCCGTCGTATTTTAAGATCTTGTCCCGAATGTTGTATCGGAAACATCCCTTATGGGATTCAAAATCCCGTTTCATTCCTGCAAAACCTTAAAGGCGATTGCGATACTCGTACCGTAATAATTTATAGCATTCTGAAACATTTCGACTATGATGTCGCCATATTAAACAGTGAGTTTTACCGTCATTCCATTTTGGGAATCAATTTACCCGCAAAAGGATTGAATAAAATGTATTACGGAAAAAAATATATGGTCTGGGAGACCACTGCAAAATACTTTACCGTGGGTGAACTCCCATCCAATTTCGACGACATTACCCATTGGAATGTAATACTCACCAGTAAATAAAACATTATGAACAAGCAACTATTTACCCTGGCATTATTTGAAACCATCCTTTCCATAGTGATCGCTGTGGTTATCATCTACGTTTCCTATAGCATCCTCCATAGGTTATTTTTTAAAAATCTGGACCTCAAAGGAGGAAACACGGCATTCACCGTATTTACCGGAGGCATCATCCTCTCCATCGGACTCATTCTGAGCGAGATATTACCATCCATAACGAATATCGTAAGACTGGCCACTACCCAACAAAATACCATCGACACCGGAACACTGGTTCAATATTCGGGACTTTATTTGTTTATAGGCTTCCTTGCTGCGGTAATAATCAATGGCTCCGTTTTCTTTTTATTTTCCATACTTACCCGAGGCATTAACGAATTTCAGGAAATTAAAAAAGACAATGTATCCGTGGCCATTCTTGTGGTTGCTACCCTTTTAAGTATAACTATTCTTGTAAAAGAAAGCATTGCATTATTGGTGAGCTCGTTGATCCCGTACCCGGAAGTTTCGAATTTTATGTAAGGTAGTGTAAGGAAATAATGAAACTAACGACTTAACCAGTGTTATGAAAAAGGGATGTTAAGATCCTTCATAATTGGTTGGTTAGTTAGTTTGGAAAACCCTGAGTGCTTACTCGGGGTTTTCTTATTTAACCGCTTTAATAATGAAATAGTTCTTTTTGCCGCGTTGCAGCAACACAAACTTTTGGTTGATAAGATCATTTTGAGAAATACGATAGCCTTCATCTACTTTCTCTTTATTTACTGAAATGGAATTCTCTTTCAAAGCCCTGCGAGCTTCTCCATTGGATTTCAGGAAACCAGACTTTTCAGCGAGTGCACCTATAATATCAAGTCCACGCACAATTTCCGACAATGGTAATTGTGCCTGAGGAACTCCGTCGAATACATCCAGGAAAGTTTCTTCGTCCAATCCTTTAAGGTCGTCTGAAGTAGATCTTCCAAAAAGAATGTTTGATGCTTTTACAGCATTCTCATGGTCTGCTTCCGAATGCACCGTAATTGTCACCTCCTCGGCCAATTTCTTTTGCAATAACCGCATGTGAGGTTGTTCTCTGTGTTCTTTTATCAGATCTTCGATGGTCTCCTGATCGAGAAAAGTGAAGATTCGGATGTACTTTTCGGCGTCTTCGTCGCTGGAATTCAACCAATACTGATAGAACTTGTAAGGTGACGTACGCTTGGCATCCAGCCAAATATTTCCTCCTTCACTTTTTCCGAATTTACTCCCATCGCTCTTTGTGATCAACGGGCAGGTAAGCGCAAAACCCTTTCCTCCTCCAATACGACGAATGAGCTCAGTTCCAGTGGTTATATTACCCCATTGGTCGCTACCTCCCATTTGCAGAGTACAATCATATTCTTTATAAAGATGAAGGAAATCATACCCTTGTACCAATTGGTAGGTGAATTCAGTAAAAGACATTCCGTCGGTCCCTTCCCCAGCGATACGGTTTTTCACCGAATCTTTTGCCATCATATAATTAACGGTGATATGCTTCCCTACATCCCGAATGAAATCGAGGAAACTGAAATCTTTCATCCAGTCGTAATTATTGGCCATTATAGCTTCATTCGGAGCCCCGGAGTCGAAATCCAGGAATTGACTCAATTGCTGTCTTACACATTCCTGGTTGTGACGTAGCGAATCCTCATCCAATAAGTTTCTTTCAGAAGATTTCCCGGAAGGATCACCGATCATTCCGGTAGCGCCTCCCACAAGTGCAACAGGTTGATGTCCGCACCGTTGGAAAAAGGCCAGCAACATGATCGGAACCAGGTTTCCAATATGTAAGGAATCGGCGGTTGGATCGAACCCAATGTAGGCCGTTCGCATGGTTTCCATTAAATGTTCTTCGGTATCAGGCATGATGTCGTGAATCATGCCCCGCCAGGTAAGTTCTTCAACAAAGTTCTTCACGGTATCTTCGGAATATTTTGGGCAAAGATACCACTCTGGTACGAAATTAAAAGCTATTGCTTGATAAGCTTTCGAACGGCAGTCTCGCCTTTACTGTTTATGGCAGACACGAAATATAAACCTGTGGGCCATTGAGCAATGCTGAAATTATCCAAGGTTCCATTTTTACTGAACACTGTGCGTCCCAGACTATCACTAATCTCCCAGGAAGTGGACTCGTCAACAGCCGTATTGGCCTGGATCCACACCTCGCTGTTTGCCGGGTTCGGAACTATATCAAATCCTGAAATTGCGAAGGACTCCGTGCTCAACAGACAGTTCTCACTAAAAATGATACCATCATCTATCTGCCAGTCGTCCCTGGAATTGGCATAAGGAACATCATCCACTTCAATACAACCCAAATTCGGGTTATTTAAGGCATTAAATGTTTCCAAAATGATGTTATTCCCATTACGGATATTCAATGACGTAAGGTTATTATTCAAACAGGTAAGCACCTCCACATTAGGATTATTTGAAAGATCTAATGTTTCTAATTGATTACCGTACACATCTACAAAAAACAGTTCCGGACTGTTGGACAGATCAATTTCAGTAAGATTATTTTGATCGATGGCAAAAAGCTCGAGTTGGGTATTATTCGACAAATCGATGGAGGTCAATTCATTTGAATCCACATTTAGATTCTTCAGAAGCGTATTTTGTGTGACATCCAATTCGGTTAGGTCGTTGAAGGACACCCACAATCTTTCGAGATTCGGCATGTGAGAAACGTCTAACGTCTCCAAATGGTTAAAATCTGTGTCTAAACGTGTAAGTAAGTTATTCTGGCTAATGTCAAGAACCTCCACCTCGTTGAACGCAAAAACCAATTCTTCCAGTAGTAAATTCTGAGACATATCTAATGCCTCGATCTCGTTGTAACTGCAAAACCAGGTTTTTAAATTTGCGAAAGCTTCTATGCCATCCGCACGAACAATATTCTGCCCAACAGTGATCAAAACTTCCACAGCAAGCGCCTCTGACACCTGTATTTCCCCATCATCATTGGTATCTACATCCGATTCAGCAACGCCATCCATATCAAAATCGACCACAGGATCGTTCACTAAAGTGTCTTTAAACGCGGCATCCGGAATATCTACTATCTGACTAAAAACCATTGTGCCCGACGATAGTAACAAGCACAAAATAAGGTAAATACGTTTCATGAGTTGGTTATCTTAAACATAGCATGGGCAATATATAAAATAAAAAAATGAGGATTTCACAACGTTTTCACAAATATCCCAGCGTACTCAATAGGAAAGTAAGTAGTATTTTAGCAATATGATACTAGTTACGGGAGGTACAGGTCTTGTTGGTGCACATTTGTTGTATCATTTGTTGCTTAGTAACGACAATGTGAGGGCTACTCATCGCAAGAACAGCGATTTGAATTCTGTGCTGAATGTATTTTCATATTACACCGAACAATCGCAAGAACTGTATGATCGTATCGAATGGGTAGAGGCCAATATTACAGATCTTCCGGCTCTCGAAGAGGTTTTCCAGGGAATCACCCATGTTTATCATTCAGCGGCGTTCATAAGTTTTAATCCAAAACATCTTCGAAATCTCCGTAAGACCAATGTAGAAGGTACTTCTAACGTAGTAAATCTTTGTTTGAAGTATGGAATTCAGAAGTTATGCTATGTGAGTTCTATCGCCACATTGGGTGAGACCACTAACGGGAATCCTATTACTGAAGAAACCTTTTGGGATTCTGAAGCCGATAATAATGTCTATGCCATCACGAAATATGGTGCCGAAATGGAGGTGTGGCGAGCTATTGAAGAAGGCTTAAATGCCGTGATCGTAAATCCGGGAGTGATACTTGGGGAAGGATATTGGTACTCTGGTAGTGGAACCATAGTGCGAAGTGCAGCCAAAGGAACAAAATATTACACGGCAGGAAGTACCGGCTTCGTGGACGTTCAGGATGTTGTGAAAATCATGATCCGGCTAATGAACAGTGACATTCAACACGAACGGTTTGTACTCGTCGCAGAAAACGTGAGTTACTTAAAACTGTTCACCCTTTTTGCTGATCAATTCAATCTTCAACCACCAAAAAAACTCATAAAAGCTAGAACCTTACGGTGGGTTGCCAGGATTGATTATTTGGGAAGCAAGTTATTCGGTAGTAAAAGAAGGTTGCTTAAATCTATGGTGAAATCATTAGTATCGAAGACACAATACAGTTCGAAAAAGGTCGAAGACACTTTAGATTACAGTTTCAAATCCCTTGAAAATACCGTCGAAAGAGTCGCAGGGAATTATTCTTCCAAATCCTGAACCGGTTCGATCAATCCGGACTCAACTTCTGCAGTATCTTTTTCTTTTGGTTTGGTCTTTTGCTTGTTCTTTTCCTTTTCACGCTGGATCAAAGTATCCAATTCTGCTTTGCGCTTATTCAGAAGTACTTCAACTTCAGTAATAATTTCGGTATAAAGGTTTAGATCGGAGGTATAAAACGCATTGCTGGCCGCAAATTGTAAGCTGTCGATATCGTATTTCTTATATAGAATCGAATCGAGGCGAATTCCCTCGGTTCGCAGCATTCTATTGTTCACACTTCGAGCAGCATTCCCAATATAAGCATCTGCCAGGATCTCGATCATTAGATCCTTTGGAATCAGGTTCTCAGGTTGTTCCGGTCGAACCACCTCCTGGCAACCTAAAAAGAGCAACGATATGATCAACAGCAAGATTCTCATTACCGGTCAAAAGTAAGTCTTTCCCCTATCGTTCTGTTGGGAAACTTTAGATTTTCATAAGCGATCACTCCATTTATTAAGGTGTGCGTAACTCTCGATTTAAAGGTCGTGCCTTCAAAGGGAGACCACCCGCATTTGTATAGAATGTTCTCCTTATTTACTGCCCATGGTGCATTCAAATCAACGATAACCAGATCCGCCTTATAACCTTTCCGTATGTACCCTCTTTCCTTTATCTGAAACAGTATCGCAGGATTATGCGCCGATTTCTGAACGATCTGTTCGAGGGAAATCACTCCACGATGATACATTTCGAGCAATGCGACCAAAGCATGTTGAACCAGGGGTCCGCCAGATGGCGCCTTAGTATATACATTGTCTTTTTCCTCACTGGTATGCGGTGCATGGTCTGTTGCGATTACATCGATGCGATCGTCTAAAAGTGCTTTCCAGAGACCTTGTCTGTCTTTTTCCGTTTTCACGGCAGGGTTCCACTTTATAAGCGTTCCCTTTTCTTTATAATCGTCACTATTAAACCACAAATGATGAATACAAACTTCGGAGGTGATCTTTTTTTCTGATAGCGGAATATTATTTTTGAACAGATGCGTTTCCTTTTCAGTGGATAAATGAAATACGTGCAAACGAGCTCCTGTTTTCTTGGCTAATTCAATAGCTCTGGAAGAGGAAAGATAACAAGCTTCCTCGCTTCGTATCACCGGATGACTCGCAATCGGAATGTCGTCCCCGTATTCCGATTGAAATTTCTCCATATTGGCTCGTATGGTCGCTTCATCCTCACAGTGAGCAGAGATCAATAAATTAGTATTGCTGAAAATCTCTTCGAGTACTTTTGGATCGTCTACAAGCATATTCCCGGTGGACGACCCGAGAAACAATTTAAGGCCTGCAACTTTTTGTTCATCCACCTTTAATATTTCCTCAAGATTGTCATTCGTTCCACCAAACATAAAAGAATAATTCGCCCACGAAGTTTCTGCTGCTCTTGTAAATTTTTCTTCCAGCAATTCTACTGTAGTGGCCTGCGGAACCGTATTTGGCATCTCAATAAAGGAAGTGATCCCTCCTGCGACCGCCGCTTTAGATTCGGTTTCTATTGTGGCCTTATGAGTAAGGCCCGGCTCTCTGAAATGAACCTGGTCATCGATCAAACCCGGTAAAACATAACATCCGTCGGCTTCGATCACACGAGTTTCAGCCGACTTTACGCTTATACTTTCAGATATTTCAGCAATTCTGTCTCCTTCAATGAGAATATCCAAATGGGCAATGCTTCCTTCGTTCACCACCTGTGCATTCTTGATGAGCACTGTACTTGTCATATAGCTAATTTTTTGAACATTTTTTTAATTCGCATGGATATCACTCCAAAGATTGCCTCCGATATAATCCCGGAACTCATTTTGGATTCTCCACGCGTCCTGTCAGTAAAGATCACAGGAACCTCTATAATTTTAAACTTACTTAAATAAGCCTTGTATTTCATCTCAATTTGAAAGGCATAGCCAACAAATTGAATTTTATCGAGATTGATTCTTTCAAGTACTTCTCGTCGATAGCAAACAAAGCCGGCTGTAGTGTCATAAATTTTCATCCCGGTGATCCAACGAACATATTTGGAAGCTCCTAACGATAACAGTACTCGACTAATAGGCCAATTTACCACATTCACCCCCGTTTTATATCGGGACCCAATCGCCACATCAAAACCTTCGATTTCGCAGGCATGCAACAATCGGGGTAAATCATTGGGATCATGGGAAAAATCGGCGTCCATTTCGAAGATGTAATCATAGTCTCTCTCCAAGCCCCATTTAAAGCCATGAATATAAGCGGTCCCCAGTCCCATCTTACCTTTTCGTTGTTCGAGAAATAGTCGATTGGGATATTGAGAAACAAGTTCCTGTACCTTTAAAGCTGTCAAATCGGGAGAATTATCATCTACCACTAAAACATCGAACTGTTGCGGCAACGAAAAGATGGCCTGCAACAATTTTTCAATGTTTTCAATCTCATTATAGGTAGGAATAACCACTAAGGCCTTCGTCATGTTCCCGTTTTGAGCAAAAGTACCTCTTTTTTGAAAATATGAATTCATGGAGCAGCAGTCTTAGCAAAATTTTAAAGTATTTTTACCTTGTTATATCTGAAATTGGAATATACCTTAAGAAATATAGACAACAACGACTGGATGAGCCTTGTATTTATAGGAGTATTCATGATCATCGCCCTCACTCGTTATCT
>WUAI01000053.1 GCA_009827225.1 Flavobacteriaceae bacterium | reverse complement strand
GGCAGAGAAATCATCTTCCCATTTTTTGTTTTTGATATTGATAGTACCGTGTGCAGTAAACAACATTCCATTCCTACCATTTCTGGTGGGCATCACACAATCGAACATATCGATGCCCAATGCGATGTTTTCGAGGATATTAATCGGAGTACCTACTCCCATCAGGTACCGTGGTTTATCCTTTGGAAGTATATCGGTTACCACTTCTGTCATTTCATACATCTCTTCTGCAGGTTCTCCCACAGAAAGTCCTCCGATGGCATTCCCTTCCGCTCCCACCGACGCGATGTATTCAGCCGATTGTTTTCTTAAATCTTTATAAGTACTTCCTTGAACTATCGGGAAGAATGATTGTGAGTAACCATATTTAAAAGGAAGCTTCTCCAAATGATTCAAACATCGGTCCAACCATCGATGGGTCATATGCATAGAACGTTTCGCATATTCATAATCACAGGGATACGGTGTGCATTCGTCGAAAGCCATGATGATATCGGCGCCAATCGATCGCTGGATTTCCATGACATTTTCGGGTGTGAACACATGGTAACTGCCGTCGATGTGAGACTTGAACTTAACCCCTTCTTCCTTGATTTTTCGGTTGGCTGATAAGGAATACACCTGGTATCCTCCGCTATCCGTTAAAATATTACGGTCCCAATTCATGAATTTATGAAGTCCGCCAGCTTTCTCCAGGATATCGATTTGCGGTCGTAAATACAAATGGTAGGTATTACCTAATATGATATCGGGGTTTATTTCTTCGGAAAGTTCTTTTTGATGTACGCCTTTCACTGCTCCCACAGTTCCAACAGGCATGAAGATCGGAGTTTCCACTACGCCATGATCCAACTGAATGGTTCCTGCCCTCGCTTTGGTAAGACTGTCATTGCCCTCAAGTGTAAATTGCATTAGGTATTGTTAGGATTCAGCTTACAAAGATAGAATGATTTATGCGGATTCATGATAAAGAAATGTGAACGCGGTAAAAAAAGAATGGTAAAATTTATACTGTTAACTAAATCATCCAAATCGTTAATAACTGAGTCATTTTGGCCTTTGAACCCCTGAACGAAAAGCTTACTTTTGAAGCTTTAATAACCCAATCATTTATGCCAGATATTAATTACCTGAATGAACTTGTGATACAGGTTCGCAGGGATATTTTAAGACAGGTGCACAAAGTGAATTCAGGCCATCCTGGCGGTTCATTAGGTTGCACCGAATTTTTTGTTGCACTTTTTCAAGTGCTCATGGACCGCAACGAAGGATTTGACATGGATGGCAAAGGAGAAGATGTTTTCTTCTTATCCAATGGCCATATCTCACCTGTTTATTACAGCGTGCTTGCACGTTCGGGTTACTTCCCGGTGGATGAGTTGAATACCTTCCGTCTTATTAATTCCAGGCTTCAGGGACATCCCACCACTCATGAGGGATTGCCCGGAGTTCGAATCGCTTCTGGTTCCCTGGGACAAGGACTTTCTGTGTCTGTTGGAGCAGCTCAAACCAAAAAGCTGAACAATGATCCACATCTGGTCTATACCCTTTGTGGAGATGGAGAACTCCAGGAAGGCCAAAATTGGGAGGCCATTATGTATGCAGCAGGAAACAAGGTGGATAATCTCATCGTAACGGTGGATTACAACGGTCAGCAAATTGACGGATCCACGGATACTGTTTTACCGCTTGGTAATTTGAAAGGAAAATTTGAAGCATTTGGTTGGGATGTTCTTGAGATTCCTAATGGAAATGATATCGAAGCGATTATCAAAACCATGCAGGAAGCCAAATCACGAACCGGAAAGGGCAAGCCTGTGGTGGTGCTAATGCATACTGTGATGGGTAATGGTGTAGATTTTATGATGCATACTCACGCATGGCATGGTAAGGCTCCTAATGATGAACAACTGGAAATAGGATTGGCACAAAATCCGGAAACCTTAGGTGATTATTAATTCTGAACAACTAGCATGAAAAAATATACAGATACAGGTAAGAAGGATACTCGCTCTGGTTTTGGAGCCGGATTAACCGAACTTGGTAAAACACATCCGGATGTGGTCGCACTGTGCGCCGATTTAACAGGATCGTTGAAAATGGACGAGTTTAAAGCCAATCATCCTGAGCGATTCTTTCAGGTTGGGATTGCAGAAGCCAATATGATGGGAATCGCTGCCGGTATGACAATTGGTGGTAAAATACCCTTTACGGGTACGTTCGCAAACTTTTCAACTGGAAGGGTATATGATCAAATTCGTCAGAGCATCGCCTACAGTCATAAAAACGTGAAGATCTGTGCTTCACACGCCGGTGTTACGCTCGGTGAAGATGGTGCCACGCACCAGATCTTGGAAGATATTGGACTGATGAAAATGTTGCCCGGAATGACCGTGATCAATACTTGTGATTTCAATCAGACCAAAGCAGCCACGTTGGCCATTGCAGACCATCATGGGCCGGTCTATTTGAGATTCGGACGTCCGAAAGTAGCGAATTTCACTCCTGAAGATCAGCAATTCGAAATCGGAAAAGCGGTTCATCTGCAGGAAGGATCTGACGTAACACTTGTGGCTACCGGTCATTTAGTATGGGAGGCACTTCTCGCGGCTGAATCTCTAAACGAACAGGGTATTTCAGCAGAAGTCATTAACATACATACCATCAAGCCGCTGGACAATAAAGCTATTTTAGACAGCGTTAAAAAAACAGGATGTGTGGTTACCGCCGAAGAGCACAATTACTTAGGTGGTCTGGGAGAAAGTGTAGCCCGCGTTTTAAGTCAAAATTACCCAAGTCCGCAGGAATTTGTAGCCACTAATGACACCTTTGGTGAGTCCGGAACTCCGGCTCAGCTTATGGAGAAATATGGTTTAAATGCCGACGCAATCGTGAAAGCGGCACATAAAGTGATTGCACGGAAGTAGCATCTTTTTTGCCTCCCGATCAAAAAAACCTCGCTGATAAGGCGAGGTTTTCTATTATATTCTAAGATATATTTTGGTGATCAACTGTCCTCATCGAGATAGTCCACGATACCGTCACCATCTTCATCAGGGAAAGTGATATTCCCCTCGGCATCAATTATGATCTCTTCGGAAGTAGGTCTTCCATCATTATCGTCATCTGCATCAAAGAAATTAGGTAGCCCGTCGCTATCCGTATCATCATCTTCTTCCAGCATGTTACCATTGAGGTCTTCATTTATCGACAAAATACCATCGTTATCCTGGTCCCCTTCGCGCACCTCATACAACTGGAAAGCAAAGATCAGATTTGCGTAGATAGGAATACTGGAACCGTTTGGAGTCGTTACATAATATCCAAGCCCACTGGGCATGAAAACAGCTCCCACGCCATAGTCCACAAAATCGACGGTTCCGTCGGGATTTGTGATAATATCGGTAGCACCTCTGAACTCGGTCATCGCATCCTGAAAACCATTGACTACAGCTGTAAGATCAAAGGTTACAGGCACTACAGAACTATCGAACAATTCGGTATAAGCTACTGTGGAGACTTCTTTATTCAACCATATTCCTTCATAACTCACTGTGGTGAGATCGGGGAAATTAGGCTTTTCGCCTCCTCCTTCTATAACACTCAGAAAATACAATTTGTAGGTCACATCCTGATCCACTCGGTCCGTCACCATCTTGGACGACACCTGATCAAAAAGTGGAACTTTATCAGCATTATCTCCGGCGATGGTATCGAATTTTATTTTGAAATCGAATTCCGGACCCGGGTTTTCAAACTCTTCGTAGTTGTAGAAATGGGTTTGAAGATATTCTTCAATGGTGGCTGTAGAATTTGGTGCCTCCTCGGAGCGTTCCCGAGCTTCTATAAACTGTGGATTACCGTCATCATTTCGGCAAGACCCAAAGAATCCCAAAAACACAAGTAATAAAGGAAGTAATAAGGCTTTCTTCATGTACATTTTTTTAATGCCGCAAGATACAATTTTCCCGTATTTTTGCATCTAATTTAACGTACAATTAAATGGGTTGTTATGCGGGTTGACAAGTTTTTATGGTGTGTTCGATATTATAAAACAAGGAACATTGCGACTCAGGCCTGTAAAAAAGGAGCGGTCAAGATCAATGGAGATGCTGTGAAACCGGCTAGAGAGGTATTTCCGGGAGATGATTTGCAGATTCGGAAGAACCAGGTGAATTATGAACTTAAGGTCTTAGAAATTCCACCGAACAGGGTAGGTGCCAAATTGGTGGATCTCTATCGAATTGACACCACTCCCCGGGAGGCTTTTGAAAATCAGGAATTGCTGAAATTTTCAAAAGATTACTATCGTAAAAAAGGGACCGGACGACCCACCAAAAAAGACCGGAGAGACCTAGAGGGATTTACCGATGAGCATGCCGACGAATCTTAAAGGTATTCTTATATTTGAAAAAAACAGAAATGCAGGAACCTACCGTTATACTTAATAAGCGACAGATCGATCATAAGATCCGTAGAATGGCTTACCAGGTTTATGAGAGTAATGTCAATGAAAGTGAAGTCATCATCGCCGGTATTCTAACCAATGGATTCACACTGGCGCAAAAAATCAAGAAAGAGGTGGAACGCATTTCACCTTTAAAAGTACGGCTATGCAAAGTGACTATCAACAAGAAACAACCGACGGCCCCTGTGGAGACCTCATTGGAGCTCGAAAGTTTTAAAAATAAATCCTTGTTGTTGGTGGACGATGTACTGAATTCGGGCACCACGCTTATTTATGGGGTTAAGTATTTTCTGGATGTTCCTTTGAAACAATTTAAGACAGCCGTTCTCGTGGACAGAAATCATAAGAAGTTTCCGGTGAAGGCAGATTTCAAGGGAATATCATTATCTACTTCTTTGAATGAGAATGTTGCGGTGAGTTTTGAAAAGGAAAATTACGCTGCCGTCTTAGAATAATTGCAATACAATCTTTTGAACGACTTCTTCCGGAGTTAAAGATTCACAATCGATGATTAATTGCGCTCGATTGTAATAATAGGCACGCTCAAAAAGATGTTTTCTAATGAAATCATGAAGTATTTCCTGCGTCTCTAAATGAGAGATCATGGGCCGATTATCTTTTTCTTCAAACAATCTCCCCGCCAAAGTATCCAAATTATGCTTCAGATAGATGACCTGGGTTTTTTCCTGTTGCAGTAAGTCGTCCATTACAGTCCCATAACAAGGGGTTCCTCCTCCTGTAGCGAGAACGAAATCTTCTTCAGAAGACATAATTTCCTTTAGAATCCGGGCTTCTTCTTTACGAAAAAATATCTCTCCTTTACGGTTGAATATTTCGGGAATAGATATTTGATGGATCTTTTCAATTTCCATATCCAAATCTTTAAATGGGTATCCCAAGGTGGTCGCCAAAATGCTACCAACCGAAGTTTTACCACTTCCCATATATCCGATCAAAACCAATTTCATCTATGCAAATATCGGAATTCACGAGGGAAAATTACGTCAGAAAATATTTAGGAAAATTAATCGCATATGCTTTGAATAATATTCAGATTGGTCTTATATTTGCACCCGCCTACGCAAAATACTGTGTAAGTTTTGAAAAGCGGGTTTAGCCCGCTCTAATTTTTGACCTGATAGCTCAGCTGGTAGAGCATCTCCCTTTTAAGGAGAGGGTCCTGGGTTCGAGCCCCAGTCAGGTCACCAAGGGAAGAAAGTCGAGGCGTTTTGCTCGACTTTTTTTTATCCACCGAGGTGCTGGAACTGGTAGACAGGCATGGTTGAGGGCCATGTG
Source organism: Flavobacteriaceae bacterium (assembly GCA_009827225.1). Lineage (GTDB taxonomy): Bacteria > Bacteroidota > Bacteroidia > Flavobacteriales > Flavobacteriaceae > Aureisphaera. Next base: position 12,369 of record WUAI01000053.1, on the reverse strand, counting down.
TCCATTAGGGCGTGTGGGTTCGATTCCCATCCTCGGTACAAGAGCTGCTCTTTGTTAGGGCAGCTTTTTTTATTTGTTGAATTATCGAATTATGTGAGTAGTTATCACATAGTTCATTTCCTTTCCCGCTAAAGCATCAGTATCACTGTTAATGGGTGTTTCATTGTTAATAACCACAAAATCATTTTCGTAAATCCCAAGTAAATAATTGTTTTTCAGCTTATTAATGAAATTTGAAATAGCGAACAATTGTTCAATATTTTTGTTAAAATATTCAACATTTTTAAAAATTGGCTGTTTAATTTAGTATCTTAGGCCATTAAAAGGAGCGCTATGTTTATAAAAACGCAGTTCAGCATCAAGGATTTGGAGAATCTGAGTGGTGTGAAAGCACACACTATTCGGATATGGGAAAAGCGTTACAATCTACTCGAACCGGATCGGACGAATACCAACATTCGTAAATACGATCTTATCAATTTAAAGAAGCTTCTCAATGTAACTTTTCTCTACAATGAGGGTTACAAAATCTCGAAAATCGCCAGTTTCAAAGAAGAAGAGATCACTAAGTTGATCAACAGTCTTGCGGAAAAAAATAAAGAGGATTATGCGCTACAGGCATTTAAGACCTCCATGTTCGATTTCGATCATCATCTGTTTACCAAAACTTTCAATGCGCTGAAGAAGGAAAAGACCTTTCGTGAGCTCTTTTACGATGTGTTCATACCTTTGCTCAATGAAATAGGTCTCCTATGGCAAACAGGCACGATTGATCCTTCGCACGAACGTTTCATTTCAGAATTAATAAAGCAAAAGATCATTTTAAATATCAGTGATATTCAGCAGGAGCGTACTAAGAAAGAAGTTCCGGCTTTTGCGCTGTATTTGCCTTATGAAGAAATTCATGAAATCGGGTTGCTCTTTGCGAATTATGAGATCATTTCAGCAGGATTCAATACCGTCTACCTGGGAACCAATATCCCGGTTGAGAGTCTTAGATATATACTCAAGCATTACGATGAAATTACTTTTCTTTCATATTTCACCGTGAAACCTGATACTGAGAGTGTATATGACTATGCCAAGCGATTCAATGCCGAGATTAAAACCGACAAAACGATGAAGCTCTGGCTCATGGGCAGTAAGATCCAACAGGTCGTGCCCGCCAAATTACCAGACAATGTTACCGTGCTTTTAAGCATGCAGGAATTGAACAGTAAACTGAAAAGATTAAAATAATCTTAAAGTTAAACCGGCGATTACGTTTTGTTTAAATAAAATATATATTTGTTAAACAAAATGAAAACAAAGGTATCCATTATTGGTTCAGGTTTCTCCTCTTTGGCTGCGGCTTCGTATTTAGCCCAACAAAATTTTGAGGTTACCATATTTGAAAAGAATTCCACAGTTGGCGGGAGAGCCCGGCAGCTAAAAAAGGATGGATTCACCTTCGATATAGGCCCTACCTGGTATTGGATGCCGGACGTATTTGAACGTTTTTTTGGTGACTTCGGAAAGCATCCGTCGGAGTATTATCAACTCATCAAACTTAACCCGGCTTACACTGTTTATTTCGGCGATCTGGATTACATTACTATTGAAGACACTTTGGAAAAGATTTGCCGGGCGTTCGAGCAAGAAGAACCCGGAAGTTCCCAGAAGCTGCGAAAATTCATCGATGAGGCAAAGAACAACTATGACATTGCAATCAAGGATCTGGTCTACCGTCCCGGTGTGAGTCCGATGGAATTAGTAACACCCGTTACGATCTCGAAAATCGGTCAGTTTTTCAGCACCATCAGCAAACAGGTAAGGAAAGAGTTTGACAATCCAAGATTGGTTTCCATCCTGGAATTTCCTGTGCTGTTTTTAGGTGCCAAACCGTCCAATACGCCAGCCTTTTACAGTTTTATGAACTACGCGGATTTCGGCCTGGGTACTTTCCATCCCAAAGATGGAATGTATACCGTGATCGAAGGAATGCGAGATTTGGCCATGGAACTGGGTGTTGAGATCAAGACAAACTCCAATGTAGAAGAGATATTAGTAGAACGCAGAAAAGCGAAAGGAATTCGCGTAAATGGAACGGAAGTGCATTCTGATATAGTTTTGAGCGGTGCGGATTATCACCATACAGAATCCCTCCTAGCGCCTGATCTTCGACAATATTCAGAACAATACTGGGAGAAGAAAGTGTTCGCTCCTTCTGCTTTGCTTTTCTATGTAGGATTTGAAAAGCCCCTGGAAAATGTGGAACATCACACCTTGTTCTTTGATGTTCCTTTCGAAGAACATGCGCGCGACATCTATGATGAAGCGAAATGGCCAGACAACCCGTTGTTCTATGCCAGTTTTCCATCGAAAACTGATAATTCGGCTGCACCTGAAGGAAAAGAAGCAGGAATCTTCCTTATTCCTTTGGCCCCGGGATTGGATGACACCCCTGAAATACGAGAAAAATATTTCGACATCATTCTAACAAGATTTGAAAAACTAACGAACCAAGAAGTTAAAAAATACGTTATCTTTAAAGAGTCTTTTTGTATAAACGACTTTGTGGATGACTATAATTCCTACAAAGGAAATGCCTACGGTTTGGCAAATACGTTGTTTCAAACTGCCTTTTTGAGGCCGAAATTGAGAAGCAAAAAAGTGAAGGGATTATATTTCACAGGTCAGTTGTCGGTGCCCGGACCTGGCGTACCGCCTTCTTTGATTTCCGGAAAGTTAGTTTCAGGTTTAATTCAAAAAGATTATTCAAAATGAAAGAGATCTTCGACATCGTTTCAGAAAGTTGCAGTAAGAAAGTAACCAATGCTTACAGCACTTCCTTTTCATTGGCGACCAAAATGTTGGCTCCGTCGATACGACAGGATATTTACAATATCTATGGTTTCGTTCGGTTGGCCGATGAGATTGTAGATACCTTTCATGATTATGATAAAGAAACGCTCTTCAAAAGATTCGAAGTGGATCTGGATCATGCACTGAATGATAAAATCAGTTTAAATCCCATTCTCAATTCATTTCAGAAAACAGTTCACCAGTATAACATCGATAAAGAACTGATCGAATCTTTCATGCTGAGCATGCGTTTGGATCTCACTAAAAGTGTTTATAGGACCGAAGAAGAATACCGGCAATACATTTATGGTTCTGCGGACGTGGTAGGCCTGATGTGTTTGAAGGTGTTTGTCAATGGAGATCAGGAGAAATATGAAAAATTAAAGGAAAGTGCGATGAGTCTTGGATCAGCCTTTCAAAAGGTCAACTTCCTTAGAGACCTGAAGGCCGATTATGAAGGATTAAGCCGCACCTACTTCCCCAACACCAACCTGGAAGCATTGGATGAAGCTGCCAAGCAAAATATAATCGATGAGATTGAGAGAGACTTCAAAAAAGGGTACGAAGGAATTCTTATGTTACCTACAGAGGCGAAGTTTGGAGTATTCATGGCTTACCGCTACTACCGAAGGTTATTGAAAAAACTGAGAAGAACTCCGGCAATGGAGATCAAAAATACCCGAATCCGGGTTCCTAATTATGAAAAGTTTGGCCTGCTTACCCGCAGCTACGTTAAATATCAATTGAATCTGGTAAAATAATCAGAACTAAAAAATAGTAGAGAGAAATGAAAATTGCCCTGTGGATCCTGATTTTTCTAACCACCTTTTGTATCATGGAATTTATGGCATGGTTTACCCATAAATATATTATGCATGGTTTTCTTTGGAAATTACACAAGGATCATCACAAAAAGGATCATGGAAGTTGGTGGGAAAGAAACGATGCTTTCTTCATTTTCTATGCAGTTGTAAGTATTCTTTGCTTCGTGAGTTGGGATTCCTTCGGGTTCTGGCCCGGTTTGCCTATCGGCCTAGGAATATTTGCTTATGGAGTGACCTATTTCCTCGTGCACGATATTTTTATTCATCAGCGTTTTAAGATGTTCCGAAATGCCAATAACTGGTACGCCAAAGGAATACGAAGAGCTCACAAAATACATCACAAACATTTGGGTCAGAAAGATGGAGAATGCTTCGGAATGCTACTACCCCCACTCAAGTATTTCAAAAAATAAAACATGAAGAACTTATACCTCTGGCTAGACATAGGTTCTTTTATCATTCCCTTTATATTTAGTTTTCATCCCAGGCTTCGTTTTTACAAAAAATGGAAGTCCTTTTTCACCGGTGTTTTGGTGATGATGTTGGTCTTTATCCCGTGGGATATTATTTTCACTATCAATGGTTTCTGGGGTTTTAATGAAAAGTACCTGACCGGAATAGAATTCCTTCATCTTCCTATTGAGGAATGGTTGTTTTTTATCTGTATCCCTTACGCATGCATCTTTACACATTATGCTCTCCTGGAATTATTCCCGAATTTTTCCATTTCGACAAGAGCAGTAGATGTAATCTATATTTCCTTGTTAAGCATTCTGGTTGTCGTATTGTGGTACTATTATGACCGATGGTATACTCTCGTCAATTTTATCTACGGACTAATAATCCTTGGCCTCGTATATAATTGGAAGCGGGAGTTATTTCGGGTATTCATTCCAACCTACCTTATTATTTTAATCCCGTTTTTTATCGTTAATGGAATACTTACCGGCACTGGGATAGAAGATCAGGTAGTTTGGTACAACAATAATGAAAACCTAGGTTTAAGAATGGTGACCATCCCTGTGGAAGACACCATTTATAATCTGGGCATGCTGCTCACGGTGTTTGCGGTGACAGAATGGTCCGAAAAAAAGCGAAGCAATTCTTAGTAATTTTTTCTGGCTAAAAATTTCTTCTTCGGCTCCTCAATCGAGTTCATTTTTTATGTATTTTAGAATTCCACGGATTTAAGTTTGTGGTTCAGGATGTTTATGGTGTAAGAAGATTTCCGTGCAGCGTTTTAGCTTTTAAGAATTCTCAAAAGGATGAAAACAAAATATCTAAAAACACTATTGCTATTCACTGCCCTGACGTGCCTTTCCTTTTCAGACCTTCCAAATTCAAAAAACCAATACAAACTCATCGTTTTCGAAGGATCCGACTGGTGCAGAACCTGCATGAAACTTGAACAAAATGTGTTCTCGGAAGCTTCCTTTGAAGAATTTACAAATGATCATCAAATAGAAATAGAGCGCATTGACTTCCCGCAGCGAAAACGACTTGATGAAAATGTGATTCAATACAATGCAATGATTGCAAAGAAGTATAATTTTCAGGGGGTCTTCCCTACTCTCGTTTGGCTGGACTTGGAAACAGGTGATTCGGAAAAGATCTATTATACTAATCAGTCCTATTCAGAATTTATTGCATTGCTCACTTCCAAAATCAAAGTGGGCCCATGAAATGTTATACCCGCAACACCCGGCTGATGGGGTGCCATTTCGAATTAGGGATTCTTAGTCCTGATGCCACAAAGGCGAATAAACTGTTGCAAGATGGTATTGATGAAATTCGAAGAATAGAAAATCTTTTAACCGAGTTCGTCCCAAATTCGATCACGGGAAAACTCAACTCCCTGGCTCATAAAAATAAGATCCCGATACCACAGGAAGTATTTGACCTCCTCGTGAGATGTGATCGCATTTCCCGGCTTACTCGAGGATATTTTGATATTACAGTTGGGCCTTTGAAGCGTATCTATCAGTTCAGAAATAAAGAATTTAAGATGCCACAAAAGGGCCTGATACAAAGAACATTGAAAAGTGTTGGTTATCAAAAAATACAGTTGAATAGCAAGACTTTGGAAGTAAAATTCGAGAATGAAGGCATGCATATCAGTTTTGCCGCTATTGGAAAAGGCTATGCAGCCGATAGCGTAAAAAAGCTCTGGCAGTCCATGGGAGTGGCAAGTGGTTATATAAATGCCAGCGGCGATCTAACTGCCTTTGGATGGAACGAAAAACAAGAACCTTGGATGATAGGGATAGGAAATCCAGAATCGCCGCAACAGGCGTTACTCAATATCCCATTGATAAACATGGCTGTGGCAACTTCCGGGGATTACGAACAACATTTTATTTATAACAACAAACGGTATTCTCACAATCTCAACCCATTCACAGGACTTCCTGTCGCAAGTGTAAAGAGCATATCCGTCTTTTCTCCCAGTGCAGAATTGTCGGATGCCCTGGCCACGGCATTATCGGCTATGGAATTAAAGTTGGCGTTGTCTTTTGTCAATCAATTGCCAAATACACATGTCATCATCATTGATGCGAACAACCAGGTACATTTCAGCAAACAACTAGAATATGAAGTCATGGCTTAACATATGTTTTATGGGTGTGGCTCTATGCCTGCTATGCGGTTCTTGTAAAAGTACTCTCAAAGCGTATGAACGGATCTATGTCAATGACCAGGAGATGCAAATGGCGGCGAAATCGGCCAAGGCTTTTCAAAATTATGTGTATTCCATACGAGAAGGATCTTCCCGTGCTGAAGGGGGTAAAGGAAATGGCGGCTGTGGTTGTAATTAGAAACCTATACCAATGAAAAAAAGGTACATACTTGCCGGTGCACTGGCTTTTTATCTGTCATGGATGAAAGGTCAGCCTGAAGAGGAAAACGCTTTCAATGTAAACGAAAGTGAGATAGAGCTGGTATACAATCAGTACGTTCAGGATGGAGATAACTCGGCGGTGACCGGTGGTATAGGCACGGAAAGACTTACCGTGTATGGGCCCAGCTTTCGTTTTAATCGGAAGTTCGGCTCCAACGAGATTTCTTTTCAATTGGGTTCGGATGTGATCTCTTCTGCTTCTACCGATAATATCGATTCAAAAATTTCTTCAGCCTCCCGATTGGATACCCGTACCTATACAGAAATTAGTTATGGTAAGGCTTTGGATGACAATCGGCTTTTTGTAAAAGGCGGACTAAGTACCTCTATTGAATCGGATTACTTTTCCTTCGGAAAGTTTCTCGGCGTGACTGCTGAGTCTGAAAATAAAATGAGCACGTATTCAGCATCACTTCAAATATTTAATGATGATCTCCGCTGGGGTCGCCTTGAAGGCGGACTTTTTAGAGCACCGGAATTTTTGATATATCCGCAGGAATTGCGAGGGATAGACTGGCACGAAGAATACAAACGTGACACCTACAATCTGAATTTAGGACTTACGAGAATACTGAATGAAAAAAACACCGTTGGTGCCTTTGCGTTGGTATCACTTCAGAAAGGATTGTTGTCCACTCCTTTTCATAGGGTATTTCTGGAGAACGGCAGTATCGTCGTGGAGCAACTACCCGATACCCGATTGAAAGGTGCCATTACCTTGAGGTGGAATAATTTTGCATGGGGAAATATCATTATCAGAAATAGTATCAACAACTATCTGGACGATTTTGGCATCTACGGAATAAGCCTGGAAAACGAAACGGCTATAAAGCTGGATGCACGTTGGACCTTTATACCGAATTTCAGATATTATCATCAACAAGCCTCCAAATATTTTGCACCCTATCGGCAAAGCGATCCTGATAACGAATTTTACACTTCGGATTACGATTTATCGAATTTCAATAGCTATTCCCTGGGATTGCGAATTGGGCATATTCCTTTGAATAAAAAGTCAGGCGATTTGCGAAGTTTCACTTTGAGCTATAATTTTTATGGGCGGTCCAACAATCTGGCGTCCCACACATTGTCCTTAAATATTACCGTACAAAGGGATTATAATCGGAGGCGCTAAACCAACTTGCACCATTGAATTAATTCCCTCCTCATCCAAAAGCCAGCTGTTTGTGTATATATAGTAAAGACCGTTTTCTATAAACGCTTTTTTGGAATATAAAACACAGGATCAGCCATGAACTGGAGATTAGCAATTGCATTCTCACCCATCGGTGTATTGATGGGTGCCGTGATAACCTCAGGATTAGATAATCCCTGGATTATCCTTCTCTGGACGTTCTTTGGTTTGTTATCCGCCTATGTTATTGGGAAATACGAAACTGTGAAATGGTGGTTGAATGCTATCGTCATTGGTGTCATTTGGGGAATTCTTCAAAACCTTGTAGTATCCTTATTTTTTGATTCTTATCTTACCAATAATTCGGGATATGTGAGACCTCTTAACGGGCCTGAAGCCTTTCCCACACGGTATTGGGTGCTTCTCATAGCACCTGCTACAGGCATTGGCACCGGATTGCTTATCTTGTTATTCGCCTTACTGCTGAAATGGATCAATAAGAATCGCTGGGCGCAGAAAGTATAATTTCAAAATGAACCGTCAGTTCTTATAAACAACATTACAATGAAACCAAAATACCTTTTCCTGTTAACTACTTTAATGATTTCTTCATTATGCCTGTCTCAAGTACCATTTTCTGAAATTTCTGAAGATAAATCTGATATGGCAGACGCCTACTACGGAACTTTTAAATACAAAGGGCAAGCTTATACGGGTGCGGCAATAGCCTATCATGAGAATGGTAAAATCAAAACGCTCCGTAATTTCAAAGATGGGAAATTTCATGGCTTGTGGACCGAGTGGTATGAGAACGGAAACAGAAAATTTCAGGGGGATCGTTTTGAAAATATGGGCCAGGGACTTACCCGCTGGTGGTACCCTGATGGCCAAATTAAAAAACAAGGAACGTATGAACGCGATAAACAACAAGGAGTAGTACTGTACTGGCATCCTAATGGAAGAGTCAAGATGATTCGAAACTATCAAAAGGACAAGGCCGTAGGAAACTGGTCAACCTTTACAAATACTGGTGAAGTTTTGGATGAAGGTGATGAGGATAATTTATTTTATCGTCCGTTTTTTGGTAGTGACCTGGCGCCCGAGGGATTCGAAGAAACTTCTCCATCATTTACCGCAGACGGTAAAACCATGGTCTTTGCCCGTTACAGCGGTTGGGTGAAAAAGGTGCCTTACATCGCAACCCTTAAAAACAATAAATGGATCAAAGAACAACTCCCTATCACCGATACTTTGTACAATCTTGCAATTTCATCCGACGGGCAAATGATCGTTTTTAAAAAGTATAGTGAAAATGATGGCGAGGAAATCAGTCACGCTTATACAGTCACGAAATCAAATAATGGATGGGGTACACCGGTGGAACAAACCAATCTGTACAATATAAATGCAGGTTATTTCCACTTTACTCCGGACGGAACTCTTTTTATGTTTGCGAGGAAGCCGAAAACTGGAATTTACTATGCTACTCCATTGGGAAATGGCATGTATTCAAAACCTGTTTGGCTTGGCGACGAAGTTTCTTTCGATAAAAGCGTTTCGTTTGATGCGTATGTTCATCCCGATAAAAACAAACTGATCGTTACCCAGGAATACAAACGGGATCGCCAAAAGGAATTGGGAAATATCGGAATGTACTATTACAAAAAGATCAATGGTACTTGGAAAAGAATCAAACGGCTGCCATTGGCCTATGGATTTGGTGCACACATCACACCGGATGATAAATTTGTTTTTGTCCGAAATGGTAACATACAGTCCATCCCATTAAAAGACCTGGGAATAGACTGGTAATACAACATGATCATGAAATTAAAACGACTGTCACTATTCATACTTATCATCTTTGGGGTGGGAAACCTTAACGCCCAGGAAGATACTTTTAGCTATTTGGAAGGCCATTGGGAAGGAGCTTTTATAAGATCAAATTCCTACCAGAAATTCGAAATTCAGTTCTATAAAAAAGATACTGCATACTACTCCTTACAAACCATTAGAGAATGGTTTCCTCAATTCGGTGAATTTGAGCTTCCTGTTGCCATCGATTCCACGGGTACCATTAAAACAAACACAGGCCATGGAAAAGCTATTTTAACTTTGGATAAAAATAATCTCGAGTTGGTGGGTTACCTGGAAGGCAAGGTTCCGGCCATTAATGTTCATTTAAAAAAGGTGCCCGATCCTCCGGCTCCTTCTTATGAGGTCGAAGAAGTATCTATCTCCAACGGTGATGTATCGCTTTACGGACATCTGCACCGACCCAAAAACAGCACCTCGAAATCGGCGATCATTCTCGTAGGTGGCAGAAGCTGTTATGCGGGGAGTACAAAATATGATCTGTACGCTAATGTATTGAGAGAATATGGACTCTCCGTATTGGTATTTAATAAAAGAGGAACAGGAAAATCCACGGGAGATTGTTCCGTCGCGACCATTGAAGACCTGGCCTCCGACGTACGAGCTTGTAAACGATTTCTGGAAAACCATCCTTCCAACTACTCGAAAATTGGGGTCCTGGGCAGTAGCGCTGGCGGATGGGTTATGGTAAAAGCTGAAGAAAAAACCGATTTCGATTTTATGATCTCTGTTGTTGGACCTTCCACTTCAGTAAGAGAACAACAAATGCAATCATTGAATTACGGGGTCGACTTTTATAAACTTTCTGAAACCGCCCGTACGCAACTTACAAACTACACCAATTTGTTATTCGATATTCCAGCGGATAAACCTGGTTATGATAAGCTTCAGTATTTGCTGCAGAATGCAGAAAAAGAAGACTGGAGAAAACTTTTAGATGATACAGACATTGCAGCCAGTCCGGAAGGAATCAACAATCTTTGGGTTCGGCGGCACAATTATGACCCTAAAAATGAACTTTCACGTTTCAACAAACCTTTTTTGGGTATTTATGGGCAAATAGACTGGATTGTACCCTATGAGGAAAACATCAGTCGTCTCAAGGAGTTGTTTTCAGGAAAACGTTCTGAACTGCTCACAACGGTTGTGGCACATAATGCGGAACACGGAACCGAAGTGAAAGACGAGTACATTGTGTTGCCCAATGAGCAATCTTATTGGCATTTCTTCAGAATTTCTCCCCAGGTTCTTGTTGAAATTGTAGACTTTCTGAAATCGAATGAAATTATCGAATGAGAACCTTCACTCACATAATTATCCCTTTGCTCCTCCCCTTTTTATGGGCTTGCCAGGAACGCAAACACGCTTTGCTGGTTCATCCAGACCCAACAACTGAGCAAAGTTCGCAACTGAAACAGATTACGGATAATAAGTTTTCAACCGGAAAGGAATATCTCAAATTTTCAGATGTCTTACTGAAGAATTCCGAATTGGAATTTACCATCCGATGGGATGGATCCTGGCGAGATGAGAATTCTTATGATGCGGCCTGGGTATTTGTAAAGTACCTGACTGAAGACGGAATTTGGAGACATGCCAATTTAAAAACAGGTTCCGCAAAACAGCTGACTAAAGAATCTGACCTTGAGAGCGAAGCGGAATTAAAGGTCTCTCCCGATGCTGTAGGAATGATGATATATAGAAAACAGGTGGGAGAAGGTGACAACGAATGGCGAATATTAGTAGCACTGGATATCCCAGTAGGCCAGTCCATCAAGGACATAAAAGTATACGGATTGGAAATGGTATATGTGAATGAAGGAGCTTTCGAACTCGGAACACTCAAATCGATCCGAGAACGGCGGGAGGTACTAACACCGGGTGCCGGAGGTGCTCCTTACAACCCGTTTTTTACTTATTCCAGTGAAGAAAGTTCTAATTACGGGGGTATCTACGAAGTGAATTCAGAGGCACCTATAGAAATTGGTCCTTCCGACGGCAATCTTTACTGGATCGATGCGAACATTACGGGCACCAATACTTTTTCAGGAATACCTCAAGGAAACCTCCCGGAAGCATTTCCAAAAGGATATCAGGGTTTCTATCAAATGAAATATGAACTGTCGCAACAAGAGTATTGTGATTTTCTGAATAGCCTTACACCAACTCAACGTAAGAATCGTGATTTCACGGCCCAGGTAGAATATAAAAGACCGATATCGGATTACCGTAATGCCATAAAATTTGATGGGTCTATTTACACCACTTCAAGGCCTAACCGACCCTGCAATTTTATATCCTGGCTGGATGGACAGGCCTATGCCGACTGGGCCGGATTGAGGCATATGACCGAACTGGAGTTCGAGAAATCATGCCGTGGGCCTGAAAAGGCAGTATATCGCGAATATGTCTGGGGAGTGAATGAGATCGATACCAAAAGTAATATGCAATACAGCACCACTATCTATCAGAATAATGGTGAAATGGCGGGCCTGGAAAATGGTCTGGAATTTACGAATGGAAATATCCACGCCAGCATGTTCTCATACTTTAATATGGAAGATGTATGTGACCCTAAAGGAAGATTTTATGACCCGGATTGTGCTGGTTGTCGATCGTTCTCCGGAGGAGATGGCGGACGAGGACCTTTACGAAAAGGTATCTTCGGAATGAACTCCAAAAGTAAAAGAACCAAGGCCGGAGCGACTTACTACGGAGCCATGGAAATGGGAGGAAATCTGCAAGAACCTGTGGTCACGGTCGGGCATCCTTCTGGCAGAAGATTTGAGGGA
>WUAI01000052.1 GCA_009827225.1 Flavobacteriaceae bacterium | reverse complement strand
GCCCGTTTGCGCCGATGATACTACATTCGTGGAAAAGTAGGTCGCCGCCTTCTTTAACCCTCCTTAGCGAAAAGCTTCGGAGGGTTTTTTATTTTCTAACAATTCGAGTTTCACTTTGTACACAAGACGGGAAGAATTCTGGAATACTATATCACACGCACTCGGAGCATTGCTGGGAGTAGCAGGATTGATTGTACTCCTGGTTTATGATTCGCACAAATCGCCATTCAGCACCTTTAGTGTAGTCGTGTATGGAATTTCTATCATCCTGCTTTATACCGCTTCAACGCTTTATCATGCTGTTAAAAGCATCCGGTTAAAGAAACTCTTCCGCAAGTTTGATCATATCAGTATTTATTTTTTAATAGCTGGCACCTATACACCGGTAGCGTTAATCTCACTGCAATCTTCTTCCGGATGGCTCATCTTTTATATCGTTTGGGGAATTGCACTTTTCGGAACTCTTCTCAAAATATTCTTTACAGGCCGTTTTGAAGTATTCTCATTGATCCTTTACCTGGTAATGGGTTGGTTGATCGTAATTGATTTCAGCGCGGTGCTTGAAGTACATTCCACATTAGGGATTACCTTGTTAGCTGTAGGTGGGGCCAGTTATACCCTCGGAACTTTATTCTATGCTGTGGAAAGAATTCCGTACAACCATGCTATCTGGCATCTTTTTGTATTGGCTGGTAGCATTTTCCATTTCTTTTTTATTCTCTTGGACGTGATATAAAATGCAGCTATTTCAGCAATAAAATTCTTAAACGAAATATGCCACAACAATTCCAATGACGATCGCAGTGAGTTTGGCCAGGTTAAACTTGTGATCCCGGCTACTTTCAAATAATATAGTAGTAGATACATGCAACAATACTCCTATCGCCAATGCATTGATCTGCGTTTTATAGGTATTGATCACTTCTAATTCCGAAGAAATAAAGCTTCCTAAGGGAGTCATGGCAGCGAATAAAAGTAGAAAGATCAAAATACGAGCTGTACCCAGACGAGCCCTTATAAAAAATAGGGTCAGAATAAGCGCAATGGGTACTTTATGAACCATAATCCCAACTAACATGCTATCATTGCTGGCGGCCGGCACTCCTTCAATAAGGGAATGAATGGAGAGACTAATAAACAACATCCACGGGAATTGAAACGTTTCAGCTGGTAAATGAACATGCCCGTGTTCTGCTCCCTTGGAAAAGAAATCTAGAACAATTTGTAACAAGATTCCGCTCATTATTAATAGTCCAAGCTCTTTCGAGGGATTCTCAAACACTTCGGGTAGTAGTTCGAATAAGGTGACCGAGAGTAAAAATGCGCCACTAAATGCCAGTAGGATAGCACTTTGTGTAATGCCACGTCGATGAAAGAACAGGGCAAGGAAGTATCCGATAAATACAGAAAGAAATAATAGTACGTAAATCATAAGTGGATCAGTTGGTTCTGTATTTAATCTTTACTGGGATTCAAAGTTTATTCCGCACTAAAATACTCTATTTTTGCACAACCGAAAGTACTAATAAATGGGCAACAATTTTAAAATGCTGGCAAAAACTCTGTATGGGCTGGAAGAGCTGTTGGCAGAGGAGTTGCGGAAACTGGGGGCGTCCAAGGTAGAGATTGGAACACGTAATGTAACCTTTGAAGGGGATACAGGATTTATGTATAAAGCGAATCTTTGCTGCAGAACGGCCATTAAAATTTTGAAACCTATTACCGCATTCAATGTTTTTACTGAAGAGGATCTCTATAAAAAAGTCTATGCCGTACCCTGGGAAGAATACATGGATCACAGTGGTTCCCTTGCTGTAGATGCTACGGTATTTTCAAAACAGTTTACCCATTCCAAGTTTATCGCATTAAAAACAAAAGACGCGATCGTGGACAGATTCCGGGACCGGGAAGGAGAGCGACCCGATGTGGATTTGGAACATCCTACCTTACGTATCAATATCCATATCGATCGAAATATTTGTACTGTTTCATTGGACAGTTCAGGGAAATCATTACATAAACGTGGATATAAAGTTGCCAGTACATTTGCGCCTATTAATGAAGTATTGGCGGCCGGAATGATCATGCTTTCCGGTTGGAATGGACAATGCGATTTTCTGGATCCCATGTGTGGTAGTGGTACCATATTAACAGAAGCTGCTATGATTGCCTGCAATATTCCACCAAACCTAAATCGAGATGAATTCGGATTTGAGAATTGGCCCGATTTCGATGTGGATCTATTCGAGTTGATCGAAGATGCCGCTTTGAAGAAGATCAGGGATTTCAATTTTAAAATCTATGGATTCGACAAAGATGAGCGCTCGGTCAAAAAAGCAAAAGAGAATGTAAAGAGTGCAAATTTGCAGGAATTCATCGAAATAAAGACACAAGACTTCTTTACTTCGGAAAAGATGTCCGACAAATATATGTTCCTGGTATTTAACCCTCCGTACGACGAACGACTTTCAGTTGATGATGTCAAAGAATTCTATGGTTCTATTGGAAATACACTCAAACGCAACTATCCGGGCACCCAGGCATGGATTATCACTTCAAATATGGAAGCATTGAAAAGTGTTGGCCTAAGACCATCAAAGAGAATAAAACTTTATAATGGGAAACTGGAAAGTAAGTTTGTGAAATACGACCTGTACGAAGGAAGTAAGAAAGCAAAGAAACAATCTAACGCTTAAAGATTGGAATGAGGTATGAAATGGTATACCCGTAGCCCACACCGAATTCACTAAAGTCATAAGTTCTGTTGAATCCCGGAATGATCAAATTGTCAAAATTATCTGGTTGCTGTTCACTTACCATCCTCTTCAGTTGAAGATTAATGGAAAGGAATACGTTATTGAACACCTCAGTCTTAACCCCGAACTGCAGTTCAATCCAACTCGCAGTGAGTCCTGTAAACTCTAAATTCGGATTTACTGCTTCCGAAGGAAATGTGGAATCGGTGGTAAATACACCGTATTCATTCAGTTCTTGAGAGAAGGTTGCAAATCCGTAACGCAGGCCGGCAAATATTGAATTGTTCATGTTGAGCCAATTGTTATAGGCGTTGAAATCGGCCCCCAGTTTGATGTAGCTCCCTTTGGTTGTGGACTTTAAATTCTCCTCGTCCCAATCGCGGGTTTCGTTTCCTATTTCAGCCGCGGCATAAAATTTTTCGGAGAATCTTAAATCTCCCGTAATCTCAAATCCGGAATAATTATCGTCCAGTGCAGTCCGCAACAGTTTTGAGACATCACCACCTACTCGAATTCCATACTTATCGCGAAATTTGGACACCGTATCGTTTTCCACAGAAATCACATCCTGTGAAAACACACCCGATGGCAGTGCCAACAGACTAATGGAAAATAGTAAGATGCGGGTTATTTTCATCTTCGATGGAATTTTGTAAAATTTCAAAATCTAATATCCAGTTTCCGTTCAGGTTCTCTTCGGTTACATCGGTTAAAAATCCTGTATAAACCGATTTAAAGGCACATGCCCTGTTGATATATATATCTTCACGACCATAGTTAAACCTGATGATATCGCTGTTAAAATTCAAAGTGTCATTGCTGTCGAGAACAAAGAGATACTCTGTGTTTGTTGTATTGAGGTTTAAGGGTACTCTCACCACCGTATCATTAACAGATTCCTGTACCACAGTCTCATCGGTATCATTCAAACGAATCTGAAGATTGGATACCTGCTTCGAATTCAATCGGTTATTGATATCTCGGAATTGTATGACGAGAAGGGGAGTGGTAGGTGTGTCTTCACTGCAGATATCATCCCGCGTACAGGAATAGATGGTAATTAAGATAAGTAAAAACAGTATTTTCTTCAATCTACCTCGATATTTCGTTTCTCCAAAAGTACGACATTTTCCACGTGATGAGTTTGCGGAAACATATCCACCGGTTGCACTCTAGTTACCTTATAAGTAGCGTCCATCAAGGCCAGATCTCTTGCCTGTGTGGCACTGTTACAACTTACATAAACGATTTTATTCGGAGATAATTTTATGAGTTGTTCTACCACGTCTTTATGCATGCCATCGCGAGGTGGATCAGTGATCACTACTTCGGGTTTATCATATTTCTGCAGAAATGCCTCGTTGAATACTTTTTTCATATCTCCTGCGTGAAATTCGGCATTAGAGATGTTATTTCTTACGGCATTTTCCTTTGCTGCTTCTATGGCTTCGGGTACTGCTTCGATTCCAACCACTTTTTTACAGTCCCTGGCCACAAATTGGGCTATGGTTCCTGTTCCTGTATAAAGGTCGAATACTGTTTCATTACCCGTGAGTCCTGCAAAATCTCGAGCCACCTTATATAATTCGTAAGCCTGATCGCTATTTGTCTGATAAAAAGACTTCGCATCGATCTTAAATCGTAAGCCTTCCATTTCTTCGAAAATGTGATCTTCTCCAGCAAAACAATGCACTTGCTGATCGTAAATCGTGTCATTCCCTTTTGTATTTACCACATACAGGAGGGAGGTGAGATCAGGAAAAGCCATAGAAATTTCTGTAAGTAAAGCATTGATCTGCTCCTGATCATCCTGAAAGAATTGAATTAATACCATAACATCCCCTGTACTGGATGTACGTATCATTAAAGTACGCAGAAGCCCTTCCTGGCGACGAGTATTGAAGAATGGTAATTGGAGTTCCTCTGCCTTTAACTTCACGAAATCACGAAGGGCATTACTGGGATCCTGTTGTAAATGGCATTTATTTAGATCCAATATTTTGTCCCACATTCCTGGGATATGAAACCCGAGCGCATTACGATTATCTATGGTTTCATCACTTTCGATTTGTTCCCTGGTAAGCCATTTGCTATCACTGAACGAAAATTCCATCTTATTTCGATAGAAATATTGTTTCTCAGATCCTAATATCGGATTCACGTCCGGGAGCTCAATACCTCCAAGTCTTCTCAAGTTGTTTTCTACCTCTTTCTGTTTGAAATACAATTGATGTTCATATTCCATGTGTTGCCACTTGCATCCTCCGCAAGTTCCAAAATGTTCACATACGGGATCGGTTCGCTTGTTAGAATATTTCGAGAAGGATATGGCTTTACCTTCGTAGTAGGATTTTCTTTTTTTGTGGGTTTGAACTGTAGCGATATCTCCCGGAACGGCATTTGAAATGAAGACCACTCGGCCGTCGGGTGCTTTCGCAATAGCCTTGCCTTTAGCTCCTGCGTCAACAACTTCCAGGTTTTCAAGTATTACTCTTTTATTTCGTCGCGACATAGCTGCAAAAATAGGTATAGCAGAACAGTTTCTACTAAAATATTAGGCTATCTTTTAAAATTGAAAGAAAAAATGAACCTTTTTCAATTAGTACCGTCCTTTATATACAGGGAACGATGAAGAGTCAACAAGAAATATTCGATTCCATATTAGTCGATGAGATACTATCCGGCAACCAAATGGCCTTTACGCTATTATTCAAAAGATGGCAAAAGCGGTTATTGGCAAGAGCATTATGGTTAACAGGTAACGCGGATGCCGCAAAAGATGTGGTTCAGGAAAGTTGGGAGATTATATTTCTGAAACTTCATCAATTAAAAGATACCCGGAAATTTGGCAATTGGGCGCTGTCCATTGTAAGCAGAAAATGTATGGATTGGCTTCGAAAGGGTAGTAGGGAGAAGAAACTAAAAAGTGACTATCGAGACCAAAGCAATATATCTCAACCGTTGACTGGGAAAGAGAATATTCCAAATAACATTGAGCTGATACGAAGAGCAATCCGTGAACTTCCAAAACAACAGCAATTGGTGCTCACACTTTTTTATCTGGATGGTTTCGGATTAAAGCACATCAGCGAAATACTGAATATTCCCAAGGGAACTGTTAAGTCTCGACTTTTCAACGCACGAGAAAAATTGAAAAAAATCATTAAAAAATAGAAATTATGAAAGATAGATTAAAAGAGATCGATGCGATCATCAAAGAAAGTCTCACCAGAGAAGAAGCTGAATTCTATGACAGCCTGGAGGAGCAGAATACCTTTGAAATGATGGGCGGATTGTTCAGAGGAAAAAATCGTTGGTTGTTGATAATTATGAATATTATCGTGCTAGTGGCTTTGGGGTTCCTGGTTTGGAGTATAGTTCAATTCTTGAATGCTGAAACAGCAGCAGGTATGGTGCGTTGGGCAGCATTGGGGTTTGTTTGTTTTGGAATGATTGGAATGCTCAAGATATATGCGTGGATGCAGATGGACAAAAACGCCGTGCTTCGTGAACTGAAAAGACTGGAACTTCAAATTTCGTCTTTGGCAAATAAAGAAGTTACTCGATGAAAATTTCGTAAATGAGTGTTTCAGAATTCCGATGAAAATTTATTAATTTGCAGTCAGGGATGATTTCTCTCCTCCGCTGAATTTCCGAGGCCTCGGAAAAATAAAGGTATAGCAGGAATTTTTATTTACGTACTAATTAAAATTTTATGTTATGGCAGTTTTAGACAAAACTACTTCGCAACATGCGATCGATCTTGAAAACAAGTATGGAGCCCATAATTATCATCCGTTACCCGTGGTACTTACCAGGGGAGAAGGAGTATTCGTTTGGGATGTGGAAGGGAAAAAGTATTACGATTTTCTTTCCGCCTATTCGGCAGTGAATCAAGGACATTGTCACCCTAAGATCGTGAACGCCCTGGTGGACCAGTCGCAGACATTAGCACTTACATCTCGAGCCTTTTACAATGATATTTTAGGGCGTTACGAGAAGTATGCCACCGAATACTTTAAATTCGATAAGCTTCTGCCTATGAACACAGGAGCGGAAGCCGTAGAAACTGCAATTAAGATTTGCAGAAGATGGGCTTACGAGAAAAAAGGAATTCCGGAAAATGAAGCAGAAATTGTGGTTTGTACCAATAATTTTCATGGTAGAACTACGACCATTATTTCATTCTCAAACGATCATACTGCAAGAGAACATTTCGGGCCATACACCCAAGGATTTGTCAAAGTAGCATATGATGACCTGGAAGCATTGGAAACTGCTTTTCAGAATAACCCAAATGTTGGAGGATTCCTGGTTGAACCCATTCAAGGAGAAGCGGGGGTGTATGTTCCATCGGAAGGATACCTGATCAAGGCCAAAGAGCTGTGCGAAAAATATAACGTATTATTTATCGCGGACGAAGTGCAAACAGGAATCGCGAGAACCGGAAGATTACTGGCAACATGTGGTAATTGCAGTTGCGAGAATAAAGACTGTAGTGGTACGCCTGATGTGAAACCAGATATCTTGATCTTAGGAAAGGCGCTAAGCGGTGGAGCATATCCGGTTTCCGCTGTATTGGCAAATGACCCAATTATGGATGTGATCACCCCGGGTTCGCATGGGTCTACATTCGGAGGTAATCCAACGGCTGCTGCAGTGGCTATTGCTGCCCTGGAGGTGGTTAAAGAAGAAAGATTGGCAGAAAATGCCGACCGGTTAGGGAAGCTTTTCAGAGAGGAGCTCAATAAATATATTGCTCATAGTACCATTTGTGATTTGGTTCGTGGTAAAGGCTTGTTGAACGCTATTGTGATAGATGATCATGAAGAAGGTGATACTGCATGGCAGATCTGTCTCAGGTTGAGAGATAATGGATTATTAGCAAAACCCACACATGGTAATATTATTCGATTTGCACCTCCTTTGGTGATGAACGAAGAACAATTGATAGATTGCGTTCGAATCATCATAGAAACCCTTAAGGAGTTCGATGAATAACATCAAATTAATAGATCTTAAAAAAGCGGCCATAGAGCCGCTTTTTTTATTATTGATTTTATGCTTACTACATACCAAACTGATCTTGCCAGTCCTGACTCATATTCATCACTCCATCCATTCCAAGAGTAGCGAATAACCAGATTACGTAGATTAGGTAAATAACGTTCAGTACTATACCAATAATAGCAAGAATTTTACCTGTTTTCACATTTTGATATCCGGTGTACAGTTCAGGATTTTCCATATAGGTCGCGGTAGCTTTCTTCGCCATTACCATGGCTACGATACCGAAAATAAGTCCAAGAATACCATAGCAACAGCACGTAACTATAGAGATAATACCGAAAACTAATATTAAGGTTGAGTTTGGTAATTTTTGTTGTTCCATAATGAATTGTAGTTAGTTAATAGTTTTTAAATTTAAGTTAAATAAGTGAAACTTGCTATCAATTATCTTCCTTTTTTTGCCCATTATACATGGGCTTTCATCTTAATTACATAGCTAACCACAATGATTAGAATGTTGATGACGATCAGGAATATTTTGATCTGTTTTTCAAATCTGAATTTGACAAATAAGGTGCTGAGTAAAAATACCACAAGTAGGAGTAGGGTATATATGGCAGGATACATTTTGAAAGCTGCTACAAACTCTCCCTTAAAAAGTAAGGCTGCAGCACGTTGTATGCCGCAGCCCAAACATTCGATTCCGAATAGTTTTTTGTTTAGGCATGGTAACATGTAATCTTCCATGCCCTAAATATAGTTTCTATTTATTAAAGATAGAAACTTTGTAATCTTTCATTTTATCGTCATCCGTAGTCAATCGAACCATATAGATTCCATCACTAAGATGCGCCGTTGGGAAACTCAATCTAGAGTCGCTTCCAACGTTTCTTTTCATGAACGCAAGCTTACCGGACATATCAAATACAGACACCTGCTTGATATATTCTTGATCAGGATTACTCACCTCAAGAATTCTTGAAGGGTTATTCTGAAGCACTTCTACGTTTTCAATTTCTTTAGTGTTGATGCCAGTGCCCACCAAATTGTTAGCGATTGTACTGTCATCGTTAAAGTTTCCGCGGAAGGCAATAAAGAATCTATCCTCATAGGTTCCAGCATCAAGGATCTTAGTAGCTTCTTTTCCTCCGGTCATGATACTATAAGTACCATCAAGACTATCGTATAAATAAGCTTCTTCGAATGGAGTTTCCAGCATTTCGATTCCTTTTACGGCAAACTTTGTTTGCTGCTCTAATGTAAATGCAATTGGCACTAACATTTGAGGCTCGAAAGGCAACATTTGAATCACAAGGTTCTTATAGTTGTTCGGTGCATCACCAATAGTAAAATATGCCTCTGCAAGCGCACCGTCCATTGGGTGAGTTGCATCAAGACCTATGTCATAACCTTCAGTTGCACTGTCGTGGAACAACAATAGCATATCTCTGTAGTGAGTTCCATCACCGAAATAAGAATGAATTCGTATTTGTGGGGTGATTTCAAGATTCCCATTTCCACCTACTGAATTACCTAAAGAGTTTATCTGATTTCTGAACTCTGAGTATGTAGTAGTTCCTTCTTTCACATAAGCACGCTGACTATTACTAATCGTAATGCTACCTGTACTGTTGGCAACAATCATAAATCCTTGCCCAACAGGCGCATAAAGTCTTTCTGTATCTGCTCCAGTACCATAGCTACCTCCAATAGGGTTTCCGGCACTATCGTAAGCGATGAAAGTAGGTTGCACATAGTTACCACCATCAGCGTATGGCGTTAAGCCTGGACTCCAGGTTCCATATCCCCCTTTATTATCTACGTAATTGTGTGAGTTAATGGTACGATCTTCATCCCAGAAACGGAATGAATCGATCATTGGAGAATTATCTACTAACACCTGATTTAAATCAAGAGCAGAAGGGTAAGGGTTACCCGCTAAAGTAAAGTTGTATGTATTACCATCAGTGAAAGCCACTCCAGTTTGCACAGGAAGCGTAATATCTCCGTTATTAGGACGCCCTCTAAAATCATATCTCTGATTTTGAGTTTCAGGAACTCCGGCTGTTGTAACGTCCGTTCCTTTCATGGTAAAACCATATCCCGGAGGTATATTTGTCCCCCCACCTGTGGCTTGCCAACGTTGAGTCGTCGGGTTCCATTTGTAGGCCCATCTGTTCGAAATGGTTAGTGGAGAGGAAGATCCGTAAAAACTACCGGTCATCACTCGCAAATTCGAGTTTGTAACAGTTAACGAATCATAAAGCCTATTCAATCCATTCCATTTGTTTCCAGAGTTGGAAGTAAATGGTTTATGAACAGGTGAACACCAGTAATTGTAATCGAAAGAATCAGAATTACTATCCTGATAGATAGAGATCATTCCATTTCCATCATTGGCCGAAGCAGTGGTACCTTGAATCAACTGAGACTCATTTCTTAGATAAATACTCGCCTCAGTGGTTGGATCGTTGGTGTTTAGCGTTAAATTTACATCCTGTTCAACGAACAATATTTCGTCACTCACATAAATGTAAGTGTCGTTGGACGCAGTTGGCTGAACAGTTAATTGCGCATAAATACTAACCGTTGTAAACAACATAGCTAGTGAAAGTAGTAGGTTTTTCATACTTTTTATGTTTACTAATGAGTGTTAAGGGGGGTAAAACACTTTATTTCATATCGTAAAAATAGAATTTTTTTTGAAATATCGGCTATTATGTAAGAAAAATCGTAGCAGTTTGGAGAAATTTTTCGATGTAAGACCTAAATTATACGATAAACCCTAAAATTCAAGTCATTTTTAACAATGAAAGTAGGAGATAAGGTTGAAGTTTTGGATGAAGCCATCACAGGGGTAATCGTCTCAATATCTGGAGATAAGGTAGAAATCTTGTCGGATCTGGAGTTTTCCATGGTTTTTGACAAGTCGGAACTTGTAGTAATTGGACGCGAACTCCATAAAAATCAATGGGTTCAACCGGATTTGTCTGATATCATTTCTGAAAAGGAAAAACTTCCGAAAAAAAGAAAAGTATCTCAAAAAAAGCCCAGGAGAACACCACCTATGGAGGTGGATTTGCATATAGAAAAGCTCACCCGTGATTATAAACGCATGTCGAACTATGAAATGCTGAATCTTCAAATGGATACCGCGAAGCGTCAATTACAGTATGCTTTTCAGAAGAAAATACAGCGAGTTGTCTTTATTCACGGGGTAGGACAGGGTGTGTTAAGGTCTGAACTGGAATTCCTTTTAAAGCGTTACGAAAACCTGAAATTCGAAGATGCCGACTACCAGAAATACGGTAACGGCGCACTTGAAGTCTATATTTTTCAGAATAAACCCCCTAATTATTGACGAGCGGAGTTACGAAAACCGTGCCGCTGGCAATATTGTCTATATTCCCCATTTGCAGGGTTTCACGTATTATTTGCTCTTCACCGTTGGTTAGCACTAAATTATTCAGAATCAATACCACCGAGCTCACAAAATCATAGCTGTGCTCCCGATATTCGTTTATTTCGATACTATTTGATACCTCTGCATTTAAGTAATCAGCTCCAACAGCCACATCGGTAATATCGTCCGTAGGATCCAGGTTCATATTAGTGTCTTCAAAGCGTGTAAGAACACCATCGCCATCGTCGTCATCGTCCAGATAATCAGGGATTCCGTCTGAATCTGTATCTTTTGGATTGGTAAGTGGGTTGTTATCCTCATCGGCATTTTCAGTGTCCAATTCCAGGAGGGTGGGTACATTATCACCATCATCATCAAAATCGTAGAAATCCAGTAATCCATCCATGTCGGTATCGGCTGTAGTGCCTTCCTGTTCTTCAGTTAAACTGTCATTATCCGAAAATAAAGATGTAGTAATCAGGGTGGAGGTACCAGAATCCGCAAAATATTCAGTGGTCACATTAGGACTGGTTGGTGGAACTTCATTGCAGAAATAATTGGCCGTTACCACATCGTCAAATAAGCGATAATTCACAAAATTACTGGTTCCATCGAGAGTTGTTGTTAAGGTGTCGGAAACAAGGAATAGCTCGTCATTAGTGCCCAATCTTAGGGTAAGGCTTTCTGTTCCGGCTGAATTCAGGTTAAAAAATAAATAACCACCAGGACCGCCACAGTTCTCTAAATTAGTCTCATCAAAATCGAAAGATGTAAGTATTATGTCCCCGTCATTACAGCTGATTAAGCCAAAGAATAGGACCGCCAACAAATAGGAAATTCTCATAGTAATTTTCAGAAAACACAAAGTAAAGGAATTCTATTGCGATTCCCTATCGTAGAATTATATATAATATGTATTTTTGGCAAAATTTTACCAAACTCCGCATACTCCTCAACGACAATGAAAAAGGTTTATTTCGATAGTGCAGCAACCACCAAACTAAGAAATGAAGTGATCTATTGCATGTCGGAAGCATTAAAAACAGAATTTGGAAATCCCTCATCTACACATTCTTATGGTAGATCATCTAAATCTTTACTTGAAAATTGTAGAAAAGAGATTGCGAAGTTATTCAATGCCCAACCTTCCGAAATAATCTTTACTTCAGGAGGAACGGAAGCGGACAACCTGGTATTGCAGGGTTGTGTTCAGAATCTGGGAGTAAATCGTATTATTTCCAGCAAAATTGAACATCATGCCGTGCTTCACACCATAGATGAGCTTGAACAACATCATGAGATCCAGGTAGATTACGTGGCTTTAGACGATTGTGGTCACGTGGATTATGATCACCTGGAGACATTGTTACAATCCAACGGAAATAACACACTGGTTAGCCTTATGCATGTTAACAATGAAATAGGCAATATGCTGGATTTAAAGCGGGTAGCAAACCTTTGTAAAGAGTATGGCGCGTTATTTCATAGCGATACCGTGCAGTCCATCGGCCATTTTGAACTTGACTTTACTGATGTCCCAATTGATTTCGCTGCAGTGGCTGCGCACAAGTTTCATGGACCAAAAGGTGCCGGATTTGCGTTCGTACGAAAAGATAAGGCTATCAAGCCTTTAATTCATGGTGGAGCCCAGGAAAGAGGGTTAAGAGCAGGTACGGAAGCCGTTTATGCCATAGCTGGTATGACAGAAGCCTTAAAAATTGCGTATCGGAACCTTGAAGAGGAGCGAACTTACATCACGGGGATTAAAGATTATTTCAAAGAAAGGCTTACCTCAGAAATTCCGGGTGTTTCATTTAACGGGGGATGTGATGACAATATGAACAGCACTTACACCTTGCTCAATGTTTGTCTTCCGGTTTCTGAGCAAAAGGCCATGATGCTTCTGTTCCAACTGGATTTAAAGGGAATTGCCTGTTCACAGGGTAGTGCCTGTCAGAGTGGAAGTTCTTCAGGTTCTCATGTGCTGAATGAGATCCTTTCCGAAGAAGAGAATAAGAAACCGTCGGTTCGGTTCTCGTTTTCTTCCTTTAATACCAAAGAAGAAGTAGACTACGTTGTAGACGTTTTGAAAGATTTCGTCGAAAATTAAGCTTAGAACTTAGAAGTAATTCGAACATTGAATACCCGTGGCGTCAGGAAATTGGGAATGGCGTATTGCGTTTTGGTATATACGTCACGCACGAAGGTATTCGTAATCGAATTTCGAACATCGAAAATATTAAAGATCTCAGCACCGATCGTTAGTTCCTTGAATGGTTTTAACCAGCCGCTTTTCCTGCGATTCTCCTCGTCCACGACCACATAAGAAATTCCCAGATCGGCTCTTTTATAATCGGGTAATCGGGTTTGAAAATCGTATGGATCGGCGTAACTGGGCGATCCGCCGGGTAATCCGGTATTATAAACCAGGTTCAAATAACCTTTCAGGTTTGGAATCACAGGAACGTAATCCTGGAACAATACTCCAAACTTAAGCCGTTGATCCGTGGGCCTGAATATATATCCCCGGTTGTCAATATTCTCTTCAGTTCTCATATATCCGAAACTCACCCAGCTTTCAGTACCAGCTACAAACTCACCTGATAGGCGAAGGTCGACCCCTGCGGCATAAGCCTCTGCATTGTTACGGGCCCGATAGCGTATTCTCACGTTTTCAAGGGTATAAGGGTTCACATCTGTGAGATCTTTATAATATACCTCGGAATTGAGCGTAAATGGACGATCCCAGAGATCAAAACTGTAATCGTTACCGAATACAATGTGTACTGATTGCTGCGCCTTCACACCTGGACGAACCGTTCCCGTGGAATCCCGGAGTTCCCGGTAAAATGGAGGCTGATGGTAAACACCTCCTGATAAGCGGAACAACATATCCATGTCCCAATCTGGTTTGATGGAGATCTGTGCTCTAGGACTAATAACTGTTTGGGTAGTACTGGTAATTCCATCTCCTGATACATTCCAATTGTGGGCACGAACACCTGCGTTCAGCCACACTTCGCTATTTCCCCAGTTGGTCAATTTACTCCATTGTACAAATCCGGAAATGCGGTTAACCTGTACGTCATTCTGCGCTCGAATTTCCGTAAACGGAACGATTGGCGCATCGAATGGATCGTAGGGTTGTGTATTGGCAAAATCTGAAATCGGAGGTCGGATGGAGAATCCTGCAGAGTCGATGATCTCATATTCTTGTACCCGATCCCTGATATCCTCTCGTGTATATCGTACTCCATATTCGATCGAATTATCATCAATACTGATATTTCCCCTATGCTGTGCATTGATGATCAAAGCATCCAGGTCATTTCTTGCATGCGTTAATTGTGCTCCAATTCCTTCTGAAAACTCAACTTCTCCCAGGTTTTCATCACCAATATTGGTGTTTACTTCTCCCAATCGGTATTGAGCCAGTATGTCAAAGTATTCCTGCTCTGTGGTCTGGTAGATCGAAGCGATAAACTTGGCCGTATAGTTTTCTGAAGCCACGTAGGTTCCTTTAAGAGCTCCAAAGTAGGTCTCATAACGATCCTCTTCCTGGCCTTCATAAAAAACAATAAGTGCCACCGGGTCCGCCAGTGTTCCGAAGTTGGTCTGACGCGTAAGAGGTTCGTATTCGTAATCGTTGATAGATATATTCCCAAGGAATCCCAGTTCGAACTTGTTACTCACTTTATAAGTTAAATAGGTCTGGCCGTCAGCAAAGCGCGGGCGGAAATTTGTTTCGGTTTGCTTAGCATCCACGAACAGGCTATTATCACGATATCGCAGTCCCACGATTCCGGAAAGTCTTCCGTTCTTAGATTTTCCTCCCACCGAAAGGCTACCGCCCAATAGACTTAAATCTACGGTTGCATCGAAGCTGGTCGGCCTTCTGTAAGTAATATCGAGTACCGACGACATTTTGTCCCCGTATTTAGCTTGAAACCCTCCTGCGGAAAAATCTACGCTCGAAGTAAGGTCGCTATTTACAAAACTTAGTCCTTCCTGCTGTCCGGATCGGATTAAAAACGGGCGATATACTTCAATTTCATTGATATACACCAAGTTCTCATCGTAGTTACCTCCTCGTACAGCATATTGTGTGCTTAATTCGTTATTGCTGCTCACCCCGGGTAGGGAAGTAAGCACGTTTTCAACACCGGCATTCGCTCCAGGAATCTTTCGAATGGCTTCCGGACTTATAGAGGTAATTCCTTCTACGCGTTTGCGTTTCTTGGCGTCGATTACCACCGTTCCTATTTGAGCGACGTCTACTTTCAGCGTTGGATTGAACTCATAGTCTTCGTTAGCCTGAAGTGTAAGTGTGAGTTCCGCGTCTTGTAGACCAACATAGGAGAACCGGATAACAACCGCTTGGTTGGCAGGAATTTCCAAAACATAGGTGCCGTCAAGATTGGACAGGGCACCTTCCGAGTCGTATTGAATGGTCACACCGGACAAAGGTTCGTTTTGTTCATCCAGTATGATTCCTTTTACCGTTGCTGTTTGAGCATATGTGAGGGCTGATACAAATACAAAGAGCAGTAAGAGAGGTAATTTTTTAGCTTTCAAAAGTTAGAATTATAGTTGTTTCCGGAAAAAAGTTGCCTCAAATGTAGTACTATTTCCCACATTATCTACAACAATTACTTTCAAATTGTTTTCAGTTTCGTCCACAATACCGTCGTCGAAATTATAAACTAAAACGTCTTTTTTATAATCATATTCTGTAAGGATAAACTTTCCATTGATAGTTGCTCGATAAGAACCAATTCCGCTCGTGTCATCCTCAATTTTCAGAGTGAGGGTTTTATTTTTACTGATCCACTGATCATTGGCAAAATTAACGGGTTGAACGGTAGGTGGAACAGTATCCATAGCAATCACATAACTCCCAAAAGTCTTGGTTCTGGTAGACAACTTGGATCCATTCTTATAGGTGGTATTGTAATAGGGCTGCCCTCTGTAGTTCAATCTTCCTATGTATAGCTTACTAAAATCCTCTTTTTTATATCCGGAAGCGTCATAGCTAATGGTGATGTTTTTGTGAATCGGCACTACGTCTTCATGTAAATGAAGGGTATCTCCCATGGTTTTGATGTTCAGATAGGTGTCCTCGTATAAACTTTCCGCAGGAATATATACCCCGAATTTTCCTTTGGTGATGGAATTTCCCTGGGCGCTGTAGATATAGTCATTTGTGGAATTGTCCTTTTTCTTGTCCGTAATGGCTGTACTTTTTCCTTTGATAGGCACTGTAATTACAACGGAATTCCCTTTAAAATCTATAACCTCGATGGTGTATACCGAAGAAAATCCGTCCTCCACGTCTATCAGGCCATTATCAAGATCTTTCACAATAACGCTAAGCGGGTTATTGCTTTCGCGGAATAATTTTTGAACCCTGCTTTTGTTTCGTTTGAAATATTCGTAATCCAGATAACGGTTCATGTATCGTGTTTCGGAAAAAGAGAATTTATTGAACAATACCTTGAACTTTTCCTCGCCATTAAAGGTGGTTATAATCTGGTAAGCACCATTCTTATTGGAAGCACCATTCTGTTGGTCGTAGGTAGATACTCCGAAACCTATTTGCCCTAAAGCGGTCACACTTTCAGCACGGTAAGAGCCATCCTTTTGCCGAATCAGTCGAAGCTTGGTTCTGTTTTGGGATCCATTCACATGGGCATTTTCGCCTGTAGGATAAGCAAAAACAGTATTGATAAGCGGTTTCTTCGTGTCCGGGATTTCAACTCCAAATAACATCGGATTCATTGGCCGGGATCCGGCATCTCGAATTTCATAATGCAGGTGAGGCCCGCCACTACTTCCGCTGTTTCCGGTATATCCAATAAGATCACCCTTATTCACTGTAAGGGCAGTTGGTTCAGGAAACAACTCGATTTCGTAGCTTTCCTTTTGGTATTGTTTCTTTTTCACATAATCCTGGATCTTACCGGCGTAGGCATCCAAATGTGCAAAAACAGTACTGTATCCTGTGGAATGCTGAATATAAAGGGCTTTGCCATAACCATAATGTCCTACTTTAATACGCTTCACGTAACCATCTGCAGGGGCATAAATAGGCACGCCCGTTCGCTGCTGGGTCTTTATATCCAGCCCACTGTGAAAGTGATTGCTTCTCAGCTCACCGAAGTTTCCGGAAAGTATGAGCGGAATGTCTAATGGATTTCTAAAATAATTCTCGGGGAGGTCTTCTTGTGCTGTAAGTTGTGCTCCACATATCAGTAAGAGACCTAATAATTTTTTCATCATGTAAACTAACTCGCTATAAATTAATGAGGAGACACAGATTTTATTGCCCTAGGCATTCAATAATACAAAAAAATAGGCAAAACTATTGGCATATATGGCTTCTAATGTTAACTTTGTGTTATAAGTATTGAACGATAATCAATGTCAAACCTCTCAGAAATTGTTGACTCTTTAGAGAATAGGATTAGCAAATTGCTTCACCGATATGAGAAGCTCAAGCACAAAAACCATAAACTTTCAGAAGAGCTACAACAATTAAAGTCACAGCAGGTCAATACCCTTGAGGAAATGGCCAAATGGCAGGAGGAATGCAGATCATTGAAATTGGCAAATTCGATGCTTGGCAGCGACCAACATAAACGAGAAACAAAACTCAAAATAAATGCTTTAGTTCGGGAGATTGATCAATGTATAAGTCAGTTGACCGAATAAAATAATATCAATGTCGAATACGTTAAAGATCAAGCTTTCAATCGCCGATCGGGTGTATCCATTAACCATCAAACCCGAACAGGAAGAAGGGCTGCGTAAGGCCACAAAGAAGATTGAGGAGATGATCAAGAAGTTCGAGAAAAACTATGCCGTACGAGACAAGCAGGATGTTTTAGCCATGTGTGCTTTGCAGTTTGCAGCTCAGGTAGAGCAAAAAGGAATTGATAAGATAAACGATCAGGCACAAATAGAAGAGAAGCTGGAAGCACTTAACCATTTGTTGCAGGATCACCTAGCATAACGTTCTTTAAAATATATAAGGTTACTGCCTACATTAATACTATTTTTTGGTAAACTCAACACGAATTCTTTAAAAAGGGTGAGTTGAAGTTGTAAAAGCGCGCCGTCTTTGAGCGGATTCTTGACCAGCTTGTTAGCCCTAAACTTGTTTTTAAGGAGTTTATTCAAAAACACAATATTAGTGTAGGCTTTTTTTATACACTAACTTAACATACTATGGACAATATAGTTACTATTATAATTGCAGCTGTGGCCGGATTGGTGGTGGGCTTTATCATCGCCAAAATGCTTGAAAAGAGCAACGCCACTCAAGTGATTAAATCGGCAAAAAAGAATGCTGATTCAATCCTGAAGACTGCAAAATCAGATGCAGAAGCCTTAAAGAAAGATAAGATTCTTCAAGCTAAAGAAAAGTTCATTGAACTAAAGTCCGAACATGAAAAAGTGATTCTTAATCGCGATAAAAAGATAGCAGAGGCAGAGAAGAGAACAAGAGATAAGGAATCACAGGTTTCGAACGAACTTTCAAAGAATAAAAAGCTCAATGCTCAATTGGAGTCCAAACAAAAAGACTATGATGAGCGCATTAAAGTGCTGGATAAAAAGAGGTCGGAAGTAGAAAAACTTCACCGAAGCCAGATAGAACAATTGGAAGTAATTTCCAGTCTTTCTGCAGAAGATGCCAAGGCGCAGCTTTTGGAAAGTCTGAAGGGAGAAGCAAAGACCGACGCCATGGCCTTTATTCAGTCGACCATGGAAGAGGCTAAACTCACAGCTCAGCAGGAGGCCAAGAAACTGGTCATTAATACCATTCAACGTATTGGAACGGAAGAGGCAATCGAGAATTGCGTTTCTGTTTTCAACCTGGAAAGCGATGATGTGAAAGGTCGTATCATCGGTCGCGAGGGGAGAAACATTCGGGCGATTGAAGCAGCTACTGGAGTAGAGATCATTGTAGACGATACTCCGGAGGCCATCATTCTGTCTTGCTTTGATTCGGTAAGACGAGAAATTGCCAGGCTATCTCTTCACAAATTAGTGACCGACGGACGTATCCACCCCGCGAGGATCGAAGAGGTGGTGCGAAAAACACGAAAACAAATTGAAGAAGAGATCATC